>NZ_CP032819.1:0-615675 GCF_003991565.1 Butyricimonas faecalis | reverse complement strand
AAGGAGGATGACGGGATGGCCGTCCGTTCCCTCCAGTGCTTGTGCTAATTTGCCAAAAGAAGGGAAGGGGGGAAGGCCCCAGTTTTCAACTCCGGCTAGGTAAAGCGTATCATTTGCGATAACAAGCGGGACATTCGTGTTATTCAACATCACGAAATCAGCTTGTTTCATATTTTTAAAAAACTGTTTCAGGTTGTTCTCTTGGTCTGTTTTCGTGGGCCACTTCACGTAAGTACCGTAATCATGGTTTCCGGTCGTGGCATATTTGCCGTATTTGGCTTTTAATTTCTTTAAGGTTTCAATCCAAGGGTCCATTTCCGAGGCAAAACTGTTTACCATGTCTCCGGTAAACACGATCAAGTCAGGGTTTAATCGGTTTACTTCATCCACGAGTTTTGTGATTCCGGGATAGTGTTTTCCGTAACTTCCCAAGTGTAAATCGGTCAGTTGCACGATGCGAAAACCATTGAATGAGTCGGGTAGGGTTTTGATACACACGGTTTCCTGCTCGATTTTGTAGCTGTATCTATACCACGTGATTCCGTTCAATATAACGACAAAGCAGACCAGTGCGATACCCAATGCCAGCCTGCTCACGATTCTGGCAGCCGGAATACATTTTACCTTCCGTAATAAGATGGAAAAAGCATTTACAATGATATACAACGTCTTGGGAGTATAGAACAACAAAATAATAGAAATACATTTTTCCACCCAAAAATAGGCTTCCGGACCTGTAAGGGTGGGGATGAACAGGTGATACCACACGATACATGCCACAAAAAACAGAGAATGCAGCCAAAATAGATACGAGTATATTTTCCGCTTGAAATAATGTCTGATCTGTAAGAATAGGAGCGAGTCATTCAGCAACACGCAGCAGATACCGACTATCAGTATGATTAATCCTGTTTTCATGGTTGGTTATTTAAAAATGAATGTTCCGAAGAATTCCGGTCGGTGAAAATCCGGTTTCTCCGTTAAAATCGGGTGCCAAGTAACAAAGTGGGGATGGGGCAGTTTGTTCCCACATTTATGGATGTTTCCCTTGATCGTACTTCCGGAAGTGGGGGTAAAGTTGTGTTTGAAAAAAGCCGAATGGGGAAATTTGATAATCAGCGACCATTGATAAAAAGCTTCATTTTGATTCTCGTTGTTAAATTTTATGGTAGAATCCCTGAGAATGGTGGTACTTATTTCTGTCGGCATGAGACTGCGCGTTTTCCGCCCCGTTCCGTAAGCACATAAAATCGTACCGATGGCATTGATTTCAATATTGTAATATCCGTCCCCGTCTTGCAATTGAAGGAAAAGTTCCACGCAGGAATCTTCCCACACGTGCCCGCAATCCCTGATTTCCGTGGCCCGGAATTCATTTTCGTACACGTCAAATTTCAGGAAAATATATTGTTCATTATAAGCCATTCGGAAGTAGGTGGCCGGGCGATAAGGATAACGGTCCGGCCAGTTTATTTCCTTTAAGGTGATACGATTACACTCCCGGTCCAGGTGGTAGCTTAACGCTTGTAATGTTTCGTTACTCGCGTACGGGGGAAACTTGACAATATCAATGGTATCCATGGCTCAGAACGAAAATGAGACGTGTCAAGAAGCATAATCTTGACACGTCAGTTAATTTATTTAGAACAATCCGGTGATTTTACCGTTGTTATCTATGTCAATTTTCTCGGCAGCAGGGATATCCGGTAAACCGGGCATTCTCATGATGCTACCCGTGATCGGGATGATGAATCCGGCTCCGGATGCAATCTCAATCTGCCGAACCGTTACCACGAAATCTTTTGGGCGACCAAGTAATTTCGGGTTATCCGACAATGATTTCTGTGTCTTGGCTATACAAACCGGGAGTTTATCCAAGCCCAAGTCCATCACTTTCTTCAAGTCAGATTTTGCCTCTGCCGTGTAGTCGATGGCAGCAGCCCCGTATAACTCTTTGGCAACAGTCTCAATTTTCTTTTCAACGCTCCATTCCCAGTCGTACAATGGCTTCATACTACAAGTACATTGTTCTGCTACCTTGGAAACCAAACGAGCTAGGTTTTCCGCACCTTCACCGCCTTTTGCCCATACTTCGGCTACCTCCATGGGTACGTCAAGTTCTTTACATTTATCGGCAAGGAATGCAATCTCTTCGTCTGTATCCGTAACGAATTTATTGATAGCTACCACAGGGCAGATGTTGAATTTTTTCATGTTTTCGACCTGCTTTTCCAAGTTGCCAACACCTTTCCGCAACGCTTCCAGATTCGGTTCTTTTAATTGATCCAACTTGGCCCCTCCGTGGTATTTCAATGCCCGAACAGTTGCCACCATAACGACGGCATTGGGTTTTAATCCGGCTTTTACACACTTGATATCGAAGAATTTCTCCGCACCGAGGTCAAAACCGAATCCGGCCTCTGTTACCACGTAGTCGGAGAGGGTTAATCCCATGCGGGTTGCAATGATTGAGTTGGTTCCTTGGGCGATATTCGCGAACGGACCACCATGTATGATGGCCGGATTACCTTCCAGGGTCTGCACCAGGTTCGGTTTGATAGCATCCTTCAATAAAGCAGCCATAGCGCCGTGTGCATGTAGATCCCGTGCATAAATCGGTTTTTTGTCGAACGTGTAGCCGATAAAGATATTACCCAGTCTATTCTTCAGATCCTCAAAATCATCCGACAAGCAAAGAATAGCCATTACCTCGGAGGCTGCGGTGATGTCAAATCCCGTTTCCCGCGGTATTCCGGCAGAGGTACCACCCAATCCCACGATAATGTGGCGCAAGGAACGATCGTTCATGTCCATGACTCGTTTCCAGGTTACCGTGCGAGGATCGATGTTCAGTGAATGTGTTTTGTTCTGAATATTATTGTCAATGAGGGCTGCTAGCAGATTGTGGGCTTTTTCGATGGCACCGAAATCGCCTGTGAAGTGCAGGTTAATATCTTCCATTGGAACGACTTGCGAATAACCCCCACCGGTAGCACCACCTTTGATTCCGAATACCGGACCGAGTGAAGGCTCGCGGAGTACAACAGTTGCCTGTTTTCCTATCCGGTTTAATCCTTCGGTAAGACCGATAGAAATAGTTGTTTTACCTTCACCTGCGGGGGTTGGGGATATAGCAGACACAAGCACTAGTTTTTTACCGTCTATCTTTGATTTATCGATTAGGCTTAACGGTAATTTTGCTTTATATTTTCCGTAAGGCTCCAGTAAGTCCCTATCAATACCTAATTTATCTGCAATCTCGTAGATCGGTTTTATCTCTATCGAGTTCGCGATTTCAATATCTGTTTTCATGTTATTATTTTTAATTGCAATTACAGGTTAGAAGTTACATGCTAATTAGGTTTACTGATTTTCCTGCAATTTGTTTCTTTTTATTTTAAAATAAATTTGAGAGAACCGATTTGTTGATTATCCGAGAATAGATCGGCAACATATTCTCCTTTCGTCAAGCTACCGTCATTCGGCCAATAGATGGCAACATCCAACTTTTCTCCCTCGTACGTGATCTCTCTTTTGGCGGAATAGGTTAAGGATGCATTCTGGAATTTAAAGAATGATTTGCTGGAAGCAGCCAGAACTTCTCCATCCGGCCGGGTTATCCTCAGGTAAATCATTCTCGGTCCTCGTTTTGTCGTGATATTACGGGAAATGGTGAAGTCGGCTTTCAATTGAAAACATTTTTTTAATGTAGTTTCCTTGTCTCGTTTGTTGATGGGATAGACGTGGAAGTTTTCAACGGCCAACGTGTTGGCTTTTTCCAGTGTCTCTTCCATTTTTTCTGTTTTCTTTTCCAATGTTTTGTTACGCTCGCGCACCCAGTTCATCTGTTTTTTCACCTCTTTGTTCTCGGCAAGTAGTTTTTGATTCAGTTGATTCAGCGAGTCGATTTGTACCACGTAACTTCTTAAAACGGTTTTCAACGTTCCGATTTCACGTTTGTAACGATTAATTTCGGCGTAAGAATCGTTCCGGAATTTCTTCATTTTATTCATCAGCGTGGCAATCTTTTCCTGCTCGTGTACGAGTTTGGCGTTTAGCGTGTCATTGTCTGTTTTCAGATTATCGTAATGATGGCTCAGATCCGTCAATTCTTGTTGCAATTCTTCCTTTTCGGCCGTAATGGCAATCATATTTTCTCTATTTTCTTTTTTCTCTACAAGAAAAAATACAAAAAGTATAATTAAAACTGCAGACAACACCCCGATAATTATCATTAACGTCTTATCTTTCTTGTTTTTAATTAAATTTTCGTTTCCCATATTCGTTTCCAGTTTTATTGTTACAATCAAAGTTTGGTTATTCTTTTCAACAAATATAAAGATAAAACATGATAGAAAAGAGAAAGGATTAGAATTTAAAAAAATTTAGCACTTGCTTTTTCGTGAAAAAGAGCGTAATATTGTAAACGGCGTTTTTAAAGTCTAAAATGCTCTGATCAATTAACAAGTGAATTTTATGACAGAAGAGTTTTTGCAGTATGTATGGGCGAATTCGCTTTTCACGAGTACGGTATGTGTTTCAACCAAGGGGAAAAAAGTGGAAGTTTTGAATGTCGGTTTTCAGAATCGAGATGCCGGACCGGATTTCTTTAATGCTAAAGTGCGCATTGATGATGTCGTGCAAGTGGGGAACGTGGAGATTCATCAGAAAGGAAGTGATTGGTTTCGCCATGCTCACGAAAAGAATTCGGCTTATAATAATGTTATTCTCTCCGTGGTAGGTGAAGCCGACGTGGAAGTGTACGATTCTTGCGGTCGAGAAATTGATGCGATCACCTTGCTCTATGACAATCGGTTGTGGGATGAGTATGTTTTCATGCAGGGAGTACCCGTTGAACCCCGTTGCCATCGACACTTGAAACAGATCGATTCAACCCGCATGGAAATGTTATTCACAGGGTATGCGGTAGAACGTTTGGAACGTAAATGTAAAGATATTCAAGTGATGTTACTGGAGACTAAAAATGATTGGGAGGAATGTTTCTACCGGATGTTGGTACGTTATTGGTCGGGGAACGTAAATGCCGATGTTTTCGCCCAATTAGCCCAAAACTTATCTTACAAGAAAGTGATTCGTAGCAGTGAATCACTTTTCCGGGTAGAAGCTTTGCTTTTAGGATATGCCGGATTGTTGGCTGACGTACCGGAAACGGACGAGTATGCCCTTGGTTTACGGGAGGAATACGAGTACCAGGCTGCCAAATTTCAATTGAAAGCCATGAATGCTTCTCAATGGAAATTCATGCGGATTCGTCCGACCGCTTTTCCCACGGTTCGCCTGGCCTTGCTGGCTTCTTTGATGATGCGTTTCAATTTCTTGCTTTCCAGCGTACTGGATGCTTCAAATATATCGGAAATTTACGGATTATTGGATGTAACTGCTTCTTCTTATTGGGATACTCATTATAAACCGGGCATAGTTTCCATGAAACAGGTGAAGAAACTGGGGGATAGCATGAAAAATGTGATTATCATTAATGCCTTGATTCCATTCCTGTTTGTTTACGGGAAAGAACGGGGGGAAGAACGGTATTGTGATAAAGCGTTACAATGGCTGGAAGAGTTGAAGGCGGAACGTAATCATGTTTCAGAGGCATGGACTCGTTACGGGGTAAAAGTGAATTCTGCCTTGCAATCCCAAGCCTTGTTACAGGTGAAACGGGAATATTGCGATACGCATCGTTGTTTACATTGTAAAATAGGAGCGGAAATATTCCGTCGGGTAGGGAGAGATTGATTTGCCTCTAATTGAGTTCCTGTTTGAGAACATCCGGCAGTTCGATCCCTCGTTTTTCCAAACTGATAAACCAGTCAGACAACTCTTCGGGACGGATCGTGTAAAGGATTTCCCGGAACTGATCGATTTGTTGATCATCGAAACTGTCGGAGGGAATACCTTTGTATTGATCGAGTTCTTCATCATCGAAATACTCGATCTTTTCATCTATTTTTTTCAGTCCTTTCTCACAGATGGCATGGGCCCCACAACAGTCGACCGGAGGAGCCACAACAGGAGGCTCTTCAACTTTCGTTTTTGATTTTGAAGAGTATGTAAAAAGGGCAACTATTACTAGCAGCCCTATTATACTGATAACGATATAGATCATTTTGGATTACCTGCTAAGTTCTTTTTTCAGAAGATTTACTTGGTTTGTTAGTTTTTCAACCTCTTGTTTTTTCTTGGTTAACTGGATTTTGGTATCTGCTAACTGTTTCTTTACCCCGGCAATCTCTTTTTCCAAACGGGCAATCTCGCTGTCTTTGAATTTGAGATTTGTTTTAATATGTTCCACCTCATTGCTCAATTTGCGGTTGTCCCAATCGGCGTTGGTTTTATAGTCGGTCAACTGTTTCCGAATTTGATCCCGTTCCTCGGTTGTCCTTTTAAGTTGAAGTTGTAATTCGGCTAGTTGTCCTTCACTACTTTGTACTTTGGATTTCACCTGTTCTGCCACGTCTTTTAATTCTGATTTCAAGGCTGATTCCTTGTTTTGTAAAGCACGTAGCTGGGTGTATAGATCATCAATTTGTTTGTCCTTGGCGGCATTGTTAACCGTCAACTGGTAGCGAACAGCATTGAAATCATCTTTAAGTTTCTGTATTTCGGATTCTAATGATTTTTTGTCATTCACCAAAGTTTCAACTTCCCGGTCAATACTTCTTTTTGCTCTGGCTAATTCCTCGTATTTCTTTTTAGAAACACAAGAAGAAAAGAGGAAAGTGAATATTAAGATGCCTGATATATAAATTACTCCTTTTCTCATATTTGAAATGTTTTAATGGAACTTTTCTATTGTTGTGTGACAAAAGTAGTAAAAAATTTGTGGAAATCAAATACACAGAGTAATAAGCATCGCTTATTACTCTGTGGTTTCAATTTTTATATGTCTATTTATTTTGTATAAAACATAAACTATTTTCTTGCCGATATCGGCAAAAATGGCTACCTTTGTTTAAAATCTAAATGTAAAACTTGCCGATAAATCCACAGTATGAAATACATTTCAGTGAATGAATTTGCCAGAAAATATGATATTTCGGAACGTACTGTGCGCAACTATTGTGCGAATGGGAAGATCGAGGGAGCATTTTTAACGGGTAAAACTTGGAATATACCTGAAGATGCGGGATTGCCCACGCATAAGCGTTCCAAAATAAAGGTTATGCCATTGCTTGCAGTGTTACGTGAACAAAAAGAAATGAAGTTAAAAGGGGGAATTTATCACCGTACGCAAATAGATCTCACGTATAATTCCAATCATATCGAAGGAAGTCGTTTAACTCATGACCAAACGCGTTATATTTTTGAAACGAACACGATCGGGATAACAGATGAAAGTGTGAACGTGGATGATATTATCGAGACAACTAACCATTTTCGCTGCATTGATCTGATTATTGACCGAGCGGAAGAGCGGCTCACAGAAGAGCTTATTAAAGAGTTGCATTATATCTTGAAATCTGGAACTTCTGATCATCGTAAAGATTGGTTTGCTGTTGGTAGTTACAAGCGTTTGCCAAATGAAGTTGGTGGTATTTTGACAACTCCTCCGGAGTTCGTACATCGGGAAATAAAAAAGTTATTGACTGAATACAATATGAAAAAGTCAAAGACCTTTGAGGATATTATTGACTTACATCAAAGATTCGAATCCATTCATCCGTTTCAAGATGGTAATGGACGTGTGGGGCGATTAATCATCTTCAAAGAGTGCCTGGCGAATGGTTTTGTCCCATTTATTATCACGGATGAGTTGAAAATGTTTTATTATCGCGGGTTACAGGAATGGAATCGAGTCAGGAATTATTTGCTTGATACTTGTCTTACGGCACAAGATAATTATAAAGAGATCTTAACTAGGTTTAGAATCAAATACACGGAGTAAATTATTCCGTGGTTATAGGTTGGCAAGTTACAGCTTGAATACATTTAATCGAGAGGAGTTGTTTTTAATAACTTGCGACGGGTAAACTTGTAACCTGCAACTTTTTTATATCTTTGCATAGGAAAATTAATTTTGAATAATAGAAATGCTATGAACAAAAAAATACTATCATTAATTATTTTGTTTTTGGGTGTATTTTCGACCATACAAGCGCAAAATGACGGAAGAATTCGAGTAAAAGGTGTTGTACTGGACGAAACAACGCGACAACCTATTGCTTTTGCGAATATTGGAATTATTGGAACTGCGGCAGGGGCGGCTTCGGATATGGATGGTTTGTTTGAACTGGTTGTTTCGGAGAAATTGGCGGTTCACATGATGAGAGTCTCCGCTGTGGGATACGCGTCGACAGAGATGAAGGTGTACGAGGCAAGAGATAAAGGGGAGATACAAATTCTTTTGAAACCGGTTACTTACGGGATCGGAGAGGTGGATGTGACGGCCGAATCATTAGTGTTGAAGAAACTGTTGGAGAACGTGGTGAAGAATATCGGGAGGAATTATATTCCCCGTCCCTATAATTACGAGGGATATTTCGAATATGGTGTCGAGGTAAACGACGGGGAGAAGAAATTTAAGGAAGCGATTGTGAATATTTATGATAATGAAGGGTATAAGCGTTCAAATGTAGAGCAAACATTTAAAGCTTTGAATTACAATTTTTCGCAAGTTCGCCGGAGTGGAGAAAGTGGTTCTGCAGTTGACGGCTTGATCTATTTTGATGACATAATTACGGCAGACATTGTTCGTAATACCCGTAATATCCTGGATTTGCAAAACTTCCGTGACTTCAAGTTGAGAAGTAAAGGAAAATTTATGTATGAAGGCGATTCCGTGCAGATTGTTACTTATGAATGCTTGAAACCTTCCTTGTCAAATTCCGGTACGGCAAATGTAACGAAATTCAGCGGGGAATTATACGTAGAATTAAAGAGTTTCGCGATCATTAAGAACGTGATGCGTGTAACTTCTTCTGCGTTTAACCTCTTGGGACGTAATTTACTGCTTGCCGGAGATAGTCCCCGTCACGAGGTGATGGCCACAATCACAACAAACTATAAACGTGTCAGTTCATACTATTTTCTCAGTGGCGTAAGTATCGTTTACACTTACAAGGATGGAGCAGACCGGATTAAGGGAGAGATGCAGTACCAGACCACCAAGGTCAGTGTGAACAAGACCACCCCGATTGCCGGAAGAGTGTACTACGAGGAAGTACCCACCGATCACAATTTCTGGGATCGTTATACGATTTATCTGGAAGAAGAAGAATAAATTAATTTTAAATTTAATAATTTTAAATTTTAGATTTTAAGTTCCAGTTGCACTCATCAACGCACTTGATTTAACTCTAAACTTTAAACTCTCATTTTCAATTATCATGTTGAATCAAATTTGGGAAAATATCCAGCGGGTGAAGGCAGAATCTCCGCTGGTGCATAACATAACGAATGCCGTTGTGATGAATAACACGGCAAATGCATTGCTCGCCGCGGGGGCATCACCGATTATGGCACACGCCTTGGAAGAAATTGATGAGATGGTAGCTTTATGTCGTGCCACGGTAATAAACATTGGTACGTTGGATCGTTTTACCGTGGAATCCATGAAAGCGGCTATCCGACGGGCAAACGAAGTGGGACATCCCGTGATACTTGATCCCGTTGGAGCCGGAGCTACAAGTTTTCGCGATCAAACGTTGCGAGATATACTGGCAGCCGGAACCCCGACTTTTATACGGGGAAATGCTTCTGAGATTATGACTATGGCAGGATTATCAACACAATCCAAGGGTGTGGATAGTTCTGAATCTTCTTTAAATAGCCTTGATGCAGCCAAAGCGTTAAGCCAGCGTGTCGGGTGTATTGTTTGTGTTAGCGGGGAGACGGATTTAGTAGTAGAAAATGAACGGGTAGTATACCTGTATAACGGTTCACCGATGATGGAAAAAGTGACCGGTTTGGGGTGTACGGCTTCGGCTATTTTAGGTGCGTTTGCTGCGGTTGTAAAAAATCCTTTTATGGCTGCCGTTAGTGCTACCGCTTTCATGGGGGTATGTGGTGAGATCGCCGTGGGAATGTCTCAAGGCCCTGGAACATTACAACTTCATCTATATGATGTGATGTATAACTTGAGTCAAGAACAATTCATGGGAATGATACGAGTTTCAGAATAAGAGGACTATGCGAATCTATTTAGTTACGGATGAAAGGTTATTGTTCGGGAAGGATTTGTACCGTACGGTCGAGGCTGCCGTAAAAGGCGGGGTTGGCATGGTGCAATTACGGGAGAAAGAGTCGTCAACCCGAGAATTTGTTGAACGGGCAATCCGGTTAAAAGAAGTGTTGGCTCCTTACGGGGTTCCTTTGATTATTAATGACCGTGTGGACGTTGCGTTGGCGTCTGATGCTGATGGAGTACACGTGGGACAAAGCGATATGCCCTATGAAATGGTGAAACGGTTACTACCGGAAGGGAAGATCATCGGCTTATCCGTGGAGTCTCCGGAACAAGTGCTGGAGGCTAATGACTATGATTTGGATTATGTGGCAGCAAGCCCGGTGTTTTCAACTGCGACGAAAACAAATACCATCGTGGAATGGGGATTAGACGGTTTGCGCTGGATTAAGTCCGTTTCACGCCATCCGTTAGTTGCCATCGGAGGAATTCATCCCGATAACGTGGCGTCGATATTTCAAGCCGGAGCGGACAGCGTGGCGGTAGTTTCGGCGATTATCTCTGCCGATGATCCGGAACGTGCAGCATGGGAATTACTGGAAAAAAGTAATAAGTTGCACTAGTTTATTTCACGATAGCTTACTCATGGTTTTGTATGAGGGGTATCGAAAAGGATGATTAAAATAGTCCTAGCGAGTGTAATAGTATCACGAGAATAAACAGGGGTGCAACATATTTTAGGACGAATATCAACGGTTTCAGTAACCATAGTTTCAATTCTCCATTATTGGTTAATTCCGCTTCCAGTAAACGGCGGTCGAATCTCCATCCCACGTAAATGGAAATCAGAATTCCACCCACGGGTAACAGTATGTTGGAACTAATGTAATCAAATATTCCGAAAATCGACAAATTGCCGATATGGACTTCTTTTAACGGTCCAAAAGAAAGGGTACATAAAATCCCGAAGATTATGACTACTGTCGTGGATATGATGGTTGCTTTACAGCGACTTACGTGCTTTTCTTCCACGAAAAAGGCAACAATTACCTCCAAAAGGGAAATAGAGGAGGTGAGGGCGGCCATGGTTAGCAGGAGAAAGAAAAGAATTGCCCATAGTTGTCCGAAAGCCATACTTTGAAATACCTGCGGTAGTGTGAGAAACACGAGGCCCGGTCCGGAATCCGGTGCGATGTTGAAAGCGAACACGGCAGGAAATATGGCAACTCCTGCCAACACGGCGATCAACGTGTCCGCACAAATCACTTGCAAAGATATAGAAGTCAGGTTTTCACCCTTTTTGATGTAAGAGGCATAAGTCAAGAGAACACCCATGCCGATTGACAAGGAGAAAAAGGCTTGTCCCAGAGCAGAAAGTACCCCCCGCGAAGTAAGTTCTGAAAACTTGGGTAAGAAAAGAAATTTTATCCCTTCCATGGCCCCGTCCAGCGTACATGCCCGGATTCCGAGTATCACGATAAGCACGAAAAGGAGGGGCATCATGAGTTTGGTGTATCGTTCGATACCTTTTTTTACTCCTGCCAGCACGATAAACCCGGTAAGAGTCATGAACACGATTTGCCAAAACACGGGTTTATAGGAATTCGTGATAAAGTCTGAATACATGGTATTCAAGTCAACGTCGGTACCGGCATGAAAGGAGAAAGTGAAAGATTTAAAGACATATTCCAACGTCCAACCGGCAACTGTCCCGTAAAAAGAGAGAATCATCGTGGCCGCAAGAAGAACCAGTACCCCAAAATAACGCCAGGCTGTTTTAGGTTCCAAACGATCGAAGGTTCCGAAAGCATTTCTTCCGGAATAGCGTCCTAAGGCAAATTCCGAAAGCATTACCGGTAATCCTATGGCTACTGTGAAAAATATGTACACCAGAAGAAATGCACCTCCGCCGTTACACCCCGCCTCGTAGGGGAATTTCCAAATATTTCCCAAGCCGACTGCAGAACCTGCCAGCGCAGCTATTGCCCCGAATTTAGAACCAAAACTATCTCTCGTGTTGTGCATAAGAATAAAAGTTACAAGTTTGCAGGTTACAAGTTACAGGTTAAAATTGTAAACTGCAAGTGAATTACGGTTTCTGGGGATTTAAGGTTACGAAATAACGTCATTTTTGATGCTGCATATCAGTATGTTATAAGCATATTGATAACTTGTAACTTGTTAACTTGTAACCTGTAACTTTTTCGTTGTAACTTTTTTTAAAGTTCCAGCGAAAAAAACGTATATTTGTCCGAAAATAAATAAGCGATTCACATGCAAGAAAAAATTCTAATACTGGATTTCGGTTCACAGTACACGCAGTTGATAGCGAGACGCGTGCGGGAACTGAATGTCTATTGCGAGATTTACCCTTTCAATCATTATCCTGCACTTGACGCTTCCGTGAAAGGTGTGATCCTTTCGGGAAGTCCTTTTTCCGTGCGCGACGAGAAGGCTCCACAACCGGATTTGTCTTCTATAAAAGGAAAATTGCCGTTACTGGGAGTGTGCTACGGGGCTCAGTATTTGGCCCATTATTTCGGGGGGGAAGTCAAAGCTTCAAACAAGAGAGAGTACGGTCGGGCGAATTTATCGTTTGTTGATAATTCCTGCCCGTTGTTTAAAAATATCAGCCAACATTCACAGGTGTGGATGTCTCACGGTGACACGATCGAGGTATTGCCTTCGCATTACACGGTGGTTGCCAGCACGTCTGACGTGGAGAATGCAGCTTATCGCATCGAGGGAGAAGAAACTTTCGGTATTCAATTCCACCCGGAGGTGTACCACAGCACGGAAGGAACTGCCTTGCTGAAGAATTTCGTGGTAGATATCTGCGGTTGTAAACAAGACTGGACACCGGATTCTTTTATCGAGACTACGGTTGCCGAATTGAAAGAAAAAATCGGCGAAGACCGGGTAATTCTTGGTTTATCGGGGGGAGTAGACTCTACCGTTGCCGCCATGTTATTACACCGGGCTATCGGTAAGAATTTGACTTGTATTTTCGTGGACAATGGTTTGTTGCGGAAAAACGAGTTCTCGGATGTACTTGAGAATTACAAGGAACTCGGGTTGAACGTCATCGGAGTGGATGCAGGTGATCTTTTCCTTTCCCGTCTGGCAGGTATCGAAGATCCGGAGAAGAAACGTAAGATTATCGGAGCTACATTCGTGGATGTATTCGACGAAGAGTCGCGTAAAGTGAAAGATGCAAAATGGTTGGGACAAGGTACGATTTATCCTGACGTGATTGAATCATCGTCAGTGAACGGGCCGTCACAGACCATCAAGTCACATCATAACGTGGGAGGTTTGCCCGATTACATGAAACTGAAAGTCGTGGAGCCTTTACGTCTGTTATTCAAGGATGAAGTTCGCCGTGTGGGTAAGAGTCTCGGATTGGCAGATAAGTTCTTGAAACGCCATCCTTTCCCCGGACCGGGTTTGGCCATCCGTATTTTGGGCGAGATCACGAAGGAGAAAGTGAGGTTGTTGCAGGAAGCGGATCACATCTATATTACCATGTTGCAGGAAGAGGGTTTGTACGATAAAGTATGGCAAGCCGGAACCATCTTACTTCCTATCAAGAGTGTCGGCGTGATGGGTGACGAGCGTACGTATGAAAGCGTGGTTGCCCTGCGTGCCGTGGAGTCAACGGATGGGATGACAGCCGATTGGTGTCACTTGCCTTATGAATTCCTGGCAAAAGTGTCTAACAAGATCATTAATAATGTCCGAGGAATTAACCGCGTTGTTTATGACATCAGCTCAAAACCGCCAGCCACGATTGAGTGGGAATAGTAGCGGGATTTAAAATAAAAGAGAGCGTTCGACAGTTTTGGAGTCGGACGCTCTTTTTATTTAAAGAAAAACAATTCCCTATATAGAGCAAAGCCGGGAGGGAGTTTAAACATGGAGTTTTGACACATCATTGTAAAACTAAGAAATTTACTCCCGTGATATTACTCAAATCTTACCCAAATAAAGTAGTAAATACACCCAAATAATCCCACTTACCCGGCGCTTATTCGAAGTTTACTCGAAGCTCAGCCGTTCTGGGACGGCTGAGCAACGTGTGTACAACGGTTGAGCAACGATTAAGTGGGATTATTTCCATAGCTTTTCAGTAGGATTTCCCCTAGTTTTCATTATATCATGGAAAGAATCAGTACTTTTCTGATTACCAGTCGTTGTTTTTTGATATTCGTAAAACTTTAAAATTATTCCGTCTCACATACTTGTTCCACGATCCATGCCCACATGTTGGCGGTCAAACGATCGAAGTCTGTTGTGATTGTACCGTTTGAAGATAATGGCCCATTTTGATTGAGATTGGCATCTCCATGATATATGATGCGTTTTTTTAGATTTATTCCCAGCACTTGTGCCTTGCTATCCGTATTGCTTACGGCAAGAGGGGTTACATCTTTGGGATAATCGGAGCATAGACCAAAGATTCCGTCAACGCGTTGGATGGAAGCATCTTTTGTCACGATGCCAAAAGGGGAGGAAAAAAAGCGTTTGTTATCTTCCGTTTGCGGGGCGCATTTAAAACCGTTGTTAGTATTGTTGAATGTCCATGTTCCGTCTTGTGTCAAGTGTTTTAATAGTGCCAAATTGGTTGCCTGAGTATCTGTTCCCACGATTAATACCCGATTGGGACTTCCTTCAAGCCATGCAAGTATGACTTGTGCTAGTTCTTCCGAAATGGGCGTGTTGTAACTCAGGTAGATGACATCTTGCGCGTTCAATGTTTGTTTGATACTGTTATATGTTTCCTTGTTGCTTGTACTGGTTTGTTGTAAATCGCTAGTACTGCCTTCAGAGAACGCAAATCCTCCAATGATTACGGTACCCTCGGGTGAAAAATTTGTAGGATTATCCAATATTCGTCGTAACGCTAACCCACTTGTGTTGGAAGGTGGATTTGCTCCCAATGAGCCAACACTCCTGACAGAAAAGACTCGAACGACACGGTTACTGTATTTGCTTGGATTTTCCTGCGTTACGGTGATGTCTAATATCCAGCGACTTGCAGTTATCCGTAATTTAGAAGTTACGTTTTGGTCCGTGCGGTTGTCTTTCGTGGTGGTGAACACTAAATGCGAGATGTTTTCCCCGGTATCTTGTTGGATTTGAACTGAAAAATTTTCGTTATTCGGTAAAATACTATCGTTTCCTATTATTATATTCCCTATGGGGGAGCCGGCGAGGTCTAACCATTGTATGGTAAAAGGTACACTTGTTTGGATATCAATGCTTTTTGTTTTCCCGCTCAGGTAGCCGAGCGATACATTTCGTGAGGACACCCCAAAATAGTTGTCTCCCTCGAAAAACATGGTTGTTGTGAAATCTTCCCAAGCTTCAATTTCGGCCGTGATACCCGTGGCTTTATGGGTCGCGGCTAGGTCCGGTTCGCTCCAGCCGGAACCGTTCACTTGTTTGATGCGAAAAATATATTTGTGGTTTCTTAATATTTGTCCGAACGGATGTTCTGCATACCCCGGATTGAAGTCAATTCGATAGTATGTAGGTTTTGTTTGTCCGTCATAATAGCCACCGACAACGATACAGGTGGCTTCCGTCAATTGTGCTTCCGGATCGGATTCGCTGTTGGCTTCCGACACGTAAATGCCCGTGATGGAAGTGGGGTCGTCTTCTTTTATTTCCACGTTTATGGGGGTGGTTGATTTTTGTGCATGGGTGAAAATCGACGGTTTCGTAACGATTGGATTTACTTCGTCAATGGCTTCTTGAGGTGCTATTTGTAATTTGTTATTCGGACGATAAACACGTACACTTTCAATCACGAAAGGACGTGAAATTGCATTAAGAGACTTTTCGATATCGATTCTTGCCACGGAACGCAACATCTTGACATTGAAATTATTGTCTTCATTCGTGTGTAATCCTTCCTTTATGGTGATTTCACCGTACATGGGCAGGTTTTCCAGAATACCAGTAAAAGTAGTTCCCATATTTGCTTTGACTTCATCCTCGCTGTTACCGGGGGAGGGAGCGTATTCTGCAAAGGCGTCACCGTAATTACCTGCCAGCATTAACTTGATCGACTTTGTGGTACCGGTGAGTTTTGCTTGGAATTGTGTCGTGTTGTTGGTAGCTTGAATTCGCTTTCCTGTTGCCATGTAACGATAAATGTATTGTTCGTTTTCTTCTTCGAACACGAGTATGATGATTTCTTCTATTCGATTTTCGATGTTATCAGTCTGGTTGATTGCTCTTGTGGTATTTCGGGGAACGGATGATGACGGTAAGTTTACGGTTAGGTGTACCAAAGCTTCGTTGTCGCGCAGATTCTCTGTTGTCAATTCATTTTGTATTTCATCGGAACAGGCAACAAAAAAGAAGTAGAACGGCAGTAACCCAATCATTGTCAATATAGAGTGGACGATTTGTCCCTTCATGCCGAAGTTAATGTGATGTATGTTTTTATACTTATTCATGGCTCTTTCTTTTTATGTTTACCAGATTGTCCATTGGTAAATTTCGTCCCACGGCGTGATTCGCGTGTAGACGGTGATGTTTGTTCCCTCTCTAAGATCTATAAGTAAATTGACGGTTTGTCCCGAGGGGAGGGAAAGTGGTTGTCCGTAACGATCTTGTGTTGTTGCAACGAGCAGGCGTTCTGTCGAGCGTCCGGAAGATTTTTCGTAGAGGCAAACTGTCACCCCGCTGATTGAGGCGGTGTTTTCTTCATCCGTGTGAATTAGGTTGAACGTTTCCCGAGTGGAAAAGTCCCCGTTGTCCTCGAACTTTCCTGTTTCTCGAAAGGTGGTAACACCATCTGACGGTTTGCCTGAGAAATTATAACCGTTATTCGGGATTTGTATGGTCAGATAGTAGTCGTCTTCCGGTGTATTTGTGTCTAATCCCCTTACGGTGATGTGCATTCGTGCATTTTTGCGGACAAGTGTTATTTTTTCGGGAGAACTCTCTTCTATCGCGGAAAGGTTCGTACTCCCGAAAAACAGATTATCCGGGTTTTGTTGATATTCGTTCTCTCCCTTAATCAGGAAAACGGCTTGTTCTTCAATCTGGCTATTTTCGGATGGAAGGAGAAAATGCTGGCTTGTTCCCATGTTTGCCCAAGCGGTGACATGGTATTTATCGAGTTTTCCGGTGGGCAATAAGATGGGCGTGTGATTTTTGATTTGCTCACTACTTGCCAAGAATTGCCCGGCATATTCTCCTTCCGGTGAAAATAGGTAAAGTTGTGCGTTACCAGCTTCCCCTGTTTCCGTGATGTCCTTTCCTGTAGCTTTGTCCACTATTTGTAAAATGATGTATCTGTCCTTCATTTTGGGTGAACAATCGTCTCCTTTAAAAATACAACCGTTCAAGAGGAAGCCGAGCAAGGGTAGTATTTGCCATAACTGATGTGTTTGATGTTGTATATTTTTCACGGTGGGCTAATGGAAAAGGTTTATAATTTACCACTCTACATTTTGAATGATCTCTGTTTCCCAATCTTGTGGCTCTACCGTTACAACAAGTGCTGCAGGATCACCAGGTTCAGTCGGATCAACACTACCGTTACCTAAACGCTTGATTGTTATATTAATTGTGTAGATATGGTTACGTTCTATAAATTTCCCATCAGTAGTTTCACCCTCGGATTCCGCTGTTTTGTTATTGATGCGAAATGGGAAGTAGGTAGGTATTCCTTTGTAGGTTGCCGCTAACGTGATGAGTGTGGTATGACCGTCATCATTGTCGCTAGGTAATACGTAGAAATAACGCCCCGTGTAGTCTGCTGCACTAATTGTTTCGGATAGATAAGACTTTTCGATGTTACCATTTACCGGCATTGCCCCGTATAGATAATTCAATGTGTAATTCGTTGCCGGAAGTCCCATGAGTGCAGATCCTCTGGCATTCATGATAAGTACTTTTTCTAGGTTGAACTCGCTAATGTCATGTCCTGCTTCCGGTTCGATGGTTACCTTGCCTAATTTCACTTTGGCAACGAGTCGACTGATCGGTATTGTCGTCTCTTTGGTTTGATTGGCGACTAATTCTACGGATGCCTGTCCGCTCATGAAAAGCCCTTTATCGATTGTATATTGTGTCTCTAGGTCGATAATGTTCTCGCTTTTGTTAAACCAATTGTAATTAATGGATTCTGGAAAATTGATGCTTTCCGGTACATTGGCTACGACAACCACATTCTTTTTCCCGGCTGTTAAATTCTCGATTTTCACACTTTTGTCTGGAGATGTGATGTCTGCTTTCTTATCTAAAACGCCATTTGTATTGAACACGAATACTGTAGCCTTGTATATTTTATTTTCGGCTTCTTTGAGGGTTTCGTCATCTCCTTGACCTATAGTTGCCCGTCCTTTTCCGTATTCTCCTTTTAATGAGATTGTCAAGGAAGCATTTGCCTCTGTTTTAGGGGTGCTTTCCTCGTCTTTGTTACAGGATATAGTCAAAAAAATGGAGAGTACGAGACTGGTACATATTGCAAATAAGTCTCTTTTTCTGTTGTAATTGTTTATTTTCATAATATTCTAATTTTACAAATCTATAATAGATACGGTGGAGTAGCCTTTAGGTTACATGATAATGAATCATTTTCCCCTCTTTGTAGTATTATTTTTAATATGATCATTACTTTATACAAACAATGTGATGTCCTAAATTTTAGGATTATCCCTATAGAAGAATTATGTAACAAGTGTTAAATAGATGTTTTAAAAGCGAAGGACAAAACAGCAATTATTTTAGGTTTACGTGCATTTAAATTTCATATTTCATATCAGGAAAGCAGTTTTTTTCTACTTTTGCGAGAATTCATACTTGGAAAAGAATAGAAAAAGGTCATGCAAATGTACGAAACAATCATAGAGAAAATAAAAGAGAAGCTTGCCAACAGGAACTTAAAGGTCGTGATTATACCTCATATATCGCCGGATGGAGATGCAGCCGGATCATGTTCCGCCTTGTGGCAGGTGTTGGATCGGGTGGGGATACAGGCACAGTTGATGACATGCGATTATATTCCGGATTATTTAAAATGGTTGAAACGTATCCCGGATGCTATATCTTTTCAGAATCGTCCGAAAGAGTGTAAACAGTGGTTACATAAAGCGGATATATTATTTATGCTGGATCACAATACCGTGGCTCGCGAGGGAGATTTGGAACCTTTCGTGAAGGAATTTGAGGGAGAGGTGATTATGATCGATCACCATCCGGATCCGGATAAGGTGACATACCAGATTTCAGATACAAGTGTTTCTTCCACGTGCGAATTGCTTTATAACGTGATCGCCAAGGTGTGGGGTAAAGAGATCATAGACACGGATATAGCGAATGCTATTTATACCGGAATTTCAACGGATACGGGTGGGTTAAGTCACAATTCATCTCATCCGGAGACTTATCGGGTGATTGCCGATTTACTAGCCTTAGGACTGAATAAGGATTATGTACACGAACAGCTTTATCAGCGGAATACGCTTTCCCGGTTACGCTTGACGGGGAATTGCCTGTTGAATAAATTGACCGTGGATGAGCATTTTCCAGTAGCAACGATTCCGATTACTTTTCAGGAGTTGGAATTGTACAATTATAAAGACGGGGATCTGGAGGGACTGGTGAATATTCCGTTGTCTATAGAAAATGTACTGGTTTCCGTACAAATTACCGAGCGTAAGGACAAAGTGAAACTGTCGTTTCGGTCCAAAGGGAATATCCCCGTGAATTTGTGGGCGAAAGAGTTCTTCAATGGAGGAGGACATTTAAATGCTGCCGGAGGACAAATGCCATTGCCGTTAGATGACGTGGTGAAGAAGGTGAGGGAGACGGCAGAATGGTTCTTTAAGCAATTGAAAATGGAAAATTGAAAACGGATAATGATTGCTTTACGAGAACCGGGAAAAGATATATTTGATGTATAACCTTGTAGGAAAGAAAATTATTTTCAATTCTGCATCTAAATTAATTTGTTATGCCATTTTTAAGGTTTCATGCAGTAGAAAAAAGTAGATTGGACTTGGTTGGGGAGCGATTGATTTCGGAAATCGTTCGCACCCTGGGATGTCCGAGAGAGACGGTTGTGCTGGAGGTGGTGAATTCCTCTTTTGTCACGGGAGAAAATCAGTCATCAGCTTATCCTTTCGTGAAGGTAGAGTATTTTAAACGTTCGTTGGAACAGCAAAATATGGTGGCAAAGATTATCTTCGAGTGTCTGAAAGAGATCGGATACCCGGAAAGTGATGCCTATTTTTCTTTCTTGGAAAAGGATTGTTACTACGAGAATGGAGAGGTGATAAAGTAAAGATGACAAGATAGAAATAAAAAAACGGTAATATTTTAGCAGATATTACCGTTTTTTTCAATAAAAATAATTAAGTTTGTGCATAGTATAAAATGCAACGACCATGACGGAAGTAAGTGAATTAGTAGCTCTTTTGAGCAAGGCCGAAAGAGGTTACACGAAAGTTTTGAATCGAAGTTTCCAAAATGCCGGGTATGATCTTAGCCGGGAGCAGTACGAACTTCTGGAAGTATTGTGGGAACAGGATCATGTGAACCAGCAAAATATTTCCAAACGTCTTCAAAAGGATAAGTATAATGTCACGAAACTATTGAATACCTTACAGAAAAGAGGGTATGTACAACGAAAGATGGATAAGGAGGACAAACGGAGTAATTTCGTGGTCCTGACGGAAAAAGGGGTAGAGTCTCGTCGGGAGTTAAGGCAGATCGTGGATCAGGTACATACGGATATAAGTTTCACCTTGTCTTCGCAGGAGTTGAAGTCCGCGATATGGGTATTGAAAAAACTGAATTTACAATAAATTGTCTGTGGCAACTAACAAGTTAACAGATTACAAATTGAAATTTGAAATCATAAATCTAAAATCATAAATTGTTATGGGAGTTTTTGAAGGATTAAAACCGGAAGCTGTTTGGGGATATTTTGAAGAAATATGTCAGGTTCCCAGACCGTCAAAGAAAGAAGGTAAAATTGTCGCTTATTTACTAGATTGGGCGAAAAAACACCATCTGGAAGCAAAACGCGATGAAGCAGGTAACGTGTTGATTAAGAAACCTGCTACCCGGGGAAAAGAGAATGCACCGACCGTGATCTTGCAGGCACACATGGATATGGTTTGCGAGAAAAATTCGGATACGGTACATGATTTCGATAAAGACCCGATACAACCCTACGTGGATGGGGAATGGGTTCGTGCTAAAGGAACGACTCTGGGAGCTGATGATGGGATTGGTATGGCGGCTCAAATGGCCGTGTTAACTTCTACCGACATTGCACACGGGCCGATTGAGTGTTTGTTTACCGTGGATGAAGAGACCGGATTAACGGGGGCTTTCGCTCTGCAACCGGGATTCCTGAGCGGGAATATACTTTTGAATTTGGATTCGGAGGATGAAGGAGAGATGTTTATCGGTTGTGCCGGAGGAATCGATACCGTGATTAACATGGGGTATAAAACAGAGAAAACCCCGGCCGGATCTTTTGCCGTGAAGATTCAGGTGAAAGGACTTCAAGGTGGACATTCCGGAGATGATATTAATAAAGGCAGGGGAAATGCCATCAAGATTCTGAACCGCTTTTTGTGGGATTTGAATGCAAAGTACGGGATTCGCGTTTCCGCGCTTGAAGGTGGTAATTTGCGGAATGCCATTGCTCGTGAATCTTTCGCGGTGATCACGTTCCCTGATCAGTACAAGGAAAACGTGAGAGTAGACTTTAATGTATATAGTGCGGAAATGGAGAACGTGTGGAAAATCACGGAACCCGGATTGCAGTTAGCATTAGAGTCAACGGATGTGCCGGAAAACGTGTTGACGAAGGAGTGTACGGATGTGCTTGTAAACGCGTTGTATGCTTGTCCTCACGGGGTGTTCTCCATGAGTTACCGTATGCCGGGGTTGGTTGAAACATCGACAAACCTTGCCGCGGTCAGGTTCAACGAGCCGAATAATATCTTGATCACTACTTCACAACGAAGTGACGTGAATTCAGAGAAATTTAATATTGCCAATATGGTAGAATCTGTGTTCACGCTGGCAGGAGCCAAGGTTGAGCATGGTGAAGGATACCCGGGTTGGGCCCCGAATCCGGATTCTCCCGTGGTAAAAGTTGCCGTGGATTCCTACAAACGTCTGTTCGGTAAAGAACCGATCGTGCGCTCTATCCATGCCGGATTGGAGTGTGGCTTGTTCCTGGAGAAATACCCGAACATGGACATGGTTTCTTTCGGACCGACACTGAGAGGCGTTCACTCCCCGGATGAAAAGATCAATATCAAGACAGTACAAATGTGGTGGAGCCATTTGGTGGATATATTACAAAACCTGTAAAGCTTTTGATTTATGATTTACGATGGATGAAGTTATGAATCGTAAATCATAAATCTTAAATCAAAAATAGCTTATGGAAACTTCAAGAAAACTGGCAAAATATGATCGGTTGTATGACCAGATCAAGCAGTATATTCAAACTACGGAAGATATATGGGCCCGATTGGCGACAATGGAGGCCGTGTTGCATCACAAGATGCAATCTTTTTTCTGGACGGGGGTGTACGTGCTGATTGACGGGAATTTAATTGTACGTTCCTACCAAGGACCGGTGGCTTGTCAAAAACTTCGAAACGGGGGAGTATGCTGGGCTGCTATTAACTCCGGGGATACGGTTATCGTGGATAACGTGGAAGAATTTCCGGGACATATTGCTTGTAATGCCGCCTCGAAAAGTGAAATTGTAATCCCTTTACGGGATCCCGAAGGACGCATTTTTGGCTGTTTGGACGTGGATAGTGACCAATTAGGGGCTTTTGACAGGGAAGATGAAGCCGGTTTAAAGAAAATATTGTCTCTTCTATATCAATCAGATAGCGTGAAATGATTTGTAGAATGTGAAAAATAAGTTAAGAGATTTTTGATTTTTCTTTATAGAGTGTTATCTTAGTCGGCATAAACAACAAATTTATTCATGTTAAACAAAAACACACGGAAAATATGAAGAAACTACTTTTATTTGTTCTAACGAGTTTGTTTGTGGGAGGAGTCCTATTTGCACAGACCGACGAATCCGGCAAAGTTAAGAATGAAGGTAATGCTGCTTGGAGAGCCAAGAATTATAAAGAGGCCTTTACCAAGTGGGAGCAATACCTGAAATTAATCGAGTTCAAGGATGATGCGACGGTTTATAACGTGGCTGTTTGTGCAAATAAATTGAAAGATTATACCAATGCCGAGAAATATTTTGGTATGTCAATCAAAAATAATTACAAAGTTGCCTCTTCTTATCAAGGAATGGCTGTTGCTCAAGAGAACTTGAAAAAGATTCCTGAAATGTTGCAAACATTGCAGGACGGGATTAAAGCAACCCCGGGACAGAACTTGAAGTTGGAAAAAGCATATTCTGATTATTTCGCTAAAGAAGGTCAGAAATTCCAAAAAGCAAACGATATTGTCAAGGCTGCTGAAAACTTTACCAAGAGTAGTCAGGTTTCTAACAAACAGTTGAAAGCACGCGGTTTGTTGAGTTTAGGTACGTTGTATTTTAATAACGGTGCTTCTATTCTTCAAAAAGCAACTCCTTTTGCTACCACTGAGAAAGAAAAATATGAAGCAGAAAAAGTAAAAGCTTTGGCTGATTTCAGAAAAGCTCAGGATTATTTGAAACAAGCTGCAGCTGTTGAGCCAACAAACGAGGCTGTAAAAGAAACGCAAAAACAAGTGGCTGATGCTATCGCTCCGCTAGTTGAAAAGAAATAAAGATTAGGCTGAATATTTACGACTACCTCCTCTAACCTTCCTTACACAAGAGGGAATACCGTTTCGGTAATCAACTCTCCCCCTGTGTAAGGGGGAGTTGGAGGGGGTAGTTTGTTAATGGAGAATAAGAACTTATCCTTATACCACGCAAGAGTCAGTACTGGATCTTGGCGTCAGAAATAGACATTAATAGTATTGTGAAATGACTTCTGCCGCTTTCGAGTAGCCGAGGCGTTTGGAGATTTCCAAATCTTGAAGGGCTTCTTTGTAATTGTCTATAACCAACTTGGAAATTGCCCGGTTATAATAGGCCCTAGCGTTGGAAGGGTCGATTTCAATGGAACGGGAGTAGCTTTCTATGGCGTCACTGAGTTGGCCTTTCTGGTGAAAGATGACCCCCCGGTTGAAATATACAGCACTCGATTTTAATCCGAGGGAAATGGCTTTGTTGTAATCAGCAAGAGCCCCGTCCAGATCTTTCATGCCATAACGAACAATACCGCGATAGTGGTAAGCTTCCAGTAAATCCGGTTGCAGGTTGATAGCATGACTGTAGTCCTGAATCGCTTGAGTCGGCTGTCCGAGATTCTCGTGTATGATTCCCCGGTTATAGTAAGCTAAGGCATGATCGGGGACGTTGGCAATCACGTAATTCATGTCTTTAAGCGCTTCTTCATTTTGCTTGAGGTTTGCCCGGACAATTGCCCGGTTGTAATAGGCTGAAAGGAAATCCGAGTCCAACGAGATGGCATGATTGAACTCTTCCAGGGCTTTTCGAGGTTGTTCTCGGGTAATGTAGTCCATGCCTCGCTGATTGCTCTCCACAGCTTGGTGGTGAGTACACGAGGTAAATAGAGAAAGTAACATTATCCAAGTATAATAGCGCATATTCCTTTTAATTACGTGATTCAAAGTTAATGATTAATCATGAAAAATTAAATATTTATTTTATTTTTATTTGAATATAACCGTTTTACGAGGTCCGTTCTTTTCAGTTTCGTGAGAATAGCGATAATTTCACTTTTGAATTCCCGTTTGTACCAGAAGAAAAATATATTCTGGCGCTTTTTTTCGGCTTCTGTTTTGGCCGATTGGATTTTACGCAGGGAGTAGGGATGAAAACCGGAATAGTACATATCCGTGGCTAACGTCATGGGTGTAGGTGTAAAATCCTGTACTTGTTCCAACTTGAAATCCAGCTCTTTGGTGTTGATGGCCAAGTCAACCATATCCTCAAGACTGCATCCAGGATGGGACGAGATGAAGTAGGGGATAATTTGTTGTTTTAAATGCTCTTTGTTGTTTATGGCGTTAAAACGAGCGGTCAATTCCCGGAAAAGTTTGAACGAGGGTTTGCGCATCAGGTGTAGCACCTTGTCGGAAGTGTGTTCCGGTGCAACTTTAAAGCGACCGGATACGTGGTGTCTGATAACGGTTTCCAAGTATTCCCGGTTTATTGCATCGATCTCTTTATTTCCCGTGCGATGCATGGAAAGATCGTAGCGGATACCGGAACCCACGAAACAGTGTTTCACCCGAGTATCTTTACGCACTTGATTGTACAGGTGCAAAAGGTGCGAATGGTCGGTATTCAGGTTTTTACACACGGTAGGGTGTAGGCAGGACGGACGCTTACATTGCTCGCAGATATGCTGATCTTTTCCTTTGATCATATACATGTTGGCGGATGGCCCCCCTAAATCGGTAATCGTTCCCTTGAAATCGGGCATGTCACAAACATGCTGAACCTCTCGCAAAATGGATGCTTCGGAACGGGAAGAGATAAATTTACCCTGATGTGCGGAAATCGTGCAAAAGGCACATCCCCCGAAACAACCGCGATGCATGGTAATGGAGTGGCGAATCATGTTGTAAGCCGGAATTTCTTTGCCCCGGTATTTGGGATGGGGTAAACGGGTAAACGGCAGATCGTAAACGGCATCTATTTCCGCCGTGGTCATGGGTGGGTAGGGAGGATTCACGATGATTAATTCATCCCCGATAGCTTGTACCAGTTTTGCGGCATGAATACTATTGGATTCTTCCTCGATGTACCGGAAGTTCGTGGCATATTTTCGCTTGTCCGATAAACACTCTTCGTGAGAGGCGAGCGTGATGGTTTGCCATTTCTTGTTGGTGGCATATTTTTCATCTTTGTGTCTGATCACGGATGTTTGCGGGATATTGGTAAGGTTTTGAAAAGGAATGCCTCGTTGCAACATTCGACAGATTTCCGTGAGAGGCTTTTCTCCCATTCCATATACCAACATATCCGCCTGACTTTCATATAGAATCGATGGTTTAAGTGAATCTTTCCAATAATCGTAATGAGTGAAGCGTCGTAAAGAAGCTTCTATACCCCCGATAATAACAGGTGTATCCGGAAAGAGTTCTTTCAGTATCTTCGTGTAAACAATGGTCGGCATGTCAGGGCGTGCGCCACTTCGGTTGCCGGGAGTATAGGCGTCGTCTGATCGGCGTCTTTTAGCTGCCGTGTAGTGGTTTACCATGGAATCCATGCACCCCGGACTGATCCCGAAAAACAGATTCGGTTTACCCAGTTTCTTGAAATCCCGCAGATCATCCTGCCAGTTGGGCTGGGGAACAATTGCCACGTTTAGTCCTAGAGATTCGAGAAGTCGTCCGATAACGGCTCCGCCAAAAGAAGGATGATCCACGTAGGCATCTCCCGTGAAAAGAATCACATCAATACTTTTCCATCCCCGCTGTTCGACTTCTTTTTTGGTGGTCGGTAACCATTGTTGTATATTATAATCCATATTGAAGCATTTGCTTGAATTCAGGGACAAAGATACGGAAAGTCGCTGAAGATTTTATTACCTTTGCGGCCAAATTAGAATATGGCATGAAGAAAGTAAATATTATCAGCTTGGGATGCTCCAAAAATTTAGTGGATACGGAGTTATTGATGAAACAACTGGAGAAAGCGGGGTACAGTGTTGAAGTAGATGTTGAAAATTCGAAAGCAAAGATCGTTGTAATCAACACTTGCGGATTTATCGGGGACGCGAAGGAAGAGTCTATAAACACGATTCTGGAGCAAGTGGAACGGAAACAGGAGGGAGAAGTTGAAAAGATATATGTCATGGGATGTTTGTCCCAGCGTTATGATCAGGATTTAAAGAAAGAGATTCCGGAAGTGGATGCTTATTTCGGGAAATTCGATTGGAAAGGGATTCTTGCTGAGTTGGGAAAAAGTTATGACGATAAACTTCGAAACGAGCGTCATTTGACGACTCCGAAGCATTATGCTTACCTGAAAATATCCGAGGGATGTAACCGGGGATGTTCTTATTGTGCCATTCCGATTATGACGGGGGAATATAAATCACGACCATTTGAAGAAATTGTTGATGAAGCCGAGCGACTGGCAAAACAGGGGGTGAAGGAGTTGTTGGTATTAGCTCAGGATATTACTTACTACGGGATCGATAAATACGGGAAGAATAGACTGGCCGAGTTGGTTGACCGGATTGCGGATATACCCGGAATCGAGTGGATCAAGTTGCATTATGCTTATCCGGCTGGATTTCCCATGGAACTTCTTACCGTGATGCGGGAACGAAAAAACGTGTGTAAATATTTGGATATTGCCTTGCAACATTGTAGTGATCATATGCTCAAAATGATGCGAAGAGGGGTTACGAAACAACAGACAATAGATCTCATTAATAAAATACGGGAAGAAGTTCCCGGAATTGCATTACGTACGACACTCATGGTCGGCCATCCCGGAGAGACGGAAGAGGATTATCGGGAATTGGAAGATTTCGTTAAAACGATGAAGTTTGAACGTTTGGGAGTGTTCCCGTATTCTCATGAGGAAGATACTTATTGTGACAAGCATTATCAGGATGATGTGCCCGAAGAGACAAAAAATAAACGGGCTGAAAAGCTGATGGCGTTACAGGAAGGAGTGGTTGCTGCAATCAATGAATCATGCGTGGGTAAACATTTTTTGGTTTTGATAGATCGGGTAGAAGGGGATTATTTTGTCGGGCGTACACAATATGATTCTCCGGAGGTGGATCAAGAAGTATTCGTGACAAGTGAAAAAGCGCTGCAAATAGGGGAGTTCTACGAAGTCCTTATCACGGAAGCGGGTCAATTTGAACTTTACGCTAAGTATGAATAGCGATTTTTTGAGAGGGAGGTTGAAAAGGGCTTAATTTTAATCGTAAAAAAATTAGGACATCGAGAATATCTTCTCATTTTTATTCGTACTTTTACTTATCAGGGTTCGTTTAAATCTTGAGAAGTATTTTTTTGTATCATTTTTACTAACTACAAATACATAATACCATGTTAAACGATCTATTTTGGATAGTACCTATATGTGCTATTATCGCTCTCCTTTTCGCAAGGATTTTTTTTAAAGGAATGATGAAGGAGTCGGAAGGAACCGACACGATGAAACGTATTGCCGGGCATGTCCGCAAGGGGCTATGGCTTATTTGCGCCAGCAGTACCGGGTGGTAGCTCTTGTTTTTCTTGTTTTATGTGCGCTTTTTGCATGGATGGCTTACGGGCCCCGTTTACAGAACCCGTGGGTTTGGTTTGCGTTCCTGACGGGAGGATTCTTCTCCGGATTGGCCGGATATATCGGAATGAAAACGGCCACTTATGCATCAGCAAGAACGGCCAACGCTGCACGTAGAAGTTTGAATGACGGGCTGAAAGTGGCTTTTCGTTCCGGAGCAGTCATGGGATTGGTCGTTGTCGGTTTAGCACTACTGGATATTTCTTTATGGTGGTTATTATTAGACTATTTTGTAGAGGAAGCAACGGCATCGGAAAAGGCTATCATGATTACAACCACGATGCTGACCTTCGGTATGGGGGCATCTACACAGGCTCTTTTCGCCAGAGTAGGAGGAGGTATTTTCACGAAAGCGGCAGATGTCGGTGCGGATCTCGTGGGTAAAGTAGAAGCCGGAATCCCGGAGGATGACCCACGTAACCCGGCTACTATTGCTGATAACGTGGGTGATAATGTGGGTGACGTGGCCGGAATGGGAGCCGATCTTTACGAGTCCTATTGCGGTTCTATATTGGCAACCGCGGCATTAGGGGCAGCGGCATTCCGGATGGAACCGAATGCACAATTCAATGCCATATTGGCCCCGATGTTGATCGCTGCTTTCGGAGTGATCTTATCATTGCTTGGTATATTTCTGGTAAAGACAAAAGAGGGGGCTTCTCAACAACAGTTGTTGCGGGCTCTTGATCGGGGTATTAACGTGAGTTCCTTGTTGATCGTGGGTGCCAGTTTCTTAGTCATTCATTTACTCGATTTGAGTTATTGGATATGCGGATCGGTAATCGTTGGATTGGTTACGGGTATTATTATCGGAAAAGCAACAGAATATTACACTTCTCATGCCTATAAGCCGACACAGGATATAGCCAAGAGCGCGGAAACAGGCCCTGCAACCGTGATTATCAAGGGGATTGGAACCGGAATGATTTCAACGGCTGTCCCGGTACTTACGATTGTTGCCGGGATTATACTTTCGTTCCTGTTTGCGGCAGAATTCAGTTTTGCCAATATGTCCATGGGATTGTATGGAGTGGGTATTGCTGCCGTGGGAATGCTTTCCACGTTGGGGATAACCTTGGCTACGGATGCTTACGGACCGATTGCTGATAATGCTGGAGGTAACGCTGAAATGAGTCAATTGGGAGAGGAAGTTCGTCACCGTACGGATGCGCTGGACGCTTTAGGTAATACCACGGCTGCCACGGGGAAAGGATTTGCTATCGGTTCGGCTGCATTGACCGGGTTGGCATTGATTGCCTCTTATATTGAAGAGATCAAGATTGGTTTGTTACGGATGAACGAGGAGGTACTGAAAATTGGAGACCATGTGGTGAGAACGGCTGATGCCACGTTGACAGATTTTATGAATTACTATGATGTTACCTTGATGAATCCAAAGGTGTTGTCCGGAATTTTCATAGGTTCGATGATGGCATTTGTGTTCTGTGGTTTGACGATGAATGCGGTAGGACGTGCAGCCCAGAAAATGGTGAATGAAGTCCGTCGGCAATTCCGTGAAATCAAGGGTATTATGACAGGAGAAGGAGAACCGGATTACGCCAAATGCGTGGAGATTTCCACGAAAGGGGCTCAACATGAAATGGTTTTCCCGTCTTTGCTGGCGATTATCATTCCGGTTGTTATGGGATTGATTTTTGGAGTTTCAGGAGTAATCGGGTTGTTGGCCGGAGGATTGGGTACCGGCTTCGTGTTGGCTATTTTTATGGCAAATTCCGGGGGAGCTTGGGATAATGCTAAAAAGTATATTGAGGAAGGTAATCTTGGCGGTAAAGGATCTGATAATCATAAGGCAACGGTTATTGGAGACACCGTAGGTGATCCATTTAAGGATACGTCCGGACCGAGCTTGAATATTCTGATTAAATTGATGAGCATGGTGGCTATCGTGATGGCGGGGGTGACTTGTGCTTTTAGTCTTTTATGATATTTTATACTACTCCCTCTAACTCCCCCTTGCACAGGGGAAGTCGGAGGGGGTAGTCATTCTACATCAAAAAATCACTCTCATTATTCAATTTGCATAATTAAAAACAAATAATTAATTTTACCGGAAATAAAATGTATATGGCAAAAGAGATTAATCCTTTCATTGTTACTGGTAAAATTGCTCCGGAGTATTTTTGCGATCGAGTACAGGAATCAGCCCGATTGATCAAGTCATTGGTGAATGGTAATAACATGGTAATCATTTCACCTCGACGTATGGGTAAGACTGGATTGATTCAGTTTTGTTATGAAAAACCGGAAATCAAAGGACATTATTACACCTTCTTTATTGATATTCTCCATACATCGAGTTTAAGAGAGTTTACCTATATCCTTGGGAAGGAAATATTTGAAACTTTAGCACCTAGTAGTAAGAAGATGGCAAGGCTTTTCATGCAGACGTTAAAGTCTATCAGTGGAAAGTTCGGTTTTGACCCTTTGACGAATCTACCTACATTTAATTTGGAATTAGGTGACATTGAACGCCCGGAATATACCTTGGAGGAGATATTCAAGTATCTCATGTCTGCGGATAAACCTTGTATTATTGCCATTGACGAATTTCAACAAATTGCCAAATATCCCGAAAAGAACATTGAAGCTTTGTTGAGGACTCACATCCAAAAGATTGAAAATAGTCATTTCATTTTTGCCGGAAGTGAACGTAGTATGATGCAGGCCATGTTTCTCTCTTCGGCTCGTCCATTTTATCGTAGCTCGGATGTTATGGAGTTGGAGGCCATCAATAAAGATATTTACGTGGCGTTCATTGCGGAACATTTTGAACATCGTGATCGCCGAATCAATACAGAGGATATCGAGAAAGTCTATGACTTTTTTAAAGGGCATACATTCTATATTCAAAAGACATTTAACGAGTCGTTTGCAGATACTCCCGTGGGGAGCGAGTGTACTCTAGGCATCATTCGAAACGCAATCAATTCCATGATTGATTACAACGATACGATATTCCGCGAGATATTGTCTAATATTCCGGAAAATCAAAAGAAAGTGTTATACGCAATCGCTAAAGAAGGTGATGCCATGCAAATTCTTTCGGCCAGCTTTATTAAGCGGCATAGTTTGGCCTCGGCCAGTTCTATTCAAGCCGCCACCAAAAAGCTATTGGAAAAAGACATTATCACGGAAGTAAACAAAGTCTATTCTGTTACAGATAAACTTTTTGCCATGTGGATAAACAGACTATATGGCAAAAGCAAAATATTGTTCTGATATTCACGAACTTGATTTATTCTATATTCCCTAACTTTTTCAGGAAAAAGGCGTATATTGTAGAAAATAAATCAGTGAGATATGGAAAGAAAATTTAAAGAAGCTTTGTTACACAGGAGAAGTTATTATGCTCTCTCGAATAAATCACTTGTTTCTGACGAGGAAATAGAGAATATTGTAAAATTTGCAGTTAAGAATATACCCTCTGCATTTAATTCACAATCAACGAGAATGGTCCTTTTATTAGGAGTACAACACGTGAAATTGTGGAATATTGTGAAAGATACCTTGCGGAAAATAGTTCCCGCAGAAGCTTTTAAAACAACGGAAAATAAGATCGATAAATCTTTTGCATCCGGTTATGGCACGGTGCTTTTCTTTGAAGAACGGAAAGTCGTGGAAGGATTACAGAAATCATTCCCGACTTATCAAGAGAAATTTCCGTTATGGTCACAACAAACTTCAGCAATGCACCAATTGGCCGTGTGGACCATGCTGGAGGATGTCGGCTTCGGTGCCTCACTACAACATTATAACCCGTTAATTGATGAAGTAGTACTTAAAGAGTGGCAATTGCCTGAAACTTGGGAATTAATTGCTCAAATGCCTTTTGGTGTACCTTTACAGGAACCCGGGACCAAAGAGTTTAACCCGATAGAAGAAAGGGTGCGTATTTTTAAATAATCACTCTTTTACCTGAAAATTAACCCACACCTTCCCCTGATTCCTCCTGCATAAGGAAAAACCACTTGGTAATCAACCCTCCCCCTGTGTAAAGGCAGGGCTGTTAAGTTTCTACAGAAATACAACCACTAGTTCTTTGAAATAATTATCTTTGCATAAAAACCAAAAATGAACTTGATCAGATGATTGTTTATGAGAAAGTTGTTAATAATTTACTTAGTTATATCATTCTTATTGGTTATTGTTTATGCCATATTTGCTGTAAATGCATATGTTAGCATAAAATACGAGGTGGAAACTATAGATAACGATATAATAATAAGTATGATTTACCAGATATTCGACGCCGGTGTTATTGTTAATTTTATTTGGTTTGTCATAAATATGCTAATAATTGGGGGCTTGTATATAAAGTTTCGTTGTAAACAAAAAAATTATTGAGTGGCAATTTATTACATCACTAGTATTGAGTATCTTCAATAAAGGTACAGGAATATCAATGTTTGGTATACCCAATGAGGCGTTTCGTCTCTTTTCTTTAAATCACATTCAAACTGGGCCTATTTTTGTCCCGTAATCAAAAAGTATTGAATGATGAATAAAACAGAAGTAATAGCAGAAATATCACAAATGACAAATATTAGTGTTTCCGACTGTGAAAAGGTTTTAGATGCCTTTGAGGATGTTTTAGGGGGAGAATTGAATCGTAAAGGATGGAAAGGGCTGTTTTGTCATCAAGAATGTTCCAATCGGGCGACATAATATACAGGTTTCTTTTGTGGGATATGAGTCGACTATTTTCCGGGAGATACTGGTCACTTCCTCAAAAGAAGTCAATTTGACCATCCCATTGAAAGAATGTATTAAAGAACTGGATGAAGTCATGATTAGACCGCAATTGAATAAAGAGCAACCATTAAACAAGATGGTCACCACGGGAGCCCGGATGCTCAGCGTGGAAGAGGCAAGCCGATATGCCGGGGGAATGGATGATCCGGCCCGCTTGGTAAGTTCCTTTGCCGGAATTTCTCCCAGTATGTCAACGAATGGAATATCCATTCACGGGAATGCCCCGCATTTGTTACAATGGAAACTGGAAGACGTGGAAATTCCGAATCCCAATCACTTCGCAGATTTATCCATTCTCGGAGGGGGAATATTGTCGGGATTGAGCAATCATGTACTGGGTAATTCGGATTTCTTCACGGGTGCTTTTCCCGCCGAGTATGACAATGCCGTATCAGGCATTTTTGATATGAAATTGCGTAACGGGAATAACCGGAAGATGGAAAATACCTTCAAATTGGGGTTACTCGGGATTGATTTTGCCTCTGAAGGTCCCTTGACCCGGCGTCACAATTCTTCTTACATTTTTAATTATCGTTATTCTACCACGGGGTTGTTGGGAGAACTGGGAATGATGGATATTGACGGAACGTTGGATTATCAGGATTTGAATTTCAAGTTTAACCTGCCTACACACAAGGCTGGCGTGTTCTCGGTTTGGGGAACTGGACTGATTGATAAATCGAAAGGGGATTTCGAGGAGGATACCGACAAATGGGAAACCACGGGTGATATGGTGAAATCAAACACGAGCCAGTACATGGGCGCGGGCGGTATAAGTCATCGTTATTTTTTTAACAACGAGACTCAACTGAAAACGACTTTGGCTGTGACCTATTTCCGACACGAGGGAAGAATGGAGAGTTATAACTGGGATCTGAAATCGGCTCCTTATCTCGATCTGAACCGGAGCAATACGAACCTGATATTCACGACGGCGCTGACCCGGAAGTTTAGTGCCAAATTTTCGAATAAAACGGGATTTACTTACACGAAGATGTACTACGATATGGATATGAACCTGGCCCCACATCTGATGCAGCCCCTAGAGTTGATTTCCGAAGGGAAGGGAAACACGGATCTGATTTCTGCTTACACGAGTTCATCTATCGGGTTGAGCGACCAGGTGACGTTAAACGTGGGTATAAACGTGCAAGTGTTGACATTGAATAATAGCTGGGTACTCGAACCTCGTGCGGGAGTCAAGTGGCAGGCTTCACCGAAAAGTTCTTTCGCTCTCGCTTACGGTTTGCATAGCCGGATGGAGAAAATGGACGTGTATTTCGTGAAAACGCAAGGCACGGGTGATCGCTCCGTGAATAAAGACCTGGATTTCACGAAGGCTCATCACGTGATGTTATCTTATGGTTTTAAGGTGTCGGACAACATGAACGTGAAGATCGAACCTTATTTTCAATACTTGTATGATGTCCCGGTTATTGCCGATAGTTCCTATTCCGTGCTGAACAGGCGTGATTTTTACGTGGAGGATGCTTTGGTAAACCGAGGAAAGGGACGCAATATCGGGATAGACCTCACGCTGGAACGTTATCTGAACAAGGGACTTTATTACATGGTGACAGCCTCAATTTTTAATTCGAGGTATTATGGTGGCGATCGGAAGTGGCGCAACACGTTGTACAACCGAAATTATATTGTTAACCTGCTGGGAGGTAAGGAATGGATGGTTGGTCGGGATAAACAGAACATGTTCAGCGTGAACCTGAAGATGACGATACAGGGAGGAGATCGTTACGCCCCGGTGGACGAGGCGGCCACGATGCTTGACCCGGATCGGGTGGTGCAACACGATGAAACCAAGGCTTTTTTCAAACAATTCTCACCCATGTTTATCACAAATTTATCGGTGGGATATAAGATAAACCGTAAAAGAGTTTCGCACGAATTCGCTATCAAGAGCCTGAATACGACGGGATGCAAGGAATATTACGGTCACGAATATAATTTCAAAACCGATCGGATAAAACCTATTCGTGGAGTCACATCCTTGCCCAATATTAGTTATAAGTTGGAATTTTAAACTAGTTAAGGAATAAAGGTTGTACATTTGTTTTCATGAAAAAAAGAATACACACGGGATGTTTAGAACAAACCTTTCTCTATAATCTTTTAATGAATTCTGAATTACGGATATGGCGACACATGCTATTGGCCATAGTGCTGGCCATTATATCTTTCAACCAGACTTATGTTATTTTTCAACAGAACATTACGGAACTTGGATGTAACCTGTATTGGATAACTCTTTGTAATTTAGCCTCCTATTTAGTTGTAGTTTATTTGAATATCTATCTGTTGATACCCCGCTATCTCATGCGGAAAAGATACCTGCTCTACACGATCGTGTTGTTCGTTATCGTCTTTGTACTCATGTGTTTATTGACGATTATCGAGGAGGGAGTGCATGTTATCTTGGGGCAGGATATTTCCTATTTTCTCAATCCTATATTTATCTTGAATTATGTATCTTCTTTTGCCACGATCGTTTTGTGCCTGCTTGGAGGAGCGATCACGATCGTATTAAGACATTGGACAATAGATAATAAGCGAGTGAATCAGTTGGAGTGGATACATATTCAATCGGAAGTGGAACAACTGAAAGCGCAAGTAAATCCTCAATTGCTATTCAATATCTTGGATCGTACGGCTGTTTTAGCCCGCAGTAAACCGGATGAAGCTTCCGGAATGTTGCTAAAATTGAGCCAGCTATTAAGATACCAACTCTACGATTGCAGTCGGAAGGCGGTATTACTGAAGGGTGAGATTAATTTTTTGACAAACTATCTGGCTTTGGAACAATTATACTCGAAACGTATCTGGTATTCGGTTGCTGCGGAAGGTGAAGTTTACCGGACTTTCGTTCCCCCCTTGTTGTTTATCCCTTTCGTGCAACAGGCTATTGTTTATATTTACAGACAGAATACGTTTGCCTCTATCGATCTCCAATTTCGTGTCAAGAATAGCCGGATACATTTTATTTGTAGCTTTAATAACGGAAATTTACTGGATCAGAATGATTTTTCGAGCATCAAACAGCGATTGGAATTATTATACGGGGATAACTATTCCTTGTCAATATCCAAAAGAGTCATTATCTTGAAACTTAATATGCTAAATTATGAGTAACTTTATTGATAGCCGTGTTCCGGATTTTCTATTGGCACCCCGTTTCAAGTTTGCAAGGCACTTCCTGTTGTTGTTGACTCTTTTTTGCATCACGATTAGTATATTTGTCAACCAGTCGGGAGAACTTGTACTCACGCTAGAACGTTTCTGTGGATGGCTCTATTATTTTGTAATCACGAGTACTATTATTTATTTCAATTTGTATGTATTGGCTTCTCGTTTCTTGATTAAGGGACAAATTTTAAGTTATTTGATATCTGTCATATGCTTGATCTCGGTGTCACTTTGTCTTATCATGGTATTACAGAGTTGGTGTCACGATGTTGGCGGAACGTATGAGGAGGGTAACTTATATATCATATTAAACGTGCTGGCATCCATGGTCTCTTTGAGTTTATTAATATTCGGAACGTCAGCCCTGCTACTATTCAAATACTGGATTGGTTACAACCAACGCATAGATGAATTGGCATCTTCGACATTACAATCGGAGTTGAAGTTTCTGAAAAAACAAATAAACCCGCATTTCTTGTTTAATATGCTGAATAATGCCAATGTGCTGATCAAGAAAACTCCGGAAGAGGCCTCCCGGGTTCTTTTCAAACTTGAAGATATGTTACGTTACCAGATCAATGATAGCGCAAAGGAACAGGTGTTGTTAGACTCTGAAATCCGTTTCTTGAACGATTTTCTGAACTTGGAAAAAATACGACGAGATAAGTTCGAATGCGTTATTTCGAAAGAGGGTAATATCAGCGAGGTGTGGTTACCACCACTTCTATTTATTCCTTTTGTAGAGAATGCTGTGAAACATAACGTGGATAGTGAAAACTCCTCTTTTGTCTATCTCGGTTTTAAGGTGTGGGACAAAAATTTAGAATTTCAGTGTGTGAATTCAAAACCCGCAATCGCCCCGAAAAAGAATGAAGTGGGAGGGTTGGGATTAAAGAATATAAAACGTAGATTGGAACTATTATTTCCAGAACATTACACGCTGGAGATAAAAGAAGACGAGACAAGTTATACCGTATATTTACACTTGACATTATGAATTGTATTATAATAGATGATGAACCTTTAGCACGTGAAGCAATAGAAATACTAGTAAAAGATACCAGTCAACTAAATTTACTCGGTATGTTTAATAACGCTTTAGCTGCTTCAAAATTTATGGAAGAGAATCCGGTGGATTTAATCTTTTTGGATATTCAGATGCCGGGAATCACGGGCATCGAGTTCGCCCGAAATATATCCAAGAGAAGTTTGGTCATTTTCACCACGGCGTACTCGGAATACGCCGTGGATAGTTACGAGGTAGACGCTATCGATTACTTAATTAAACCGATTGACCCAGAACGCTTTCACAAGGCTGTCAACAAAGCAATTGCTTACCATTCTTTATTATTAAAAGAAGAGAAAGAGAATATCGAAGCGGGTAACACGGAATACTTCTTCGTAAAGTCTGAAAGACGCTACTTTAAAATCAATTACAAGGATATACTATTTATCGAGGGACTGAAAGATTACGTGATTATTCAATTGGATGAACAACGGGTGATTACCCGGATGAATCTGAAAAATATATTTGAGTTATTACCTAAACACGATTTCCTACGTGTCAACAAATCCTATATCGTAAATACCAAGCATATCGATTCCTTTGACAACAACGATATTTTCATTAAAACACATGAAATAGCTATTGGTAATACCTATCGGGATGCCTTTTTTGAGGCGTTCATGAGGATGGGGTAGAGTAAATTAATACTTGAAATGGCGATGCGTTCCTGTCGGAAGGCTTTGAAATTAGAATATAATTGTTTAAATTTGTTGAAAGAGATATAGTTACCTTGCTGACGGGATGAAATTGGAAATTCGTGATGTGATAATAAGTAAAATGGGTTGAAATTTGTGATAATATGAAAATGAGAATAATTTTTATTGGCATAATAGTATTAATTATAGGATTATTATTCTATTGTTATAACTCTTCTCAAAACTTAAAAATGACCCGTGAGGTTAAAATGATATTAAGTTTTGATGATATGGATAAGAAAATATTTGTGAATGCAAAGTCTTGGGGTATCTCTGGAAATCATGATGAAATAACATTATCAGAGAGAGAAAAAACAGTTCCAGACAAGAATATGGACTATATATTTTATACGTCTGAAATTTTTTATAAAATAGAGTCAGGTGGGAGATTAATAATATATGCTCCTAAAGATGCAGTAAGTGAACCATTAAAAAAATTCAAAGATGTTGTTGTTGTTATAAATAGATTGACAACTGCAGAGGAAATAAAAGAATACAATAAACATTTTCGTAAATATGGTTTAAAAAAGATAAGTATGTCTTATACAGAGAAGAGTGAACAAGTTATTATTTGACAATTTAATACCTAAGAAAATAATGAATAGAATGGCATTATTTTTAATAGTTTTACTATTCGTATGTTGTAAAGATATCAAAAAGAGAAGGCAAAATATGGTCATTCCGAGGGATGAATATGGAGAATATGGAGAATATATAGAATTATTAAATAGAGATTTAACACGGGAAGTGAAGTCATGGATTCAGTTTGTTACAACAAAAATAGATACTGTTTCTAGTAAAAACGTTTGTTTTACAATAAAATTTTCTTATGAAGATGTGAATAGTACCTCATTGGAAAGAGATACTATGATACTGATTTCATATTATAATAAACATACTGGTAGTTATACGGGATATAAAGGAGTATTACTAGTAAATAATTATTTTGTCGCAATTCTTGACAAAGATGATATCGGAACGGGTTTTTATAGTAAAGACATGCTATTAAATAGTTCAATATATAACTTTGAAAGTATATCTGTTAAACACAATATGCGCCCGATGATACTATATAGAATAAAAGATGGTAAATTGAAAAAAGAACAAGGGTTATTATAGTAGATTGCAGGAAAACAGATGCAATAACTATTGGCAAAATGGAATAAGGGTAGTAATATCTTGAAAAAAAATATTACTACTTCGTATTTATTTTGTTATTTTTGATATCGATTTGCCACCATGTAAAATAAGAAATCATGTTCGTCAATTCTCGCATATTAGAAAAATATTTTCAGTGGATGTATAGACCGTTATGTCTATATGCACTAAATATAACCGAATCATACGAGGATTCGGAGGATATTGTACAACAGATTTTCGTGGAATTGTTGGAAAAGGCGATTGCTGGAAGTTTGGAAGTGGGAGATATGAAGGGGTATTTATACACGGTGGTGCGGAATCGGGCGGTGAAATATGCAAAAAAGAATCAAGAAAAAGTTTCCGTGGAAAGCGCAATGTATCTGACAGACGAGAAGGCCTTATCCATATCGGTAGAGGAGGAGGCTTTAGTTTGGGACTGGATAGATGCTTTGCCTACCGAACGACGGAATATATTTTTGATGGCAAAACAGCAAGGCATGAAATATAGGGAGATTGCCATTCAACTGAATATTTCGATTAAAACTGTTGAGGGACAAATGGGAAAGGCATTGAAGACATTAAGAGATAAGGCAATAAAAATCTATTTATTTTTCTTCGGGTAAAATAACCTCATAAATATCAAAAGTATGAAAAATGAATTACTAGCAAAATATATTCTTGGTGAGGCAAACACAAAAGAAGAACAAAAAGTCGGACAATGGTTAGAAGAAAGTGAAGATCATCAACGAGAATTTCAACAAATCAAGCGCCGCATAGAACTTGGTTCGAAACGTTATAAATATGGATTTTTCGATTCTCGACAGGCCATACAAAAAATAAAATTCCCTGCGAAGAAACAACACTTGCGAATTTTACAGGTGACTGCATCCATCATGGTTTTATCATTTGGAGTATTATGGTTTTGGAATAGATCGTCACTTCAAGAAACGATATTATTATCTCGAATTGGGGAAACAAACGTATTTTATTTGCCGGATAGTTCCCGAGTAACGCTAAACGGAGATAGTCGTTTGGCTTACAATTCTCAATTCGGAAAGACAAATCGAGAGCTTTCCTTACGGGGAGAGGCATTCTTCCAAGTAAAACAAGACACGGTAAAACCTTTTATCGTGGAAACATCTTTAATTCAAGTAGAAGTATTAGGTACTTCCTTTCAAGTTATTGCAGAAAAACTTCGAGCAGAAGTATCTGTAGAAAAAGGGCGGGTGAAAATTACTACCCAAGATAAAAAACAAAAAAGTGTACTTGAGACTGGAATGTCTGTTGTGTATGGAAAAAAGCAAGGAGAATTAATGATCTTCACGAAAGAAGATAAAGGTGAAATGCAAATCCTCAAATTTGATAATGCACCTCTATCTGAAGTCATTGAAATACTGAATGAATACTATGGTAGTCATGTAACACTACCTGCTGATTATGCGACACTTCGGATAACTGTTGTTTTTAAAGATGTTTCACTAAAAGAAGCGATCGACATCATTAACAGAACTTTAGGTATTCAATTAACAATTTAAGAATGCGTGCCAGACTTATACTTATCTTGTTGATTTTTTGTATCGTGAGGGGAAATGCTCAAGAAGTTTTTTCATTTACATTTCGTGAAACTCCCGTGGAAGAAGTGTTGGAAAAAATTGAGCAACAGACAGGATATATATTTTCATATTCACCTTCTATTTTACATCAATTATCATCAAATAAAATATCTATAAAACAGGCTAATCTTGAACAGGTGTTAAACTTTTTGTTTAAATCATCAAATATCTCTTGGGAGAAATTAGGAAGATATATCATTTTAAAACAAGGGAAACGTTTTTTCATTGTTTATGGAAGAATATATGACAAAGAATCTCGGGAAAGACTGATTGGAGCCTCCGTTTATGATTCTCGATTGCACGTGGGCGCTGCTACCAACAATTACGGGTTCTACACGTTAATCGTACCGGAAGGAGAAGTATGTTTAAATTATTCCTACGTGGGGTATCAAAGTGCTTCATGTCAATTCTATTTGAAATCGGATACCGTGCTTCATGTCGAATTACAGCCCATGTTGAACTTGGATGAAATTGTTGTGGTTCAACCCTATATTCCCGGATGGGTAAAGAACTCGCAACCGGGACAAGTGGAATTCCCGATCTTTACTGCAACTATGATCCCAAAACTTTTAGGAGAAAGTGACCTTCTGAAAGCAGTTCAACTATTTCCCGGGGTGCGGGTAGGCATGGAAGGAATAGCCGGGATACAGGTTCGAGGGGGAAATCGAGATGAAAATCAATTTCTGATAGATGACATTCCTTTGTATAACGCGAATCATTTATTAGGATTTTTCTCGGTATTCAATTCCGATGCCGTGAAAAACGTAAATTTCTACAAATCAAGTTTTCCCGCTCGTTATGGTGGACATCTTTCTTCCATCATGGATGTACGATTGAAAGAGGGAAATTTACAAGAATATCATGGTAGTTTTTCTATTGGTCTTTTGTCTAGTAACTTTAATATTGAAGGTCCTATTGAAAGAAATCGTAGTTCGTTTCATATCACAGCTAGAAGGACTTACATCGATTTAATTGGAGCTCCTATTTATGCTGCAATAAACAACACGAGTGATAGTAAAGAAAAGATTGGGTATAATTTCTCGGATATAAATATCAAGCTGACCCGTCTATTCTCGAAACAGAATACAATTTCTTTTATTTTTTTCTATGGGAACGATCATTTGAAATATAAAAAGAACGAAAAGGATTCTTATTTTATGAATCCAGATCGTGTACGGGATGATATGCGTAGTGCTTGGGGAAATTGGGGAATCGGTTTACGATGGGATAAAATGATTTCTCCGAATTTGTATATGAACACCGTATTTTCTTATAATCAATATCGTGCCTCCATGAATAAAAGATATCGACATGAAACATCTCTCGGTGATACCGTCCAATTAAAGAAAATCCATTTTAAATCAGGTCAGAAGGAATGGAGAATGAAAAGTGATTTCACTTATGCCTTGAATCATTGGAATCGTTTATATTTTGGAGGACATTATATTTATCATGTTTACGTGCCGGAAAAACGAATAACTTTAAATAAAGTGAAAGATATGGAGCAAATTTTTGAAAAACAGGTAAATTATAAAGAATATGCTCATGACGTGGCTCTTTATGTTGAAGATGAAATTGCTATAAAAGAAAAATGGACCATACATCCCGGACTCAGGGGTACATTATTTCACGTTGGCAATACAAATTATTTCTCTTTGGAGCCTCGTTTTTCCATGCAATATAATTGGAATACCCGTTGGGCAGCGAAGGCTTCTTACACGCTTATGTCGCAATATATTCATCAGCTGGGAAGCAGTATGTTGAATATGCCTACCGATTTGTGGGTTCCGGTTAGTGACGAGGTGAAACCGATGAAATCACATCAATGTGTTTTGGGCATTTACTATCACCCGCGTGCGCAATGGCATTTTTCCATGGAAGGGTTTTATAAAACACAGGCTAATTTGGTGGATGATTATCACGGAATGGATATCACCCCGGAATATTTGGATTGGAAAGAGAATGTTCATTTCGGGAATGGTCGCTCTTTTGGCTTGGAATGGATGCTTCAAAAAAAAGGAGGAAACACAAGCGGATGGATAAATTACACGCTCTCGCACGCCTATCGTTGGTTCTCGGATGGTTCGATAAATCAAGGACACCATTTCCCGGCAAAATATGATAGTCGTCATATTCTTAACCTGGTTCTGCTACATAAGTTCAGCGATTTTTTTGATATTAGTGCAACTTGGACTTTTAATAACGGATTCTATACGACGCAACCATTAGAAAGATATGATAGTCCGGTTGCCTTGCCCGGAGAAAAAGGGGACGGGCAAACGGATGTTATATTTCATATTGAAAAACGCAATAACGTGAAGACTCCCGATTATCATCGGTTGGATTTGGGATTCAATTTTCATCGCCGTCGCCGACACGGGACTTCCACGTGGAGTATTAATTTATATAATGCTTATTGCAGGTGGAACACGGTTGGGTTAAGTCCCGATTTTGACACGAAATACAGAGGACGGGAAGAACGCCAATATTTTAGTAACGATTGGCTTTTCCCGATTATTCCCTCTTTTTCTTACACGTTTACTTTTTAAAGTTATGAGAATAGTGATTTTTATTTTATCAGTTTGTTTCTTCTACTGCGGGTGTAATCGTTCCGAGGAATACGATTTTCGAGGAAAAGTACCTGAAAGTCGGTTGGTTATCTATGCTTACGCGGAAGCGGATTCGTTACTATATGCTGAAATCTCGAAATCAAGGACATATACAGATAACACGGAGCTTGATTCTACATCAAATATAAGATGCCAAGTATACGTGAACGATCTTTATTCCGGAGAATTACGGCCGATAGGCAATAACAGGTATTTGTCAGATATTCGTCCTAAAGTGGGAGATAAGATCACGATAAAAGTTTCGTGTACGGGATTAGAGGACGCAACGGGTTCAACCATTGTATGTAGCCCGTTTCCGGAAATTGAATTGGATACTTCCCGAAACTGGAATATGCTTCAATTGCGTATCGGCATGAAAGATCAAGGAGATACAGAGAATTATTACAGGTTAGTAGTTGAGAATGAAACCTTTTACCGTGGGAGCTTCCGGAGGAATGGGCATGTAAAAATAGATTCTTCCATAACGTACACTTATGATGTTGATCTTTCGGGAGACGAATTATTATCGAAAGAAATCGTGTCAACGATTTGGGGGAAAGAGATAAATACTAATCCTTATCAGGTATTTACAAATAAAACTTTCCGGGGAAAGAAACAGATTCTTCAGGCAAGTATAACTTATCCCTATTCTTACGAGAGGAATGCGTGGGCGATTGAGAATAAAGACACGATTCGATTCGTGGAAAAAGAATATCATCGTTTACGTGTAAAGATCCTTCGGATGGACAAGCCTTTGTTTGATTATCTGTATACTCTGGGACTTCACGAGAAACAACCGGATATGTACAAGGAACCCATTCAAGTGTATTCCAACGTAGAAGGCGGGCTCGGTGTAGTAGGGAGTTGTTTTACTCGTGAAATAATCATGGATTTTCGGGCAAAGTCACAAAAATGAAAAAATAGAATAGGGGTTTTTCTGTTTATTGACTCTTAAGAGTAGAAAACTTAAAAGATTCAATACATGAAAAAAGAAGTTGTCGGAATATTCCTCGTGTTGTTAACATGGGAATTATTATTAAACGGATGTGAGCAAAAATTGCACCTTGATTTAAACGCCCAATCTCCCGTTCCGGTTGTAAATAGTATTTTAATGGCTGGTAACGATACGGTTCGGGTTCGGGTCACTTGGACAAAAAACGTCTACGAACAAGGCGATTTTCCTGTAGAGGCAAATGCTTTGGTTAAATTATATCAGGACGATCATTTCGTGGGAGAATGCCACTACCGAAAAGAGGGATGGTATACCATAGTCCACCACGTGGAGGCAACCAAAGTTTACCGGATAGAAGTAGACATTCCGGGCAAATCGCTTGTTTGGGGGGAAACCAGAGTACCGGCACCCTTGTTGAATGCTAGTATAGAATGTGACAGCCTGCAGGAACGGATTATCAATCGATGGACTGATCGGGAAGAAGAAAAAAACTATTATTGGCTGTCTTCCACCCATTCTTCTCAGAATGGAGTTCCGGACACCTTGCATACTAAACTCTTGGCGTATCTTAGAACAAATAGTACATTGCCAGATGCCTTTAACCGCAGTTTTGACTTTGATGAAGAAATCCCGGCGGAATACGATTACTATTTAAGAGTAGAGGATAGCGGTTTGTCGGGAAAGGAGATCGAGTTAAGCTACAAAGGACGGCGTTCGGGGTATTATTACTGGGAACCGGACACGGGATGCTATAAAAGTACCCGTTTTATACTGAGTCTTGATGAAAATTATGATCGTTATTTGAAATCGTCGATTGTGAACGACGATTATTTATCGGCAATGGATTCAGAACCCCTGTTTTATGCTCCTTTATGGACTTATTCTAACATACACGGGGGAACCGGGCTGGTGGCCTCTTATTCAAAATATGAAGATGTATTCATTCAAGTATTCACGAAACGGAAGGAGTGATAAGATGAAGCGTATTTTCTTTATATTCAGTATTCTGAATGGAGTAGTATTTACTTCTTTCGCACAAAACGTGACGTTAAGCGGGTATATTGAGAACAAGACAACAGGAGAACGATTGGTAAATGCCACGATCGTTGAAACGAAAAGCGGGCGGGGAATAACCTGTAACCGATATGGATTCTTTTCACTCTCGTTGCCTCGCGGCGAGAACCATTTATCTGTAAGTCACGTGGGATTTACCCGTGTGGAATCTACGATTAACCTAAAAACAGATACGTTGATTATCATCTCCTTGTTTCCCGGAAATTACCTGGAAGAAGTGTTGGTTGTGGAGAAAAAGAATGCTTTTTCATCTGCCGTGGGAAAACATTCCTTATCTTTGGATAGGGTGAAACGAATGCCTGCGGTCCTAGGGGAGGCTGACGTGTTGAAATCCCTTCATTTTCTCCCCGGAGTGAATCCCGGTCAGGAAGGGTTAACCGGTTTTAGCGTAAGGGGTGGTAGTCCCGACAACACGCAATTTTTACTGGATGGTCTTCCCGTGTATAACGTGAATCACGCTTACGGGTATTTTTCCGCTTTTAATGGGGATGCCCTGCAAGATGTCACGCTCTACACGGGTGATCTTCCCGCTCGTTACGGAGGTAGCTTGTCCTCCGTGCTGGAATTGACCATGCGGGAAGGGAATCGCAAAAAATATTCAGGCGACATTCATGTTAGTCCGGTAGCAGGATCCGCGGTTGTAGAAGGACCACTGAAAAAAGATAAGGCTTCGTTCCTCATATCGGGAAGAAGAACTTGGTTGGACGGTTTACTATGGGCGGGACAAAAGATCGCCGGGAATGATTTTTCCACCGGTTATAACTTTTATGATTTGAATGCTAAAGTAAATTGGGAAATAAATCCACATAATCGACTGTATATAAGCATGTACAATAGCCGTGATTCTCGTTTTGCAACATGGAAAGTAAAGGGTTCCATACATGCAGACCGTTTCCAATTTTACTGGGGAAATCTAAGTGTTTCGGGGCGTTGGAATCATCTTTTCAGCCCGACTTTTTTCTCTAATATCACCTTGTATTATAGTCAATTCAATAATAGCCAAATCATGACGGTATATAACGAGAACGCCTCTCAACGGGAACAATCGAAGACAACTTCTCGATTACGGGACTGGACCTTGAAAACCGATTCGGAAATTTCTATCGGGGAGAAGCACCGCACCCGATTCGGAACGGTTTGCTCTATGAAATACTTTGCCCCGGAAATGTCATATATCGGTAGTGTAAACTTGAATGAACACGTGAGAGACACAACCACTGGTAATGTATATTCGATAGAAGCTTATCTGGAAGATCATTGGCAACCGAATGATCGTTGGAGCTTGGATGCCGGAGTGCGTTTTAGTTTACTGGCAGTGCCTAACGCCAGTTACTATTCCCTGCAACCTCGTCTCTCTATTTCGTACCGGATGGGAGAGAGCCTATTATTAAAAACCTCATGGGCAAGGATGCAACAATCGCAGCATCTATTGACGAGCAATTCGATGGGTATGAATACCGATTTGTGGGTTCCTGTTACCCAGCGGGTAGCTCCTGCATCTTCAGACTTATTCTCAATAGCTTGCTTTTATGCCTTTGCAAATACCTGGAATTTTTCAATCGAAGGCTATTTCCACCGGATGAACCACGTGGTGCGTTACCAAGATGGTATTCTTTTTCTTAAAACGAAAGACAGAAGCTGGCAGGATTATGTGGACATGGGTAAAGGACGAGCTTATGGAATAGATCTTATGCTAAAGAAAACTGCCGGAGCCTTGACGGGGTGGTTTTCCTATTCGTGGTCAAAATCAGAACGTCGTTTTGATCATGTAAATAATGGGGAATGGTTTCCGTTTGAATACGATCGTCGGCATAAGTTGAACATAACGACCAATTACACGATCCCCATAAAAGAAAAATGTAAGTTTAACAAATCATTTTCAATGAACTTTACCCTTGCCACCGGGAATTATATCTCGATAGGGAAACAATTCTATCATGCGGCTCCCATGCCGGAAAGTTCTCAAACCGATGCAGACAACATGCAATACCGGGAATATATTGAACGTCCGAATAATTTTCGAATGCCAACCTATCATCATTTGGATATATCATATGTTCTGGACAATCGAAAAGGGAAAGGGAGTTCATGGGTATTTGGCATTTATAATTTGTATGCCCGTAAGAATCCTTCTATCATATACCACAAACAAACGAGAGAAGGGGTAACTACCCGAAGTTGGAGTTTACTTCCGTTTGTACCATCCGTGACGTGGAGTTACCATTTTTAAACTACCCCCACCAACTCCCCCTTACACAGGGGAAGGGCTGATTACCAAGCGATCACCCTGTGTTAGGAGGAGTTAGGGAAGGTAGTTTATGAATAAATCGTTAGATTTTTGAATTCACTATATTCAAGATATCCGTTTCCATTTGTTTGGCCATTTCAACCACTTTTTCAGCTCTGGAAATAACATCGTTAGCGTATTCTTTATTATCCAATCCGGTAGCATTAATCTTCACGTTCAAGAAAGCACCGATTACTCCGGAACGAGCGGCCAAAGCACCAACTCCGGCATCTGTTACAGAATTCGGGTTACCGATCTCGGCCATGGCTTTCACCACTTCCATACATTCGTAGCAAAGCATCATCGTTTTGAACGGTACTTCAGTAGCGAACTTGGTTGCCTCTTGAATGGCTTGGTGACGAGCAACTTTTTCTTCTTCCGTTTTCTTCGGTAATCCGAAGGCATCCATAATACGATTGAAAGCGTTAGTATCCTCGTCAACCATTTTGATTAATTCAACTTGATAAGCTTTTCCTCTTTCAGCCCAATTACTAAATTCTTCCCAACGATCATCCCAACCGCGTTTGTGTGAAGACAAGTTAGCAACCATCGTGGCCAGTGAAGAAGCAAGAGCTCCCATGTATGCTGAAATAGAACCACCACCGGGAGCCGGAGACTCTGATGCCGTTTCATCGGCAAACTCACGAAGATTCATGTCAATCAGGAATTTTTTACCTTGATTCATCTCGTCTTCCAAAATATACTCGATGATCTTCTTTCTGGGTTCGAACGGGTACAACTCATCCAAACCTAAAGATTTCACGGCAATCTTGATCAATTCCTTATCTGATACTCCGGTAGAGCGTTGTTGTTTGTGCAAGAAATAACGTCCGGCATCCAACATAGCTTTCAATGGAATTACACCCACTAACTCAGAACCAGTTACCCGGATTCCGCGATCCTGTGCTTTACGACATACTTCGTCAAAAGCCTCATGCATAGAAGTCACGGAAATATCTGTTAAGTTCATGGAGATTTGTGCAATTCCGTATTCTTCGATATACCAACCAATAGCTTTTACAGATTTCAAGGTTCCCGGAATCATCACATTCTTACCGTTTGCGTCTTTCACGATCTTTCCGGTAATAGGATTTCCTTCTCTTTTAGCTCTTCCTCTTTCGCGTACGTCAAAAGCGATTGCATTGGCACGACGGGTAGAGGTGGTATTTAGGTTCACGTTATAAGCTACCAAGAAATTACGGGCTCCCACGGCAGTGGCTCCGGTTTTAGCCGTCCACTCGTTCAACTCGCGAGGCCCGAAATCGGGATGCCATTGTTCACTGCTCAAACGCTCTCCAAGAGCTTCATACTCTCCGGCACGGCAAGTAGCCAAATTCTTTCTTTCCGGGACAAAAGCCGCACTTTCATAGCAATATACCGGAATATTCAATTCTTCCCCGATACGTTTTGCCAAAGCACGAGCGTACTCCACGGTTTCTTCCATCGTGATGTTTGAAACCGGAACCAAAGGACAAACGTCAGTAGCTCCAAAACGGGGATGCGCACCCTTGTGTTTTTTCATATCAATCAATTCGGAGGCTTTCTTTACGGCACGGAAAGCAGCCTCGCATACTTCTTCCGGAGTACCAACCATGGTAACCACCGTACGATTCGTTGCTTTTCCCGGATCCACGTCAATAAGACTAACTCCTTCAACAGCCTTAATTTCTGCTGTAATCTGATCTATAATGTGCATATCGTTCCCTTCACTAAAATTCGGAACGCATTCGATTAACTTTTTCATATATATTAATTTTAATAATTGACAAAATAAAAAATCAACGTACGATTTTAAATCTAAAATTTAAAATCTAAAATCCCAAATCTAAGGATATCTTATCCGGTACGCTTTCCGGATCCATACCTTTTTGTAATGTGAATAGGGCATCGCTTCCTTAAATTTGTTCTCCGTTTAAAAATACTGCTTCAACTAAATCAGTCCCATAAGCATAGGGAAGATACTCTATTCCTGTAATCGGAGTTGTTACATAGAAATTCGCTTTTTTACCCACGGCGATACTACCCAACTCTTCCTCTACACCCATGGCGTATGCCGAGTTGATCGTGGTTGCGTTAATGACTTCTTCCGGTAACATTTTATAATTCACACATCCGAGAGACATCACGAATTTCATATTTCCGGAAGGTGAGGAGCCAGGATTAAAATCCGAAGCCAAAGCAACTGGAAGTCCGGCATTGATCATTTTGCGAACCGGAGAATAAGGCATATTCAAAAAGAAAGCAGCTCCCGGCAACACGGTCGGCATGGTCTCGCTACCTTGCAAGGCAGCGATTTCTTCATCCCCGACATATTCAAGATGATCCACGGAAAGAGCATTGTATTTTACCCCGACTTGAATACCACCCGAGTAATCCAATTCGTTCGCATGTATCTTCGCACGCAATCCGTATTTCATTCCGGCATTCAACATCCTGTCCGTGTCTTCCACCGTGAAGAATCCTTTATCACAGAACACGTCTATATAATCTGCCAAATCTTCGGCAGCAACAGCCGGAATCATTTCATTGATAATCAAATCCACGTATTCCGTCTGCCGTCCCTTGTACTCTACCGGCACGGCATGCGCTCCCAAGAAAGTTGACTTTATGGTTAAAGGTGTTTCTTGACTTAGTCTTTTAATCACACGCAACATTTTGAGTTCGCTCTCCGTGTCCAACCCGTAGCCACTCTTGATTTCCACCGCTCCCGTTCCGAGAGAGGCGATTTCTTGTAAACGACCATAGGCAGAATCGTATAACTCTTCTTCTGATGCCTTCCGGATACGTTCGGCGGAATTCAAAATACCACCCCCTCTTTTGGCAATTTCCTCGTATGATAAACCTTTGATTTTGTCAATATACTCTATTTCCCGACTTCCGGCATATACCAAGTGTGTGTGTGAATCACAGTAGGCGGGGAGAACCAAACGGCCTTTGGCATCTATTTCTTTCACCGTATCTGTACCCTCATAAATTGAATCTTGATTCAATTCGCTCATTTTACCGAAAGCCTCTATTTTATCTTCGTTAATCAGAAGATAAGCATCGTCAATGATACCCAGTTTTGCCATATCGGCACCGGCAACCCATTTGCGCGGTTCTTCCTCAACTTGAACAAGTTGCTTTATGTTTATAATTAATGTTTTCATCTTCTCGTGTTTAATTCATTTGGGAACGAATGTATTAAAATCCTTGAAAATCCACAAGGAAAGCGTTCAGAAAGTTTATTTATTATCTAAAGACTTGTAAACGATTGGCATCCAATCTCAAAAATATAAATATAAGAATGGTAAAAGACCATAGTGATGACCCCCCGTAACTAAAGAAAGGAAGGGGGATACCGATAACAGGTACCATCCCGATGGTCATTCCAATATTGACTGCTACATGGAAGAATAGGATAGAGGCTACGCCATAACCATATATTCGGGAAAAACTGGAGCGTTGACGTTCTGCCAACTTGATAATTCGTAAAATAAACGCCGTTAAAAGTGCGACGACGATCATACTTCCCATAAAACCCCATTCTTCGCCAACGGTGCAGAAAATAAAGTCTGTACTTTGCTCCGGAACGAAGTTCAATTTTGTCTGCGTCCCTTGTAAAAATCCCTTACCTAACAACCCCCCGGAACCTATTGCAATTTTGGATTGCGTGACATTATACCCGGTTCCCTTGGGGTCGACTTTTATCCCCAGCAATTCATTGATACGATCCTGTTGATGGGATTGAAGATGATCAAAAACATAATTCACGGAAGGAGCAGCCCCTACACACAACCACGAAATCAACAACAAGGGAATCATATTTTTCATCTTCCGTTTATATATCGGATATATAGCGGTTATACTTGTAATCACGTAAACAATTAGTAGCATGTAATAATCGGAAATCGACAGATTGAAAATCCATTTTATCAAGGCAAAAAGCCCAAAACCACACCCGATGAACAAGATGATTTGGAATAATTCCCGAATATCGTGTCGATAATAATAAAAGGCAATCAAAGAACCCCCGATGATAACGAGCAATACCGTGAAAGGAGAATACAGCAACGCCATGACAAATATCGCCGCCGCCACGAAACAAAGCAATAGGATAGAACCATGTAACCCTTCCCGAAAAAGCACAAGGATAAAACTACTGTACACGAGAGCGGATCCCGTGTCATTCTGTAAGATAATCAATCCCGCGGGAAGAGCCAAAATTAACCCGATGGTCAGAAGACTGGAAAATCGCATCACCTTAAAATTATGACGGCTCATGACGTAAGCTATGGCCAAATTGGTTGCAAACTTGGCAAACTCAGCCGGTTGAATGCGGAAATCCCCGATTTCAAACCATGAACGGGCACCCTTTGTTTCTGTTCCCAAAAATAAAACGGCAATCAATAAAAATATCATGATGCCGTAAATGACCATCGAAAACGTGGTAAAGAATTTACTATCCGTGAGTAGAACGAGGAAGGCAAGCACGAAAGCTGCCCCGATCCAAACCAACTGTTTTCCATATTTCTGCGAAATATCAAAAATACTGCTATGATTTTCATCATATACTGCCGCGTAAATATTTAACCACCCGATGAATACAAGCAACAGGTATAATAGAATGGATACCCAATCTATATTGGCAAGTAAGTTATTAGATCTGCTATTCATTGCTCGTTTCTTTTACTTTACTGGTTGTATTATGGATCAGACTTCCTTGAAACATCTCTTTTTCAAGAGGTTTCTTTCTGTCGGATATTTTCCCTTTCAAATATTTCTCTATCAACAAACCGGCAATCGGGGCCGCGTAACGTGATCCCCAAACCCCGTTTTCAACATATACAATCAACGCGATTTTAGGATTTTCTACCGGGGCAAAAGCGATAAACACGGAGTGATCGTCACCATGTGGATTTTGCACGGTACCTGTCTTTCCGGCTATGGTAATCGAGTCTATCTGAGCCCGACGTCCGGTTCCTTCCTTGATAACCATTTGCATTCCTTCCACGATAGGGTCAAAATGTTTCCGGGCAATAGGGATAACATGCTTTTCTATCTGGCTAGAAGTCGAGTCGTTTATTGACCTGACAATATGGGGTGTAATATAGTACCCCCGGTTAGCCAGAATCGTGGCTAAGTTTGCCATCTGAATCGGCGTAATCATCAATTCACCCTGACCGATAGAAAGGGAAATCATGTAAGAAGGGTACCATTTTTGTGTTTTAAACACGTTGTCGTAATATTCCTGTGTAGGAATGGAACCGGACACTTCATTGGAAAAATCCGGGCATATTTTATTGCCAAATCCGAAAGACATCACGTACTTCCGCCATTCCCCGTAAGCATTTCGCACCGTTCGATATTCCGGTAATTCCAGGATTCTTTTAAAAACATTAGCGTAATAAGGGTTACAGGAATTTTCAATGGATTGAAGTAAATTCACGGGAGAACTATGATGGTGACACTTCATAAATTTTCCTCCCACGATATAAGCTCCTCCACTACAAGTACATTGCGTTTGCAAGGAAATGGCCTTTGTTTCCAAACCAATCAAAGCCTGAACGGTTTTGAAAATGGATCCCGGGGGATATTGTGCCATCGTCGTTCTGTCGAACAGGGGTTTTAGCGGATCATTAAGCAATTTGGAATAATTTTTACCCCGATCCAAACCGACCATCAGTTGCGGATCATAACCGGGACTGGACATCTTGACCAATATCTCTCCCGTGGAAGGTTCAATAGCCACGATCCCGCCCTTTTTGTTCTGCATGAGCTCGTAAGCATATTCCTGCAAATCGACATCCAAAGTCGTGTATAGATTTTCACCGACAATGGCGTCTTCATCATATTCTCCATCAGCAAACGAACCCTTCACCCGGTTTTTATTGTCAACAAGAACAACACGCTTTCCCTTGGTACCGCGCAGGTGTTTCTCGTATGTTTTTTCCAGGCCACTGATCCCGATATAATCCCCTTGTGCATAATAGGGATCTTTCAGCTGCTCGGAATTGACCTCTCCGATATAGCCGAAAACATCGGCAGAATGATTGACATTATACTTTCGTAATGTTCTGGTTTGTATGTAAAAACCCGGATAACGATAAAGCTTTTCTTGAAGAATGGCATATTTATTTCCGGGGATCTGTGAAACCAAAATGGAAGGTTTGAACTTCGCGTAATCCCGACAATCCTGCATCCTTTTTTGCAAAGATTCTTTCGTTATATCCAAAATGGAAATTAATTCCAACGTATCGAATGCTTTTACCTGGTTAGGAATAACCATTAAATCGTATGCCGCTTGATTATCAACCAAAAGTTTGTTATTCCGATCATATATTAATCCTCGTGCCGGATATTCGGTTTCCGTCCGTTGAGAATTATTCTCGGCCATAATTTTATATTTATCGGACACCACTTGATAGGTAAACAATCGCAGGAGGTACACGACACATACTGTGACAATAATCCCTGATATAATTCCTTGTCTATACCCGAATTTATTCATTTCAAGAATTCATTAATCGATTAAAATCACGCTTTCATTGCTGCACTTTCTTAATTCCGATGAAATAGTAGAGTAACATGAATAACATTGAGATAAAGGTACTTAAAATAATCCGGATAATCGAGATCAGAATATCATTAAAAGTAAAGGCTTCTGCAAAAATCAGTATGATATTGAATAACAGGGTGGAAACAAACGTGTATTTCAAAAACCACCTGACATCCGTCAAACCTTGTTCACCATGCGTGTCGTCTATTTCTTCCCGGGTAGAGGTGAGTTGTAATAAACGGGGACGGATGTAAGCGATGAAAGTAGACGCGGCAGCATGAATGCCTACCGTGTTATCAGCCAAGTCCATGATTAAACCTAAAAAGAAACCGAATAACAATAATGGTATACCTTTCACCTTGTAAGGTAAGATATAGAGAGCCAGAATATAAATATTCAAATAGAAATAGGAGCCAAGGTGGATATTATCCACGATTACAATTTGTAACAAAAATAGTATCAACAAATGAATGAAATAGTTTATATTATTCATGATAGTTTATGGCTTCTAAACTTGTTTGCTCGTTTTTCTTGTTATTCAATATGACATAAACATGGTTTATGCGTTTAAAATCAACAGCCAGCTTGACCTTTATCTTTAAAAAATTCGCAGTTACCTTGTCAACGGATTCTACGTATCCCACGACAATTCCTTCCGGGAAGATTTTTGAAAGACCGGAAGTGACAATGGTGTCTCCGGCATTTACCTCCACGTGATAGGGAATATCATTTAAATAGGAGTAGGCATAATCATTACCGTCCCATTGCAAGGAACCGTAATAGTTATTCTTTTTTATTTTGGCAGAAATCCGGGCATCCACGTTAATCAAGGGAATGACCACGGCAAAATGGTCACTTAAATCCTGAATAAGTCCCACGATCCCTTCCGGGGTACAAACGGCCATTTCTTTCTGAAGACCGTTTTTCCGTCCTCGATTTAATGTGATGTAATTTTTCGTCCGGTTATATGTTGCGTTGACCTGTTTTGCCCCGATATACTCGTAAACAGGTATACTACCTTCTACAACCGTTCTCTGGATAATCGTATCCTGTAAAAACTCATACGCTTCCAAACGATTTTTGAGCAGGATATTTTCCTTGGCTAAAGATTCATTTATCTCTTTTAAACGGAAATAATCTTTTATGCTCGTGATCGTTGACGAGATATTCCCGAATAGGGTAGAAGCGCTTTCCGAGAAAATGGCTCTCTGATATTCGTTATGACGAATAATCAGAGAGAAACTTACGATTTCCAGTAATATAAAAATAATAGTAAAATGATATTTTAATATCAGTTTTATAATCTCTTTCACATCACTATCTTATAAGGAATGAGAACTTATCCACGTTCTTTAATGCAATTCCCGTACCTCTGGCCACGGCACGCAACGGATCTTCAGCAATATGGAATGGTATATTCAACTTGTCGGTCAGACGTTTATCTAACCCGCGTAACAACGCACCACCACCTGCCAGGTATATGCCTTTGTTTACAATATCCGCATACAACTCGGGAGGAGTTTGCTCCAGAGCTGCCAAGATGGCAATTTCAATTTTAGAAATGGATTTTTCAATACAATGGGCAATTTCTTGATAGGAAACTGGAACTTCAACCGGAAGAGAGGTCATCTGATTCGGTCCCTGTACCACGAAGTCGGCAGGAGGTTCATCCAATTCGGATAAAGCCGATCCCACGTGAATTTTAATTTCTTCTGCCGTACGTTCTCCAATCTTTATATTGTGTTGATGTCTCATGTATTCCTGAATATCATCCGTCAAGTCATCACCCGCGATACGGATGGACTTATTCGTAACGATACCCCCCAAAGAGATCACGGCGATCTCCGTGGTACCACCACCTATATCCACGATCATGTTACCCTCCGGTGCTTCCACGTCCAAGCCGATACCCAAAGCGGCAGCCATCGGTTCGTATATCATATAGACATCGCGCCCCCCGGCATGTTCGGCTGAGTCGCGTACGGCACGTAATTCAACTTCGGTACTTCCGGAAGGTATACAAACCACGATTCGCAAGGAAGGAGAGAAGAACTTGCTCTTCCCGTTAGCCATTTTGATCATACCGCGAATCATCTGCTCGGCAGCGTTAAAATCCGCGATCACACCATCCCTCAACGGGCGAATCGTCTTTATATACTCGTGTGTCTTACCCTGCATTTGGCGAGCTCTCTCACCAATAGCAATTACTTTCTCTGTTTTTTTATCCACGGCAACGATGGACGGCTCGTTCACAACCATCTTGTCATTCATGATAATGATCGTGTTAGCCGTTCCCAAGTCGATCGCTATATCTTGTGTTAAAAAAGAAAACAAACCCATAATCAATTAATGTTTGAAGTGTCTCATTCCAGTAAAAATCATCGCAATATTATACTTGTTGGCCGCATCAATCGAATCCTGATCATGGATAGATCCGCCCGGTTGAATGATCGCGGTGATACCTGCTTTATGAGCAGCCTCAACACAATCTGCAAAGGGGAAGAAAGCATCCGATGCCATCACGCTCCCTGCAATCCGATCCCCGCCTTGACGAATAGCATTTTCCAACGCCCAGATTCGACTTACTTGTCCGGGACCAACCCCCGTGGTGCATTTATCTTTTGCAATTGCGATGGCATTAGATTTAGTATGCTTTACAACCTTTAATGCAAACAACAAATCTTCCAGCTCTTTCTCCGAAGGACGACGCTGGGTAACGTATTTCAATTCACCGTCAAGCAACTGCTGGTCCATATCTTGAATCAACAGACCACCCAATACGGTTTTTGCCTTGGGTGAAGTGTAATCTCTTTTGCTAATATTGGATAATTGTAATAATCTCAGATTTTTCTTTTTGGTCAGAATCGCCAAAGCTTCTTCCGAGAAAGAGGGCGCCACGATCACTTCCAAGAAAATAGGAGACATGATCTCTGCCGTTGCCTTGTCTACTTCCCGGTTTACCGCAACAATTCCCCCGAAAATAGAAACGGGATCGGCCTCGTAAGCTTTCTTAAAGGCTTCCGCGAGAGTAGCGGCGCTAGCCACTCCACACGGATTGGCATGCTTTGCTGCTACTACCGTCGGCTCATCAAACTCTTTCAACGCTTCTAAAGCCCCGTCGGTATCACCTATATTATTATATGACAATTCTTTTCCATGCAACTGGATCGCCCCCGTCAACGTGCCCTCGGTCTCCTGGATTTGAGTATAGAAAGTAGCTGACTGGTGAGGATTTTCCCCGTAACGAAGATCTTGTTTCTTTTCGAAGGTTAACGTCAGGGTCTTCGGCGATTGAATATTCAATCGCTTGGAGAAATAGTTGGCTATTAGAGCATCATAGTGTGAAGTATGAATAAATACTTTAGCTGCCAATAACTCTTTCGTCTCAAGAGAAGTATCTCCATGAACTTGAATTTCCTCGATAACTTTCGTGTAATCTTCCGGATCTGTAATCACGGTCACGAAAGGATAATTCTTCGCGGCTGCCCGAATCATTGTCGGCCCGCCAATATCGATATTCTCGATGATCTCCTCGTGTGAAACACCTGCTTTAAGAATGGTTTCCTTGAAAGGATATAGATTACAAACGACCATATCAATAGGTTCAATTCCTAATTCGGCCATCTGTTGCTTATGCTTCTCGTTGTCTCTGATCGCTAAAATACCTCCCTCAACATTCGGGTGAAGGGTTTTCACTCTTCCGTCAAAACACTCGGGGAATTGGGTTAAATCTGAGATGTCTTTCACCTGTAGTCCCTCTTCTTTCAGTTTTTTAGAGGTTCCTCCGGTAGAAATAATCTCCCAACCCATAGAATTTAGCGATTTAGCAAAATCAACAATCCCACTTTTGTCAAATACACTGATTAATGCTCTTTTCGTTCTCATCCGGATATTTAATTTTATAGTTCCAAACGTAATATTACTTGCAGGCAAAGGTAAAAAAAGAATATTATTTTTTTATATAAAAAGGCGTTTCGTGTAATATTTTTCTTGCGATCGTTTTCCCGTGTTCAAAAAAGCAGTATATTTGATAAATCATTGGGTAATAATAACGGTTTCGAAATAACTTATTTCTTGATATTATGAACGATAACGGAGTTGATTTAATTATTTACTTGCTGCTGACATTAGGGGCCAGTGCGATTGGGTGGTTTAAGGCTGCCAAGGAGAAGAAAGCAAAGAATGCATCCCCCGATTTAAATTTTCCGGAAGAAGAGCATGATGATGTGGATGATGAGATTATCGTGATTTCACAAGAACCGCAAGCCATGCCTCCCGAACCCGTTTTTGCTCCCGTATCAGCCCCTGATGAACTCATGGAAAGGGGAAAAAGAGAAATAAACATGGATAATTTCGGTAAAACGGATGAAGAACGTTATGCCATGCTCGAACAACTGCAACAAGCGAGGAGAGGACGGGGTAAGAAAGAAACAACACTTGTTAAAGAAGAGGAAGAGTATAACGAGCAACTAAATGAAACGACTCCCGAATATTTTGATTTCGATATTCGTCAGGCAATCATTTCCAGCGAAATATTAAACCGAAAATACAATTAGAAATTAATCCCTATTCCCGTGGAGAACGTGAACGAGTAGGGTTTAAAATTAATTTCCGCGCTCTTGCTCAAAGATTGCAAATAATATTTGAATCCCGGTTCTACTTTTAGGTGAATTGATTTCGAAAGGGGATACTCGACACCGAAACCGATATTCGTGCTGATGTTAAACGTTCTGATATCTTCGGCTTCTCCCATAAATTCTTTCTTCCCGTTGTAATTCACGTACGTGTGATTACGTACCATAAAACTAGCGCCAAATCCACCTAACACGCTAAATCTTACTCTATTATCATTTAAATGATAACGAAAGATTAGAGGTATCTCGATGGCATCGAATTGTTGTTCAATACTTCCCTCTTCATCTTGTTCCGTTTTTAAGGAAACAAAACTCTCGGGAGAAGAAACGGTTGCATTAGCTTTGTTTTTCACGCTACCAAGTGGGGTATATGCATGCGTGTTGGCATTATAGGATACCATGCCTGAACGAGGTACATAAACTTGTGCGTCGTCCGTCTTTTGTCCCACGCGGGAATACCCCAAACCGGTTTCAATGGAGATGCGCTTCGTAGGTTTAACAGCGAAAGTCAACCCTCCACCTACATTGAAAATACCACTCATTTGATTGCTTTCATATTGAGCCGAACGAGCATTGGAGCCGCTTGTTTTATAACTGCCGGATGAATATCCGGGGGAGACATATCCTCCCACGGTAAACATTTTATCGTCTTCGTCTTTTGCTTTAGGCGTTGTCTTTACCGCGGTTGTACTTTTTCCATCCAGAAGTTCCGCGTACTTGCGTTGATTTTCTATCGCGTTTTGATTTACCAAAGGGATAAATGCCGTACGAACGGAGGCTTTTTTCAAATCACCCTCCGGCTGCTCGTTTTCCAGACCGGTCATAGAGGAAGTGGAAACCGGGACCGGGGCTAGATGTTCCATGGAATAAGCTTCGTTTTTTCTTTTTATTTCCGGAATTGAATGAGGGGTAGAAGTAAATGCCAGTATCTTATTATCATCCTGATTGTTAATAGTCGAGTTTTGAGCTGCAATAGACGCGGTAGGATAGAGGTCCGTCTGTTTACTTTGCATGAAAAATCCCACCCCGAATAGCAATATTACGGCAGCAGCAATACCGCTATACGTGTACATTCGCCTCAGACGTTTTTGCTTCATCGCGAAATGGGAGTTTATGCCTTCCCACACTCGTGCTGGAGGTTCAACGGAAACCTGTTCCAAAGCGTTTTTAAATAATTTCTCAATCTTCTCACTCATCTCTCATATATGCATTTATCTTCCTTTTCAAAATTTCCTTCGCCCGTGCCAGGTTGGATTTTGACGTCCCGTCGGATATACCTAATAATGCCGCGATCTCCTTGTGTTGCATGCCTTCCATGACATACAAGTTGAAGACCAGCCGGTATTTCTCCGGTAATTGATTGACAAACTCGAACAACACCTCGGGAGGAATGTTCACGTCGTCATCAACATCATCTTCGTCCACCACTTCCGGAACTTCTTCGACAACTTGAATGGATCGTTTTTTTCTGAATTTCTCTAACGCCGTGTTGATAAAAATGCGTTTCATCCAACCTTCGAAAGAGCCCTTTCCTTTGTATTGGCTAATTGACTCCAACACTTTAATGAAACCATCCTGCAAATTATCTTCAGCCTCTTCGCGTGATTTGGAATATTGAATGCATACGGCAAACATTTTAGCCGAGAACATGTGGTAAAGTTGTTCTCCCGCTTTTCTGTCCCCCTTTCTGCATTTTTCGACTATTTTTTCCAAATTACACATTGATAACTATGGCTTAGATGCGCTATTTTGTAAATGGTTGCGTTCACTACGCGAAAAAAATGAAAAAAAATCATTATCAGCTAAAAAGCTCTCTTTTTTTTTGCATCGTATTGTTTTTTTGCGAATATTCGCAGTGTGAAATAAAAATATGTGGTGACAATCACGGAATTTTAAAAACTATAAAACAACTAAAATGAAGACAATCTTAAATTTAAAACAGTACGTAATTTTATTGGTTACGGCTTTCGCGATGGCATCTTGCTTGGGTAGTAATGATCCGGATTTCACGGTTGGAGGAATCGGATATGTAATTCAAACTGTTTACGAAATACCCGGAGAAGCAGAAGCAACAACTATTAGTAGTCAATTTACGCCGGTTATTTATACTGTAGCCAATGAACCGATGACGAAATGTAGCGTAAAAGCTCCTGGGGGTGAATCCATTTTGATGACTCAAATGGAAAGTTTTGGCGGGTATTACTGGTTATCCAACCTTTCATATAATAGTAGTATGGATAAACTTCCTAGCGGTACGTTTACCATAACTGCTTATAATCAAGACGAAGAACCGGCACAAGGTACAGCCGTTATAAACAACACGACTGAGATGAAGACAAAACTGAAAGGAAACGTGGAGTGCAACAATGCCGAAATCACGGCAACATTCAATAAAGTTGAAGGAGCAACAGATTACTTGGTGGTGCTAAAAAAATCATCATCTTCCACTTTATATGACAATTTTGTTATAGTTGCAAGTTATAAGGATACTGCACTTGATCAAGCTGAAAGAAAAATCACATTACCTGAAAGTGAATATTCATCTAAAATCACTTCTTTAGAAGCCGGATCGTATTATCTGACCATTGCTGCTGCAATTGTTTCATCATCATCCGTTGTCCTTTACCAAGAAAGTGATGTGCATACAACTTTTACGAAGAAGTAGTCGCGAATTTATCGCGTATTAATATCGAAATTGTACGCGACGAGGGATAAACCAATATTTTCCCTGCAGGTCATAGCCGTTTCACTACACGTGTTTTAAACGTAGGGGAAACGGCTATGATTTGTTTATGATGTCTTATCTCGAGGTTAACTCCGGCTTAATTCTTGTCAAATTGCTTTTGTCTTGTTTCGCAACCAAACCCTTTCCTGTTCTTCAAGATAAGGAGATACTTCTTGATAAACCCGCTCGTTGTAAGCATTCAGCCAATCGATTTCATCTTGATTTAAAAGTTTAGTTAGCAGGGCAGAAGTATCGAAATAACAAAGAGTTATTGTTTCAAATTGATAGAATTCACCAAACTCATTTACCGCCTTAGGTCGGCACACGATCAAGTTCTCGTGGCGAATGCCGTGTAATCCTTCACGGTATAGCCCCGGTTCGTTGGAAGTGACCATACCCGGCAATATTTCTTGATTCTTTAAATCCGGACGAATGGATTGCGGACCTTCATGCACGTTCAGGAAATACCCGACACCATGTCCTGTTCCATGACCGAAATTCCGAAGATTCATATATAATGGCAACCTGGCAACTATATCGATGTTGCACCCTTTGGATCCTTTAGGAAAATACAACATGCTAAGATCGATCATGCCTTTTAAAACAAGCGTGTAATCCTCCTTTTCCAATTCTGTCAGTTCTCCCAACGGCATCGTGCGGGTAACGTCTGTCGTTCCATGCATGTATTGCGCACCGGAGTCCACGAGATACAATCCTTTGGGTTGTATTTCCGATTGTTGTTCCGGGGTGGCTGAATAATGCGGTAAAGCAGCATTGGGGCCGTAAGCAGAAATACACCCGAAACTATCCGACACGTACTCTTTATCTCGCGAACGGAACCTGGTTAATTGTTCCGCTGCTTCCAATTCCGTCACAGGCTGTTGTAACAATCTATTTTCCAACCAATAATAAAATTTAGATAACGCAACGCCATCTTTTCGGCAAGCCAATCTAAATCCCTCCAGTTCAGTCGCATTTTTTACAGCTTTCAGCAAAGGGATGGGAGATTCGATTTCACGTACCTCAAATTTTTTCGCCAGATGATTAAAAACAGCATAGTTGCACGTATTAGTATCCGCGAAATACACGTTTTCTTTCTTTTGTTCATCTAAGAAAAGGAACAAATGGTGGTAATCATGTAATTCAATTCCATCTGCAGCCAATTGCAGTGCTATTTCTTGAGAAATCTTGTCCAATTTAATAAACAAATGGGCTTTGTCTTTTTCTACAATAGCGTAAGATATGGCAACCGGATTGTAAGCAATGTCATTACAGCGAATGTTGTATAACCAAGCAATTTCATCCAAACAGCTGAATAACATGGCGTCACCACGATGATCGCGTATAAATTCACGAATTTTATCAATCCGTTCTCCCGCGGATTCCCCGACATATTTTGTTTCTAGACGCGTTATTTTTTCCATGGGAAGGGCCGGACGATCAAACCACATTTCGCCCAACAAATCAATTTGCTCCTGGATGGTTATATTTTTAGGACCCAACACGTTTTTCAGGTTGCGTACATCACTAACAGACATACAAAAGCCATCAATTCCCACCTTATTTCCAGGTTCAAGTACTTCTGCCAGCCATTGAGGATAATCCACAGCCCCGGGAATACGCAATTTATGGAGCTTTATCCCGGAACCGGCCAATTCTTTCTCCGCTTGAATGAAATAACGGGTATCCGTCCACAATCCCGCTTCGTTTTTGGTCACCACGACAGTTCCATACGACCCGGTAAAACCGGAAATCCATTTTCTCTGTTGCCATGGCGCGGGAAGGTATTCGCTATTATGAGGATCTGTTCCGGATATGATATAAGCCGCAATATTTTCTCGATTCATAATGCGTCTTAACTCGATTAATTTCTCTGGTATATTCATGACTTTATTTTTTTATTTTCCAAATGTAGAGTTTTTGTTGAATATAACAAAACAGGGGTATATTACATTTGTAAAGATAGTGAAATTACAAATGTAGTTTACGGATGTAATGAAAATATAAGCGAAAAAACAGGAGGGAGGATTACATGTGTAATTATTACAAGTGTCAGTCAATTTGAGGCATTTTACCCGTTAACACTTGTAAATATTTGAATCTATTATATTGAATACCAATAATTAATCATTAAACACGTGATGTTTATATTTAACCCTGATTTAACCATAATCAAAAATCCTACATGTATCTTTTATTAATTAAACTTAAATGACAAATGTAATGTATTGATAATCAATTGTTATAATATCTATATGTGAAGTTTAAGTACAAGCCGTGTTCAGCACGACGAATATATGTAAATCATTGATTTTAAGTGATTATTGTACCGTGCGAAACGTGTTGTATAGCAAAAAATGGATCAACATGGAGGATTATATTGATAACAACTATATTATAAGGAATAATCGAGATTTCGTGTGTATTTCCAGTATTTTCTTGTTACATTTGTAATTCTCGATCATTACAAATGTAATTTTGTTTTTTTCGCTCGATTGATTACATTTGTAACACCGAAATTTACAAAATAACAGGTCTATGCAAGAACGTTTGAATCAAATTATTGAGAAAAAGGGACTGACTGCAACAAAATTTGCAGCCATGATTGGCGTAAATGCTTCTACAATTTCCCATATTCTTGCAGGTAGGAATAAACCCGGTTTTGATATTATCAATAATATCGCCAAAACATTTCCGGATCTTAATCTGACTTGGTTAATTACAGGAAACGGATCGATGGATAATTCTCCCGTGCAAAAAGAAAAAAATCCGGTGATGTCCGAACCGACTTTATTTGATATGGAACCGACGGAAAAACAAAATGCGTCTGTTATTCCCGATAAAAATGTGAAATCAGAAGAAACTAGAGATCCGATAGCATCCGTCAGGCCTTTCACGAAACAGACCAAAAAAATAAAACGGATTATACTGTTTTTTGAAGATGGCAGTTTTGAGGACTATGAAAAGGAATAAGGGGACGCTAAACTACCCCCTCCAGCTCCCCCTTACACTGGGGGAGAGCTGATTACCAGTCGGTTTTCCATCCTTTCTTATATCACCCCAATTATTTCTTTTACCGACGTGAAGCCGTTTTGGTCCAAGTAATCGTTAATGCCATCAATTACTTTTATTGTTACCGTCGGATCGATGAAATTTGCCGTCCCGATCTGTATGGCTGAGGCTCCGGCCAATAGGAATTCGATGGCATCGTTAGCACAACTTATTCCACCTAAACCGACCACGGGGATTTTCACGGCCTTGGCAACTTGCCAAACCATACGAAGGGCCACGGGTTTCACGCAAGGACCACTCAAGCCGCCTGTAATTGTGCTTAATACAGGTTTTCTAGTTTTTACATTGACAGCCATCCCCATCAACGTGTTGATGAGTGACACCGAATCCGCGCCAGCACCTTCCACGGCCAAGGCAATTTCCTGTATACTCGTGACATTAGGAGATAATTTGACCATCAAATGTTTTTTGTAGACTTTCCGAACTTCCTTGACCACCTCGGAAGCTGAAATGCAACTCGTTCCAAAAGCCATACCCCCTTCTTTCACGTTAGGACAGGAGATGTTCAGTTCGATGGCCGGGATACGATCCAAAGCGTTGATTTTTTCTGCCGTGGCAACGTAATCGGCGATAGTTGAACCGGATACATTCACCAGTATATTCGTGTTCACGTCTTTTATTGTCGGGTAAATATGCTCTATGAAATAGTCTACACCTTTATTCTGCAATCCCACGGCGTTTAACATTCCGGAAGGTGTTTCGGCCATCCGGGGGTAAGGATTTCCTTCGCGATGTTTTAACGTTGTTCCTTTCACGATAAACCCGCCTAGACGCTCTAAATCAATAAAATCCTGAAATTCAGTTCCATATCCGAAAGTCCCGGAAGCGGTTAACACGGGGTTTTTCAAGGATAAACCGTTGATATCTATATTTAAATTTGCCATTTTAAATCTTTTATGTTGAAAATAGGACCTTCCGTACACACGCATTTATGACCTTCTTTCGTGTCGGTTACACAACAGAGGCATGCACCGATACCACAAGCCATCGTGTTTTCCAAAGATACTTCACAATGAATATTATTTTGATTCGCATACCCTGCAACTGCTTTCATCATCACTTCCGGACCGCAACAAAAGATATGATCAAATTTTTCTTTCAAAACAGAATGTTGCGTGACATACCCTTTTTCCCCGAAAGATCCGTCTTCAGTTGTATAGTATACAGTTGCATATTTTTCGTATTCTTCTTTTCGAAGAATGTCTTTACCGGTTCGGGTACCGATCAACACGACAGGCGATAACCCTTGTTTTTTCATCACCCGGGCCAGGTGTAACATCGGGGCAACTCCGCAACCGCCGCCAATGAGCAGAGGTCTGCCGGAAGACGGGATTGAGAAATGATTACCAAGGGGTAGCATCACGTTTACTTTATCACCGACTTGTAATTCACTCAAGGTTGATGTTCCGCATCCCACGATTTTGATGAAAAGGTAAAGTAACCCGCGTGATTCGTCCACGTCATGCACGGAAATCGGTCTCCTTAAAAAAGTTGAGGGTGAGTGATCCACCCGTACATTCACGAATTGTCCCGGTTGAATTTCAGGCAATTCCTCCGAATGCAACACCAACAAAATGGTGTCGTGATTTAATTTTTTGTTCTCAGTAACAGTGAAATCTATTAACTTCTTCATATTTAAATATTCCAAGTAAGCATGTTCGTTATTTATTTTCCTGCAATTTCTCGGCAAGATATTTCCCGGTATAAGAGGCTTCACATTTTATCAAGTCCTCCGGCGTTCCCTCGAAAACGAGATAGCCACCTTCACTTCCTCCTTCCGGTCCTAAATCGATAATATTATCGGTACATTTGATCACGTCCATGTTGTGTTCAATGATCAATACCGTGTGTCCTCGTTCGATCAGCGCGTTCAGGGAATCCATCAACTTATGAATATCGTGGAAATGCAACCCCGTGGTCGGTTCGTCAAACACGAAAAGGGTCGGTTCCGCGTTTTCCTGGCTAAGATGGTAAGCCAGTTTTACACGTTGACTCTCGCCGCCACTTAACGTGCTGGATGCCTGACCTAATTTTATATACCCCAGACCGACATCAACCAATTTTTGCAGTTTGCTAACGATGCTGCGTTCGCTATGACTTGTCCCGGAAGAGAAAAATTCCACGGCCTGGTTCACGGTCATCTCCAAAATATCATATATATTCTGTCCTTTGTACTTTACTTCCAGAACTTCATCCTTGAAGCGTTTCCCTTTGCAATGTTCACATTCCAAATAGACGTCCGCCATGAACTGCATCTCGACTTTGATGATTCCTTCTCCCTGACACTCTTCGCAGCGGCCGCCCGGTACGTTAAATGAAAAATGTGCCGGTTTGAACCCGTTTAATTTCGACAATTTTTCGTCAGCAAATATTTTACGTATATCGTCCCATGCTTTCAGGTAGGTAACCGGGTTGGAACGGGAAGATTTACCAATCGGGTTCTGGTCAATAAATTCCACGCCATGAATAGAATTCAAATCTCCACTCAAGCGGTTGAAGCTTCCGGTACGGTCGGAATAGTCGCCATAATATTTTTTCAGGGCAGGTACCAGAATCGTTTTGATTAATGTACTCTTACCCGACCCGCTAACCCCGGTCACGGCTGTCATTATTCCCAAAGGAATTTTGACATCAATGTTTTTAAGGTTATTTTCCGTAGCCCCGGAAAGGAGTAGGTAACGCTTTGATTTTCTTCTTTTTGCCGGAACGGGAATGTTCTTTTTCCCATATATATAGTCTGCCGTGAGGGTGTCCGCTTTTTTCAAGTTTTGCAATGTTCCCTGGTATACAATTTCTCCACCCAATCTTCCTGCCAAGGGGCCGACATCAATAATTTCGTCCGCCGCTTTGATAATATCCTCGTCATGCTCAACGACCACCACGGTATTACCGATATCGCGAAGACGCTGAAGTACTTGTATCAAGCGATCCGTGTCCCGGGAGTGCAACCCGATACTCGGTTCATCCAAAATATATAGCGAACCGACAAGAGCAGAACCCAAAGAGGTTGCTAGGTTGATGCGTTGTGACTCTCCACCGGATAATGAGGAGGATAAACGATTCAGTGTCAAGTAGCCAAGACCGACATCCAACAGAAAATCAATCCGGTTGTGAATATCCGGGAGTACTCGTGCTGCAATTGTCTGGTCGTGTTCGGATAACTGAAGGTTGTCAAAGTAAGTTTTCAGTTCCGAGATGGGTATATCTACAAGTTCTGTAATCGATCGCCCGTTTATTTTCACGTAGGAGGCTTCTTTTTTCAAGCGAGTTCCGTGGCACACCGGGCATCTGGTTTTTCCCGTATACCTGGCAATCATTACACGGTTCTGTATTTTGAACTTTTTAGCCTCCAGGTGTTCAAAAAACGCGTATATTCCGTATTCACTATTCCAAAGAAGATCTTTTTCCTTGTCTGTCAGTTCAAAATAAGGGGTATGTACCGGGAAATTGATCTTATGAGCACGTTGTACGAAAAAATGTTTCCACTCGCTCATTTTTTCTCCTCGCCAGCACATGACCGCGTCATCGTAGACGCTCAACGATTTGTTGGGGACCACGAGATCCTCGTCGATCCCGAGTATTTTTCCGTATCCTTCGCATTTCGGACAAGCTCCGATGGGGGAGTTGAAACTGAACGTGTTAATGGTAGGTATTTGAAATTCAATACCATCCGCCTCGAATTTATTTGAAAACGAGCGTGTTACACCGTCAATGTCAATGTAACAAGTTCCGTTTCCCTCGTAAAGAGCCGTTTCAACGGAATCTTTTATCCGGGATACCGTGTCTTTCTCGTCATTTATCCGGGTTCGGTCAATCACGAGAAACATCTCCTTCGAGGCATCCAGCGGGATATTTTTTTCGATCAAATCGGAAATTCGTATGAATTCATCCCCGTATTTTATTCGTGAGAATCCCTGGCTGATTAAAAGAGGAAGATTTTCATTTGTCGTCTCGGCCAATTTTGCCATGATGACCACCGTCTGATCGGTATGGCCTTCCAAAATATACGAGTAGATATCATCCACGCTATGACGCTTAACTTCTTCGCCCGAAACAGGGGAGTAGGTTTTACCAATTCTGGCATACAGCAGTTTGATATAATCGTAAAGTTCCGTGGATGTTCCCACGGTTGAACGCGGGTTCGAGGTATTCACTTTTTGCTCGATTGCCACGGCAGGTGGGATACCTTTAATGTAGTCACATTCCGGTTTGTTCAATCTCCCCAAGAATTGACGGGCGTAGGAAGACAAGCTTTCCACGTAGCGTCGTTGTCCTTCTGCATATAACGTGTCAAAAGCCAGTGAAGATTTGCCGCTTCCGGAAACCCCGGTAATCACGACAAACTGGTTTAACTTGATGTTCAAGTCGATATTTTTCAGGTTATGAACCCGTACACCTTTCAACTCAATGCTTTGCTTACTCATATATGTCCTTCCAAAATATATACAAAGATAAGGTTTTTCGCAAAAAAAGCACCCTTTGGGGGTGCTTTTAGCGTTTGGAATATGTTTGGAAATACGTTTAAGTCTTGTTAATGACTTGTTTTAATTATTCTGAAACTACTTCGAACTCAACATCAACTTTCACTTCTCTGTGAAGTTTGATAAGAGCGGTATAAGTTCCAACTTCTTTTACATCTTTCAGCACGATCTTCTTCCGGTCGATGTCGAAACCTTTCTCCTTCAAACTTTCAGAAATCATGATGCTGTTAACAGAACCGAAGATCTTACCGGTAGAGCTGGTTTTAGCCCCGATCGTAAGTTTTACCTCAGCCAATTTTGCTGCTAATTCTTCTGCCTCTGCTTTCAATTTAGCTTCTTTGTGAGCTCTTTGTCTTAAATTCTCTGCAACAACTTTTCTAGCAGAAGGTGTTGCTAAAATAGCGTAACCTTGAGGGATAAGGTAGTTACGTCCGTAACCTTGTTTTACATCAACGATGTCATCCTTATGTCCTAAGTTGGCTATGTCTGTCAATAATATTATCTCCATTTGTGTCCTCCTTCCTTAAAATTATTTCATCAAGTCGGTTAAGTAGGGCAACAAAGCAAGATGTCTTGCTCTCTTCACAGCGGTTGCTACTTTCTTTTGGTACTTCACAGAAGTTCCGGTAATTCTTCTAGGAAGAATCTTTCCTTGTTCATTCAAGAATTTCTTTAAAAATTCCGGATCTTTGTAGTCGATGAATTTGATTTTTGCTTTTTTGAATCGACAGTACTTTTTCTTTTTGATTTCAACCGTTGGGGGGGTTAAATATCTAATTTCGCTTTCGTTCTGTGCCATGGCTTATTTCTCCTCTTGTTTTACTTGATTTTTAGCTCTTCTTTTCAATGCATACTCGTAAGCATACTTGTCTAATCTGAACGTCAAGAAACGAATCACTTTTTCGTCACGTCTGTAAGAAGTTTCCAGTTTATTAACTAGTGTACCTTCTCCTTCGAATTGGATTAAGTGATAAAAACCTGTCGTTTTCTTTTGGATTGGATAAGCCAGCTTGCGTAGACCCCAAGCCTCCTCGTGCTCGATATTACCGCCATTCTCGGTAATAACAGCTTTGAATTTTTCTACCGCTTCCTTTACCTGTATTTCAGATAAAACGGGAGTTGTGATGAAAACGGTTTCGTAATGATTCAACATAACTGATTGTTTATTAATACATTAATGTAATAAAAATTTATTTATCGCCCGCAAAGTTACTACTTTCCTTCGGATTTACAAAGAAATTTACCATTTTAGATTTTAGATTTAAAATTTTAGATTCCAGCCACACAGGAAAAGTTTAGAATTTAAGAGTTCATTTAGTTTTTGGCTTTTCCACGTAATTTTACTTCCATATCTTCCGTTTGTTCAATTCTTGATGGTACTCCCGGGCATAGATGTTATGCTGGCGGAGTGTTTTCGAGAAGTTGTGGTAGCCGGAAAAGTCACTTTTAGCGCAGAAATACAGATAATCATGCTTTTGATAATTCAACACGCTATCAATGACCTTGATGGAAGCCATCCGGATCGGTCCCGGGGGAAGCCCGGCGTACATATATGTATTGTAGGGTGAATTTATCTTCAGGTAACGATCCAGAATACGACTTATCGTGAAATCTCCCAGTACGAATTTAAGTGTCGGACAAGCATCCAATTTGATTCCCCGGTTCAGTCGATTGATGTAAACGCCCGCGATGACGGGGTACTCCTCTGCTTTCACGGTCTCTTCTTCAATGATCGAGGCCAACGTAATTACTTGTTCCGGGGAAAGTCCAATTGCCGATGCTTTTGCCATCCGGTCTTCATTCCAGAAACGATGGTATTCTTTTTTCATTCGTTTCAACAGATCAAGAGCCGGGGTGTTCCAATAGATCTGGTAGGTATTAGGAATAAACATGGCCATGATCGTGGTAGTATCAAATCCTAAATCGGCGAGCACATCAGCATCTTTCAACAGGGTTAGCAATTCTTCTTTGGAGGTATTTAATTCTTCATGAGCTTTCCCGGCAAATTCATCCAGCGTCCGCATATTATTAAAGGTGAAGTAAACCGGGTATTGGTTTCCGGACCGAAACATGTTGATCAATTCATTATTGTTCATTTTGTCCCGAATTTTATACCTTCCGGATTTCACGGGTGAAGTAAAACGTTTCAGTCTGGCGACCACACCGGGGGTGTGGGTATTTTCGATATACCCATATCTTCGCAGGGCGTCGAGCACCTGTGATAGGGTACTGTTATCCCGCAAGTAAATAATACCGTCATCCTTGACATTCGTGTTTGGAGCCAGAATATAATAATATCCTAATCCCGCACAGATGCCAACGGCAACGACCAATATACCTAATATGATAACGATGTTCCTGATTTTTTTGCTCATAAGCAGGAAATATTAGTTTTCTTCTCTAAAATATAACTTGTAATAATTCATATCCCGGTCCGAGTCGTACCCTTTCTCGATGTATTTCTTTTGTCCGTGAATATAAACATGAAAGTTTTTGTCCAATTTCAACACGTGCTTAAAGTATTTTTTTTCATCTTTTACCGCACTGTTGGATACATCAAATTGGTCTTTTAACGCGAGTTCGTTCTTTTCTTCATAATAGTTTTTGAAATTCTCAAAAGCATCGATGATTTGCGGATCGGAGACCACTTCTTCTTTGAACAAGTTTTCATTGAATGTATCTGCTTTTTTAAAGTAATCAATAGAGCGATTAAGCATATCAATTTGGTCAGCTTTCGGAATATCATTTTCCTGGTTATAAACCTCCTGAACAAAATCTTTGCAGAGTTTCAAATAGTTGGATGTCTGGAAATAGTTATCCTCACATTGTTCCAATCCTAAAAAATCAGTCGTCCAGTAAACTGCTTCCGTGGAATTGGTCTTGTCCAAAATGCTTACCCGATAACCGTTTTCACTCTCAATATTGAATACCAAACAGGCCTTATCTAATTTCTTGATATTGATTCCCGATTCGCTTTCCAGCTGATAACTATTATCATTCATGATGATTTTCAGGAAAGTATCCTTCGTTTCTGATTTGAAAATACCGATAGCATCACAAGGTCCTTCTTCCAGCACGCAGTTTTTGAAATGGACCATGTATAACTCTCCGGCTTTTATGTTCGGATGGTTCGACTGGTCGAATAGATGCTGTGCAATATTTAACGAAGCCTCGTAAAAATTCGTGTTATCTTCAAATATGGAATTTATCGCATTATACACCAAATTATGGTATAAGTTATCCTCGATAGGGGCAAAGCGGAAATAAGCATCCTTTTTAAAAGGTGCAAGAAAATAACTTTTAAGTAGGTTGTGAACATCCATATCATCCGGTAAGAAACAAGCTTCCGAGAAACGCAATTTGCCGTCCTCGTACTTATTACCGATATCATGGATCACGATATTGTTGATCTCGCAGGATTCAAAATTCATCATATGTTTTAAAATCTAAAGTAAACTCCTAAGTTTAATGTCTGTTTTAATTGTATCTTTTTAGAATCATTCTGATTGTAAACGGCATTGGCGTAAATGGAGGTCTGCATGAAATAATTGATTTTAAAATTCAGCGTCAGTCGCCAGTCCATTGTCAATTTTTCCGGTTGTTCATAGTAACTGGAGAATATAATCAGATGATTGTCAATTTTTAAGAATTTAAAGAATTCATGCTGGTTTTTCAATTCAACTTTAGCACCGGCATCACTTTTGAATTTTTTCCCTGCTTCCAATCCATAACGCTTGGGTGCGACAAGGTTTGTATCACGCATATATACCCATTGTCCGGCGATAGGAGACAGGTACAAAGAAATGTTACTCTTGGGTTTATAGTCCAAACCCAAAGACAAGGTGAAATTTCCAGGTGTTAAAAAGGCTGCAACGACTTCTTTATTCGGGTTGTTTTTTGCTTTGAACAACACGGTATTCATATCGAACTGCGTGGCGTAGTTCCAATGTTTAAAAGCTTTTATTCCCAGTTTCGATTGGAGTTCCAATTTATCTTCATTTTTACTCAAGTCTTCACTACCGCTTTTTAAGGCTCCCAGGCGATAACGGATCGAGTTTTCCCACGTTGTGTTATTCTTTTTATACGTTGCAAAATACTTTAAGTCAGAGAGAATGGATAGCGAGTTTTCACCACCGCTGGCCCAGTTGCTACTAATAAACCCTTGTCCAAAAGAAAAAGTGACATCGGAATAGTACATCCAGTACCTTCGGGATATGGGACCGACATTCATTTCCGACAGTACAAAATATATTGAATCAGAGGATTCTAGAAGGCATTCTTTAATAATTTCTTTGGGTTCAGAATATTTCTGATATTGATAAACATTTTCATCCAGAAAGAATTTCAGTTGATTTCCCCGCGGCATTACTTTTACCCAAGTACCGATCGTGTCACCAATAAAGTTCTCTGCCATAAAGCGATAATATTGTGTTTTTCCCGTGTTTAGCCACAAGTTTTTAGGATGGTTAGAGGCTGACAATAAGGTGATTTGTACGGAATCACGACTTTTTTCCTTCATCCATTGATAATTCACATCCTGCTCCATAAAGGAGAGTAATGTCTTCAAATTCTGGTTTAACAATTTATCGTAATGTATGGAATCTTCTGGATGTTCTTTATAGAATTCGATACTATCTTTTTTTATACGGTCCTGAATCTGATGAATAGCTTCTTCTTTTGCCTGTACGGTTTCAAAATAGTTCCTCACGTAATTGAGCATATATTTAATATGTTCATTTTCAGCGTAATCACTTAATGTATTGATGGCCTTGTATAACTCATAATATTTCATTCTTTCTTTTTTCAAGTTTTCCAAAGCATAGCGAACGTGCGGATCATCAATATGTTGATTTTTATGATGCAAATAAATGTATTTGAGTTGAGGACGAGTATGATAAAGAGAATCTATTTTGTTATGTTTCAAGGGTAACACGCGAGAAGATGACAATTTAGGCATAACACGTGTATGTTCTCTTTTCTGGGCAAAAAGGGAAGTTATGGATATTAGAAATATAAAAGTGACAAGTACAAGATTTCTCATGTGCTTTATATTCGTTATTTAAATGGTGAATCGGGCTCTTTAGCCATGTGGCTGTAAGCAAGTTTGTCCAATAAGCTAGGGAACCATTTGCTTAAGAAGACGGATATTTTTCCTTCAACCAGTGTCATCACGATTTCCCGTTTACGTTTCACAACGCCATTCACAATTATTTGGGCACATCTTTCTGCACTCATCATTTTGTCTTCAGCCCGCGGACTATCGCCTTGTTGACGGCCGTCAGCGACTAAAGCTGTTTTCCGTATATTAGAAGCCGTGAATCCGGGTGCAGCAACAAGGACATGCAATCCTTTCTTTAAGTTTTCGACCCGCAATGTGTTCAAGAATCCGCGCACGGCAAATTTGCTGGCAGAATATCCGGTTCTGCCGGGTAACCCCAAAAAGCCGGCAACAGAAATAATCCCGACTAAACTACCTTTCGTTTTTAATATATAGGGTAGCGCGAATTTGGTACAATAAACCGTTCCCCAAAAATTCACGTCCATTAAACGACGTATGACATCCAATTCCAAATCCACAAATAGTGCACGCATGGATATTCCGGCATTATTTACAAGAACATCAATTTTACCAAATCGCTCAACCGTTTTTTCAATTAGATTTTTACAATCTGCCTCTTGAGTAACGTCTGTTTGAACGGAAAGAGCATCAACACCTTGCGCTTTCAAATCTGTCTCGATTTTTTGTAATTCATCTAAATTCCGAGCACCCATGGAAATTTTTGCACCACGTTTTGCAAATTCATAAACAAGTGCTTTACCGATGCCAGAAGAAGCTCCTGTAATAATTACAACTTTATTTTGCATGAATATTATTCTTAGATGTTTGTAACTTACAAATATAGTAACTTTTGAAAGATCATGAAAAGAAAAAGTAATCTTTTCTTCTCGCATAATAAATGTCTTATAATTGATATTATGTTAATAATTAAACACTAAAAAAAGAAGGAGAATCATATATCTCCTTCTCCTTGTGATCTTTACAAGCTTTTTAACTTCTCCATTGTTTTGTCATATTTCTCTTGATAAACTTTATTTTTTGTTCTCAAGCGGAAATATAATTCTTTCAAAGTAGACAACGTGTTACTGTCATTAGGATTTAATTCCAATGCTTTTTCAAAATAAGGAATTACGGCCTCGTATTTATCCATAATTTTGTCCAATGCGGCATTATATTCCTTTGCATCAACGATATCCTGTACAACTTTATGATCTTCAATAACCCGGTTTAAGTGAATATTCCCTAAGTTGTATTGTGCGAAGAAGTCATTTGGATTTAGCTCCAACGTCTTGAGATACATGGCTTCAGCCTTTTCTGGTTGATTCAATTTCTCGTATAAAGATCCTTTAGCTCTATAATATTCTGCTTTATTCGGCTCTTGTTTGATGGCTGCATCCAAGAATTCTTCAGCTTTTGCCGGGGTATCTCCCATCAAGTAGTAGTTGATCAATTCAACCAGCATGTAGTTATCATCCGGATATAATTTGTGTCCTTCGTGTAAGAAATTAACAGCTTCTTCCTGTTTTGCTTTTCCCGTAACAGAATCTCCGGCTTCATTAGCGGCACGGCTTTGTCCCAAAAGGATATTTGCTACCATCGCGTAAATCTTTCCGGCTTCATAGTTTAATTCCAAAGATTTTTTGTAGAATTTGATTGCTTCATCCAAATCTCCGGCTTTGTGGGCAGCCACTCCGGCATTATAGATGACAGTCGTGTCCACTTTTTTAGAACCTAACGGAGATTCGTTGATTTCCAATACGCGTTTGAAATTGTTTACAGCGTCTTTAAAATCTTTGGTATCATCTGTTTTCATTCCTTGGTTGTAACAAATAACACCTTGGTTAGTAAAGTCTATAACCAAGTTTGCATACTGAGTCTTTAAATCTTTCTCAAATTTATTCTTATCGTCCAGTTGGATAACTTTTTGATAAGAGTCCCACGCTACGCTTAACGGGTCTTTGGAGAGTTTTTTGTAATTCTCATCTTGAGTTTCGAAGATTGCTTGGTAGATTTGTCCTCTAACCATATAGGCTTTCGCCCAGTTTACGCAATTCTCATGACCAATAGCCTCATCTATCAGTTCTTTCGCTTTATCCAGCTTTCCCTGCGTGAAAAAGCTAACAGCAGATGTTACTTTCCCCTTTTGCGCGAAAGATATATTCACGCAAAGCAGAAGGGCAATGATAAAAGATAGTCTTTTCATACATTAAAAATTTGTGTTCCAATTAGATATCATGTGTAAATAATTATTCTTCATCGTTTGACTCTGCTATTTCCGTTCCCTCCTGCCCTTCTTCCGGAAGATTCTCTTCTTTCGAAGCGGATACTTTCGCTACAGCGGCAATAGCATCATCATTTCTCAAATTAATTAATCTCACTCCCTGCGTGTTACGTCCCATAACTCTCAAAGTGCTGACATCCAGTCTTATCGTCAATCCAGACTTGTTAATAATCATCAAGTTATCTTCATCCGTAACGTCAAGTAAGGCTATCAGATTTCCTGTCTTTTCCGTCATGTTGATCGTCTTAACCCCCTTACCACCTCTATTGGTGATACGATAATCCTCTATACTGGAGCGTTTTCCATATCCATTTTCAGAAACAACCAACACGTCGGATTTACCGGATTCGATGCAAATCATACCGATTACCTCGTCTCCTTCGTTATCTAGCGAGATACCTTTCACCCCAGATGCCGTTCTACCCATGGGACGAACTTTTTCTTCCGGGAAACGGATGGCTTTACCGGATTTGATTGCAATCATGATGTCACATTTGCCATTGGTCATTTTTGCATCCAGTAATTGATCTCCTTCTTTAATTGTAATGGCATTTACACCATTTGCTCTCGGACGAGAATAGGCTTCCAAGGTCGTCTTTTTCACAATACCTTGTTTAGAGCATAATACGATATAGTTATTATTAATATACTCTTCGTCTTTCAGATTGAGGATGTTGATGTAAGCTTTCACCTTATCATCCGGCTCGATATTTAACAGATTCTGGATAGCTCTACCTTTGGATTGTTTGGTGCCTTCCGGGATTTCCCATACTTTCAGCCAGAAACATTTTCCTTTTTCCGTGAAGAATAACATGGTGTTATGCATCGTGGCCATGATCATGTGTTCAAGGAAATCTTCATCTCTCGTGGCCGACCCTTTCGAACCTACTCCCCCGCGGTTTTGAACTTTGTATTCAGATAATGGTGTCCGTTTGATATATCCCATGTGAGAAATGGTGATCACCATTTCTTCATCGGCATAAAAATCTTCCGGGTTGAATTCTTCGGATGCATAAACAATATCGGTTTTACGTTCATCGCTATATTGAGCTTTTACTTGAAGCAGTTCTTCCTTGATAATTTGCATTCTTAATTCCAAACTAGCCAAAATTTCCTTCAAATGCTCGATCAGTTTCATGATGTCGTCATACTCGGCTCTTAGCTTGTCTTGCTCCAGACCGGTCAGTTGACGCAATCTCATTTCCACAATCGCCCGAGCCTGAATTTCTGTCAAGGAGAAGCGTTCAATCAAATTGTTTTTCGCTTCATCCGGAGTTTTAGATGCCCGGATAATTCGGATCACTTCGTCAATATGATCACTGGCAATGATTAAACCTTCCAAAATATGAGCTCGATCTTCCGCTTGTTTCAATTCAAATCGCGTCCGGCGTGTAATGACATCGTGACGATGTTCTACGAATAACCGGATCAAGTCCTTCAAATTCAACAAACGAGGTCTACCTCCAACGAGTGCGATGTTGTTTACCCCGAAAGAAGTTTGAAGAGCCGTATGTTTTAATAATGTATTCAGTACGACATTGGCAATGGCATCTTTTTTCAAATCAATCACGATACGCATACCGCTACGGTCTGATTCGTCATTGATATTAGAGATTCCATCTATTTTTTTCTCGTTTACCAAGTCTGCAATGCGAGAAATCAATTCCGCCTTGTTGACCATATAAGGTATTTCGTGAACGATCAGTTTTTCCCGTCCGTGAGGAGTTGTTTCCACAGATGTTTTCGAACGAACAACCACGCGGCCTCTTCCCGTATGATATGCTTCCTTCACCCCGGCATACCCGTAAATTGTTCCTCCCGTGGGGAAATCGGGGGCTTTTATGATCCGGATCAAATCGTCTATCTCTATATCCGGATCATCGATATAAGCACAAATCGCGTCTACCGTATCGCTTAGATTATGAGGAGGCATATTCGTCGCCATACCCACAGCAATACCGGATGCACCATTCACGAGCAGCAAGGGGATTCTGGTGGGTAGAACGCTGGGTTCTTTTAATGATTCGTCGAAGTTCGGAATCATGTCCACGGTATCCTTATCCAAATCCACCAAGGTGTCCTCGGTTACCTTCATCAAACGAGCCTCAGTATAACGCATTGCCGCAGGGCTATCTCCATCCACGGAACCGAAGTTTCCTTGCCCGTCAACCAGCGGATAACGCAAAGACCAACTTTGGGCCATACGTACCATCGCCATGTAAACCGAGCTATCACCATGAGGGTGGTACTTTCCGAGTACCTCTCCGACGATTCTCGCTGACTTTTTGAATGGTTTACCAGACGTAACACCCAATTCGCTCATTCCATATAATACCCTTCTCTGTACCGGTTTCAAACCGTCCCTAACATCAGGTAATGCACGCGACACAATCACCGACATTGAATAGTCAATGTACGAAGATTTCATCTCCTCCTCGATGTTGATCTTGATAATTTTTTCTCCGACGTTTTCCATTTATAATATTAAATTACACTATTAACGCATTGTTTTATAGGGTATTATTCTAAATTTCACCCCTATATTACTAAAATCCCACAAATGTAATAAAAACAGTGGATTAACGGAAATTTTAAATCCTTTTTTATTCACTTTCACACCTTCCTTTCAGCAATTATTTAACAAAAAGAGAACCAGAAGGAGTAAGTAAGATTTTAAAATTCAAATGATAACATATCATGTGCCAGGTGTATATTCTCCGGCAACTCCAGCGACACTTCTTTATGCAACCCCATTTGATGGCCGATATGTGTGATGTAAGCTTGTTTCACATGTAAGTTTTTCGCCACTTCAATGGCTTGATCCAGTGTAAAATGAGAAAGATGGACTTCTTTACGCAAAGCATTAATGACCATGTATTCGACACCCTTCAATTTTTTCATGCTCGTCTCCGATATGAAATTCGCATCTGTGATATAAGCGAAGTTATCAATACGGAATGCCGTGACAGGAAGTTTGTAGTGCATTACCGTGATGGGTTCTATTTTAATATCATCAATCCAGAATGGAATTTCATCTATCACATGGATATTCATTTCCGGAACACCGGGATAACGGAATTCCGCGAAAGCATAATCATAATCCTTGCAGATAACGTCTTTAGTCCGCTGATTACAATAGATGTCAACTTCTCCATTTTTGACCCAATTAAAAGCTCGAATATCGTCCAGTCCCCCGATATGATCTTTATGTTCATGCGTCAACAACAAGGCTGTCACGTTTTTTACCCCTGCTCGTAGCATTTGTGTTCGGAAGTCAGGCCCGGCATCTATAATCAATTTTTTGTCCCCAATGTCAATCATAGCAGAACACCTTAACCGTTTGTCATGCTCATCTGTTGAGTGACAAACAGAACATTCGCAAGCAATAACGGGAACCCCTTGTGAAGTTCCACTTCCTAAAATCGTTACTTTCATTTGTTGAAGACTGAAAAATAATTATATTCTGACATCGAAAATTCCATGTGGAATGTTTTATTATATCATGCAAAAATAATAAGATTCGGAATAATCCTGTATATTTGCCCCAAACATTTTATCATGGGAAAATTATATTTACTCCCCAATTTACTTGGGGAAACACCGATAGGACGGGTTATTCCTGATGATGTAATCCATATCATTAAGAATATCAAAGTTTTTGCAACGGAAAACGTGAAAAATACCCGACGTTATCTAAAGAAAATAGATAAGGCGATAAATATTGACGAACTTGTCTTTTTAGACTTAAATGAACATTCGGATATAAAGGATATTGAAACCTATCTCCCTTATCTGGCCGATCAGGACATGGGTATCATCTCCGAGGCCGGATGCCCCGGCATTGCAGACCCAGGAGCAGAATTGGTGGCATTGGCTCATAAACATGATTATCAGGTAATTCCTTTAGTCGGTCCCTCTTCTATTTTACTGGCATTGATCGCCTCCGGGGCTAACGGGCAAAACTTCTCGTTCAATGGTTATTTACCTATTTCTAAACCGGAACGTATTAAAACGTTGAAAGCTTACGAAAAACAATCCGCCGCAGAGAATCGTACTCAATTATTTATAGAGACTCCCTATCGGAACGTGCAATTATTCGAGGATATGATAGCCACCTTGTCTCCCATGACACGTCTTACGATTGCGTGTGATATTACGACAGAAAATGAATATATAAAAACCATGGTCATAAAGGATTGGAAACATGTAAAACCGGATATAAATAAACGACCGACGATTTTCGTATTATACGCTCGACCGTTTTGATCCGATGATCAATGTGTTTTAAACCAGCGGAAGACATTCCGTACCGTTTTATCCAGAACAAGAGGATCTTCAAAATATTGTGCATGAGTAACAGAACCTTCCCATATGGCTAATTTTTCCTCGGCACAAATCGTGTCGTACACGCATTGAGCGGATTGGTACTCCTTTTCGTTTTCCCCTCCATGAATAACAATTGTCGGAACTTTTACCCGGGACGCCTCTTTGCGTTTGTAGCATCCTGCCACCAAGGCAATGGCTTTTAGTCGTTTTTCCGCTTCTGTACTGGCCAAAACTTCATTTGTCCCATTACATATTCCCAGGGCGTACATTTTATTCGGGTCAACTTCATCTTTCAAGCTCAAATAGTCAATGGCTGCTTTTACATTTTGAGTCTCCTCCATCCCTAAAACGACAAAACCATAGTTTGCCAATCGCGTGGCATATTGTAATAATACCGCATTGTTCGAGGCATCTTTAGGACCTAAAACAAGTATAGCCGGTTTTTTACCTTTTTCTTGTGGATTACACAGCCAGCCTTTACTATCAATTCCTCTATTGGATAAAGTGACGTCTTCGCATCTATAAGTTTCCATACAAATTCTCCGTATTAAATTCAATTTCGAGTATTATTACGGAAATTTGTAAGATGAAGTTTCATAAAATACAATAAAAAAGGAACTGTTGAATAAGTCTATTTTTAACGACTACCTCCCCTAACCCCTCCTACACAGGAGGGGAAACTGCCTGGTTATCAACCCTCCCCCTGTGTAAGGGAGAGTTGGAGGGGGTAGTTCATTGATACTAGATAAGATTTATTCGACAGTTCCATTTTTTATAGATTACTTGAAATAACGATTGTATAATCCTTCGAAACCTTTACCGTGACGGGCTTCGTCCTTACACATTTCATGAACCGTATCATGAATGGCATCCAAGTCCAATTTTTTAGCTAAGGTTGCAATACGTTTTTTATCCTCGCAAGCACCAGCCTCGGCTTCCATACGCTTTTTCAAGTTTGTTTTGGTATCCCAAACACATTCTCCTAATAATTCTGCAAATTTAGCGGCATGTTCTGCTTCTTCACAAGCATAACGTTTGAAAGCCTCTGCAATTTCCGGAAAACCTTCACGATCTGCCTGACGGCTCATAGCTAAATACATCCCGACTTCTGAACATTCGCCATTGAAATGTGCTCTCAATCCTTCGAGAACTTCAGGATCAACACCTTTTGCAACCCCGAGACGATGTTCGTCAACAAATGTCAGAGCACCTTCCGTTTCAACCAATTCTTTGAATTTGCTTTTCGGTTGCTTACATTGAGGACAAAATTCCGGAGCTTCATCTCCTTCATGAACGTAACCACATACGGTACAGATAAATTTTTTCATAATGAACTTTTTTAAATGTTATAATAATATGTTTTTTCTTTTCTCTTTGACACATTCTTTACAATAGCCTTTGTAATAAAGATGGATCTCTGTAACAACCAGCTCCCCTACTCCTTCTAATTGTATGGCTTCTTGGTTCTCAATTGGAAGGTCATACACGCAACCACATTCCAAACACATGAAATGAGCATGCCTTGACGTGTCAATGTCAAATCGTACGTTTTTCTCATCGATCATGAGAGCTTTCACCGCTCCCTGTTCCACGAATAATTTCATCGTGTTATATATTGTCGTTTTAGACAAAGTAGGTATGGTCGGATATAAAGCATTGTAAATTTCGTCAGCACTCGGATGTATTCGGTGTGACATCAAATAATCCATGATAGCCATTCTCTGCACAGATGGTTTAATGTCATACTTTAGTAAATATTCCCGTGTTCCTAAATCTGTATTCATTTCTTATTTGTAATTATTACAATTTTATATCGAGTACAAATATCGTCATCTTTTTTATAAATGCAATATTTCAGATTGTATTTTGTGAAAATTTAGAACAGTTCTAATTAATCATGCCCATAAAGAATTTAATTATCATATCCAATTATTTTATAGATTTGTACCATGTTTTTCATCGGACCATCGGTAAACATATTCGTCTATTTGCTTGTTTCAGCGTTTTTTGTGATATGTTTTTATTCACAAACTGAAATAAGATTCCCGGAAGCTATTCCGGGACAGGAAAAAATTATCGAATATCGAATTGGGAAAAATGAAATATACGATTGTCAAACCGTAGAAGACGAGGAGATCATTTTTTCTCCCAATTCTCCTTATTTAAAGATAACAGACGATCGATCGAAAACCAAGCAACGTGTCTATTTTGCTACCTATGACGATCCTAACCTTATACTGCTAACGTTAAGGGCCCCTCCCGTTATCTACTTATCGTAATCCTTTAAAAGGAAAGAGTAGAATAATTCACGGGATATATTAATTAAAAACAATATCAAATGCGGATAATATATAGCACTTTGCTATTGACATTCATTTCCGGTCATTTGTTTGCACAACGGTCCGAGACCATGCAAACAAATGACTCTACATTCAGTGTCATTAAACAACTAAAAGAAGTTATCATTACGGCTGAGAAAAGGGAATTATCCATTAGCGAAATACCTGTTGCCCTCAGCGTGATTAGCGGGAAAAATTTGTTAAACGAGAATAATCCGGATCTCCGAAACCTATCGGGAATCGTTCCGAATTTCTACATGCAGGAAGGTGGTTTGAAACTATCGACCCCGCTCTATATTCGCGGAATTGGAACGGTATCCGGTACCCCGCCCGTCGGTTTGTACGTGGATGGAGTCCCGATCTTTGACAAAAATGCCTTTATATTTGATTTGTATGACATCAAGCAAATAGAAGTACTGCGAGGCCCGCAAACCACTTTATATGGACGAAATAGTATCATCGGTTTGATTAATATCCGGACAAATCCTCCGGTGACAAAATTTTCTTTACAGGCAAAAGCCGGTGTTTCCAGTTACAATTCTCAGAATTACCTATTTATGGCTAATTTACCCATAAACAGAGTCCTATACAACAAACTGTCTTTTGCTTACAATCGTACGGACGGGTATTTTAAAAATGATTTTACCGGAGGAAAATCGAATAAATCAGATTCATACGATATCCGCTATCAAGGCAACGTGTTCACGGATGCTACTTGGGAAATAGCGCTCGGTATAAACTACAACCATAGCTTTGATGACGGTTACGCTTATCATGCTGTCGATTCGTTAAAAGTACACCGCTACCGAGTCAATTATAATGCGGACGCATCCTATAAACGGGATTTATTGTCCACGTATGTAAACATGCAAAAGCATTTTTCTCAAACTCTGTTGAACTGGATCACGTCTTATTCTCGGGCTAAAGATAAACAGGTTCTGGATGCAGATTTCACGTATCATGATGTATTTCAAAATGAAAAAAAATCAAAACAAGATCTGATCACGCAGGAGATCAACTACCGGTCCTCTCAAGGCGAGAAAATTGATTGGACAGTAGGAACATTTGGTTTTTACAAGGACTTGAAGAATGATTATCTGGCCACTTTTGGTACGGAACGCCATTTACTTCTCCCACTGGATTTGGATCAAGTGTTGTATTATAATAACACATCCACTTGGGGTATTGCCGGGTATGGGCAGGTTACCGTGAAAAATCTTTTACCAGGGATGTTCGTTACAGCTGGAATCAGATATGATTACGAGAAAGCGTCTCTCTCTTACCGAGATAGTTTGTTGTTTCACGATGCAGAGCAATTTACCGGTTATCATGATTGGGATGAAAAACATGCTTACGCGGCTTGGTTGCCTAAATTCTCTGTTCTACAAAAATGGAACGAACAGTTATCCACCTATTTAAATATATCGAAAGGTTACAAGGCCGGCGGATATAATATCATTTCCAACAAGATGACCACGCAAGTGGTAGAGTTGGAATACGGCAAAGAATCCTTGTGGAATTACGAAGTTGGAGCTAAATACTTTAGCGTTAATGGACGTTTTAACATGAACGGGGCACTTTTTTACATTGATTGGAAAGACCAACAAATCTTTGTCATGGAGATGATGGGGCCGATTATTAAAAATGCGGGAGACGCTCGCAGTATTGGAGCGGAGATCGATTTAAGCTGGGAATGCCTGCCACGACTGGTTTACTTCCTTTCCTCCGGATACAGCAATTCGGAATACTATTACCACTTAACCAAGGAATACGAGGGTAATAAAATCGTCATGGCCCCGGAATTCACGATGAACACGGGGGCATCGTACACCCAAGCAATAAAGTCTTCTTTATTTAAATTTTTCACGGTCACCACGTCTATTACCGGTTTCGGGACCCAATATTTTGACGAAGCAAACACCATGAAACAAGATCCCTATTTCCTTTGGAATATGGAGCTAGGCATTTCCGGTAAAAACATCGATTTCCACGTGTGGGGTAAGAATATTTTAGATAAAAGTTTCTTTTGCTATATGTTCAACAGTCCCGTGGGAAAGCACTTACCGGAATACATGAAATCCGGCCAATCCGGGGCCCCCTCTCGATTCGGGGCATCTATAACAATAAAACTATAAACAATCATTTTAAACTTAACTACCCGTTTTATTTTTTCATAGCAAGCAGAAACTTTATTCATATTTTATCGTAAACCTATAATAAAGTTTGTAAATTTGAAAGTAGTAACTTAAAACATAAATATATGAAAACAGAAGAGTACAAAGAATTGGACGTATTGGTGTCATCAGAGGTTATAAATACCAAAGGTGAGGACAAAAAATTCAAATTGCCTTCTCTACCCTATAAAGAAAATGCATTAGAACCTTACATTAGCGAACATACTATTCAATATCATTACGGAAAACATCTTGCTACTTATATCGCGAATTTAAATAATTTGATCGCGGGTACTGAATTCGAGAAGATGTGTTTAGAGGGTATCGTGATCAAATCTGAAGGTGGTATTTTCAATAATGCAGCACAAACATACAATCATATTTTCTATTTTGAAACCTTCCAAGCTCATCATGCTGCACAGGTTGCACCAACAGGAAAAATAAAGGAATTGATTGATAAATCATTTGGAAGTTTTGATGCTTTCAAAGAGGCGTTTACGAAAGCAGCCACTACCTTATTTGGTTCAGGGTGGGTCTGGTTAGTTGTAAGCAAAGACGGGAAATTGGAAATCGTTCAAACCGGTAATGCTGATACCCCACTGAAACATGGAAAGAAATCTGTGTTGACAATTGATGTCTGGGAACACGCTTACTATTTGGACACTCAAAATGCTCGCCCGAAATACATTGAGAATTATTGGAACATTATAAACTGGGACGTTGTAAACAAACGCTTGGGATAAAAAAATCGGGAGTTTTACTCCCGATTTTTTATTACTTAATGAATAATCACCATCTCGTCAATTAATCTTTGCGCTCCTGCATATTTATCAATGATAAATAATACATAGCGAATATCAACAGCAATATTCCGGCAAATCTCCGGGCTGTATTGCATATCTGACATCACTCCTTCCCAAGCACGATCAAAGTTTAAACCGATCAAATTTCCTTCCGCATCCAAAACCGGACTACCGGAATTACCGCCAGTCGTGTGATTCGTCGCAATAAAGCAAACGGGAACTTCCCCGTCTTGAGTGTAAGGGCCGAAATCCCGGTTCTTGTACAAATCCCGTAATTTCTGGGGTACGTTATAATCATAGATGTTCGGATTATCCTTTTCCATGATACCTTTCAATGTCGTGTAGTGCATATAATAAACAGCATCAGTTGCATGGTATCCGGCAATTTTTCCATAAGCCACGCGCAAGGTTGAATTTGCATCCGGATAGAACGTTTTTTCAGGCTGCATCTCCATTAATCCGGCAATCCACAAACGATTCAATAATTTCAGTTCACTTTCAATCTTACTCAATTCAGGACGAATTTTATTCGCATACAAGGTATAAATTCCGGTAGCTACTCCAAGAATCGGATCTTTTTCAATTTTCGTGATTGATTTCTCAGATAGATTGTCAATGAATTTCAGTAAATTATCCTTGTGCGTGAATATTGATTTTTTAAACAAGTTGGCAGCATAACGATCATAATCATTCAATTTAGCATATTTCGGGCTTAAGCGAACGACAGACGGGATCCACTGCTCCCCTATTTCTTCATTATTATATAACTTGAACATTTCGGTCAATATCCGTTGATCCGTGGCCACATCGTAATCTTTGTAGAATGCCTCAATGTAATTCTTCAAAGATTTTTTAAGTTGTTCCTTATCCGCAAATTTGTCATAGTTAGTCAATGCATGCTCTATTTCACGGGCAAATTTTATGATTTCTGCACCTCCCAGCCCGGCTTCTGAAGCGTAAGCAGCAGCTAAAATATATTCTTTACGAGCGTCATATAACGCCTTGTAACGATCCGTTAAACCTATATACTCGGTTTTTCCATTACTTTTAGCCCAGTTATTGAAATTGTTTTCAAGCACTCTTTTGTTATCAACCGTATTAAAACGATCCAATCCTTTAATCTCTCCCTGCCATTTTTTCCAGGCATTAGCAACACTTGCAGCTTTAGCGGCATATTTTATTCGCAACAATTCATCCGACTCCATCGCCGCATTGATAACATCCAATTTTGCCGTACGGATTTTAATCTTGTGTGGGTCTTCAACAGTAGCAATTTGATCTATCGCATAGGAAGTCAAATACTCGTTTGTCGTCCCAGGATAACCAAAGACCATCGTAAAATCACCTTCTTGTACACCACGTGCAGAAATTTTAAAGAATTTAGCCGGTTTATAAGGCACGTTCTTATCGGATATCGCTGCCGGTTCATTGTCTGGTCCTGCATAAATACGTAAAACGGAAAAATCTCCCGTGTGACGCGGCCATGTCCAGTTATCCGTGTCCCCACCAAATTTACCGATAGCAGAATTCGGTGCTCCCACCAAACGAACATCCCGGAAGATTTTAAACACGGAAAGAAAATATTGATTCCCGTTAAAATATGGCTTTATGTTAGCCGCCAGATTGGTTCCTTTAACAGCTTCGGCTTCCAATTTCCGGCATATTTCATTTACCTTCTTCGTACGTTCGTTTTCAGACATTCCGGCATTCAATCCTGCATTGATTTTATCCGTAACATCCTCCATCCGAACTAAAATAGAAGCTGTTATCTTGGGATTAATCAACTCGTCTGCCATAGATTGTGCCCAAAAACCATCACGCAAATAGTTGTGTTCCAAGCTGGAATGAGCTTGAATCATGCCAAAAGAACAGTGATGATTCGTGATCACCAATCCTTGATCACTTACGATCTCCCCGGTACAAAAGTGATGAAAGGGTGAACCTTCATTACCCAATCCGATAACAGCATCTTTCAATGAGGCCTGGTTGATGTCATAAATATCCTCTGCTGTTAATTTAAAACCGGCTTTCTGCATGTCTTCTATGTTGTATTTCTTCAACAACATGGGAATCCACATACCCTCGTCAGCTAAACTTGGTAAAGTTAGCAGAATGAAAGCCAAAAAACATAATGCAATTTTTCTCATTTACTGGTATTTTTGAATGTTATTTATTGAAATTGTAATTTCCGCAAAGTTTCATATAATTTCTGTATCGGTAATCCCATTACGTTATAGAAAGAACCTTCAATACGTTCGATTCCGATGTACCCGATCCATTCCTGAATCCCATAGGCTCCCGCTTTATCAAATGGCTTATACGTATCCACGTAGAACGCGATCTCTTCATTTGATAAATGCTTGAAAAACACATCTGTCTGTGATGAGAAGGAAAGCTGTTCCGTACGGGTAGTCACGCTCACTCCTGTCACCACCTGATGACGATTTCCCGACAATTCCTGTAACATGGAGATAGCCTCTTCCCGATCCGCAGGTTTCCCTAAAATCCGGTCATGAATACAAACCACCGTATCGGCAGTTATCAATACTTCATCCGCCTTTAATTCTTCCCGAAAAGCCTCGGCTTTCACTTTCGACAAGTATTCCGGTACTTTTTTCAGATCAATTCCCTTAGGATATTTTTCTTCAACATCTCTCAATCGGACCTCGAATGTAAACCCTGCATCTTTCATTAATTGCTGTCTTCGTGGCGATGCAGAAGCCAATATCAATTTATAATTTTTAATAGAATGCATCATTCACATAACTTACAAAACACACTGATTCCTATACATAAAACCATGATCAAACGAATCATTCGCAATTGAAATTTCATTTTGTCATTCTTCAATACCGCATAGCCGTAAATCAAGTACGGGATGATCAAGGCTACAAAAAAATAAATCCATACGATCGGGGTTCGAGTAAATCCGAATAACAAAAACAGGATCAACGATATAACGGCTATCGCAATTAATCCCGCCATAATCTTTCTCGTGGCCGGAACACCGAATTTTACAGGTAAAGTAACAATTCCATCAGCCCGGTCGCCGTTTATACTATATATGTCCTTGTTAATCTCGTATATCAGCATATTTATAAAAAGAAAATACGAGAAGCATGCCGTCCAGTGGAACACGTAGGCAAAACTAACATGTGTTTTCAAAATGATATCCGAGTACACGTCACTCAATAACGGGATTTCGAATGTAACCACGGTAAGCGGGATTAATCCGGCCAAAATGGCCACGACGATATTTCCCCATATAAAACGTTTTTTTATCCGGGAGGAATAAAACCACAGTACCAACGATATGATTAAAAATAAGAACACGATTTCAGCATGATGAACTTCTTTGGCCAGATAATATGCGATTCCCACAGCCACGACATTCAAAATGGAATGCAGAATGATCGCAACCCTTCGACTAATTGTTTTCCCAACAATCACGGGTCTGTTTCCCGAAATACGATCCGCTTTCGTGTCAAAGTAATCATTTATGACATAAGCGGCTGACACCAGACAACACACGGCTATTACCAGCAACGAGAAATTGCCTTCCGGCATTTGCAGGGTAAAACCAGCTTTCTCCAGCACGGGCTGGACAACAAAGAAACGCATGGCATACATGGTAAATGCCGTGAATGCAATCGTTCGTAGGCGTATTAACTTGAGAATCTCCAACATCTTATTCTTTAACTTACATACATTTCACGTAGCATTGGGTATCCATCCATTCACCTTTTGCTTTCAGGACTTGAGCCACAACGTCCCGTACGCATCCAAGCCCCCCGGGCGTGTCTGAAATATAACGGGAAATGGCTTTGATCTCTTCGCACGCATCTGAAGGACATACCGGCATTCCCACAATTTTCATCACATTGTAGTCAGGTATATCATCTCCCATGTACATCACGTTCTCCGGGTTTAAATTATATTTTTGCAAGAACTCGTTCAACGCTTCCACTTTATTTGCCACGCCAAGATACACGTCCTTCACGCCCAATTTCTCAAAACGTTCTCTTACCCCGGGAGCCTGTCCTCCGGAAATGATACAAACCGGATATCCCTTCTTCGTACAGTACATCATGGCATAACCGTCTTTAGTACAGGATGTACGAATCAAGTCTCCTTCCGGAGTGATATTCATCTCATGACGTGAAAAAACACCATCTACATCGAAAGCAAAAGCTTCTACCTTCTTTAATTCCTCTTTGAATAATCTCATAACGTTTGTATTTATCTAATTTACCACAACGTGGGCATATCTATTATATCTTGCGAAAGTTTTTGCTCTCCGGTCTCTTCTTTATTTTGCATTTCCTTTATCCCTTCCGATAATATCGTGTATATTTTCAACAAGTCTTTATCGCCTTTCAACATACTCTTGTGCATATTCATGATACTCTCGTCTCCCCGCTTGGCCGGTCCTGTTTGAGCCTCTTCAGGATTCAGTAACATCACTTTATGCGCCGTCTCGAAAATCAACGGACGTAACATGGCAAAAGATAGTCCCTTATTTTCTAGCAATTTACCTGCCACTTGATATAAATAATTAGGGAAATTGTTAGCAAAAACAGCAGCCAAATGTAATCCTTTACGCTGGGCCGAGTTGATCTCGTATATTTTATCCGATAACCTTTCTGCCAACTCTTTAATACGTTCCTTCACGGAAACCGTGTTTCCTTCCACGCATAGCGGGATCTCCCTGAAATCCAGCTCTCGTTTCTTGGAAAAGGTTTGTATAGGATAAATTACCCCGTAATATTTGGAATACGACTTGAATACATCCATCGGTTGACTTCCCGAGGTGTGTAAAAGTAACGCATTTTCCGAAACTCTAATTGTCTTAACAATAGATGGTAGTACATCATCACTTACACAAAAAATGTAGATATCTCCATCCGGATATATCTCATTTAATTCTGCCGTGTAAGATATTCCTGTCTTCATACCTAATTGCCGAGCCGTATCTAGTGTCCGACTGTATATCTGACATAAATTCTCTCCTGCTTTCAAAAGAGCTCCGGCCAGATGGTGGGCGACATTTCCTGCCCCGATCAATATAATTTTATCTTGTTGTTCCATGTATTTAGTAAGCAATATTTTTAGGAGATAATACTCCGTTTTTAATGGCTTCTAAAAGACGTTCACTCGCCTTGTGAATATCTTCATTGAAAACTTCGGAAATTAAAACTAATTTTCCTTCGACTATTTGTAAATGTTTATATCCGTTTTTATTATCCGCTTGATTCAATAATATTAAGTCACTCCCGGGGATGAACGTGTGAGTCATTTGGTTGCGAAGTTTATCATACAAGAATCCATTATCATTTAACAATCGATAACGTCCCCCGAATAATTTCTTTACCCCAAGAGAAAAACGTTTGGCCGACTGGCCTTTGGCTTTCATAGGTTTATTATCTAAAAAGCTTCCCAAAACCTCAATTGCTTGTCCCATGATGACAAATTGCATATATGACAAGCCCACACCCTGCAATTTCGTGATTTCATCCACAACCACTTCACGTATGAAATGCTCTATTCGTTCTATTTGCTCTTGTGTTTCCATATATCAGCCAAAAATAGCGCAAATTATCGAAAGTAACAAGCCCCATTTCTTCTCTCTAAAATTTCTAAACATTTCCGGTTATATAATCGTTTTAAAGCATAAATTCGCGATACATAAAAGGAGATAAATTATGATGTTAAATAATAAACCCATCGATAACAAGGAATATTCCGAGGACATCCTAAATGAAGGACTTAGCATATATGAAGTATGCCGGGTTTTTAGAGGTAAAGTTATATTTCTAAATGACAATCTTTTACGACTTGATAATTCAATAAAAAAATCAAATATTGCCATTGATTTAAATTCTCTTCACGTGGCCGACCAATTAAATCGATTGATTCAACTTGAAAACATCAAGGAAGGAAACATTAAGTACGTACTTAGAGTCACCCCGAAGGGAATTGAACAATATGTCTATCAGATAAAACACTCCTACCCGTCGGAAGAAGCTTATCAAAACGGAGTAGACACCGTTACGTGTCATGCTATCCGTGAGAATGCCGAAGTGAAATATGTCAATTCCGGGTTACGGGAAATGACCAACAAGATCATTCAAGAACAAGGTGTTGCTGAAGTTCTATTGCTCGATCAAGACAACTGTGTAACAGAAGGTTCTCGTTCAAATGTATTCTTTATCCGGGATAACGTGTTTTACACGGCTCCTCTTCCCCATGTTTTGCCGGGAACCAGCCGAAAACGGGTACTGAATATCTGCAAGGAAAACGGGCTGACCGTAGTGGAACAAAGAGTGAATTACAAAGACATTGCCTCCTATCAAGCTGCCTTTATAACGGGGACTTCTCCGCTCGTGTTACCCATCGCTCATATCGACGGGATCGCTTTCGACCCACATCATCCACTACTGGTGAAAGTTATGGAATACTATTTCGATTTATTAAGTAAGAATTTTTAAAGGTGTTTTACATCTGATTGCTTTGAATAAAAATGTATTTTTATTAATATTGCAAGCGTAATATTCTTTTGACCTAGAATATTACGCTTTTTTCCTTAGATTGCAGATGTAATGAAATATACTATACTAATTATACTATTTTTTCTAGTTATCAGTTTTAGGCCTTGGAATTCTTTCACGAAAGAAATTCAAGTTGAAACAGATTCTGTTCCTCAAGATACACTTGCCGTAGCGGTGCATGATTTATTCACGAATGAATATTCAGATCTAGTTGAAACCAAACGTTTAGATCAAACAATCGAACGTTTTATGAATCAATGGGAAATAAAAGGAGCTTCCCTTGCAATCATGAAAGATGGAAAACTAATTTATAGCAAGGGCTACGGTTATGCAGATGAAGAAAATGAGGTAAAAACAGACGTGAATCACATCTTCCGGATTGCCTCGGTTTCCAAGCTAATCACCGCAGCTGGGATCATGAAACTAGTTGAAAACGGAACTCTATCCTTGGATGACAAAGTATTTGGTAAAGAAGGCATTTTGAACGATACGACGCTTTACGCCCCGATAAAAGACAAACGGGTGAATGATATCACTGTGGAAAACCTTCTACGTCACCAAGGTGGATTCACCAATCGTGCGGGAGACCCCATGTTCTGTCCGGTAGATATCGCAGAAAAAATGAATGTCCCGGCACCAGCCGATTTGAATACCATCATCAAATTTGTTTTATCCCGACGTTTAGGTTTCACTCCGGGAACAAGCACGTGTTATTCAAACATAGGGTACGGAATACTATCAAAAGTAATAGAAAAAGTTTCCGGAAAAGACTACGAAAAATTCATCCAGGATAGCATACTCATTCCAGCCGGATGTTATGACATGCATTTGGCTCATAATTTAGACAAAGACCGATATTTCAATGAGGTTAAGTATTACGAACAATCGGACGCAGACCTTATCCGTTCATGCGATGGGCGGGATACACTCGTGTATCGTAGTAATGGGGGAAACAACATCGAGGCCCTTTATGGCGCCGGCGGTTGGGTGGCCTCCTCGACGGAATTATTACGTTTCCTTTCTGCCATAGACGCAGAGGATTCATATCCGGATATATTAACCAAAGAGAGCGTGGAAACCATGACAAAATGCGTGAAAAACGCTTTGCCTCTTGGATGGATGAACACCAATGACCAGGGGGATTGGTGGCGTTCCGGTACCCTGGCGGGAACCAGTGCCATGTTAAAGCGTCAACGGGACGGGTTCTGTTGGGCGTTTATCACTAATACGAGTAATTGGACCGGACCTCGTTTTCCCCATAAGATCGAAGGTATGATGGCTCGTGCCATGGATCGGGTAAAAGAATGGCCAGACAGAAATCTGTTCGATCCTGATTACTGCAAGGCTTTCGAAGACGAGAAAAAATTGCTGGCCAACGAAAAGAGAGTCCAAATACATCCTGAGCACCCTGACAACATTTAGCCATGAACCTCATAAATAATCGTAATATTCTTCTAGCTCCCAACTCATTCAAGGGGTGTTTGGATGCTTTCGAGTTTTGTCGAATTCTGGCTTCTGAATTAGAAGAATGTGGATTCCATACCATCTCCCTTCCATTAGGAGATGGCGGTGATGGAACAGCTCGAATTGTTGCACATTACCTTCATGCTTCCCCCATCAAAACGAAAACGGTAGATGCCTTGGGACGTGAGCACTTCGCCTCGTATTACTTAAAAGACAGCACGGCGATCATTGAATTAGCAGAAGCTTGTGGTCTGAAACATTTGAAACGAGAGGAATATGACATTTTGAACACGAACACGGCTGGATTCGGTATTTTAATCAACCATGCCCTCTCGCAAGGAGCAAACAATTTGATTCTTTGTGTCGGTGGGAGCGCCAGCGTGGATGGAGGAACAGGGGCTCTTCGGGAAATGGGATTGACAATTGTCAACAACTCCCAGAATCGAAATTACATCACAGATATTAAGCGTATTAACACTGAATTATTGCAGCAAAAGTTTAAAGAAATTCATATTACAATATTGTGTGATGTTGATAATTCTATTTGTGGACCGGAAGGTGCAGCCGCTGTGTTTGCCCCACAAAAAGGGGCATCACGAGAACAAGTTGTCATGCTTGACAAGCAATTGGGATTATGGAGTGATCTATTAAGACAGAATACAGGTAAAGATGTGACCCGATTGAGGCATGGAGGTGCCGCAGGAGGAATCACGGCGGCCATGTACGCTTTACTAAATGCACAACTTGTTTCAGGTTCCGAATACTGCCTGACACTCTCCCGTTTTCACGACTATCTTTTACAAGCAGGAGTTGTCATTACCGGAGAAGGGAAAATTGATCTACAGTCTTTTTATGGCAAGATTCCGGGAACTATTGCAAACTTTTGCCAAAAACAAAATATTCCGGTTTATGCCGTTGTTGGACTGGCAGAAAAACAAGTCCTTCCCCGTTTCGATAAAGTATTCACTATGAGTCAGTATGCCCGTTCTGTTCAAGATTCTATAAAGAATGCCCCGTCCTACTTAAAGATCATTGCACAGGCTATTGTTGACACCCTTTATTTATCCGCTTATTCGGATTGAATCTGTAAAAATACGAGTCCCAAATTTATCTGAACAACCTCCCTGTTCCCCCCTTTCTCTATGACATGAACATAGTTGAACATTGGGAGGATATGTGTTGTGTTTGTGTCATAGAGAAAGGATAAAGAAAAGATTGGCAAGGGGGAGAGAACAGGTGTGAGAAACAAAGTAATTTTACTTAAATAAAAAAAATAAATAAAATACTCTTTTTTATTGTTTTATAGGCATTTTGAATTTATATTTGTTCTATTACTAATTCTGAAGAATGAAACTATGGATGATAAAACACTTCTTTCCTACATTATGGAAAATTTTCAATTACAATATATAACTGAAAAATTTTCAATTGCCTATGAAAATTCAGAGGGTGATATCGAGATAAAAAAAAGAATTTCCCCAACATTTTTTCTGCAGGTAGAAGATATTGATCCACAAAAAGTGGTGTGGATGAATTGGAAAGGACTGTCTTTTCCTTGTTTGGGGGATTGTAATGTGATTGAAGAAATTATAACTATCGAAAATAATCATCCGGTTATTCATGTCGATATTATTTTTGGTGTTTTTTATTTCTTAAGTGGATGGAATGAATGTTTTCACCTTAATAAAGACGCTATTGGCCGTGTCTCGTTCAAAGAAAGTATGATTTACCAGTTGAATATAATAAATATACCCGTTGTCAATATCTATTTTGATATTTTGTCAAAGGCCCTTACGATGGCAGGCATTGTCAATCGAAGGAAACAACCGGAAGGTTTTGAATTTTCCGCGGTTTTAACACATGATATTGATCAGTGCCAAAGTGCTTGGTTGGAAGGAGGGTTTAGCGAATTGAAACAAAGGCGATTAGCGACCGTAACCCAATTACTGTGGAAAAGAATCCTGGGACGGGATGATTGGTTTAATTTTGAAACAATTATGTCCATAGAACATCCATTTGAGGCCTCTTCAAGCTTCTATTTTTTGCCACACAAAGGAAAAAAAGGAGGTTTAAAAAATGCCGACTATGATGTACGATGTAAAAATATCCAAAAGATAATCCAGAGGCTCCGCGAAACAGGCCGAGAAGTTGGAGTCCACGGCAGCATCGGTTCCCATCATGATTCTAATCAATTAAAAAAAGATATTTCTTGTCTGGGAGGATCGATAGTTATGGGTAACCGATTCCATTATTTGATGTTCGATCCTGAGAAAACAGTACAAATTTTGGAAGATTGTGGAATAAAATATGACACTTCGCTGATGTTTGCCGAACACGTAGGTTTTAGGCGGGGATGTTGCTCCCCATTTTATCTCTACGATTTTGAGAGGAACCGAATCTCCTCGGTGATAGAAATTCCATTGATTGTCATGGATACTACATTTCGCAACAAGCATTACATGGGAATACCTCAAGGAAAGGTGTTAGAGGAGATTAAACCTTTGATTGACGTGACACAACAATTTAATGGAATGTTAACCATTTTGTGGCATAACAATTTCTTTTCAGATTACAAATACGCGGGCTGGCGACAACTATATGTTGAACTCTTACAATATATGAATGAACAAAAAGCGTGGTTGACTAATGGAGAACAAGTTTATAACATGTATACCCAATGAATAAATCAGACATATTAATACTTGATGGAGATCACAAGAATTCTCTGGCCATTGTTCGTCACTTGGGACAAACCGGAAATTATCGGCAAGATATCGTAGCTCATAACAAACAATCGATAGCCTTGTTTTCAAAGTACGTGAATCAAAAATTTCTATTACCTTCTCCTAAAAAGGAACCTGAGGCTTTCTATGTTCAACTAGTGGAATTATTGAAAAGAAATAGGTATAAAGCTTTACTCCCTGTATCGTTTAAGACTTTTCAGATTTGTTCCTTACATCGGGAAGAGATTCGACAGTACACGCATCTAACCATCACAACCTCAGAAAACATCTTGCTGGCTTCCAGTAAAATCCGCACATACAATTTAGCACAGGAATTGAAAATTCCTATCCCGGAAACAATCGTACTGAATCATCCCGAGGAAATCGAATCCGTACATATCACCTACCCCTGTGTGATAAAAGCTCCCGAGGAAATGGGGGCAAACGTGGTGGAGTATGCCCATGATCGAAAAGAAATGATTGAAAAATACCACAAACTTTGCGAACGTTATAATTTTAGCGAAACATGGCCCGTGGTTCAACAATACATCCAAGGAAAGGGCTATGGCTTTTTTGCATACTACGAAAAGGGCATGTGTAAAGATTTTTTTATGCACAAGCGTTTGCGGGAATATCCTATCTCCGGTGGAGCCAGTACGCTGGCAGAATCCTATTCGGATAAAAAGTTGATGCAACATGGAAAGAGAATACTCGATTATTTAAGATGGGAAGGTGTAGCGATGGTCGAATTCAAGCAGGATGAGCGCACGGGTATTTTCTATTTGATGGAGATTAATGCCAAATTCTGGGGCTCACTGGATTTAGCTTTGGTTTGTGGGGTAAATTTTCCCAGAATGATGATTGAAGGAACGGAGGAAAAAAGAGTCTACGAAAAATCATTCCCTCAAGGAAAGCGTTTCCAATGGATTCTGAATGGTGATCTGTTTCATCTATTGGAACGACCAAGAATTTTCGGCTCCTTTTTCAAAGAAGTATTCCGGACGAAAAGTGACTTTTGGATACGAGATCCGTTTCCTAATCTTTATCAGCTGGCATATATACCGGTACACTATTACAAAAAATGGAAGAAAAAATGAAAATAGATTGTCATATCCACACTTGTCACTCTTACGACAGTATTATGCAACCCGCTAAAATCTTGATGACAGCAAAAAAGAGAGGGCTTCATGGCATTGTCGTATGCGACCACAATACCATTCGCGGAGGATTGGAAGCTTATAATTTAAACCATGATCCCGAATTTCATGTGATTGTTGGTGCCGAGATGGCAACAGATGCCGGAGATGTTACAGGAATCTTTTTAACCCGAGAAATCAAATCCAGGAACTTTACAGAAGTGGCATTGGAAATAAAGAAACAAGGGGGTAAAGTCATATTAAATCATCCTTACAAGCAACATGATCTCTCGAAGGTAGATTTCTCTCTTGTGGATTATATCGAAGCCTATAATGCCCGATTAGCCCCGATGGAAAATGAAAAAGCCTTACAATTGGCACAGAAGCATGGTATTCCTGTTCTAGCAGGTAGTGATGCTCACCTTTATGCAGAAATAGGTCATGGCATAACCGAGGTCGATTCCTTGGAAACATTTCACGTAGTTTCGGCCTCTTGTCAATACACCCCGAAAAAATTCACCATCGTAAGCCAATACATTAAAGCTTTAAAACAAAGAAAAATACGGATATTTTGGGTTACTACCAAAGTGGCAATAAAACAATTAAAAAAAAGTTTGAAGACGAATCGATAACTTCATGTTAGCCGGGCAAAAGATTAATAATATCGAAACAACGAAGGTATGAGTTACTATTCTTCGCTATAAAAAAAGAAAAAGAAATATTTTTGAAGAAAAACTTGCGTAATCACTTACAATTTATAAATTTTGCAGCCTCAAAACGTGCGAAAAAGAATAATTATTAATATTTAAAATAACAATTAAAATTATGTCATTTAAAATTCTTGCGATCAATCCGGGATCAACTTCCACGAAAATTGCAATCTTTGAAGATGAAACTGAGAAGTTTGTAAAGAATATCAAACATTCCGCAGAGGAAATTGCGAAATTTGATAACGTGGCTTCACAGTTCCAATTCCGGAAAGATATTATTCTTTCCGAACTGAAAGATGCTGGATTTAATATTAACGAAATCAATGCAATCGTTGGAAGAGGAGGTTTAGTTAAACCTATTGAATCCGGTGTATATGAGGTGAATGAAGCGTTAATTAACGACTTGAATAATCCTCCACTTGGAGAACACGCCTCTAATCTAGGTGGTCTGATCGCAAACGATATCGCTAAATCTCTTAATAACGGAACAAAAGCTTATATCGCTGATCCTGTAGTTGTTGATGAATTACAAGATGTAGCTCGATTAACCGGACATCCTGATTTCACGAGAGTATCTATCTTCCATGCCTTGAATCAAAAAGCAATAGCACGTACTTATGCCAAAGAGATTGGGAAGAAATACGAAGATATTAACTTGATTATTGCACATCTTGGTGGCGGTGTTTCTGTTGGAGCACATGATCACGGACGGGTAATTGACGTGAATAATGCTTTAGATGGGGATGGTCCGTTTTCTCCGGAACGCTCAGGAAGTCTTCCTACCGGTCAGTTGGTAAAACTATGCTTCAGTGGTAAGAAAACCGAAGCTGAGATCAAGAAAATGTTAAAAGGTGCCGGAGGATTAGTAGCTTACCTCGGAACAAACGATGCTTACGAAGTAGAAATAAAAGCAAAAGAAGACCCGAAATACAAATTAGTACAAGATGCCATGTCTTATCAAGTGGGTAAAGCTATCGGAGAAATGGCTGCCGTGTTAAAAGGTAAAGTTGATGGAATCTTGTTGACCGGAGGAATCGCTCATAATCCTTTCTTGGTTGATTACGTGAAAGAGATGGTTGGATTCATCGCTCCGATAAAAGTATATGCCGGTGAAGATGAAATGAGAGCATTAGCCATGAACGGACTGATGGTTCTTCGCGGAGAACTTTCTGGAAAAATCTACAAGTAATCATTTAGGATTAGTAATAGACGGTAAATGACTGGCTAATATTCATTATCCAGTCATTTTTATTAAGTACAATAACCTCTATCAGACTTGCAGACATCCGTTGCATATTTTTTGTAGTTTTGCAACGATACAAAATACAAATAACAACATGAAAAATACCATTTATTCATTCCAAATATTGAGCCTGCTAATTATCCTTGCATTTTCTAACTATAGTATGGCTCAGGAAGTATCCTTGAAAAAACAGGATATAAAAACAAAAGAAAGAATCACGTCCTACTTCTCCGGTCATCTGTCAGGTCATGCAGATGCCTATAACAACAAAAGCTCGCTCAAATTAGCAGATGTAAAAAAGATGCAACAAATCGTGTGGGCCGCATGGAAAGAGGCGAATAACAAATTCACAGAACAAAAACTGATTTATCTCGATAAACTGGAGAAAGCAAATTCAGGGAGATGGACTCTTCCGGTACGCCTTGAACCTCATGCTATCATGCCCTATTATTGGGGCTATAAGGGGGAAGCAGAACCAGAAGGAGGTTTCCCGTTATATTTATACACGCATGGCTCTGGAGACAAAACCGGTGAATGGAAAACAGGACTCAACATATGCCAAAAGTTCGATGATGCCCCATGTGTTTATTTTATACCTCAAATACCCAATATGGGTGATTACTATCGTTGGTGGCAAAAGGCAAAGCAGTTTGCTTGGGAAAAGATGCTGCGTTTAGCTTTCGTATCCGGAAAAATCAATCCCAATAAAGTTTACTTTTTCGGAATCTCAGAAGGCGGGTACGGTAGTCAACGGTTAGCCTCATTCTATGCAGACTATCTTGCAGCGGCAGGTCCAATGGCTGGCGGGGAACCCCTGAAGAATGCTCCTGTTGAAAATTGCAGAAACATTGCCTTCTCCCTGCTAACAGGAGAAAATGACAGAGGATTTTACAGGAATAAACTCACACAACGTACGAAAGATGCATTTGATAAATTAGAAAAAGCTAATCCGGGTAACTTTATCCACCGCATAGAACTTATCCCCGGTATGGGACACGGTATTGATTACAAACTTACAACTCCTTGGCTAAAACAATATACCCGGAATCCCTATCCCAAGCATGTGAGCTGGGAAAATTTCGAAATGGACGGAATATATCGTGACGGATTCTACAACCTATTTGTTGAAGAACGTTCTAATGATGATACGCAATCCAGGACCTACTATGAAATGGATATACAGGAAAATCATATTTCTTTAAAGGTGGATTTAGTTACTTATAAAGCAACAGAAATTGATCCGAACTGGGGGATCGAACTGGATTTTGAAAAAAGCTATCAACCTGCAACAAAAGGAAAAGTAATCATTTACTTGAATGATCAGCTAGTGGATCTAAACAAGGAAATTACATTGGTAGTAAATGGAAAAGAAGCTTTCAAGGGGAAAGTTAAACCACAACTTAAAAATATGGTAAATAGTTGTGCAGCATTCTTTGATCCGGAAAGAATCTATCCGGCAGCGATAGAAGTAAATATAGCAGATTTACAGTAATCATCGGAACATGTGATTAAAAATCCCCAAGACTCAGAGTCTTGGGGATTTTTAATATGTATCCTAAAGTATTTCATGAACCCAACATCTTGACACAATTTTCCACCATTAGTGTGATACCTATTTTCATGGCATTCTCGTCAGGAGCCATTCCCGGATTGTGAAGCGGAGGCATACTCTCCTGTTCCGGTGGACGAACACCCAAGACCCAGAATACTCCTGGAATCTTCTCCAAGTAAATGGCAAAATCTTCTCCTAAAGTAAGATGATCCATGAGGATCACATGTTGTTCACCCAGTAAATCCGTTGCATTTTTCGTCACAAATTCAGTCAAACTCTTGTCATTCACCAACACGGGCAATCCATTCCATGTTTTATCCAAATGGAATGTACAACCGTACAAATCACAAATAGAATTAGATTTCTCCTCAATTAACTCGAAAATCTTGTATCGTAAAGAGTTGTCATGTGTACGAACGGTTCCCAACACATCTACACGATCCGGAATTACGTTATTACATGTGCCTCCGTGTATAGAAGTAATTGAAAGAACGGCCGGGATCAACGGATCTCGAAATTTAGTAATTAACGTCTGGTAAAATTGTATCAAGCAAGCCGTGGCCAATATGGGATCCGACCCCATGTGTGGCATAGCAGCATGAGTACCTTTACCTTCCACGGAAAAAATAATATTATCAGAAGAGGCGAAAAAGGCCCCAGGACGAATTCCGACAGTTCCGGTCGGAAGGTTCGGAAATACGTGTTGTCCGAATATAGCTTGCGGAACGGGTTCTTTTAAAAGCTCGGGAAGTAATAAACGAGCCCCTCCCGGACGCTTCTCTTCACTGGGTTGAAAAACAATTTTTATTGTTCCCTGTAATTTATCTTCCCGTGATTTAAGAACAAGTGCAGCCCCTAAAACCATAGCCATATGCATATCATGTCCACAAGCATGCATCATGCCTTCATTTTGAGAACAATAGGGTAATCCGGTCTCTTCCTTGACTTTCAGAGCATCCATATCAGCCCGAATCGCGATACATTTCTCTCCTTTCCCCACGGTTGCAATTAATCCCGTCCCCACTTTTTGGTACGGGATTCCATTTCGTTCCAGTACTTCCGCAATATAGCGCTGCGTCACCACTTCTTGCATGGCAAATTCCGGATGTTGATGAAAATAACGTCGGAATTCAACAGCCAAAGGGTAAATCTCTTCTATTCCTATCATTTTATGCTATTCATCTAATCATTATTAATCCTAACAAGATGGCATCGTTATTCTTTCACGTGTATCAGTACATTCGACAAAATTGCCGTCAAACCTCCCGTTGTGATTCCGGACGAGAATATGTTTTTAATGGTATCAGAGCAACTGTTCAATATTTCCGGAATGAATTCGACACTTAATCCCAAAGAGAAACTTAATGCAATTACCAATGTGGCCTTCCTATTTATATTTTGGGAAGCAATAATGCGGATTCCGGCAGCAGCAACCGTACCGAACATAAGTAGTGTAGCTCCCCCCAGAACCGGTTCCGGCATTAACGAGAACACCAGTCCGACAGCAGGAAAAAGTCCCAATATCACTAGAAAAGCGGCAATATAATATCCCACGTAACGACTGGCCACTCCCGTCAATTGTATCATCCCGTTATTCTGGGCAAACACGGAATTCGGGAAAGAGTTAAATACCCCTGCCAAAAAAGAATTGAAACCATCGGCAAGGATTCCTCCGGAAGCCCGTTTAATAAACTTCTCTCCTTCCACGGGTTCCCCCGAAATCATAGAATTAGCCGTAATATCACCATACGCCTCGATAGCAGTAATCATATAAATCAACCCAACGGCAATAAATGATGACCAACTGAAAGCTAACCCATATTTAAAAGGAATAGGAATATTTACCCCGGAATAACTCTGTACAGACGAAAAATCTATCATTCCCATGAAATAAGCGACAACATACCCAACGACTAACCCGATCACGATGGAACTCATCCGTAAATATTTATTATTGCTTCGATTAAAGAAGATAATCAAGACCAACACCAGTAAAGCCAACCCAAGATTCTCGAAACTACCGAAAGTACCGTTCTCTTGAGCAATAACTCCCCCACCACAAGCCGTAATACCTACTTTCACCAAACTCATTCCGATTAATGTAACCACGATTCCCGATACCAGCGGGGTAATGACTTTCTTGGCATATTTCAAAACCCTACTAATCAGCATCTCAACCACAGAACCTGCCATGCACACCCCGAATATCAGAGGCAAACCACCCGCTAATCCCGTAGATATAATCGGACCTATAAACGAGAAACTTGTCCCTTGAATACACAATAACCCGGTTCCGATAGATCCCACCCGCTTACATTGAATAAAAGTAGAAATACCTGAGGCAAAAAGAGCCATAGAGACAAGGAAACCCGTTGTTTCCAAGTCAAGATTCAATGCTCCGGCAATAATTAACGGTGGGGTTATAATAGCAACAAAGATGGCTAATAAATGCTGTAATGCAGCAAAAAAAGCCTCTTTAAAAGGCGGACGATCCTCTATTCCATAAATAATGGCCGAACTAACCTGACAATTGGTCGTTTCATTCATACGGACTATCTTATTTTTATCTGACAATTATCAAGACTATCTATAATAGCTAAAGATTCAACATGAATCCCACGTTCTCTCAGTACTTCGCCCCCATGTTGAAAAGCTTTTTCAATAATAAATCCCATGCCTACCAATTGAGCCCCCGCTTGGTCTATTAAATCAATAATACCATTCGCAGCGTTCCCGTTTGCAAGGAAATCATCGATAAAAAGCACACGATCCTTCTTTGTCAAAAAATCTTTACTGATACAAACATTATATTCCCGATCTTTTGTAAAAGATCGTACCGTCGTTGAGATCATATTTTCCATTGTCTTCGGCTGCTTTTTCTTGGCGAAGACCACCGGTAATTCCAAAAGATACCCCACCATGATCGCCGGAGCTATCCCACTAGCCTCAATGGTCATCACTTTATTGAAATCCTTATTCGCAAAACGACGCACAAATTCCACCCCGATCGACTTCATTAAAATCGGGTCCATTTGGTGATTAATAAAACTATCCACTTTTAAAATGCCACCTTCAAAGCATTTTCCATCTTGTAAAATTCTTTTCTTGAGTAAATCCATGTTGATCGTACTTTTTTACACGCCGACAAAAATAAGAATAATAATCAAAATAATAGGTTCATTAAGTAAAATAAGAAGGAGTACCTCTGTGTGAAGTACTCCCTTCTATTGCATTCGTGAGATGTATATTATTTATGCTCCTCAATCCACAAACGGGCATTTACAAATGCTTCTATCCATGGGCTGACTTCATCTCCATTCCGATCTTCCGCGTAATATCCCCAGTTCCACGGATGGAGAGAACGTTCCAAGTGAGGCATCATTGCCAAGTGACGTCCGTCTTTACTACAAATTGCAGCCGTGGCAAAAGAAGACCCGTTCGGATTTGCCGGATAAGTATCGTGGCTATATCGAAGTGGTATATTATATTCTTCCTGTCCGTAAGGCAACTGGAATCTTCCCTCTCCGTGTGCCACCCAGATACCCAAACGAGACCCGGCTAATGATTTCAATAATACAGAATTACTTTCAACAACATCCACGCTCAAGAAAGCGGATTCGAATTTATGGGAAGTATTATGCAACATCTTTACTTTCTCGCCCTGTTCCGGGTACACCAAATCAAGCTCAACCATCAATTGGCAACCGTTACAAATACCCAAACTCAAAGTATTTTCACGCTTATAGAAGTTTTCCAAAGCCACCCGAGCCTTTTCGTTATATTTAAAAGCTCCGGCCCATCCTTTAGCCGACCCAAGCACGTCCGAGTTCGAGAACCCACCAACAAACACGATAAAATTCACGTCTTCCAAGGTTTCTCTTCCGGAAACAAGATCTGTCATGTGAACATCCTTCACGTCAAAACCGGCCAAATGCATGGCCCATGCCGTTTCGCGCTCGCACTGACATCCTTTCTCTCGGATAACGGCAGCTTTTATACCAGAAGGTTTAACCCGATTGACATCCAAACCATATTGGGAAAGCTTACCGCTGAATGAAGGAGTAAACTTGTATTTCAGATCGTGATTCTTATAGTTTTTATATCTTTCAAGGGCCAACTCATTACCACTCTGACGACGATCCAGCAAATAAGATGTCTTGAACCACAAATCTCTCAACGACGGGATATCCAAGTTGAAAGTTTTACTATCTTTTTTGATATTCAACTTTCCGGCTTTACCCAAACGCCCCAAGAAATTGTAAGCTACACCGGCTTCATCCAAAATAGCAGCAACCTTCTTGCAATCCTTGATCTGTACAAGTACACCCGGATTCTCTGCAAACAGGATCTTCACGATATCCTTTTCAGCCAAATAAGAAAAATCAATATTCAATCCCAAGCGATTGTCGGCAAAACACATCTCCAATAAGGTCGTAATCATACCTCCGGCAGAAATATCGTGTCCGGCTAAAACATATCCCTCCTCAACCAAACGCTGTATTGCCATGAAAGCATCCACGAAATAAACGGAATCCTTTACATCCGGAGTCTCTTTACCCACCCGGTTCAACACCTGGGCCAAACTGGAACCACCCAATTGCAATTTATCAAAAGAAAAGTCGATATACACGATTTCCGAATCTTGATCCGGTTTCAGTACCGGGGAAACGATCTTCTTCACATCGGTAACCTCACCCACGGTAGAAATAATCACAGTTCCCGGAGCGTACACCTTGTCCTTTCCATACTTTTGCGTCATAGAAAGAGAATCTTTTCCCGTCGGGATATTGATTCCCAACTCAATGGCAAAATCACTGGCAGCTTGAACGGCCTTATACAAACGGGCATCTTCACCGGCATTTTTACAAGGCCACATCCAGTTAGCAGACAAGGAAACACCTTTAATTCCCTGTTCGATAGGAGCCCAAACCAAATTCGTCAAGGCCTCTGCAATCGCCAATCTCGAACCGCAAGCCGGGTTTGCCAATGCAGCTACCGGAGCATGTCCGATGGACGTGGCAATACCTCTCTCTCCACGATAATCGAGGGCCATAGCACCCAAGTCATTTAAAGGTAACTGCAGAGGTCCGGCACATTGCTGACGAGCCACGCGACCGGTAACAGAACGGTCAACTTTATTGGTTAACCAATCCTTACAAGCAACAGCTTCAAGCTGTAATACTTGCTCGATATACTCTTCAACTTTATCTTCACTATATTCGATATCGGCAAAATGCTCTCTTTGGGTTTTATCCTCCATAACAGTTTTCGGGGGATTTCCAAACATATCTGTCATCTCCAAATCGATGGGTTTCTCTCCAGTTCTAGCATCCTCAAACACGAAACGATGATCTCCCGTGGTCTCTCCTATCACGTACATCGGAGCCCGCTCCCTATCAGCCACTCGCTGTAATGTCTCCACATCCTTTGCCTTCATCACGAGCCCCATCCGTTCCTGTGACTCATTTCCCACGATCTCTTTGTCAGAAAGAGTAGGATCTCCGACAGGTAATTTCTCCAAATGAATCAATCCACCTGTTTCCTCCACCAACTCGGACAAGCAATTCAAATGCCCTCCTGCCCCATGGTCATGAATGGATACAATCGGGTTCACATCGCTCTCGGCCATAGACCGGATGGCGTTACATACCCGTCTTTGCATTTCCGGATTGGAACGTTGCACCGCATTCAACTCAATAGCGTTGGCATATACCCCGGTATCTACAGAAGAAACGGCACCACCCCCCATTCCGATGCGGTAATTATCACCCCCAAGAAGCACAACTTGTTCTCCGGCTTCCGGGGTCTTTTTCATGGCTTGTTCTTTATTAGCAAAACCGATACCACCGGCCTGCATAATTACTTTATCGTAACCATACGTCTTTTCATGTTCCTCGTGCTCGAACGTGAACACGGAACCCACGATAAGTGGTTGTCCGAATTTATTTCCAAAATCAGATGCCCCGTTAGAAGCCTTGATCAAAATATCTTCCGGAGTCTGGTATAACCATTTTCGAGGATCAATAGCTGATTCCCAAGAACGCCCTGCCTCCAAACGCGGATATGATGTCATATAAACTGCCGTACCTGCTAATGGAAGAGCCGCTTGTCCTCCTGCTATACGGTCGCGGATCTCTCCACCCGAACCGGTTGCCGCCCCATTAAAAGGCTCCACCGTGGTCGGGAAGTTATGAGTTTCCGCTTTCAAAGAAATAACCGTGTTAATATCTTTTTGCGTGTAAAAATCCGGTTTATCCGGTGTTGCCGGGGCAAATTGCACTGCAGCCGGTCCTTCAATAAATGCGCAGTTATCTTTGTAGGCAGAAACAATCCGGTTGGGATTCGTTCTGGAAGTTTTCTTGATCATGGAGAACAGAGACTCTTCTTGCTCTTCCCCATCAATAATAAACGTACCCCCGAAGATCTTATGGCGACAATGCTCGGAATTCACTTGTGAAAAACCAAACACCTCGGAATCCGTCAAACGGCGATTTAATTTCTTGCTAAGACCTTCCAGGTAAGAAATTTCATCTTCATTCAGCGCCAATCCCTCCTGTTGGTTATATGCCCGGATATCCTCGATATACACGATTGGGTCCGGTTTCTTGTCAATCGTAAATGTATCTTGATTCAGACCTTTGTAAAATGCTTGTAACATCGGGTCAAAAGCCGCTTTTTCATCTTCCACACGAGTAAACTCCTCTATCCGCAAAATTCCGGAAATACCCATATTTTGAGTAATCTCCACGGCATTAGTACTCCACGGGGTAATCATTTCCCGACGGGGTCCCACGAAAAAGTTCTCCAATGAATTGCTTTGAACTTTTTTAGCCCCACTGAATAACCATTCCAACTTACTTACATCTAAAGGGTTTTCCGATTCTTTATAGTGTACGGCATACACTGTTGCATCTTTTTGATAGAATACTATAGCCATGTGTTTTATTTGTTTATTTTCAACTACACGTATTTGCACCGCGAATATAATAAAAAGCGAGCAAATAAACCTATCCCATCTTCAATTTATGATCTCAAACGCTGGAGATATTCTAAAGTAAATACCCTCCGACTCCATAAAGTCTGCATCCCCCCGCGTAGCGCAAGGTAAACCAAGAAGGCCAACCATAACATGTGATTATTCGTAGCCCCGGAAAAACAGTAATAAATCACAAAAAAACTACCGGAAGCGACTAACATAGACCATAACATAAAACGGGTAGCTGTAGCTCCGATCAAAATTCCATCCCACAAAAAAGCAGCAAATCCTGCTAGCGGAATAGCAAGCACCCAGTAGAAATAATGTCCGGCAGTCTCTATCACGATCTTGTCATTCGTCAATAATCCCAAGAAATTTTCTCCTCCAACCCCGTACAATAACGTGAAAACCAACGACAACCCAACACCCCAACCAAACAATGCCCTTACCGCTCGTTTCAACTGTATCAGATTGCAAGCACCCACGTAACGTCCCGACAGCGCCTCCCCCGCGTAGGCAAAACCGTCCATGATATAAGAAAACAAGGTAAACAACTGCATAAGCAACGTGTTAACAGCCAGAATTACATCTCCTTGACGAGCTCCTGTTGAAGTAAAAAATGTAGTCACCCCAATCAAACAAAGTGTCCGGAGAAATATATCCCGGTTCACGGCAAAGAAACGCCGCATAGCAATTAATTGAAGACTTCCTTTAAACGTCATTCGCCCCCACAATTCTTTATAATTATAAAACCAAAGCCCCAAGGCCATCATCACCCCCGAATATTGAGCGACAACTGTCCCTAAGGCCACCCCCTCCACCTTCATCCCGAACAAAAAGACGAAACAGGAACTACATACAATATTAATCACGTTCATCACAATGGCAATATACATCGGATAACGGGAGTTCTGCATTCCGATAAACCACCCCGTGAAACCATATTGTGCCAACACCGCCGGAGCCCCCCAGATACAGATTCTAAAATAAGTGACCGTATATTGTTCCACCTCCGCACTCGTGTCCAATAGCCGAAAAGCCAGTCGCTCTATCGGATATTGCAAAATCAACATAGCTAGGGCAGAAAACAAGCCGACACTCACCGCCTGTACTAGTATCCGTATCTCTGCATCCTTATCCTTCCGACCGTATGCCTGCGAAGTTAGCCCACTGGTACCCATTCGCAGAAAACCGAAATTCCAGTAAAGGATATTGAACAACAATCCACCCACAGCGATGGCACCAATATAAGCTGTCGCCCCTAAATGTCCCACGATTGTCACGTCTACCAATCCCAACAAAGGAACGGTAATGTTAGACACGATAGAAGGAATAGCAAGATGAAGTATTCTGCGATTCATTGTTTGTACCCGATTGTATTCCTTTCTGATATCATACTATCCAACATGGCAGGTGTGAACATCTCAACATCCTGTTTCGTAACCGAGTGCTTCGTTTCCATGTCATTCGCTTTTTTGCTTTTGGCCAAACGCTGTACCCGATTTCGCATCATCATCTCAGCAACCAGTTTGATTAACCGGGCGCTGGCATGACTACGTTTTTTATTCGCAACAATATAAGATATAAATTGTTCCATATGTTGTTGAGCCGTTCTCGTCATCCGTGTATTATCCGTGGCAAGATCACGTTTCAATATTTCCATTAACTGATCAGCCGTATAATCCTCAAAAACAAGAATATTAATCATATCAGAAACCTTTTCTACTTCGTCATTGATAATCTGACGGGGCGGATCCTGTTTCGCGTATATCACGTTATAAGCTCCCGGTTGTGTTGCCAACTGATTCACAAGAATTGCCCTTACTCGATCCCGGAAACCGGCAACTTCATTCAGACTACTGGAATCTTCATCAAAGAAAAATAACCCACCTTTCGATTGCAATAAAGCCGTGCCAATACTTTGTATGACATCTTCCTCGGTCAACCCGAGTAAACGCTCTACCTTAAAACTCGTCACCTCACTCTTGTCTATAATTCCCATGGCTTTATAGATACGAGCAATAATCCGGGCAACCGTTCCTTTTCCCATCCCGGAGTTTCCGGTAAAGCACCATTGCAAGGATACGCGGGTATTCAGTTTTATCCCTTGTTGATTATAATGACGTGCCAAATCCACGAAATCATGAATCTGTTTTTTAAGTTTCGTCTGTCCCACCATGTGATCCAGATCTTTTAAGGCAGAGGCAATCTCTTTCTCGTCGAAGGTATCTCTATAAGAATTGGGTAACTCGGAAGTCGCCGTCGGAATATCCACGGCCATCAATGTCGTAATCTCCTTTCGAGTAAGTTCCCGCTCCTTCCTGATCTTCATGGTCCGAGCAGATAGGTTATGAATGGCTTTATCCACCATCTTCTCGACAAATAAAGCATTTCCAAAGAATTTGTCATGCTCGTTACACACTTGGGAAACCAAGGCTTTAAACGCTTCTTTCGCTTTCGGGTGCAAGGTATAATTCTTTTCCGCCACTTTTTGAACCGCAATCTCTAGCAACTCTTCCGGCGTGTAATCGGAAAAATGGAAATGATACGGGAAAAGAGTTTTCACTTTCGGATTTCCAGCCAAAGCTTTATCCATCGCTTCCGGATCACCACTCAATATAACAATGGTATCTCCATTATCGGTAGGCGACAACTGCCCGAAAATGACACTCAATGCCGCTGCCCCCACATTATCCTGAAACAAGGTATGAGCATCTTCCAAGAAAAGAATACCCCCTCTTGCCTGTTCGAAAACATACATGGCAATCTGCTGCGGGGGAATAGAGCCATCACCGATAAGCTCACCCCTGCTCCTAACAGTTACCATAGAGCTTTCCAAAATCCCGGCCGACTCGAATATTTCCCCGAGCATTCGAGCCACGGTAGTCTTCCCAGTTCCCCGATTCCCGGTAAACAACATGTGCAAAGGCGGAATCACATCCGCATACCCGTGTTTCTGTCTCTCCCGGATAAAATAGATATAATTAATATAACTAATCAAGCTGTTTTTCAACTCTTTCGATCCAATCATCTCATTCAATGCATCAACAGACTTACTAGGATCCGGTTGCTCCGGAGCGTCGATGTCTTCCACTTGAATTAACATCATATCTTCCTTGGTACGTGTTCCCTTGTGATTCGACATCAACCGTTTCGCCATCCGTGTCGAAGCATCATCCAGCCGCTCTTCTATAAACCTACCATTGGAAAAGCCGGATTCCCTCACGGAACAACAATCTTTCAACATATCGGAGAACTTATCCTCAGCCTCTGGAGTAAACTTAAATTGCCGTTTCTCCAACATTTGATGAGTGATTTCCATCAATTCCTCTGCCGAATAATCATCAAAAACAAACTGGTAAGGGAAACATTTCTTCATACCGGGAACACCTTCAACAATAGCCTGCAATGTCATCACATCTCCCGCCATGACAACCAACAAAGAAGGTTGCTCCTGCTCCAGAATTCCCAACAACACGGTAAAAATACGCATAGCCGGATCATTCGGGTCGTTGGTCGGGTACAATTCATCCGCATCCTCGATCAACAGAATACCGCCCATACTCTTCGCGATAGCCTCCCGGATCAACTGTTCTTCCGCATCCATTCCCGGACGGGTAAAATCCTCTCTCTTATACCGATGCACTTTACCGTTTACCAATACTCCCAAACGGTAAAACATCTCTCCCGTGATCTCGGTAACCAAGTGCTTACCCGTTCCCGGATTTCCCATAAGGATCATATTCAAAACCGGAAGTTTATCGTTAAAACCGTTCTCTTGTCGCATTTTCACAAATTCCGCCAACTCGTACATCCGGGTAATTTCTTCTTTCACCTTACGCAATCCCACCAACTGGTACAGGCGAGATAAAGCCTCTTCTTTATCTTGTGGAGTTGAGGGTACACCTGCGACCTCGTGTACCTGCCCGTTAACTTCTGCAATTTCGTCCGTAAAATTATAGGGTAAATCCTGCTCCCCGATCGAAAACTCCAAATGTATCACCGGTTGATCAAAACATAACACATCAACCCTATATTTCCCTTCTTCCCAAAAATTATTCAGCCCTGCCCCTAAATCCAATGCAAAGCAAAGCAAGCGCTTCCCTTCCCGATTCGGAATGTAATAATTCCCTTTAGCCACTCGGCTTGCTTTTAATATGCCATTCGAATCAAATACATTAATCAAAAATTCATACGTCCATTCGCTCGATAAAAAATTCTCTGCCACCAAATAAAACCGAATATCCTCCAACCCCTTGGCAGAAAAAGCTTGATACGAGTGAGGGCGCTGCACATCAGGAGCTTCCTCCACGCATTTATCGAACCCGATATCCAATAACTGGAAATAATCCCGAAACAAATCGTGCGGTTCCAATAAATGGATTTCATCCGATACCCCGGCTTGCCCGTCTATCATCACCTGTACCCGATAGACACCTTCTTGAAACTTAAAGTCCGTAAAATCCTCAGCAGAAAAAGTGGTTGAGAATTGGAAGACAGACTCTGTTTCAGGGATTGTAACCTTTCCTCCTTTTTGCGCCACCAACATAGGTCGGTCTCCCTGCATATATATCAAAGCAGCCACGATCTCCGCATCCCAAGGTTTTTCATCAAACTGCTTGTTTATCACTTCCGTGTCCACGAACAATGTCTCGATTTCGTTCAATCGAAAAACTGTACGATAACGCTTATTTCCGGTAAAATCAACTACCTCGCTACAACTCGTGCGAATACTTTTAAACTTGAAATTTATATCTGTAACCGTCTGTTTTTTTGATATTTTTGATTTTCTAGCCTTCTCCACCATAACTCGTTTGTTTTTACATTCATTCTTCAATCCCCCACCAATCTCACTTGCATTCAAAATTAGTTTTATTTTTTATAAAAGACTATTTTTGCAACGTATTATTTAAAATCAAAAAGTATGCTAAAACATATTGTCATGTGGAAACTCAAGGAGTTTGCCGAAGGAAAAACAAAAGCAGAGAACGCCTTAATCATGAAAGAGAGTCTGGAAAGACTAGTCGGTATCGTTCCGGAAATAAAATCCCTACAAGTTGGCATTAATGAAAAAACATCGGATATGGCATACGATGCCGTATTAATCTCCACATTCGAAGATACGGATGCCCTTGCTCGTTATAAAGTACATCCGGAACACGTGAAAGTCAGCAATTATTGCAAGAAAATCAGAGATAGTCGTGTATTTGTTGATTTTCACGAATAAAAAACAAATCAAATAAATTTGAGGAGGGAACTCAAACATAAAGCTTTATCCCTCCTTTATTTTCCTAAAAATGCACACCTATACTATCTAAATACTTTTTATTTTCATCCACTTGATGAATTGATTCTAATATAATTTCGCACAATATTTCTTCTGAAATCTCTTGACCTATATTCGTTGAATAGATTGTTTTCCCATTTTTATAATAAAGAAAATACTCGATTCCCCCTACTCGAAATATTTTAAAATCTCTTGAATCTGCATCCTGCAACCTTTCTGGGAACCATTTTATAACCTCTCCCCAATTTTCTGAAAATCTACTTAAAACCCAAGAATCTTCTTTCTTTTTCGCAAGCAAACTATATGCTAGACATCCGTCTTTTGAAATTGCAAAATACAAATCATCTGACACTGTAAGACTCTCTAGTATTTTTTCTGGAGAAGGATCCTCATAAAAAATAGCCGTATCAAAATCATAATATGGTAATAATGTAATATTTGTGCTATCTATATTTAAAATTTCAGCAAAAGAAAATGGGATCGCTGTCATCCTACTTTTTCCAGTAAACCCCAGAACCATTTCTTTGAGATCCTTTATAGCATGAATTTCCCTACTGGTTAAAGCGACACCTAATTCGGAATTTTTTTTATTATCATTTATTGCAATTGAATAACTGGATAATAAAAAAGCAATACTGATCATACATATTTTTCTCATACGTAATTATATACTATTTACACCAAACATAAGATTTTAGTTTGGATTTTCCAAATCGCTTTTAAACATCAGCCTCATACTTTGTTATTTCTTATAAAGTAACTACCTTTGTACCGTTAAAATATTGATAGCATTAGCTATTGTTTTGAGGGCTAAGAAAACGACCAAATTTCAAAGACAACCTCGAAGAACATTAGTTAGTGCCTGCGTCTTGGCGTGGGCATTACTCTTGTTGTGGTTGTCGGGTGCTTGGTCGTACCTCTTAGTCAGACAAGGTAAGTCCACGCCTTTTTGCGTGTTCAAATAATAGGTGTGCTGTCGCATTATTCACCTATAAATACACGTAAAATGGAGAAATTACTCTTAGCCTTGTGTTTGTTATTTGTAAGTTGTGGCAATAACAAGAAAACAGAATCTACCACACAAGAAACCTCGCAACCTGTTACTGAAACAAAAGCGGCAAAAGAACCTAAAACATTAATCGCTGGTGATGAACTTACATTCCCAAGTAAAAACGGTGGAGAAGTGAAGTTCCTTTTCAAAGAGATTAACACCATTAAGCTATCGGACGGAACATATAATCTTGTTCTGAAAGTTCAAATCAAAAACAACTTAACCCAGCAACTTCTTATAAGTGATGTTTCTTGGAAGCTAACAGATACCGATATGATAGAAGTTGAAGAATCTGGGGTATATGATTCTGAATTTGAAATGTTCAAACCCGCAATGTTTTTCTTCACTACCGTAGATGCTGGTTTCGGAAAAGTGGAAGAAGTAGGCTACAAAGTAAACAAAGGAACTTACTACCTTAGTATATGGGGATATACTTCTGCAAAGATTGAAATACGGGATTAAGATTCCGTATTTTTATTTTTCAGAGAAGGCCCTTTCAGAGATTCGTCCACCAAAAAATTGAAAAGATTGGTTGCTTTTGTATGCTCTATATACAAATTGAAATCTTCAATTTGCAAACCTGCTTTAGTTAAGAGATTCTTTACTTGATTTTTTGTGAGGTTTTTCTTTTGCGGTATTTTAATGTAAAGTTCTCCTTTCTTATGTATATCAAAGCCATTAGTTATGTTAGTACAGGTAAATCCACTTTCACTTAAAAAGTGCTCAAATATATCTGTGGCTATTGGGTACAATTCACCACAATTTTCTTGCTGGTGGGACTTCAACATCTATTTTTACTATTTGATAGTTACTAATTGTTACTTCATAAGACTGTTCGGTAAGACTGACAGCTTCTTCGTCTGTAAAAATAGGAACTTTAATTGAAGTATCCGTAATATTCCAACCTAAATTATGAAGATTTTTATACGCATTCCTATTTTGAAGTTCCTCAAGTAGCGTTTGGTGTACTTGTTCTACAACTTCATTTACTGTTTCACCACGTCCAAAGAAATACTGTAACTCTGGGCAGTAACTACAATAGGTATCCCATCTCGCAGGTTCCGGATGTTTGAAAACCACGAGTTTCACTGAAACTGTTTCCATAAAATTAATTGAGTTTATGTGCCAGTTATTGTTCTATAACTAACACGGATTAAATTCTTATCAATGATTTTCTTGAATTTAATTTCCGGTGAGTTTTTGCGGGTGTTGTAATTATACTCGAACTCTGCACAATACTTAGAAAGGTGTTCCCTACTCGGTCTATGGTAAGTTCCCATTATTGACCGCTTCAAATGTGACCATGCACCTTCAATAGTATTAGTGTGTACCTTACCACGAACATATTCTTTACGTCTGTGATTTACTACATCATGTGCATAGTCCGAGCATAGTTTAGTGTATGCCCACCATTCATCGCTGTTTATATGGGTTCCTTTCTTAACTCGTTTGTGGATAATTGGCTCTAAGGTTTTACGCTTCGCATTTGGTACGGGTGTAATGGATAAACGTCCACCACGTTGTACAGCACCAAATACGGGAGTTTTATTCTCAGAACCACGACCACGTTTGCCCTTTTTCTTTCCACCAACATACGTTTCATCAACCTCGACTGTACCACGTAGCTGGTTATCGGAATTACGATGTTCCAGCATATAACGAACCTTGTGTAATAAATACCAAGCGCTCTTTTGTGTAACACCGATAGTCTTGGACAACTCAATAGAGCTAATACCTTTCTTAGATAATGAAATCAGATAGAAAGTAAGAAACCATTTCTGTAATGGGATGTTTGAGTTTTCATAAATTGTACCCGTTTTCACCGAAAACTGCTTTTTACAATGTGCGCACTTGAAAGTTTTCCCGTTTTTATAACGGTATATTTTCTGTGCGTTTCCGCAATGCGGACAAGTTGGAGTATTACCCCATCTTCGTTTCTCTAAATACTTTCTACAAGAATCCTCATCGGGAAACTGTTTAAAGAAATAGAATAAGTTAGCGTTATTACTCATATTTCACCGAAATTTACTTGAAGTTACAAAATTTCGCTGAAACATCCAAATTACTAATCAACAATATCTTATGTTATTTTTATAGTGATAACTAATGATATTTTTATAGGAATAACTACTTTTGTGCCCATGAATACAGATAGTTTACGCTTTAAGAAATACCTAAAATTTAGAGTAGAACCTAAAAGATGTCCTACTCATAACAAATCTGCCCACATATCAGTAACCCACATGGAGTATAAGATTACGGATTGCTGCTGTTCGGAGTTTGAGTCTTTTTTGAACGACCTTTGCGAAAAATACAGGGTTGGCATCTTGTTGGGGAAGTACAAAAACGTCCCAAGGAAACGCTTACGACCACCTCATCAAAATCATCAGTAGAATGTTTTTCCGATAACTCTTGTAATTTTTGTATTACTTCATCAAAAGACTTACATCTTTGAAAAGATAAATGCCGAGAACAATAATCTCGGCATAAACCACGTTTATTTTGATAGTGTACCAAAAAGTGTGTATAGCCCTTCTTTTTTCATATTTGCAAATCTATTAATTTTTAATAAAATAATCTTGATTCTAAAAAATTATAAATTGGGTACTTGTAAATATCTGCATTTTGCGCCACCGTTCCCATGAGCAGGATGACGGCTCGCGGGTTTGGCATTGCGCCCCTCATGTTTATAACCCTCTTGTAATCCCTGTTCAGCCTTTCGATCCAGTTTGTAGTGTAAATCATCCCCCTGATTTCTCTTTCATACTTGAAGTACGTGAAGTAGAACCTGTACCTGTCGTGACAATATCTTTTCAAGACGGGATAACTTTTCTGCCACCTGGCAATAAACTCTTTAAATTTTAGAAAAGCCTTTTCCGGCGAGATCTCCCACTGGTCGGGAGCGCAAATTTGTTTAAGCTCTTCCAGCACTTGTTTCTTGTCCCTTGGCTTGACCTTTCCCGCGATATTCCTCTTCAAATGCACGGTACATAGCTGTAGATCCGCCAGCGGGAAAGTATCCGCCAGGACATTTTCAATGCCGGGGAGCCCGTCACACACCAGGAGGTTAACCTCCTGGACCCCTCTCGCTTTTAGATCCTCGAACACGTCTTTCCAGTTCGTGGCGCTTTCCACGGGGAAGTTCACGACGGTCAAAACTTCCCTTGTCCGGTCTTCTTTCACCCCTAAAACCGTGTAGTAGGCTTCGTTGCTCACGGACTCATCCCGCCGGGTGAGGACATAAGTGGCATCAATATAAAGAATGGGGTAACGCTTCTCAAGTTTACGCCCCAGCCAGGCGTTTACATCTTCACGTGCCGTGTTCAAGAGACGACTTACCTGACTTTTACTGTAATGCTTGCCGTAAAACTGTTCGTAAATTTTACCCACTTGTTCCGTGGTTAAACCACTACAATAAAGGCTACTCACTAGCTTTTGCGCTTCTTCTTCCTGGTCTTTCAACACGCCTAGTAACATCGGGTAAAAATTACTGTTACGACTACGCGGGACCCGAAGCTCGAAGACCTTACCTCCATGACAGACTCTACGGCCTCGAAAACCGTTACTCACGTCTGATAACGTTTCGTTATGAAGACTTCGCTCGGTGAGCATTAAACTCTCTAACCCGCGTTTTACTAATCCATGAAAACCGGATTCGCCATTTGTTATTTCTGAAATTATTTCCGAGATTTGTTCATGTGTAAATTCCATAAATATTCATTTTTGACAGTTCCATTACAAAAATAAAAAATTTGGGATTTACACACTTTTTGGTACACTATCATTTTTATCCATTTTTATATTAGGTTAGTATTGTATATAATTGCGTTCTCATAAATAACAATTTACATTGATTAATTGTAAAAATCAAGCTGAGACATCAAATGACATCAAAACTACGTAGGTACACTTTCATTCACAAGTTACAAAGAAAAATAGAAAAAGCAATAGAAATTCTAGCATTTTTTGAAACACTATCAAAAAATCAGTAAACTTTTCGAAAATAACATACGATTTAAAATAAAAAAAGACGCACAAGAAACTTGTGCGTCTTGAAGAGCGAAAAACGGGGCTCGAACCCGCGACCCCGACCTTGGGAAGGTCGTGCTCTACCAACTGAGCTACTTTCGCATTCAAAAGCGAGCGAAAAACGGGACTCGAACCCGCGACCCTAACCTTGGCAAGGTTATGCTCTACCAACTGAGCTATTTTCGCATTTATCATTCCATTTAAGAACTCAAGCGTGGGTTATTCCCAACTGCGATGCAAAAGTAACACCTTTTTTCTAAAAGCAAAAAAAATCAGAGAATTTTTTCCGGTCTCCAAGCGGAAATCTTTAAAAAGACCATCCCCTCTTGTTTTCTGCTATATATTTCGTAATTTCGACACGTTAAATTAGTTTACAAACCGGAAAGTTGAAAATGGAACACAAAATTCAATTTTCAACTCTCAATTTTCAATTATATTATGGCAATAATCAGAGAATTAAATGGACACACACCGAAATTCGGCAAGAATTGTTTTTTAGCTGAAAATGCCGCTGTTATTGGCGACGTGGAGATGGGTGACGATTGTAGTATATGGTACGGGGCTGTTCTGAGAGGCGATGTACACTATATTAAAATCGGTAACAAAGTAAATATTCAGGATAACGCAACGATACACGCAACCTATCAAAAATCCCCTACCAATATCGGAAATAACGTTTCTATCGCCCACAATGCCGTGGTTCATGGATGTACGATTCATGATAATGTACTGATTGGCATGGGTGCTATTGTCCTTGACAATGCTGTCATCGAAAGTAACTCCATCGTGGCAGCCGGTAGCGTGGTGACGAAAGGCACCGTTGTTGAATCCGGCTGGGTATATGCGGGGACTCCTGCAAAAAAATTAAAACAAATGGGGCCGGAGCTCTTACGCGATGAAGTGGAAAGAATTGTAAATTCTTACTCCATGTACGCTAGCTGGTACAAATAATTTAAATTCCAAATTTTAAACTCTTAGAAATGAGCGTTATTGTTTCTCCCTCGCTATTATCTGCAGATTTTCTGCATCTATCAAAAGATATTGAAATGGTAAACCGGAGCCAAGCCGATTGGTTTCACTTGGATATCATGGATGGAGTATTTGTCCCTAATATATCTTACGGGCTCCCGGTTGTTTCCCAAATAAAGAAAATGGCCACCAAACCACTGGATGTGCATTTGATGATCGTGCAGCCGGAACGTTACGTGGAGGCTTTTCACAAAGCCGGAGCAGATATCTTAACCGTACATTACGAGGCATGTACTCACTTACACCGTACGATTCAGCAAATAAAAGCACAAGGTATGAAAGCCGGGGTTTCACTGAATCCGCATACCCCAGTCTCCCTGTTAGAAGATATTATTAAGGACATTGATGTCGTTCTATTAATGAGTGTGAACCCGGGATTCGGAGGGCAGTCATTCATTGAACAGACCATCAACAAAGTCGATAAACTGAAAAAACTCATCATAGAATCAAATTCCCATACCCTCATAGAGATTGATGGCGGGGTCAATTTTGAAACCGGAAAACGCTTGGTAAATGCCGGTGCCGATGCCCTTGTAGCAGGTAGTTTCGTGTTCAACGCCACCGATCCGGAAGCAAACATCAAAGGACTAAAGGAGCTATAGAAAAGATTCAGTGATTACAAAAACGTTGGCCTTGTGCAGTTGGAATCTGCAATCTACAATCATTAAATCTAAAATTAATAAGGTGGAAGCAATTATAAAACTGGAAAACGCCGTTATTCGGCAGCAAAAAAACACGATTCTCAAAGATGTATCTCTGGAGATCAAGGAAGGCGAATTCGTTTACCTGATCGGTAAAGTCGGGAGTGGAAAAACGTCTTTGCTCAAAACATTATATGCAGAACTTCCTCTTGCTTACGGTAAAGGAGAAGTTGCCGGTTACCAATTGAGCAAGATCAAGAAATCACAAATTGCTTACTTGCGACGCAAATGCGGGATCGTGTTCCAGGATTTTAAATTACTGACAGACCGGAATGTTTACGCAAACTTGGAATTCGTTCTGAAAGCCACGGGATGGAGAGACAAAAAAGCGATCAAAGAAAGGATAAACGAAGTGTTGGACAAAGTAGAACTTCCCGACAAACGGGATAAATTCCCACACCAATTGTCCGGAGGTGAACAACAACGCATCGTGCTTGCCCGAGCATTACTAAACGCCCCTCCTATCATCCTGGCTGACGAGCCTACCGGGAACATCGATCCGGAAACTTCCTATCGACTGATCGAATTACTGAAAGATATATGTGACAGTGGTAAAACGGTCGTTATTGCCACTCACCAATACGATTTGATAGAACATTTCCCCGGGCGAGTTTTTCGTTGCGAGAACGGAGCCCTTCAAGAAGACTTCTCGTTTGCAGAAAAATTAGCTGCAAGAAATAAGGTCATGAATGAGGGCCTAGAAAGCGAATTGATTAACATCGACAATTCCGAAACTATTGAAAACCAGGAAAACATCGATCTTTCGGAAATTCAAGTTGAACCCCACCTAAAGATTATCGAAGAAAAAAAAGAAAAAGACAATGATGACTCCGATGTTATCGGGTTTGAATTGCTCTAACAAAATAAGAGTGTGAGGTCTAAATTCTCCGGCCTCATACTCTTTTCAATACACCTTTCGGACATCCACCTCGAAGAGTAAGTTATCATGTTCCCTCTAACTTACTTTCTCCCCCTTTAACCTAAGTTTTACATGTAAACACATAATTCTCAATACCAAACAAATTTCCCATCAAAACTAGTTAAAAATAAAATATCATTTTTTCAAGTTTAGGATAGTACGATATTAACATTTTCGTGTTATACAAGTAGAACCTATACCAACTAAACGATGAAAATTTCCAAATTAATCATGATTATGTGTTTTTCAGTCATGGGGTGTGCCCTTACACAAGGCCAAATCTACACGCCGACAACAGATAACAAGATTCACTTTTTTGGAGTAATCGTCGACTCCATAACGAAAGAACCTTTGCCAGGAGCCGTTATTTATCAAATCACCGAAGAAAAATTCAGAAAACTCACTCAATTCACGGTAGCCGATAAAAATGGTAAATTCCAATTCGAAACACCTAAATACTTTTCTACGCGCGTGGAGATTTCATGTGTAGGATACAAAGTTCGTAAATTCGTACTCCCGAAAGATCATCAAACTATGAACATGGGGAAGGTTTGGTTGGCTCCTGACATACAAAAACTTGACGAGGTTACCGTATCTGCCAGAGCAAAAATGTACAAGCAATTCGGTGATACCACGCGTATTTATGCCCGGTCCGTAAAAACACTAAAAGGAGATGCAATCATAGAGATCTTACGCCAAATCCCAGGTATTAAGGTGAATCAGGATGGTAGCGTCTCAATGGACGGGAAGCCCATAGAGTACACCCTTTTAAATGACAAACTGATCTTTGGGGATGACAAAATCACGGCTCTCTATACCATTGATGCTGATCAAGCGATGACAATCGATATTTATGATGAAGAGATTGAAAGTGCAACCTCTTTTAAAAAACAAAAAAGCACGGTGATGAATATCCGGACGAAAAAAGACTTTAACCGATATTTCACGGTCGAAGCATTGCTTGAAGGTGGACAAAATCATATCAAGCACGAAAATGGTAATGACCCAAAGATATACAATCTTAACGGAAAATTAGGGACATTTCAAGAAGGATTTCAAGCACAATTAAATACCATGAAATCAAATTTCATGGGTCAACAAGACAGGTACAACCAAGTGTTAAAGAATGAAATGCCACGAAAGCAAGAGTATATTAGAGGAAAATTAGTTCGGGAATTTGGTGATTTTAATAATTATCTGCGAGATCGTTATTCAATAACTGGTAGTTATTCAAAGGACAAAAATCAATACATTATCCGAAAGGAGAACACGTATTTCCCCACAGAAGATTTCGAGTCGCAACTTGCCAATAACGAGAATAAACAGACATCAGCCAATACAATATACAACGTTGCTGTAGATGGTAATTATACTTCAACCCCTAACATCAAGGCTCATTTTTCAGGATTGTTTATGTCTAAAGATAGCGACCAGTCACGAGTAAACCAATCTGAAACATTTCGAAACGGGACTCTCCTTACGACAACGCACAATAGAATAAATTCGGAAATAAATCATGCATACTCAAGTTCATACTTAAACTTTGCTTACAAGTTGAATAAAAAGAACTTTATGCATATCAACTTGGGAATAAATCATGAAAAACCGAAAAGGACAGAATCGCATGATTTGGAAATCATGAACTCGGAACTTGAAACTCATACTACTTTAGGAGTAAAAAACAATTCTCCGCACACAGACCTCTCGTCCTCGCTACACGTCACGCACCTGTTTGACACATCCATCGTCTCGGGACATTCTATCTCGTTACAAATTGAAACACTACACAAAAAAGCCAAAATAAATAATACAGCCGTAGATAAACAAACAGGCCTTATAGACGATATTTACTCGGAAAATTACGAAATGAATACCCAAACACTTTCCTCCGGCTTGGAATTTATTCATAAAATTCCGGGTAGAAGCATCACATCGAGAGTAACATTCAATCATATCGCGATAAATCGCGACGAAAGAATCCCGGAAAAATACGTTATTCGCAAAACATTCAACACGTGGTCTCCCTTCATTAATATATCTTGGGAAGGTGAAAAGCGTGGAAACATTTCATTAACATTCAGTATTTCGCAACAAATCCCACACGTAAAGCTTTTTAGCAACATACTTAATATCTCGAACCCTATGTTTCCGCAAACAGGGAATCCTGATTTAGATCCGGTTAAAGAGTACAATTTCAGTATGAAACACCGTTTATCCTCGGTGAAAAAGCAAATATCACTTAACACGGAAGTCAGATTAAAATATTACACGGACAATGTCGTGTACAAACGTCAATACTTCAAGAATAACACGATACTTCCCGAATATGACAGCTATGAGTTTCCAGCTGGTTCAACCCTCATCTCCCCGATCAATGGCAACGATTATTGGGACTTAAAGATATCCTCCTCCATACAAAAACAAATAAACTACTTGGGACGACTGGAAACCATTGTAAGTTATACCTTCAGAGATCCCCAATCCGAAGTGGCAGGAAGACTCGTCAGACAGCAAGAGCATAAAGGAACATTTAATATAAAATTGGCAACAAACTTTTCCAGACATATTCGATTGAACCTCTCGAACAGCACATCCTATCTTTGGAACCAAAATAGTGAAAAATATAAAGAACGGGGAATCCAAAATAAGGCAACCGTACATCTTCTCTTGAATTTCTTGCAGTACGCGAATTTCGAATCTGGGTACATCATGGACTATTACAACCCATCTGTATCCAACACGAAAATCAACAGTCATCTTTTAAATGCCATGCTAGGTTACCGTATTTTCAAGAAACGCAAAGGCTTGATCAGTCTTAATGCATTCAATATTCTCGACAAGAATACAAATTTCAAGACCTCTGTTTCAAATCAATTCATTTCCAACAGTTGGGACAGGCTTTTCGAAAGATATTACACGATTTCATTCGAGTACAAATTCAATTCTCAAAAATGAACTTAACACTTAAATATCAAGCATTATGAAAAAACAAATGAAACTATTATTCACAATCTTATTTAGTTGTACGATCACAAGCGTCTGCGCACAACTACAACAAGGGCAACTGATGAATATAAAGTTCTCAACTACCAAACCCATCCAAAAAGGGGATTCCGTTACAATCGTTGTAGAATGGGATCCTCAATATATTTCGACTATCATTTTCGAGAACGTATATACACCAACAAAGGAAGAAGTGAATAAGAGAAAATTCACCTTAGTTGTTAAACCGCAGAAAACTACAACATATCAGATAACAAGAATATACACAGAATGGAAACCAAATACTTTACCTCATACAATTAAAGTACTTGACGAAAATGGAGTTGAAATAAAAGAGGATAAAACAGAACAAAAAGAAGTAACAACAAACAAAGAAATACCTACCCCCAATAAACACAGCAATAATTCAAGCAAAAACAAGAAGAAAAACAAAAAGAAAATGCCATGAAAAAATACATTATACCGCTACTAATCGTCTTACTTTGCAGTATCATCGTAGGAGGATACTATCAATTGAAAAAAATAGGAATCACGAATATGTCTTTAAATAAAGATAAACCATCCATTCAAAAAGGAGATTCCGTTAACATTACGACTCAAATAGTAAGCGAAAAAAAAATTATGGAGATAAAATACTCAACTAGAGAACCCATCCCAAAAGGGGATTCCTTTACATTCCACGTGACATGGGATACCCTATACATTTCGAACATTATTTTCAAGGACGTGTACTCGCCAACAAAAGAAGAGATGAAAAACGGAATGTACACGCTTGTTGTTCATCCCGAAAAAACAACTACCTACCAAATACAAAAGGACTATACAACAGGAGAATCACGTATTTTACCTCATGAAGTCAAGGTGCTTGACGAGCATGGAATTGAAATAAAATAGGAATAAAAGAAGGTCCGATTTTAATACAAACTTACCCAAGAATACGCTAAAACTCGTAAACTTGGGTAAGATTTTATTCTTGACATTTACTATTGTTTGGAAATCAGCAGCCATGCATCTGCAAACTCCGGATATTGTTCACGAACTTTTAGTAATTCTTCACGAGCGGCACCCTCTTCATCAAACCCGGCAATACTTACCCGGCTCATCCCTGCACTATTTTTCATGATAATACTATGATACCCCATCCCGTTCAACTTAGCCTGTAACCTCACCGCGTTATCCACGTTAGAAAAACTACCGACAATCACGTTATATCGTTTCAACACGTCTCCATGAGTCATGGTCACGTTTTCTTCTCGAGAGACAACAGGCTTTGTATTTTCAGTTTTCTTTGTGGGATTCTGTGCCGTGGTTCGCACATTCTCTTTCACTACCACTGATTCTGTCTCCTCTTCCTCAAAAGGTGGTGCGTAAACACGTTTGTTCGTACCGCAACTGATCGTGATAAATGCCAACAAAATTACAGATACAATAATTCTCATTTTTCCCAATTTTTAATGTTATCAATCTTAATATTAAACAGACAAATTTAGTGATAATACATGAGAATCGGATTGGAATAAAAAGATTTTTTCTCACATAAGTGTATAACAAGGGATTGCTAAACATACAAAGAAATGAAAAAATAACCCCTTTGGAAAGAATCAAAAAACCAACGTTTAATAATAGCACAAATATAGGTTATTAATGATTATTTCCACCCGAAATGCTGTTTTATTATTTATTTTATTCTCAGGTGAAAGGCGCTCTAATTAACATTTCGTCTTATCATAATGGAATCGCATTTTTATAATTATTAAACGTTGGTTTAAAGATACTGCATTTGCATGGAAAGTCAATTAACAACAGATTTCTGGGGACAAGACAGCGATAAAGCTTTGCGCTATTTATATAACAAATACGTAGGCGGCTTTGCGCTATTTTTCAGCAAAATACGTAGATGATGATGCCACCATTGAAGACGTGGTGCAGGATGCATTTCTCAATTTGTGGGAGAAAAGGCATGAATTTAAAACAGAAAACACGATAAAAGCCTATCTATACAAAATCGTACGTAGTTTCTCTGTTGACACGATTCGCCGTAGAAACATAGCCAATCGATATGCCGAAAAAATTGTTTTCGAAAAAGACGATCAAGAATTCTTTCTGGAAAACATCGTTGAATCTGAAGTCTTTCAAATGATCCAAACAGTCTTTAACGAACTCTCTCCTGCCTGTCGTGAAGTCTACCAACTCAGTCTCCACGGAAAATCACACGAAGAGATTTCCCAATTACTGGACATCTCCGTGAACACCGTGAAAAAGCACAAAAACAATGCCAACCATTACATGCGTGAAAGACTGAAACACGTGCTTTCTTTCTTGTTATATCTATAATTCACTCTCCACATACCTATTTCTTTATTCAATCTTCACTTTATTTGCCATCTGAATAAATCTATAAGACCACATGTCTTTTCCCAAATATATTCATCGGGACAAAAAGTAAAACGACCTATTGCTTGTTTCACAGCTTCAGTAATTTCGACACGTTGTTGTGGCGAAAGTCCATTTTCTCTATCGATAGCGAAATAGGCAAGTTTCTCAACTATTTCAGCCGATTCAGAATAAGCCTGCACATTATAGGCATTCTCTGCAATTCGGAGATAATCTAATGCGTCTTGGTAAGTCATATAAATTATTCTATATTCTTTATTTCAAGTGCAAAACTACACCATATTCCTAATCAACACAATCTTTATGTAACCATTTATTTTGAATGAAAATAAAATCCAAATAAATGATTTCCGTCAATTCGGATACGGTCAGAATAGAAAAATGGTGCGAAACAGCACGAGAATCCAGTTTAGTTTGTTAGCCTATTATAGGCTAAACTAAACGTAGGCAGGCATTTGGGATGCCTATGTAGAAATATTATCTTTGCAAAAGTTTTAAACCTATGCGTTAAAGTTTGATTATTTATTAACGGCGAAAGCCACTGAAACTAGATTTTATGAAAAGAATTTTTCTAAACCTAGCCGCTTGCGCGCTGATGGCAATTGTTGTTTCGTGTGAGTATGACTCCCCGGACATCAGATACCAACAGACGACTTAAGAGCTTTTACCCCTTTTGCCAATAATCCTAATTTACTAGAAGCTTCTATCAGTCCTAAAACATTCGTACCTTTTTTATCTGTAGAAGCATATTGACGTATTCTAGCAATAGGAATCATCAGACCATAAAATGCAACGATCGAGGCGAGACAGATAGCACCACAATCCGTTATATCATGTTGTTTTATACAAGTTTTTCTTTTCATTAATTCAATTTTAAAGAGTATTTATCTCCTCTTCACCCACTTCACCGCATCCGCAAAAATCAGTTGCCCAGGGAAAGCTCCTCGATCAAGAAGCGATATACTTATTTCTCCCTTTGACAATTTATATTTTCCTAAAAAAATCCATCTACTTTCAAATATTTGCATATCAAACGTGGAATCCTCATCTCGTCCCTCATTGTCCTGCAAAAAAACATTTCTCGTACCACTAGGAAGTATATCTACCCTAATATTAGCTTTATAACCCTTTTGTTCTACGGAATAACAATATGAAAACAATTCAACTTGATACTGAAATCTATGATTCAACCCTAATTGATAAACGTAAAGTTCGTAATCTCCGTCTTCCGGAAGTAATGCTTTCCACGTTGCTTTTCCTGTCCCGTTTTTTACTACTTTACCACAAAAACTTCTCACGGGTTCCCCGATAGCATCATTAAATACTGAAGGCAACCACCCAGAAAACTTACCCTGAAGAAAATCTGTCATCATTCCATATTTAGGAGTATTTTGATGAAGTAACTTACTCAACCACGTTTCCCTTGATTCTGACATTGTAGTACAAAACATATCATCCTCATTATCAACAAGAATTTCATCCTTATCAGAAGTAAAGCAAATTGTATCTATTGATACTATTTCCATAAAAGAATCGCTTGTAGTTTTCAATTCCTGTGAAAATAATTTAAAATAACTGTCAGGATTATTCTGAGAAAAATTCGTATGAAGTAAGATATTCCATTTTCTTTTTTTCATCGGTACAGAAACATGTATACATGTACCAGAATAAACCGGAATGCTCTTTACTTCTTGTAGATCGGGAGTATAATCGTCCCCCTCCGAGTAAAGCGTAACAACACCATTACACTCCGATGGATTCCACACATCAAAAGAAACTAATGTCTCACAAAACTGACCTTCTGTCATTATTTTCTGATCCAAGTTTCTAATAAAGAAAAACGGAACTCCCGACATTCGATAGAATTCTTCAACAAAAGTAAGAAAATCAAAATGAAACTTTTGTTGAACCTCCTCTACAAATTGTTCAAAAGGGACTTCACGAAACAAATTACGAGAATAAAAATCAACAAGAAATGCTTTGAATTCATCTTGATCAATATGGCAATATATGTATTTTGCAAAATACTGGCTTTTAAGTTTGAGTATAGATCCTTCAAATGAAGACAACCTAGAACCACTCAAGACATTTTGCAAACTATGTGAGGAAAGATAATCAATCACACTATCATCCTTTGTACTCCCAACCTCAATACTGTTTTGTAAGATTTGAACACGATTATTCATCAGCATCTGACGAATAAAATAATCAATATAAGGGTATTTATCAGAGTATAAACACCCGGTAAAATTTGTAAACCAAAATGCCACGGAAGACATATTTTTTACAGGAGTTAAAAACAACTGATGATTTGACAAAAATGACAATAAATCCATTTTAGGAAATTCCATCGCTAAAGAATTAAAATAGCTTTCCGACCAGCTTGATATTTTCTCTTTTTCAGATACCTCCACAGATTGCATAGGCCTCATTTTCTCCATTTCCCGTGTATAGTTCTTCATGGAAACATACTGACTATTCTTACACCAATTTTCCGGTTGAAAAACCAATTCTGGCTGTACAAATTCACTTCCTTCTTTACCGATTCGGGAATAGGAACAAAGAGACACAGGGATCTCTACAAGAGTCATTTTAGAGAAAGGATACTTTATCCCGTACTTGTACTCAAATTTTTCTTTTACACCTCGTATCCCCTCCACTACTCCTTTTTGCGATCCATCAAGTATAGCTAAGAAATTATTTCCCTCGTTAAAAAAATATATTTCAAACAACGTACTATCAATCAATAGACTTCGACAATTATACTTACCCATACATAGAGTCAGTCCGGGTAAAGGATTTGTATTTTTAAAATAAGAACCTTCTCTCGAACGTGACGGTTTTCCTTGAGAAATCACCGTATACATCGTATCGTGAACGACTGTCAATGAATAGTTTGAAAAACTGATTTCCGAAGCCAATGGTTGAACGGGATTTACCAAAGGAGCACACACGGGATACCATAAACATTCCGGAGTTAAAAATGTATATGCTTCCTCAACCATTGCTGTACGCTTTCCATAACGCAAAATACTATTACTCCATTTGGTATTATTATATTCAGAATCATCTACATCTAAATAACAAACACTTTCATCAATTTTACCCGAATAATGAATAACAAAATTCCGGTACTCTCCGCAACCTATCGGGTAATCTAATAATAAGACTTGTTCATTTTTTCGATAGTGAACTTTTTCTCCCATACACGTCACGTTATTTACCGTTAAAGAAGGATTTAAATACAAAATAACATCTTTAATCTTTTTCTTGTTCGGATTATAAACTGTTATACTATCAAGCACGGATATCCATTCACCCTCCTGTTTATAAACTATTTTCTGTTCGCTGATTCTAATTCGTTCGTTATCTTTATATTCTTCATATAGAGCGATGTATTGTTTCCGCTTCTGGTTGATTTTATAGTAATGCCAATAATAGCTCCATCCACATCCTACACCTATGCCAAATAAAATTATCCCCAACAAAATACATCGTCGAACATCTTTTATAGAACCAGCCAAACGCTGCAATCTACTAACAGCAAAAAACAAAAACGAAATTCCAAATAGTATATATGCGAAACGTTGCAACAAATAAGTTGAAACACCAACATGACCGACTATATCAGAAAAAACATTTGGTATCGTCATTGCTAAAAAATCAAAGCAACCAAATTGTATATCAGATAAATAAAAAACATCTACAAGAATATATCCGAATAATATAAACATGGACAAAAATGGTGTTTTGAATACCACATTCAACCACACTGTTAATCCTGTTACAAATAACAACACGGGTAACGCCAGAGTTAACAAATAAAACAAATAAGGAAAAAAAGTAAAAGGATAGCTACCATTTCCTATATGAAATATACCGAGAATAATCAAATTTATAATATAGACCGTTATAAACAAACTAATAATAGCGATCCACTTACCAATAAGATAATCCAGATTACTATAAGGACGAACCAAAATAGCATCCAACGAATCTAATTTGCAATCTCTATAAATATAATTTCCTGCAATAAAAACAAGAAAGAATGACTGAAAAAGATTAAATAAGTACGTATTGATAAAAGGAATAGAACAAGAGAGTGCATAAAAATGATATACCGGAAAAACATGCTGCAAGACACTTTGTAACAAGATAAGTCCTAATATCGTCAAAAACACGAAAAAAATGAATAACCAATTCCTCCGCAATAATTTCATTTCATTACGAGCCACTAACATGATAAAATCAATATTCATAATTTCCGTATTTTAATTCAATAACAAACTATGGCTAAGCTATCATTATTAGTTTATTTTCAGGCAAAATAGCACACAATTGCAATAATTCAACGAGATAATTTAATGATGTATAACTATCAGACCATACTGTTGGAGATACCGTTACACGAATCTCGTTACAATTACTAGGAATCATGATACTAGTAACCGGTAGAAGGGCCATTGATAACCCCGGTACAAAAATATCACAATGACTAAAAGCAGCAACAGCAAAACAGGCTTCTCCAAATTTATCTGTATTTACTCTCAAATAATCTTGAGTCCCACTTTCATGAATCATAACAACAGTTCCAACAATAGGCTTCCCTTGATTATTACAAACAACTACTACTAAATCCACACAAAATGCTGAAAAATTCACAAAGAGTAAACAAATTAATATACTCATCATATATAAATACTTTTTACACATAGCACATGTATTTAAAATTATACAATTCATTTCAAACTTCCATTTCTTGAAAAAATCCTACCTTTTTTCATTATCACCCAAATGCCTAAACTCAAGACAATCAAACCAAAAATAATCCACCATAACTTTCCAGAAAACTCTGGTAAAGACTTCATCACAAAAACAGGAGTAATACGAGTTTGTACATCTTCAAGAAGTACCTCTTTTTCCATTGTTTCATACCCATTTTTACTGAATTTTATATGATATTTTCCGTATCTTGGAACATCTATATGAGTAGTTCCGCGAGATTCTGTTGTGGTTAATCCCCCATCTTTCACAAATTGATGAAGACTATCGTACACCATCATTTTTACTCCGACAATAAGTTCATTGTGAATATCTACAACCTTTACGTTAATTTGAGGTATTCCATATTTATATCGCGTACGGACACAATACCGTCCATCCTTGTTAATAATTTTAGAATGCCCTTCTTTGATTAATTCATTATCCTTATTCCATCTATTACACACATATTGAAATATATTCTCAGATATATAAATTTCGGCTCCATTTTTAATATTCCATTGCAATTGATTATCCTCAATAAATAGATAATTCTCCATTCTCCTTAGTGCCTTATAATAAATAACCAAATTCGGTCTCATCACCTGAGGATTATTCAAATCACCTTCGATCTTAAAAAAAACAGTATCCGGCTGACACGTTCTTCCCTCGATTTCTACTTTTTGGGTATACCCTTCGTTTACTAAACATATTCCCAATACACCGCAAAAAATAAATATAAACAAACACCTTTTCATATGCATATATATATCATGATTTTGATCTTAAATTCAAATCACCCCTCCTTCACAAAAGTTTCAATCTCTTCCATCCCCGGATTCGTATCCAAAACCGCCCCGTCTGGAGATATCAAGTATAACGTTGGTAAGAATTCCACCTTGTAATCATCCGAAGTATCACTCCCGTTAATATCTATATCTACAATCAATTGTTTCCACATTGGTTGATCTTCGTCAAGGGCTTTCAGCCAATCAGCCTTCTTTTGGTCACAGGATATCGCAATCACTTCCACACCCAACTCCTGCAAACGTGAATAGTGCTTTTTCAATTTTCTGATCTTAACTCGACACGGTTGACACCAAGAAGCCCAAAAATCAATTAACAAATACGTTCCTTTATAGTCCGACAATTTTACCTTCTTCCCTTTTGCATCCGGCAGAGTAAAATCCGGGGCTTTCCCGGTTAACTGCTTTGAACAAGCCTCTTCATATTTTTCCATCACTTTTTCTTTCACCTCAGAAACAGGCCCATTCCCCATCGCTTCTATTGCCCGAGTAAACACTTTGAAATCGTAACCTAACGTCCACATATTGTCTTGTACCAATATGGCTGCTATATCTGTATTCCTAAAATCAGCAACCATTTCCAGAAGTAAATCATTTCCTTGCTTCCACAACTGCTCGTTCTCTTTTCTCAATCCATCTAAAACCTCTTCGTTTCCTGTTTGCCTCATCTGTTGTTGCAAATTCATTCTTGCATCCGAATTCATTTTAACTTTTTGCAAATGTCCATTCAATTTAGCCTGAACACCATTCCGACCTGTTACGATTTGATAGTCATCTCCCATCTTCTCCAACTGATAGTTCCCTTCTTCCGGGTAAAAATAGATTCGTCCTCCCCGTTTCCCCATACCGAGATAAAGCAAACACTTCTCCGCTTTCCCTTTTAACGTAAAACTTCCGTTAGGCTTTACTTGACCTCGTGCAAGTGTATCCGCTCCTTTTCCCTCTTGTGTCAGTAAATAAACTTCCGTCACTTTACTATTTTCTGGCAAAACACCTGTAAGTTCATAATTTCCAATGGAAGAGCATGAAACACACACAATTCCCAATAAAAAAATATATATTATCTTCATAATGATTATTTATAAAAAGAGGAGGATATAACATACACAAATCCTCCCCTAATAATTTCAACTATATGTTATTCAAAATTTCCAACTTCCAGTCTTTGTCATTGAAACGATTTTTCCACTCATTTGTAAAGGATCTTCCTTAAGTGTTCCAAAATCATTTACCAAAACACTTAAAACATATATCCAGCTATTCACCCCGTCGCTTGAAGCTACAAATAAACGTTCCTCTTTCGAATCCAAAATCATTTCTGTTACCTGCCCGTTGGGAACTGTATATAGATCTCGAACTTCACCCCCATCTCCATGTATTCTTACAATTTTATTCCCGTTAGCAATAAACCAATAGAGAGAATTCATTCCCAAAACACTCACCGAATTTTCATCAATCAAATTCTCTCGTTCCATGATTTTCTCGTAAGAAATAGACCACATAGGCAACCAAGTCACAGGATCCCAATCAGAAGAAGCCATCAATAAACGATAGAAATAAGCTTTCTTCTCTTCTGCGTTATAAAGTACGGGACGCAACTCCTCATAGCCAAAATGTCCTGCTGTCAAAAATTTTTGTCCTTCAGTCGAAAATTGATCTGTAGTAATTGGAATTATCTCATCATACAATGCTCCTGATCCATTATGCAATCTTAAAAATTGATAATTCGTATTATCATAAGAGAGCCACGCGTAAGCATCCATTTGCATATTTCCATCTGCCCATACTGCAAAATCATAATTTCCAGCAATAGGACGCATAAGAGCCTCGTTATTCATATAGTTATAAGTAAATAACCCCTCTTCTGCTGCAATAATTCCTCCCATATACAAGCTTATACTTCTGGGAGTAAATGTTCCCGAATATTCCCCTTTTATGACTTCTGGTCCATAAATTCGTTCCAATTTCATCGTTTTGGGATTCATGGCTACCATTTTTCGATCTCCCTCCGCACATAATATGACAAAATTATTATTATAATAATACACTTGTTGCGGTCGTTTACTCAAGCTTCCTAAAAGCGGATTGGCTATTTCAAACACATCATGAATCAAAGTGGCATTTTCACGATCTCTCCGTTGCATGGACAACTTTGCATATCCATCAGCATCCTCGCTTAAAATATAAAGAGCATTCGTGTAAGCTGTTCCTACTTTTACCCAAAAAGTTTTATAATATTTCAAATTGGTAGTATTATCCGTAACACATAAAAATGCATTATATCCGCCACTTCCACTAGGAGATGGGTCTTCTGTCACAATTCCATCACAAATTCGTGATGTTGAAATAACATGGTTATTTACTTTCCATTCGAAGCTCAAATCTTCAATATCCTTTCCTGTTTTAAAATTCAGATAGGGTTCTATCTCTAAAATATCATACTGATCAAGCGAGTACGCATCTTTGATGCTATCAATACCTATTTCATTTACAATTGAATAGGAATAGTTTCCATCATCATCTGCACATCCAATAACCCAAAGTAATGTTATAAAGATATATAAATATTTTTTCATGGCATTAACTCTTTAATTAATTTAATGTGTACACGGAATAGTTAAACGTATATTGTTTTCATCATAAAACTCTTCCCGTTCAAACAAATCTTGCAACTCTAATACTAACGTTAACTCTAACGAAGCTCTCCACCAGTCCGGGTCTTTACCCGTTAAATCTCCGGTGCCACCATATAATTTAATCCATTCCCGATATTTTATTGGATGATAAGTCCCAAAACAATCACTCCATTGATCCCACCAAGATGGTTTCTCCAATATATCTGAAACTTGTACTGCAAAAAACAATCGTTCTTGGGTTCCTTCAACGAAATCACCTCCCGTTTTTATTCTCAAACCTATTTTACGAGCAACTTTATCCATATCTCGACGGAAAAATTTAACACGCAAAGAATCTGTCGTTTTGCCTGCTCCCAGAATCTGTTCTTCGCTAATTGCCTCATAATGAACATCGGCTTGTGTCCCGTTATATTCTTCAACTGTAACTTTATATTTGCGATCATATTCTGTCGCGAATCCAGCTATTTGAACAGGAATACAAATCTCCCGTTCTGTTGCTTCCATATCAAAAGCAAACGAATAAACCACAGTATCTTCGCGGAATATTAAACTAGAATCCAATTTACGATATTCTTCTATATCCTCACTCGTTGTAGGAAATCGAAAACATATTGAATTCGGGCCTTCAAACATCTCTTTACCTGCTTCACTACAGGCAAACATGGATAGAAAAATGATCCCCAATAATAATATATAATATACTCTCTTCATTATATTCAGTTTATTAAATTAAAACCTTATTAATTTCCACCGTGCTCCAATTCGCTATCCGGTATCGGTAGTTCAAACAATGCACGAGAAGCCCTGATATTACCTTCTCTCGTGATAATATCCCGATACAACCGTTTATATTCATAAAACAATTTTCCTTCTCCCCAATATTCTTTTATACACTCATACATAATCTGTTCCTTCAAAGCAGCTTTATCATTCTGCAAATTCTCAGGAATCGGAGTTAAATTACGTGAAACTCTTACTTCATTTAATAACCGATAAGCCTCAGGAGTATCGATCTCCAAATTAGCTTCTGCCGCAATATAGTACATCTCCGATAAACGTATCATCGGTAATAACTTATCCCATATTGTAATATCTTTTCTTGAAATAGAAGTTCCACTTGTATTACTTTCATAACTACGGGCATATTTAGCTAAAAACCAAAATGATGTCGATATTTTTGCCTCTTGCCACCAATATACACGTCTATAATCCTCTACACTACCATAGCCAGAGTCTTCATAAACAAATCCTCGTGTTGGCAAATCAATCGTATATTTAAAATAGGTATAAATTTTAGCACCTAATTTTGTTTCGAGCTTTTCATCATAAAGAGACCAAATCAACTCTCTCTCAAACATCAAATTAGCCCCTTTACTATCCATGATATCATCTCGTTTTAACAACTGAAAAATAGTTGTTGCATCAATAATCTCTTTGGCATATTTTAAAGCATCAGAATAATTGCCTTTTAGCTGATAACAACGAGCTAAAGTTCCACAAACCGCATAATAATTCATCCTTACACCTCGATATTGGAAAGCCAAATCTTTATTATCCAAATTTTTACCCGCTTTTCGTCCATATTCTTTAATAGGGTCATTAGCCAATAAAACATAAGCTTCCAACAAATCTTTCTCAATTTTTCCAAGCACTTCTTCTGCAGTCATAAACGTAACAAGCTGATTGGAAAATTCTTCTCTGTAAGGAATAGATTTTTGATTTAATCCTTCTTTTAGCACAGGACCAAATAATCGTAACAAATCCAAATGAATGTAGGCCCGTAATCCCAACGCCTCCCCCCTGATCAAATTATAATTTTCAAACTTTTCCTTATCACTATCTTTCAAATTCTGTAACAATAAATTGAGATTAGCAATTGCTTCATACATTTTTCCCCACGTCCCGTCAAACCTGCCGACCAACGTTGCATCTTGATAATCAAAATCGTAAGCTTTACTAGCTTTATTCCAATACCTTACAATCTCATCGACAAACCCGACTGTTAACTCTTCTCCATACGCCTCGGTAGATGCGAGTAACATATACGCTCCCGTCAAAGTTTGTAAACAACCTTTCTCATCCTCAAACATTTTCTCGGCATCAACTTGTCCTAGTGGTTCCACGTCCAACCATTCATTACAAGCTCCTCCTAGTAATATAAAACCAAGGAGTATGATATATTTCATTTCTCTCATAATATTAAAAATTTAGATTCAACGAAAACGTAAACTGCCGGGCAAACGGGTATTCAATACCTCTCTCCCGCTTAACGGTAGATGCATAAAACAAATTGCTGCTATTCAATCCTAAACGTAATGCAGAAATACCGAATTTCTTCAATGATTCTGAAGCAAAACGATACGATATAGAAATGTTACTTAATTCCAAATAATCATTATCTTGTACAAAACGACTTGAAGCTTTTGAAACTGTACGATCTGCGATATTTTTATAGAATGTATAATCTCCAACTTCTTGCCATCTTTCCTCTAATACACGTTTATCTGCATTCGTTGTAGGATCAGCACCTTCAACTCGTTCGGCTAATGTTGAATTATAAATCTGTCCGCCAAAACCGTAATTAAATAATAAATTCAACGAAAAATTTTTCCAAATCACATTTGTTCCAATATTTCCTTCTAATTTAGCATCTGTACACCCGGCAACAATCTTATCTTGATAATTCCACTCTTCAGTAATCTTGCCGTCTCGAGTTTGGTAAAGTTCTTTTCCATTAGCAGGATTGATTCCCAAAGAACGAACAACTTTTATTGCATTTAGAGATTCTCCCTCCTCGTACATGGCAATTGCTTTCGTTTGGTCCGATTCAAGTGCATTCGTTTCATCATTAAGACTTCTCAAGGCATTACTAATCTTCTCTATGCTATTTTCATTGTGTGTACCACTAATATTTACTGCCCAATCCAGATTCTTTTTCCGAATAATAACAGCATTCACATCGAATTCATACCCCGTGTTACGTTGTTCTCCGAAATTCTCCGTATAACTGCTAAAACCTAATGATGGAGCAACACTTACCGGTAGTAATAAACCACTGGTTAGATCATTGTAGTAATCAAAACGAATCGTTAAACGCCGTTGCATCACCTCCAAATCTAACCCGATATTTCTTTTTTTACTTCGTTGCCATTCCAATTTATCATTACCATAAGTGATAAAAGAAGCTCCTAACGATTGATAGTAATACCCGTCTTTAAACGCCAACGTAGTACGTGCAACATAAGGATCAAAATTTTGATTACCCGTTAAACCCATCGAACCTCTTACTGTTAATCGACTTAACCAAGTATACTCTTTTAAGAAACTTTCATTATTCAAGTTCAATCCAATACCAACAGACCATAAAGGAGCAAAACGCTTATCTTTACCATATTTTGAAGAACCATCAAGGCGTCCTGAAAAATCGGCAAAATATCTATTGTCATAAGAATAGTTTATATTCCCAAAAAATCCAACCATTCGATCTGTACCTTCCGAACCTTTCGGTTTTCCCCCATCCAAATAAGTTGCTGCAAATTGTATTTCATTAAAACGTTCATCCATAAAACCAGTTGCTTCAAAACTACTCGATGAAGATTGGTTATCAACAACATTTAATCCTACACCCGAAAAAAGCGTATGCTTATGAACATTCAACGTATAATTCAATGTTGTATTTATATTATAAGAAAAACGCTTATTCATACCTTGCTTATAACTTCCCTTCTTGGCAGCATCACTTTCATTTGAAAAAGACGTATGTTCAGGGGATAAATATTTGTCACTTGTCCCCAATGTCTTTGTTAATGAAATAGATCCCATCAAGCGTAATGTCGGAGTAAAAAAGTAATCAATTTTCAAATTATCCGTAATAGTCTGAATACTTTCTTCATCTTTATAAGGTAATGTTGAATTGTAAATCGGATTTTTATATTGAGGATCACTTGATTTTTTTGACAATCCAGTATGCACTGGATATGTTTTTACAAGTTTACCATCTTCCCCGTAAATTGGATTATACGGATTCGCCGCTGCATAATCGGCAAAAGAACCATAAGGAGAATTTTGTACTTTTGTCTGACTAAATTCAAAACTATTACGAATATTTATTTTCTCTCTTACCCGATAAGTCAAATCAAACGAAAGCCCCAAAACTTCTCGATAAGATTTCTTCATTACCCCATTGTTACGATTATAATTAGCTCCCAATCCATATATAACAGCATCACTCCCTCCCTCAAGGTAAAGAGAATGAGAATGGGATACAGCATTACGAACAGGTTGTGCCAACCAATCGGTATTTACCCCCTTAGAAACATTCGCTTTTATATATTCTTCTATCTCCATACTAGAAACACTCGTATAATCAAATAACTTAGCTTTTTGTTCATATGCTAACTTTTCTTTCGCATTCATCAAATCATAATCCGATAAATCTGCAACAGACAAACTAGTTCGATTAGAATATGAAATCGTAAATTTTCCAGAAGCTGGCCTGCGAGTTTCAATCACTACCACCCCATTGGCAGCCCGAGACCCATAAAGAATCGTTGCAGAAGCATCTTTCAAAATTGTTAAACTTTCGATACGTTCCATGTCCATATCGAACACCCGTTGTAAGGTTACTTCATAACCATCTACAATAAAAGTAGGAATATTACTGTTTCCCATAAAGCTACTCTCACCCCTAACAAAAAAATCTGGTAACGAGTTCGGATCCGATCCTCTTGCATTATTCTCTTTTATTTTAAATGAAGGATCAACCATTTTTAACGCTTCTATTAAATTCACGTTACCAAATTTACGAAGCTCTTCTCTTTTTACTGATGTTACGGCTCCTGTAAAACTTTCCTTGGATTTGTTAAAATATCCAGTAACAATCACATCTTCCAAATGCTCAGAATCTTCAGATAACCTCACATCCAACTGATTTTTCGATCCGATAGGAATTTCTTGGGATTTCATCCCTATAAAAGAAAACACCAATATTTGTTCCCCACCACCGGGGATTTCCAACCGGTATTCCCCATCAGCACCGGTTGCCGTTCCCAAACTCGTACCTTTAATCATCACGGTAACACCCGGCAACGCGTTTCCTTGCTCATCGGTCACTTTACCCGTTATCACTTTTGTCTTACCCTTTTCTTGGTTTACAGCTTGCCTCCGGATAATAATAGTTTTTCCATTTATCTCGTAAGCGAGATCCGTCCCTTTCAGGCAATCCGTCAAAATTTGTTCAACCGTCGCGTCTTTAAAAGATACATCCCGCCGTGCAAATGATTCCAATTTCACATCGCGATAAACGAAATCATAATCGGATGTTTTACGAATTTCACTGATAATCTCTTTCAAAGAAGCGTTTTTCAATGAAAACGTAATTTTCTTCTCTTGCGAGAACGCACTCTGACTGATTTGGGTCGTGAAAATGAAGAAAAGGAGGAATAAATACCACCTCTTCCCAACGACATTAGAATTTTTCTTCATAATTTTGTTTTTTGAATTCAACAATTCCTCACGCTCTATGGCCAAATAGAGTGTGAAACGTAAAAGTAGTGTTAGCCGCACTACTTTTTTATTTTACAATAACCGTGTTATCCTTTATTTCAAATCGCACCTCTCCCGTTTTACCGATTAATTCCAACACCTCCGAAAACGCCTCGTGCTTTTTCATATTCAACGAAAACTGGTACGAACGCAATTCATCCCGACTATAAAAAACATCCATATTATACCATCGCCCCAGGTCGGTCAAGATTTTCTCCAAGGGACAATTATCATACACCAAACGTCCGTCGGCCCAAGCCAAATACAAATCAACATCCACGTTCCGCACCACCAGTTTCATGGTTGACTTGTCGAATAAAGCCTGCTCATTGGGAACAAGTTTAACACTTTTCCCCTCGGCCTTAACCGTTACATTCCCGCTTGCTAGGGTGGTTTGTATATCCGTCTCGTCTTCATACGCCCGCACTCCGAATGTCGTTCCCGTCACTAAAACCTCCAATCCTCCGGCCACCACGACAAAAGGCCGTTTCGTGTCCTTTTTCACGTCAAAATAAGCCTCGCCCGTTAAGTACACTTTACGCTCCCCACCTTGAAATTTCACGGGAAAACTTAACGTTGACTCCGAATTCAGATAGATAACCGTGCTATCCGATAAGACCAACAGATATTCTCCTCCCCTGGGAATTTCCAACGCGTGGAACACCTCGGTCGTATCCGGGGTATTGATGTCCCGGTATTCCAAAGAATTTGCCCTAACCAATAACGAACTGTCCTTTCCAAGAAGATGCGAACGCGATGTTTCGTCATCCAAATCCACCTTACGCCCGTCAGGCAGGACTAATACCGCCCGATAACCGGGAACCTGTATATCGTGTTCCACCATCGATAGCACCTCCGGCTGTTTCTCTTGCCCGAAAAAATAAAAAATACTGCCCACGCTCAAGCACAAGGCTATCGCTGCCGCGTATGGGAGCCATTTTATCCTCCGCACCAAATGGCCGGACGATCTCTTCGACCGGAGTTCCTGCCATCTCTTTTCTTCTTCCTCCTCTGTCTTCACGAAACGGGAAATTCTTTTTTCCATGTATTCACGCGACATCATCCGTTGGAAAAGTTCCTCCCGTCCCGGAGCTGCCGTTCTCCATTCGTGCAGTTCACGCTCTTGCATTTCATCCGTCAATCCTTGCATATGCAAAAAAATCAACCATGCGATATGTTCTTCTCTATTCAACATCTTTTTAGCTTTTATACTAAAGCGATTTGAATAGCGTTTGGTGTAATAAAAAAATCACTTTTTTTAATCAAATAATAACAATTACTTCCTTCAGACAACAAAAAGAAAAGCTATCACATTGATAACAAACGACATGAATTCGATATAATCATCAGCAATCGTTCCTACTGAAAACTACGGGAAATCCTACCGAGAAGCTATGGAAATAATCCCCCTCATTCGTTGTTCAAACGTTGTTCAAACGTTGCTCAGCCGTTTCGGAATGGTTCAGCAACGTGTGAACTTCGAATAATCACCGGGTATGTGGTATTATTTGGGTATATTTACTACTTTATTGGGGTAAGATTTGGGTAATATCACGGGAGGTGATTTCTTTTTATTTTCCCGTATATAAGCTGCCCAAACATGAAAAAGGCTTTTTTCAGCATAAAACGATTAAACTATTCAAAAAATATCAGTAAAAGTAGTATTGTATGACGAAAATTTCGTAACATTGTCTCAAACTTGAAAGATACAGATATGCTAATCAGGATTGTAATAACGAATTTTCGGTCATACAGACAAGAAACGGAATTCAATATGTTGCCGTCATCCAATGTCCGCAGAAAGGACTGGCATGTCCATAGCCGAGACCGTGGTGCCAATGTATTGCGCACGGCGGTTGTTTATGGTGCCAACGGTGCAGGCAAGTCGTGTTTGATAAAAGCACTTGGTCGTCTTCAAGCAATGGTGGCCGCGGGCTGTCTGCCGCCCACAGCCTTTAGAGATGCTAACAAGTATAATGATTCAGACATGCCTGTTACCATTGAAGTGGAATTCGGTACAGAATCAGACCAATATTCTTACGGGGTGAGCTATTGTGGTAGTCTCTGTGTAGAAGAATGGCTGTATTCGACCTTAAGGAAACCTATATACGTTTTTGAGCGTAAACATGATGTACAAACAGGCAAGACAAACATCAAGTTAGCAAGTAACAAGAAGGACGAGGCTAAGAATAAGCTGCTAATTTCGCTATTAGAAGACAATTTGCTAAAAGGCAACGAGCTGATGCTGTCGAAACACGATATGGTGAAGAACAGTCAGATAACAGATGCCTTCCAGTGGCTTACTGCCAAGTTGCACGTCATTTTTCCAGAAACTCGTTCGACCTCCATTTTCGACAACAGGTATTCGGACGAGACGTTTAAGTCTCAGTCGGAAGCCCTTATTTCAGCCTTGGATATCGGCATCAATGAACTGACCTTGAAAGACGAGGATATTGAGTCGTTCAAGCAGAATATTTCCGAATGGCCCAAATTGGTGCAAGGTGTGGATGGGATTGTCAAAAGACTCTCCCGTTCTCCCGAGGGCACAGAAGAGGTGATGATAGACACAGGAGCCTTTACTGTCAGTATGCGCCGTGAGGGCAACAAGTATTTCGTGCGTCGCGTAAAGGCCCTCCATAAGGTAAACGACAACCTTTACGACTTCGAGTTGAAAGAAGAATCGGATGGCACCCAACGCATTTTCGACTTTGTGCCGATGGTACAGAATGTCAAGAGTGAGGCTTGCACATACGTTATCGACGAGCTTGACCGAAGTCTTCATCCCACGTTGGTGAGAGCATTGGTTTCGAGGATTGTCACAGACAAGCACATGAAGGGGCAGCTAATTTTCACCACTCACGATGCCGGTCTGCTTGACGGAAAGGTGTTCCGCAACGACGAGATTTGGTTTGCCGAGAAAGACCGCGATACACAGAGCACCCATCTGTATACACTTGATGAATTCAAACCCCGTGCGGATTTGGATTTGGAGAAAGGCTACCTCAACGGCCGTTTCGGTGCCATTCCTTTCCTGGCACGTTTTAACGAATTAAACTGGGAGTGATATGGGATTCAAGGTTAGAGGTTACACGAGGAATGTCCCTCAAGAAAAGGTTCGCGACTATTCCTTGTTTGCCATAGCAACAGAGGGTACCGAGCGCGAGCCGGACTACTTCAGACTTTTCGACGGCATCGATCGTATCAAGGTTGACATAATTGAGCCGGAACTTTTAGACGAAGAGAACGAGCAAGAAAAGAGAAGAGCCTCTTCTCCATCGAAAGTATTGGAGAAGGTAAAAGCATATATCGCCGAGAACCAGTTGAGTGCCGAGGACGGTGACTCGTTATGGTGTGTCATCGATGTAGATCGTTGGCCGCAGGAGCAAATAAAGGAACTTCATGCTTTCTGCTCCCAAAAAGACAACTGGCATCTGGTCATCAGCAATCCAAGCATTGAGATATGGCTTCTCTATCATAAACGGGCAGATTTGACAGACTTTGACATTCAGACGGCCAAAGATGCCAAGCAGGTGCTTGACAAAATTGAGAAAGGTGGCTACTATTACATCAAGTACCTACCGTTGATGCTTGATGCCATTGAAAATGCCCACAATGCAGACTCAAATCCGGACGACTATATGCCCGAGTTGCTACATACGAAAGTCTATCAGTTGGGACGTTCGCTCTACGAACGCATGGGCAAGGTACGTTTTGAGAAATTCATTGCCTCGCTACCCGACATAGAGAAAGAAATCCTAAAAAAGAAGAAAAGATAATGGAACTTATATACAAGTTTACAGTCAAAGTATCAACCATACCACTGTGTAACAGTAAGTTGGATGGGTGAGAGTAGGACGGAGGAGTTTGAGGTAAAATAAAGCTTGTGCTCATTTACTATAAAATGGTATATAATTACCGTGGATTAAAATTAACAAAATACAATAACATGAGAAAACTTTTACTTTTATTTGCCCTGATTTGTACCATGCAGTTGCACGGGCAGACCGTCAAGGAATGGATGGGATTACCTCCTGCCCCGGTAGAGTTTCCGGCTTTCGGGAACATGAGAAATGTGGAAAACAAAACATTTTCCCAAGCAGATTTATTAACTCTTTCCACGTTTAACATCGATAACTTAACCCCTGCCGTGGGAGAACAGGAATTACGATATCACTCCCTAACCTGGGAACTATCGACCATGAACGATAGCATTGTCATCGCCCCCAATAACAGCGCCGTTCCGGCTATCGGATTATATGCCGTTTACGCGGAAAACACACAATGGATGAGTGGGAAACTGCAATTTTCATTTTACGGGAATGCCGAAGTTTACGTGGATGGAGTGAAAAAAATCGCATACACCGGCCACAAAGGAACCGAAGCTGTAAAACAAGGATGTACCTTGCAATGGGTTCCGGGAAAACACGCCATCATCGTGAAAAGCCTGCAAACAAAAGAAAGCGACAAACTATTTTCAGCTCAATTCATTGCAGATCCTGATTTCAAAGATGCCCCGGTAGAATTCACCTTATCTCCCAAACGAGGGAAAAATATACTAGACGTGCTGAACGGTCGCAGAGTCGGTGGAATTCAGGTTTCTCCCAGCGGAAAATACCTGATCATGGTAGAAGGTGAGATCATAAAAGGCAAAAGCAGTTCCATGACAAACGTGTATAGAATTGCAGACAAAGAGATCGTGTACACCTTCTACGGCAACAACGCAAGTAACTTGACCTGGATTCCCGGGGAAGACAAACTGTCGTACCTCATAAAAGAAGGAACGGGAAATTCCCTATACACCTACGATATTGAGCAACAAAAGATGGAACGTTTGTTCCGGGACGATCAAACAATCGGCTCGTTCTCCTGGTCACCGGACCGGAGTTATCTTATCTATTACAAGAATGAGAATTATGCCCCGAAAGAATGGGAACTCCGTAAACTCGACGGGATTGAAGACCGACAGGCCTACTACCGGAATCGATATTTCCTATGCAAATATGATTTAGCCACGGGCATACATACCCGCTTAACTTGGGGCAACCAAACCACCTCCATCATGGACATCAGTCATGACGGAAACCAAATTCTGATCAGCACCGGACGACCGGACTATAACGAATACCCGTACCGGAAACAATCCGTTTACTTGTTAAATGCCCGTACCCATCAAATCGATACGCTTTGGAAAGACCGCTTGATTGGCATTCGATGCCTCTTTTCCCCCGATGATTCGAAATTACTTATTGCCGGAGCGGCTGATGCTTTCGGACAAATGGGGGTAAAAATCAGTAAAGGACAAATCGTGAACGGATACGACACGCAACTATACATTTATGACTTAAATTCAAAGGAAGTAACCCCGATCACAAAAGATTTCAATCCTACCGTATCGAACTACATCTGGCATACCGACGGAAATATCTATATCGTGGCCGGAGATACGGACTATGTTTACTTGTTCCGCTATGGAAAAGACGGAAAAATCACGAGAATTGAATGTCCGGGTGATCTCGTGCAAAAAATCAGTTTGGCTAGAAACGGGAGTACCGGGGTTTACACCGCTTCCGACGAGAGTTACCCGACCCGGGTCTATACCTTGGATTTGACGACTCTCAAAGCACAAGAATGGGCCGATCCACAAGGCGAACAATACAAAAATATAGAGTTCGGACAGGTAAAGGATTGGGACTATAATTACAAAAAAGGGACCACGATAGACGGACGCTACTATCTCCCGGCAAACTTCGATCCCAAGAAAAAATACCCGATGATCGTGTATTACTACGGGGGAACAACTCCGGTGGAAAGGACTTTTGGAGGAAGATGGCCGTTCAACCTATACGCTGCGAATGGATACGTTGTATATGTGATGCAACCCTCTGGTGCAATTGGATTCGGACAAGAGTTTTCAGCCCGTCATCAAAACAACTGGGGTAAAATCACGGCAGATGAAATCATTGCCTGCACGAAAGCATTCTTGAAAGCACATCCTTTCGTGGATGCCCAACGTGTCGGATGCATGGGAGCCTCTTACGGCGGATTCACAACCATGTACCTGCAAACCCGCACGGACATCTTCGCTTGTGCCATTTCACATGCCGGAATTTCCTCCATTTCCAGCTATTGGGGTGAAGGATACTGGGGATATAGTTACAGCACGAACGCATCGGCCCACGCTTTCCCGTGGAACCGGAAGGACATCTACGTGGATCAAAGCCCGCTATTCAACGCGGACAAGGTGAAAACCCCCATGCTTCTATTGCATGGAACGGCCGATGTAAATGTACCCACGGGCGAAAGCATTCAGTTCTATACCGCACTGAAACTCCTGGGTAAAGACGTGGAACTCGTGCTGATCAAGAATGCCGACCATGCCGTGGTGGACTATAATCAACGTATTATCTGGGGAAACACGATCATGGCCTATTTTGCCAAATATTTGAAAGGAGAGCCTGCATGGTGGGAAAATATGTATAAGGATAAAAATTTATGAAATACCTGATATAAAATAAAGAAAGGTTAGATTGTGGAAAACACTTTCTAACCTTTTTTTGTAGTGTTCCACGAAGAATGTAACAAAAAAGTAATAAAAATTTAACCTTTGGAATATCATGAAAAACACACCAACTAAAACTCTACAAAAGTATAAGCACTTTTCCTTATCCGGATTCACGTAGCTCTACAAACAAATAATTAATTAAGTAATTATCAAGCATATAAAAACACTTATTTACACTACATGAAATTGTTACGAAATTTCCATACAGGTTTTCATCTCTTTTTCATCCCATGAAAATAGTTTTTCTTTGTAAAGGAGTTTCGGACAAACAACATGAATTTTAAAAACGAACAACCATGTTTAATCTGAAAAATACAAATAAGACAATACAAGACATTGATACATTTTTTGACACTATCGATGAAACGATCCTCGTGTTCAAAAGCGGTGTTAAAAACTACCTATATAATAACACGGAACAGTTTAATGACAACTTGCAATCCATGGCAAAGTTGGAAAAAACATCCAATGAGTTGAGAAGAAGCATCGAGAGTAAACTCTATACTCACTCGCTCATGGCCGAGGTACGCGGAGATGTCTTACGTCTATTGGAACGTCTGGAAAATGTTGTTGACATTTTAGCTCGTAATCTGTTCCAATTCGAGGTGGAAATCCCGTTCATTCCCGTGGAATTGAACAACGATTTTATCAAATTGACCGAGACTTCCACCCTATCGGTAGAGGGTATCATCCCGGCAGCGAAGGCTTATTTCCGGACTCCGGATTTAATGACGGACAAAATACACCGGGTTTACTTCTATGAACAGGAAACCAATAAATTGGCACAATCTATAAAGCGGAAAGTTTTCCATGAAATGGATAAACTGAAATTAAGCGAGAAATTCCATTTGCGCTATTTTACCTTGCATATTGAAGAATTGTCACACGCTGCCGAAAAAATTGCTGACCTGTTATCCGTAATGGCTATAAAACGAAATTTCTGATGTTAATGTTCGAGATCATATTAATTGTATTGCTATTCGGCTCGTGGATGTGTATAAACGACATATCCTTTACCTTTGCCAGCGCGATACAAACAGGTTCTATTCGCTTTCGAGTAATGACCGTGATCCTCTTAATATCCCTTTCCATCGGATTTATTATATGCAGAAGCAGTAGCTGGACGCAGTATGAAGAAAATTGGAATATTTCCTCCCCTATCGTGGGTACTATTCTTGCATTTTCAGCATCACTGGCTATGTTTTTGCTGAGAAAAAACGGTCCGGTGAATTCGATTTGTTATGCCATATACGGTGCCATTTTGGGATGGGAGGTATTTAATCATGTCAACGAGGTGTACACATCCCTGTTTCCCTTAATCATCGTATGGATATTAGCCCCTTTGATTTGTGGGGGAATTACTTGTTTATTGTACCGGTTGATCCAGAGTATCACGCGGAAAGGAAATATTCATTTGTTATACTTGAATATCTGTTTCCGGGTGGGAATAATCATCGCAATCACGCTGATGAGCATATCCATCGGAGCCAATAACGGTCCTCTATTCATGGCGATCGTACGTTCACAAACTCTGGATTTCGGATTGGATTTCGGATTATTTTCCTTGGATGACCAATCTTTGCTTTGGATCATATCTATTTTTATACTCGCGCTGTCGATGGCAATTCCTGTAAAACGGAAAATACTATCCTATGGTAACAATATCACCGATATGAATATCGTGTCCGTGTTTACCATATTGATCGGGGGAAGTATTGTTTTGTTCTTTTTCAATCATCCATGGGCATGTGGATCCATCGGATTGCCTGTCACAAGCGTATCTCCGGTACACGCAGTGATCGGGGGCATGACGGGGATCAGTATTGCCCGAAGAAGAAAGAACGCGTTACCTCTCTCCCTGCCTATCCGAATGGGAATATCCATATTGGGGACTCCGGCTCTCGCTTTTGGAATAGCGCACACATTGTTTCAACTGATTGATTTGCCAGGACTGATGCAACGCAACGAGGTGGGTACGTCACCTGAACAAATGATCAACATGACGATACCCCTTATATCGATCCTATTTATCTCGTTCATCTTATTCGTGGGATTTTCATTCCGACATCAGCAAGTCAAACGAATTCAAGCACAAAACGCCTTAAAAGAGGAGCAACATCAACGGTTCGAGGCTCAGCAAGTACTGATATCCATGGAATTGAAGACTATTCAATTGGAAAACGAACGACTGAATACGAAATTGGAAATCAAGCGGAAAGAGTTGGTTGACTTAGCCTTGGACATCAGTGAACAACGCAAATTTTTTGATGGCATATTCCAAGAAATAAAACGGATTCAATCCATCGATGATCTTCAGGAAATTAAGACAGGATTAGAGGACATAGCACAAACCATCAGCAGTAGAATGACTTTTTCGAATGAAATGAGTGGTTTCTACACGCAGGTGGAAGAACTGCATAAAAATTTCATAACCAAATTACAGGAACGATTCCCGGATATCACCGAGCAAGAAAAACGCCTGGCAACGTTATTGCGACTCGGATTTTCGACAAAAGATATCGCCGGGTTGATGAATATATCGCCCAAAAGCGTAGAAATCGGACGTTACCGCCTACGCAAGAAGCTGGAGTTAACAAGAGAGGATAATTTAATACAATACATAAAGTCTTTATGACACATTTTTTAATTAAAACAGTTCAATTATGAAAAAACTTATCCTATCATCGGTAATCTGTTTAGTGACCCTGGGCGTTTTTGCTCAAGAGCAAAAAGAAGACGGGGAACGCTATAACCAGTATGGTGTGAAAGTGAATCGACAAAAACTTCAAGCAGAAGAGCGTAATGGTATTCTCGTTTTCGAATCCTTAAATCAAAGCTACAAATTTTGGTTTGATATCCGCGTGCAATTGGATGGTGCCGTATTTTGGGGTTTAGACAAAGATTTTGATCCCATCGGGAACAATGTTTCCGTTCGAAGAGCCCGCTTCGCCGTTAAAGCCCAAATCAATAAGAATTGGTATGGAGAGATCGATACCGATTTTTCGAACGGAGAATTCGAATTGAAAGATGCCATTATCGAGTTTACCGGATTAGACAATTTCTCTTTTAAAGCCGGTAATTTCAAAGAAGATTTTTCAATGGAACAAACCACTTCTTCACGTTATCTTCCTTTCATGGAACGTCCTATGGTGGTTCAAACGTTTGCCCCATCCCGCCACCTGGGAATTCAAGCAGAATATGCAAAACACTGGTGGAGAGCTTCATTCGGAGTGTTCTTTCAAGCCATTGATAATCTTGAAACCAGTACATTTGTAGCTGATAACAACAAAGATTACGGACGTAATCAAGGAATGTCGTACACGGGAAAAGTAAACTTCATGCCATTCTCCGATGACCGCACGATGGGATTGCATTTCGGTATTGCCGGATCTTATCGTACCCCGAAAACAGATGTTGATCCGAAAGATTTCGGGGGAAGCCGCTTCAGTAGCAGAAACAGTACTTCTATTAATCGTAAAAAATACCTGGATACCGACGTGATCAAAGACGTGAAGCACGATCTTCTTTACGGTTTTGAATTGGCAGGATACAAGAATGGTTTCCGTTTCCAGAGTGAATTGATCGGTAACAATACCAAAGTTAAAAATACAAACGCCGAATATGCCGGAACACATCATTTCGGTGGTTGGTACGTGATGGCCGGTTACCTCCTGTTTGGTGGACAACAACGTTTCAATAATGCCGAAGGAGAATTCACACAACCCGGCAGAGGAAAGAAATGGGGAGATCTTGAAATTTTAGCACGTTATGATTACATGGATTTAAATAGTCGGAGCATCCGGGGTGGTTCAGGTGAAAACTACACCATCGGATTGAACTATTACGTGAATAATTCCGTGAAATTTGTATTAAACTATCAATATAGCAGCAATGACCGTTATGCCAATGGTAAAGGCAAGTTAATCGTGGGACATGATGCTGACGGAAAACCGACTGCCGATTACACGAAAGTAGCTGCAAAGAAAGGTAAAGCAGGCGTGAATTACAGCATGTTGGGACTTCGCATGGAAATAGATTTCTAATTTCAAGTTTAAATATAATACATGGATTAAATTATGAAAAAACTATTATTATTTGCCACAATATTAACGCTCGGTTTTAGCGCTTGCGTTGAAGATAAACCTTACGAAGGCCCTGCATCTATCAGTGATGTAGCTTACACACCCACAACGGTAACTTCGAATGATGACGTAACGGTAACAGCCAAAATCACGGATTTGAACGGTGTAGCATCTGCCAAAGTCCAATACAAAATAGGCGATGGCAATTATACATCCGTAAATATGACTGCCGATAAAAATATCTACACGGGTATTATCCCCCAACAAGCCAATGAAGCGGAAGTTACTTTTTACGTGGAAGCAGTCAACAAAGCTGGGATCACAACAAAATCACAAGAGAAAAAATATACGGTAGGAGCAGCAGCGATAGATTACACGAAGCTGGTATTAAATGAATTAAATAGTTCCGGAAGTGATGCTGAAAAATACATTGAACTTTACAACAACTCGGATGTAGAAATTGATCTTGAAGGCGTAACTATTAATAAGGATGAGGAATTAACCTGGACTGGAAAAAGCGGACAAAAGATAGCACCTCAAGGATATTTTGTAATTTTAGGAGCTAAAGGCTCGACACCCGATGGGTTTAATAGCGGATTTTCCGGTAAAAAAAGCGTTCTGGTTGAACTATTTGCCCCGGACGGATCATTATTGGATACATTCAAACGAGGAGAAAAAGGAACTGGGTGGGGAAATCAAACTTTAACCGATGTTACGAAAACGAGCACTCCCTCATTCAGTCGTTGTCCGAACGGAACCGGAGCCTGGAAATTAGCAGAAGGTACACAAGGAAGTAAAAATCCGGATACAGGAGTTGATATGCCGGATTAAAAAGATTTAGATAAAATTAAAACACAAACCAATTATGAGTAAAGAAGAATTAAAAATCGGGGAAATATCCAAACCGCGTTTCGAGTTTCGTTCATTCGGACGTTGTTTCTGTCCGCAAGAAAAAAGAATGGCACGCTTAAGCGTTCCGGTACCGGAAAAAGTGTGGGAACGTCATAGCACGGAAACATACATTGTCAGTCGTACGAATGACGTGAACAACACGAAAATTCGTGACGGGAAAATGGATATAAAGACGTTCGTGCAAGCCGTTGACGGGTTGGAACAATGGAATCCGCTGATGAAAGGCGAATTCCCAATTTCCGCAAAGGTTTTGAATGAAGAGGTATTCCCGGCATTCAAAGTGGCCAACATGCCTAAATTGACTAAAGAAACCTACACGCTGGAAGAATTTTTGAATATGATCAACGAACATCCGGACTTGCAGGCTGTAACCGTGGAAAAAATTCGCTACGGGTATATGGTAAACGACACGATCTGTGAAACCGGAGAAGTATATATCAACGGCGCTATGGTTCACACGATTAATTCCGAATCCACGGAAATCGAAGATATCAAAAAAACGATCAAAGATGTCGGTTTGGAAGGTGTTGAAAATATCAATTACCTGCAAGCTATCAAGCGCGTGATCGGAATGATAAACAAACCTTTAGCAAATTAAACATCATGGCACAAGAAATAGAACGTAAATTTTTAGTGAAAGGGGATTTCAAAGCTGACTCGTTCAAAGCCACCCGTATCACACAAGGATACTTGTCCTCTGTTCCAGAACGTACCGTACGCGTGCGTGTCAAAGGAGAAAAAGGATACATCACGATTAAAGGTAAAGGAAATGACTCCGGGGCCAGTCGCTACGAATGGGAAAAAGAGATTCCGGTAGACGAGGTAAAAGAACTATTGAAACTTTGCGAACCGGGAATTATCGATAAAACCCGTTACTTGGTGAAAGCCGGAGAACACACATTCGAAGTAGACGAGTTTTACGGAGAAAATGAAGGACTCGTGATGGCCGAAGTTGAATTGAAAGACGAGAATGAGAATTTCATTAAACCGGCATGGCTAGGTGAGGAAGTTACCGGGGACGTGAAATATTACAATTCAATGTTAATGAAACATCCTTACACGAAATGGTAATTTAAAGGGGGGGTCAAAACTCAATTTGCTGAATAAATAGGAGTTTTGATCACCCTCTTCCCATGCTGGAAGAGAATGGAGAAATGGAAATACGCCCACTCGCAAGCAACGGCAATATACAAGGTAAAAATAACCCTATAAACGAGTTTTCATGGAAAAAGGAATGCAAAATTTTGACCCGTTAGATATGAACAATTACCGGATTGAAAAACTTCCGAAATTAAACAAATCCGGTTTCGAAAAATGGATGGCCTACATGGGAGGACCTCTTGCTGTTCTCGTGTTTGCTTTCTTATACTGGTTTTCGGATATCTCTTTTCTCCAAAATATCGATCCGGCAACCTTGACTCAAAATGCCCTCAAACGATTTAATGAAATAGGAGCCGATGAATTTTCCCGGATAAATTATGCCATGCTGGCCGTCTTTGCCGGGGCGATCATACTATGGATCACCGAAGCCATTCCCAATTACCTGACATCGCTCATTGTCATATTGAGTATCGTGCTAACCGGAATTACCACGGATAAGACAGCCTATGCTCAACTTGGTCACCCGGTAATGTGGTTGAATATATTATCTTTCGTGTTAGCCAGTATGCTTGTAAAAACCCGGGTGGCCAAACGTTTCGCCTTGTGGTTTGTCATTCGTTTCGGTAAAAACTCTACCGGGGTTCTTTTTAGTTTCATCGTGATAAACGTGGTCCTGTCCGCCTTCATTTCCGCGACGACGGCAAAGGCTGCCATCTTGTTACCTATTTTTATGGTTGTTGCCGCAATTTACGGGGCAAGAGGCGGTGATCAACGCAACAACTTCGGGCGTAATCTTGTGTTACAAAACCTGTACCAGATCAACTTGGGGGCGAACGGCTTTCTAACCGGATCGGGAGCTACCTTGCTCGCCGGATCGTTAATAGCAGGGGCCATGGGGTGGAATGGATTCAGCTACCAAGATTGGTTCACCGCGGCATTCCCCATGAGTATAATCCTAATTTTCATCGCTTGGTTCGTGGGCAGTAAAATTATATTTCCCTTGAAACCGGAAGAGAAAGTTCCTCAAATTGAAGGTGGCATGGAACGCCTGCGGGAAGAACTGCACAAACTCGGCAAGATGAATAAGGAAGAATACAAAGCCATAGCCATATTCCTTGGCGTGTTAATCCTTTGGGCCACCGATAAACAACACGGGATCAACCAAACCGCGGTAGCATTTCTCGGAGCCGTTATCGCTTTGATGCCTAAAATCGGCGTGGTTAAATGGAATGATGTCGACATCCCGTGGCATTTACTGCTATTCTCCGCCGGAGCCTACACGCTGGGAGCCGGATTGGACGCAACCGGACTATCGGGGACATTAGTAAATGCAGCCTTCGACAACCTGGGCATTACGCAAGCAACTCCCTTCTGGGCGCTCTACATGTTGCTCACGGGAGCCATGTTGTTCAGTGCCTTGCTTTTCCAATCGAAAACCATGCAAACGCTTATCTTTGTTCCCATTGCCATCGGGGTGGCACAAAAGTTCGGGTACCCAATTCTAAGTTTGGCATTTCCCGTTGCCATGCTCGTGGGACACGTGTACGTGTTGCCCTTTAACAGTAAACCTGCCGCCTTACTTTACACCACCAATCAATATAGCTGGAGTGACACGTTCAAATTCGGTATTACCATGATGTTTATTGCCTGGATCATGATCATCGTATGGGGAGAAACCGTTTTACAGTGGTTGGGATATACAAACGGATTGTTTATATAAGGGAGGGTAACCATGATTGAAATTCAAGCAAAGATTCACGATAAATTCTCTATCGAATTTAAAGTAGGGTTCATCACTCGAAAACGTTTAGCCATAAGCGATTTCGTGATGAACACGTGGATCTTTGTTCCTCATAGTCTGGATATCAACCCGATGACGTACGACAAAACCCGATTTTACCGGGACATAAAATCCAACGTACGTTTGATCACCCCTGTCTACCTGCTGCGGGATCTGGCAACAACGGACACGCTTCCTTTTCAAGAGTTGGAAAAAGCATTTCGACAACTCTCCTCCACCCCTACCCGCACGGCAACAGCCGAATATGAATCACAAGTCAAAATGTTCGCTTCGATCGTGAAGAGTGCCTTACGAGACGAGTACACGCACATCATCAACAGCACGATCGAGGAAGACCGTTGTTATCTCACAAGAGAATATTTAGCGAATATCCGACAAGTAACCACGAAATTCAGAAATTTACGAAAAATCATCAATGTTTCGACCGTTCATGCCAATACACTGGAATATTTCCATTTCGGGGATGAGTTTATCAGCAATGTTGTCGAACAACACGTCAATAAATTGCAAGATTTTCTAAGCCGGGAACACCCGAAAGATTATTTTGTGTTGAAAAAATCGATGCAGGAACTTTTAAAAGATGAATTGCATTACAAATGGGAAAAAAATTACATAACCGTCAACACGGAAAATAAAAGCAACAACCAGGAATTCATTTCACGGGCTGGCATGTTGAAAAAATACATTGAAAGCGACCTTTACCTCATTGCACGTAAAAAAAGGAATACTTTTCTGCTGGAACAAATTCTTTTCAGTATAGCAGCCGGCATGTCCATGGTTTTCGCCACGATTGTTTCTTTCTCCTTCCAGCAAAAATACGGAAATTTCACCCTACCTTTTTTCATCGCGTTAGTGATCAGCTACATGCTGAAAGACCGGATCAAAGAATTGATGCGCTTCTACTTCGCCCACAAACTGGGTTCCAAATTCTATGACAATAAAGTTCAAATCAGCATAAAGTCTCAACAAATCGGTTGGAGTAAAGAGGGCTTCGATTTTATTTCCGACAATAAAGTTCCTCGCGAAGTCATGGAGCTACGAGGGCGTTCCTCCTTGCTCGAAGCCGAAAACCGACGTGTGGATGAAAAAATCATTCTCTACCGGAAAAGGGTACAACTGGGTCGGAAACAACTGCTCAACATCAGTGCCTACCCGATTCCCGGCATACATGACATCATCCGTTTCAATGTTTCGGAATTCATTCGCAAAATGGATAACCCGGAAGTCCCGATATTCGGGAATGACGCGGAAGGTAACAGTATCCGGGTACACGGGGAAAAGACTTATTATCTCAACTTTGTTATCCAATGTCAATACGAAGAACAGCTGGAATACAAGCGTTACCGGATCATGTTCAACAGGCTAGGCATCAAAAAAATTGAAACATTCTAACGGTTACGCTTTTAAGTTTCACATGCTTTGATTTCCCGACAGAAAAGCATACCTTTGCCGAAAATTTAAAATTTTCATCAAAAAAAATATAGGCATGGATAAGATCCTTAATCGAGCAGCGGACAACATCCGCATCCTTTCAGCTTCTATGGTTGAAAAAGCCAAATCAGGGCATCCGGGGGGTGCAATGGGTGGTGCTGATTACATTAACGTGTTGTATTCTCAATTTTTGAACTTCGATCCGGATGATATGACATGGGCAAACCGGGACCGTTTCTTCCTTGACCCGGGACACATGTCTCCGATGTTGTATTCGATGTTGAGCCTGATCGGTACGTATAGCATGGAAGACCTGAAAAACTTCCGTCAATGGGGAAGTGTAACCCCCGGACATCCGGAAGTGGACTTCAAACGAGGCGTGGAAAACACCTCCGGCCCTCTCGGCCAAGGTCATGCCATGGCAGTCGGAGCCGCTATCGCGGAGCGTTTCCTGGTAGCTCGTTTCGGAGAATGGATGGCTCACAAAACGTATGCTTTTATCTCTGACGGGGGTATTCAGGAAGAGATTTCACAAGGAGCCGGACGTATTGCCGGAACACTGGGATTATCCAACCTGATCATGTTCTACGATGCAAACGAGGTGCAGCTATCCACCCGCGTGAATGAAGTAACTCACGAGGACACCGCTGCCAAATACCGGGCTTGGGGATGGAACGTAATCACGATCAACGGGAATAACGCTGACGAGATTATCAAAGCATTACAAGCCGCTAATGCCGAAAAAGAACGTCCGACATTGATTATCGGTAAAACCTTGATGGGTAAAGGAGCCATGGGGGCTAACGGAGAAGATTTCTCCGACAAAGTTTCCACTCACGGACAACCTTTAACCGGAGCCGGAGCTTCTATTGAAAAGACGATCGAGAATTTGGGTGGCGATCCGCAAAAACCGTTCACGATTTTCCCGGAAGTAGCCGAGTTCTACGCTAAAGTACTCGATGAAAAACGGGCTTACGCCAAAGCTAAAAAAGCAGAACAGGCAGCTTGGGAAAAAGCGAACCCGGAATTAGCAGCCAAACTGCACAAATTCTTATCCGGCAAAGCTCCCGAAATTGACTATAAAGCAATCCAACATAAAGCAAACATTGCCACGCGTGCCGCTTCGGCTGACGTGCTGGTGGCCTTGGCTCAACAGGTAGAGAACATGATCGTTTCCTCTGCCGACTTGAGTAATTCAGACAAAACCGACGGCTTTATCAAAGGTGGAGCCCGTAACCTCGTGAAAGGGGATTTCAGCGGTGCATTCCTCCAAGCCGGAGTGGCAGAGTTGACCATGGCCGTTATCTGTAACGGTATCGCTCTCCACGGGGGTATCTTCGTGGCTTGCGGAACCTTCTTCGTGTTCTCCGACTACATGAAACCTGCCGTGCGTTTGGCTGCCTTGATGGAAGTGCCGGTGAAATACGTTTGGTCTCATGACGCCTTCCGCGTGGGAGAAGACGGACCGACACACCAACCGATCGAACATGAAGCCCAATTGCGTTTGATGGAGAAATTAGAGAATCATTCCGGAAAGATGAGTTTGTTGGCCCTGCGTCCTGCCGATGCTGCCGAGACTTCCGTCGCTTGGAAAATGGCCATGGAAAACACCTCTACTCCTACCGCTTTGATCCTGTCTAGACAAAACATCACGGATCTTCCGGGAACAGACCGTTACGACGAGGCTTTACAAGCTGAAAAAGGTGCTTACGTGGTATGCAAAACCGGAGAGAACCCGGATGTCGTGTTAGTTGCTTCCGGTTCTGAAGTTTCTACACTGGTGGAAGGTGCTAAACTTCTTCAAGAACGGAAAGGAATCACCTCTCAGATCGTATCCGTGATCTCCGAAGGTTTATTCCGCCATCAAGCACAAGCATATCAAGAACAAGTTATACCGGCTAACAAACCGAAATACGGACTGACAGCAGGTTTATCCGTTACCTTGGAAGGCCTGGTGGGTTGCAATGGTCGTATCCACGGTGTAAACCACTTCGGATATTCCGCTCCTGCCAAAGTATTGGACGAGAAATTCGGATTTACCGGAGAATGTGTATTTAACGAAGTATGTGAAATGTTAGGAAAGTAATTTTCCAACCAACTACCTCCCTACCCCCTCCTTACACGAGAGTGAATGCCGCTTGGTAATCAACGCTTCTCTCGTGTAAGTGGGGGGGGATTTCATGACAGCTAATTTTATTTATTCTAAAAAAAGAAGGAAATACTTGCATACACGATAAATATACACTATCTTTGCAGACGCAAAACAGAAGATGTTTTGACTAATATTGCGGGATGGAGCAGTTGGTAGCTCGTTGGGCTCATAACCCAAAGGTCGTCTGTTCGAGTCAGGCTCCCGCTACGAAGGAAGGATCGAGAAATCGATCCTTTTTCTTTTAGCCTCCACTAGAAACTATCGATTCTCCTTGTAAGCCATTTGTTTTATACGCTCGATAAACTCCTGTAAACGATCAGACTTCCGATTACCCATAATCCAAAGGTTACCCACTTCAATATCCTCGTCATAAGAAGGTTGCATGTAAGTCTTATCGAGAATCTCATACCCGTTTCGACGATAATAATTTACCCTACGAGTCGTTATTTCATCCGTGGTCGGTTCCACTTCCAACAATCGCATACCGGTTAAATGTTCTGCAATGTAGTCCAACACCTGTTGTCCGACTTTCAGATTACGCATCGGGGTAAAAACGGCTAAATGTTCAAGGTAATAAAAATCTTGCATATCCCAGTAGATAAACAAACCGGCTAAAATACCGTCTGTCTCGATAGCATTAAAATACATTTCCGATCTTTCGCTTATCAACCGTTTCAATTGCTTGATTTTTCGTCTCTCTTCCTCCGGGAAAGCCTCCTCGTAAAGAGAAATAAGTTTTTGTAAACGAATATCTGTCGGATCTGTTATTCTAATCAAATTCACCATAACACGAATCTTTAATTATATCTTCTTATTTTTATAAATGCCGGTATCAAACGATTCACGGAATATACATTCCACATCGGAATCTTTATTTCATACCCCCAATAACTTCCACATTCCCCACGCCACAAACATAACTAATAGCAATATTCCCAGAAAAGTAAACATAAAACGGGAGTAGTAGACCTTTTCATCGTGTTCTCTTGCCTTTATGTCTTTTTCGATTTGCTCCATTTTCCCCTCCGGCAATTTATCCGGATAACCTGTTAAAGGCTTCTCGTTCATTTTCTCGATAAGACCTTTCGTCCGATCGCGACGATTTTGAAGCATTTTTCGATTCTGCTTCGCACGCTGAATCATATCAAATACATGTCCTTCGCCTCCCATAATGTTTACAAATTTAGTTAGTAATATCGTACTTTAAATGTATGAAAAATAACTACAAGAAACAAGTATTTTACAAATATTGTTCCAAGATCAAAAACCGATAACGCATGATGATTATCAATTTTATAAAATTTGATTATATTTGCACGAAACGTGCGTATTATGAGAAATTACAACCAGTGTGAATCCGGGCTTATCTACAATGAATTTTCCATCATTCTAATACAGACCTTTACCTCTGCGGAAATTGAAATTCCCTTGACTCCCGAAACGAATTTCTTCATCAAGAAAGATGATGACGGACATTTTGATGACCAGTTATTTACCCACACGGATAAAGTGATCAACCGTTATCGCCTGAAAGGTTTTGATATATGTATTGATATTGACGGGAACGCACCCGCTAAGCTATGGGGACATGTACATGTACGGGCAGCCGTGTTCTTCAACAAGACGGTTGAAATTTCCTACCGGATCATCGTGAGCCCGACAGGAAGAATTAACGGGACCAAATTTTGCCAGACGGACGTTCCATTCAACACGGATCAACTGATTGCCGTAGCCGGGATCGTGCAACACGTGGAGCATTGGGTATATAACAACAAAAAGAAAGGCCAAGAAATCGATGGTTCTTTAAAAGTAGTTTCAATTAGCGACTTACACATCGATGAAGAATCACACGCCCACACGACAAACGTGAAAATTAAAGGTGTTACTTTCGATGAAGTGCAAAGGCGTTATCGCTATTTTTTTGACAAGCAGAGACAAAACTTAAGAAAAAACAAGGATTCCAAAGAATTCGAATACGGATGTCATAATTATATTTTTCTGGACATTTGGGAAAGTATCGGTCACGAGGGACGAATTCGTTTTGACCAGATGCGGGAAGACCTGGTTATCGAACACATCGAACAATGTCACAAGGCGGAACTCGTGGGCCTCATGAGTCTTTATCCCGAAGAATGGCCTTACCGCATGGATTCCAGTTTCGAAGATATTTGCGGAAAAAACATCGCTATCGATACCGATGATCTCGTACTGACAAATGAAAACATGAGTCTCGTTATCGGTACGTACGGGAACCGCGGGAAAGAAGCTCCTACCGACTGGAAGAAGCACTTGGCCCGACGAGACCGCTATCACGTCAGCTGGCCGGAATATCTCGTGCTAATCGAAATCCTATTGGCTAAAAAACACACGATTAACTATGTACTGAATAAATATATTTTCAATTCCCGCCAAGCAATTAAAGATAACAGTCATCCGGAATCGAAAGACGGACAACAAGGATTCACGATCATCAACGACAAGATACTGGATATGATTGAACAAAATGCCCGTTTAAGCATCAGTTTATCCGACGTGATTCTACAACTCGATTCCGTGCGTTACTTACGCTATATGTCCCACAAGCATATGTATCACGAGGCAAGCCGAAGACTGCGAATCGACGTTGATGAACAACAATTGAAAGATATCACGGAAAGAGTGGATAAATCCCTAACAAATGCCAATAATATTGCTGATCTGAAAGAAGCTAACAGCACGAAGAACATTCTTCTTTTTATCTCTATAGCCTCTCTTTTCGGGGTATTATTGGAAGGTAACGGTGAAGCACCCGTATTCTCTATGATATCTAAAGAGTTTGGTGTTTTCACGGCTGTCGTACTTGTCATTATTACCACCATTGGAATATATTTCAGCATGAAAATTATGATTCGTGCAATTATTCACTATCTTCGCAAAAAACATAATAGAAGAAAATTACAATAAATCTACACGCATGATAACAATATATTCCACCGATTACAGAACACAACTTTGCGAATTTTTCTCCCGTATCATCGAGTCACACAAAGCCTACATTTCCCATGGAGAATTGCAAATGGGCATCGCTCTTGACAGCAACGAACTTGCCCCGAATTATAAAGAAATATGGCTAAAGTATCTCGACCGACAAGTGGATAACCCGGACAATACTCTCCTGCTCTACCTGGAAGGCGAAACAATCATCGGTTTTGTATTATTTGGCATCACGAATGACGGAGCCTCTCCTTACGGGGTTATTTTTGATCTCAGTGTCGATCCTGCATACCGGGGAAAACGTATCGGTCAGGAATTATTACAAAGAGCAACCGAGAGTTTCCGGGCAAATGGAATACAAGATTGTTACCTCGAATCAGGTGTCAACAATCATTCTGCTCATCAATTCTTCGAGCATCACGGTTTCAAACAGGTATCCGATATTTTCCGATTAAAATTGTAGAAGACGGCGGCTAACGAATTAAGTCAAAATCCTTACGTGAAAACTAAATAATGACTTCATCGGGTCCGAAATAAAGATTCCACAAATTTTCAATCCGTTTCCCTATATGATATGCCAGCAGAGGGGGGACAGCATTTCCTATGATCTTATAGGCTGCCGAAGGACTTAGAATATATCCCTGTTTATTGTCCTCCCGAGGAATCACAAATTCATAATCTAAAGGAAAGGTCTGAATCAACGCACATTCTCGCGGAGTTAAACGACGCTCTTTCAATCCCTTTTTCAATTCCTTGTCAAGGATACCGCCATGCTCTTTTGACAATCGTCGGTACTCTATATTACCATGATGTTCAGCCCGAATCGTCGGTCCGATCCCATTAATATCCACTTCTGTCTGCCCTTGACAATGAGTTCCCATAAACTTGGCTTTAGAATAAACCCTTTGTGAAGGATCTGTGCTATATTCCGGTTCTTTTAATCCGGCAAACATATCTCCCACCGTTTGAGGTTCTATCAATCCCTTGTTCTTAATATGGTACGCGTGACTGGGAAACGGGTAAGGCACGTACTCATCAGGAATAACATCACGCGTCAAAGCCTCACGAGCTGCAGGAGTTAATGCGGATTTACGAATACCGATAAAAATTACCCGTTCACGGGATTGGGGAACACCATAATCCGCAGCGTGCAGTACACGAGGCTCCAACACGATATATCCGTCTCCATCCGCCCGAGAAAAGTCCCGTTGAATAATCTCTTTCACGTTCGAAAGATTCACCAATCCTTTCACGTTTTCGGCAATAAATAACTTGGGTTTCGTGATTTCAATCACCTCTTTCATCCACATATACAACTTACCGCGGGTTTCCTCCGAGGCAATCTCCCCTTCAATTATTTTTCCCTTGTGGTCTTTGTGAGAATTGAAGCCATTACGTTTCCCCGCAACGCTGAAATCTTGACATGGGAAACCTCCTGTAACCACATCTATTCCCTCCGGAAAAATCTTTTCTCCCGCCTTATGACGTTTCACGAGATCCACGATACTCTCTTCCCGGTAGACATCCGGCGAGTAACCATACTTGGCGAAATAATGCGTCCAAGCCGTCCGGGCCTCTTTTAAAATATCATTGGCAAAAACAAGTTGAAAACGAGTAGAACGTAATTTTACTAAATTACCTCGTTCTTGTTTTTCGATAAAATCAGGATTAGTTTGCTCGTTAATACACCCCTTGTGGATCAAGAATCCTCCTTCCAATCCTAAATCCATTCCACCACAGCCTGAGAATAAAGATAATACCCGAATCGTTTTAGGTGCCATTTACATATACGTTTTACACCTACAAAAATAGCAATATTTATCGGGTTATTGACATGACTCGGAAAATTTATCCGCCATTTCTCCCTTTCTCGGTTAATCTACCACTTAACCAATTCCCCAGGTTTTCACCACTCCCGGACTTACAACATTCGTACTGTTACAATCCTATCACTTTCATCCCCGTGAAAGCCTTGCCTGCAGCGTGATCAAAAAAATGGATCAACTCCGCACAACCAATCCACATGTAAACAACAATACTCGTGATGACGACCAGTAGCAGAACTACGATTACCATTTGATTCCATTTAGTTCTCATCTCGTTTCATTTTAAAGGTTACTAATTTCAAATCAAACTCTCGTTCCTATCATTGCTCTCTGTAAATATATAACATTATTTTGGATTTTCCAAGTATTTCTTAATAAAATCATAAATTTAACATTAAGAAAAAAAAGATAAAGACAACACCATCCAAATAGATCTCAGCTTTATGTCATCTTTATCTTGGTACTTATATACCACTTTACAACGAAATATAAAGTAAACTTTTCCCAGGTAATACACGTTTATCTTCTGCAGTATATTCGATATTCTTAGGGATTAAAGACGTATCATTTTCGTATCAAAGACGTATCAAAGACGTTCACGAACATCCCTGATACGTCTCCGTGGTGAAATTAATTGGCGCTTGTCTTAGAAGTTAATCCCTTATCCATTTGATTATGAATGGTAAATATTCCTTCTTGCATGCAGGAGTTAACCTCTCACAATAAAATTGTATATAATTACCAAAAGGAGAAATCCGTTTTACCGGAAATCTCCTTTCACACTTATACAATTCGTACTATTATTCTGCCAATAAATACTTCGTGAAATAATCCCTTTTCTTCTTCTCAAAATAAGATTTATAAGGTCCCTCATAAGCATGTCCTTGATTCGGTAATAGTAGCAAATCAAAATCTTTCCCTTGCAGAATCAATTCATTGGCTACCCGAAATGTGTTAGCCGGATGCACGTTATTATCCACTTCCCCCGTAACCAAAAGTAAATGACCCTTCAAATATTTTGCCAATTTCTGATTAGTTTTCACTGTAAATTTATGATCGTCCCCGATTCCTTGGTAAGTCTCTCCCCAGGTACGATTGTATATACGATTATCGTGATTTCCGGAAGAAGCCACGGCTACCTTATAAAAGTCGGGGTAAGTACAAATTGCCGCAAAAGCCATCATACCACCCCCTGAGTGTCCGAATATACCTATTCTGTTCGTATCAATAAATGAATACCTGCGTCCTAACTGCTCAAGTCCTGCCTTATCATCCGCCAAAGCATAATCCCGCAAATTACCATACCCGTAAGTTGCATACGCTTTGTCCCTATACGGGGAACCGCCCCGATGTCCGAAACACACCACGATGATACCTCTCTGCGCCAAGGCCGTGTTATTATAGCGATCAAAAACCGTAAAATCCGTCCACACGGTTTCTGTCTGCGGTCCGGGGTACACCTGCGACACGATCGGATATTTCTTAGAAGGATCAAAATCATAAGGCTTCCACATAATCCCGTAGAGGTCTGTTTTCCCATCTGCCGCCTTCACGGTAAACTGCTCCGGATATTTCCAACCGTATTCCAGTAACCGAGATATATCAGTTTTTTCCAAAATGGTTAGTAAACGACCATTTATATCACGTACGGCAATTTGAGGAACCGTATCAATACGGGAAAAATTATCCACGATCAAACCTCCCCCTAAATGAACAAATGCACTATGCGTGGCATTTCCCGGAGTCAACAGGGTTAAACGTCTTCCATTGAAACCGACACGATACATATGCGTGTAATTCGGATTACACCCTTTCTCTTTACCATATCCGTACAAGTAAATCTGTTTTTTTACCGTATCGATCTTCATGATCCGTCCGGCAGTCCATTCCCCCGAAGTCACGGCATTCAGCAACTTGCCATTTCCATCATAGTGGTAATAATGTCCCCAACCGGAACGATCCGACCACAAAAGAATGTCCTCACCTCCATTCAACACCCGACAACTGAACAACTCCTCATTTAAATACGGTTTACTCACTTCATGCAAAATCACCTTCACGTCCCCCGTTTTCGCATCCACCGAACACAATTCGAACTCATCCCTAGTTCCCTTTTTGCGTATAAAAAATGCCCGGTCATGTACATCCGACACTCTCAATACTTCCAACAACTGTCCCTGCCACTTCACAACATCCACCTTCTTAAACATCCCCGTTCTCACGTTCCCGATAAACAATTCCTGTTTCAAAACGGCAGTATCTCCCGGTAATTCATATTTATATTCGCTGACAACCGGAGCCGGTTCCCGCAAAGAATACACCAAAGGAAACGTCCGAATACTTCGTTTATCCTCTCTCGTAATATAAAATGCTCCATCCTCTGACAACCATTCGATACTTGCCGTTTCAAACCCGTAATCCTTCCCCCCGTCAAAAGTTAATTGAGTCTCTCTTTTCTGCTCTTTATCCTCTAACCAAAGATTTTCATCTTTCACTATTAACTCGTATTTCAAATCAGGAGAAACCCCATACGGACGAATAGACGGATACTTTTTGCGTTCTGAAGGAATCAAAGATTTATTCTTTGCATCATACACGAATACCTTACCTTCTATTTCCAATTTAGCCACTAACCCATTTTCATCAAATTCAGGATTATAATACACCCGATCTTCCTCTCCCGGGAACATCTTCCGAACCAAACTATCTATAACCCGGTAATCATACACCTCCCGTTTTCCATTTTTCACATCATAAGCGTAATATGCCCGTTCCCCCGGTTGCCGCTCAAAAGAATACCAAAACAAAGGTTTCGTCGGATGAAAAAAGGGAATGATCACTGTGGAACCAATCTTGTCTTTCAAATTCTGCACATCATACTTTTCTCCCACGTACGCTTCATCCGGAGGTAAAATCGATTTAAAATAACTCACCAGATTCTCCAAACCATCTCCCTGAACAACTTTACGGGCAATTCTCAATAGTTGTGAATCATACACTCCGTTTTTTGAAGGAAATAAAGACATTCCTCCGAACATGACTTGTTGATTCTTCTTATCAAAATCAGCAATATACTCCTCCAAAAGATTCCGGGCCATTGTCTTATTTTCTTCACAAACAGCCTTATTCACATCCATCATAACCAGATAATCATGTTGAAAATGAATTGGTATCGCCGCTATTCTTTGTTTATAATATTCAAAATCTTTCGGATTACGTTCAAAATCATTAAAATACCATCCCTGCAATACCCATTCCGTCATATCCCTGTATAACGAAGCAATCCTATCAAACACTTTCTCTTCACCGCACTCTTTCACAAACTCTTGCCAATGTTCCAACAAATAACGCATATTCGAACTATTGACTCCTCCCAGCACCCGATCTTCAAACAGAAACCAATTTTCCGGTTTTACCCGTTCCTCTGGGGAAAGTCTGTCAAAATACTCTTTCCCGATCCGAAGACTTTCTTCTTTTTCCAATAATGTTAACTTCAACTGGAGATATTCACGTAAAAAATCATTAGAATATTTCCCGGAAGCATACGTTTCATTCATCAAGGCAACCCGATTATCCGGTTTCATACCTTTCTTGATCTCTGCCATAAACACGTCTGCCGTTTTTCCCCCGACAAACTTGTACACAATCTCCCCTTTATTATCTAGCAACAAGAATGAAGGATACGCACCGATTTTATATTTATCAGCATATTGCTTACCATCCTCTGACAACATATCCAACTTCACATTCACAAACGTGGAATTAAAAAAATCAGCAACACTATCCAACGTGAACACCGAAGCATCCATCGTCTTGCAAGGCCCGCAATATTCCGTGTAACAATCCACGAATACCAATTTTCCGACGGAAGAGGCTTTATTCAAAGCCTCTTGTAAAGTCGATTTCTCAAATGCTATTTTCCGATTTTGTGCTTCAACCTGGCAAAACACCAGTAATCCCCATAGCAAAAATAAGATTCTTTTCATACCTTTTATTGTTTTTCAAAATATTCTCTTTTCATCCTCAATAACATCACCTGATAATTACTCCGGGTGGAAACATCAGTATGTCTCTCGCTTAAATCCTTCACCTTACGGGCAAGCTCTACAAAATAAGCATGATACACCCCGTTGGCCTCATTTGATAACCCGAAAGAAATATTGTTTTCGGCCATAAATCGGGCAAAATCAGAAACAAAACAAGCTTGAATACCCTGTTTATAAGTTGATACCGCTTTACTTGAATCAAAATTTTCGAAAATAACCCGATCAATATAAGCGAATAACTCCTTCGCCGTGAAAGCCTTTTCTTCCAATCGTCGCTCCCCGGCAACAAGTGACTCCATCACCCCTTTATTCATAAAATGCTTTAACAACGCCTGAGCCAACCCAACCATCATCTGCTCCGTATCGAAAACTCCGGACTGCTCTAGCTCCTTTACCCGTACCCATTCCGGAAATTCACTGAATATCGCTGATTCCAAATAATTCAAAGCCCCTACCTGCTGTTCCCGAGGTACATAAGTCACTAACGTTTCATTTACCCCCTTAATTATCGGACGCACGGAACGTCCTCCCACCAACTTCACCATCTGAGTTAAGTAAGTTTGGAACAAACTCTGCGCCCTCACCGCAAAATCCGACACATTCTTCCACGTGTTCTGATCCTCCGGCAATCGATTGATCCACCCGTTCAATTGTGGATAAATCTTTTTTACCGACTCAACACCCTGTATACTTGCATTCAATATATCATTCGACAAAAAGCCATCCTGAGCATAAGGATCAAGTTTATCTTCCGGAGTATAAAAAGCTCCCCGCATGGAAGGTAAAGCATCACTATTACCATAAGCATACCTGATCGCATCATAATCATAAGCAGACACACGGGGAAAAAGATTCTTCACGCTCACGCCATCCCCCGGTTGTGCCAGATAATTGAACGTCACGCCGGAAGTAATGGATGCCGTTATTCCATAACGATTCAACCACTTCTCGGAACGAATATCAGCAGGTGTAAAAACCGTATATCCGGCCTTGTTAGGTTTCATCTTCAAGACTTCAGCAAAAGCCGCTGCCACCTGCGCTGTCAATACATCCTGCCGTACGGCCAAACTATGCAAATCCTTCCGGATTCTCCCGTCCAGCAATCCACATTGCAAAAAATACATTCCCAACAACTCATCCGCCGCAACATCCATCACGTTCACTCGGGCACATAAAATCTCCCCTGTCACCGGATTCTCTATTACCGAAGAGTATATCCCGTTGTAGGCACTTCCCCAACGGAACAAAATCGTCCTATAGCTCAACGAAGCATCCTCCTTATCGGAACTAAACCGGAAAACATTCTTCCATCCGGCAGCCTCAAAAGCCTTTCCCCACTGATTCACTGCATTTTTTATACACACCACGAAAGGATCCGGAGTCACCGGGTCTATATACACGCAAATCTGTCTTTCCGGTTCTATCACCATCCCTCTTTTCTGTTTCTTCATCTCTTTAACGGCAGCGGTCAGATTCCATTTCTGAATATATTCCTTTTTTCGTGCTACATATTCTTTAGAATCGTACTCTGTTACTCCTATTGTCTCGAATCCATACGCGGGATGACTGACCTTCAAATTCATCCTCCTCTCCGGAAGTTGCTGTATCACCATCTCCAGAATATATCGGCTAGCAATATCACGTCCCTCCTGCGTCTGGGGATTTGACTGATAATCCGACTGTCCGCGAGTCACCGAAAAAACCACCCCTTTATCTATCATTCTCCAACCGTCCACCCAAGAACGGGAAGGATCCGGATGACTCAACCAAGCATATGAACTCACGTTAAACAACCCGCTTCCCGGATTATTCAATTCATTTGTCAATTCAATAATGGCAGACTTTCCATCCTCTCCCCGGGCCACGATCGGGAATGTATAATCAATCGGTACAAGTCCCGATTTTTTCAATGCCATTATCATACACACGTCCGTGGAATCCGCCGAGACATCGGTCAAGCGGTTGCGTACCACCTGCAAGGTATTATTCCGCCCCTCCGAAAACCGGATTACCCCGGACGCATCAGAAACAAAAGCTGCCATACCGTGTGCCACTTGCGTGGTAATCAGCACTTCTTTTCCCATTCCTTCTGCCGGAATCTCCAAATAATACTTATCATTCAAACGATAAATCGTATAAAAACCCTTATCTGTCTGTAAATCTTTCTGTTCTTTGAATTGTTCATAGGTCATAGGCTTCGCATCTTGCTGTGCCACAACCGGACAAGCGAACAACAAAGTTACCAACAGAACCAAACATACATTTAATACTTTCATTCCCAATATTTTTAATTCAATTCAATCAATGCTTTATTTCCCCCTTTTTCCCACAGGGCAATAAAATTATAAAGTGTCTTATAATGGCTCGCAGTCAACGTATCTTCACACCCCTCCGCCTTGATTTGTACATATCGTTTTATTTTCATAATCACCTGCTGTATCACGACACCGACACCATTAGAAAGGTTATAAGGATTCTCCACGTTTACCACCAGATTTTGAAGCAAACCACGTTGTAACGCCTGATCATACTGGGATAACTTGCCATTCTGCCCTTTCGTCTCGAAAATAACCGAATACAAACGATTCAACAACTCGTCCACCGTAAATCCATCCTCGTTCAACTGTCTGTTTTTATGTAACATCGAATATTTCAACAACCATTTTGTCAACTTTCCCAACGCCTCTTCCTGTTCATAAAATTCAGCATTCACCCCGGTCTTTTCCATGATCTCTTCCACGAAAAGCCAATCCTGCTCGTGACACACGAACTCCTCTAAAAAAGCCCATGCTTCTTCCTCTTTTTCCCGAGGAACCGGTTGGTTTACCTTCAATTCCTCCTCGCGGGTAGGATTATCCGAGTAACGCCCTCCCACGTAACGCAACACATGTTCCACATAATTCTGGTACTGGTTCAAAACAGACAAATAACGTTTCCGTAAAACATAATAATCCGGATCATTTCCATCCGTCCACTCTTCCAGATGGGTCATAATATATTTCAGGTTATTTATTCCCAAACGATTTGCTTTAATCACGTCATCCCCGCTATCCTCCGATTGCACCCGAGGATCACCGTAAGTCGTTTCCTCGATATAAACCATCTTCGGATCATAACGCTTTTCATCCACCCATGCCCGCAACTTCTCGTTATCCCGCTTCAAATCACTCGCCTCCGGGAAATAACGGTATCCCCATTCTATCGCAAATTCATCATATATACCGATACGGGGTAATAAATCCTGCGGTTCTAACCCGTCTCCGGGTTGTGCAACATAATTAAACCGCTGGTAATCCATAATCGAAGTTCCCAACCCGTGTTGCCGGATAAAGGTCTTACTCCGCAAACTATCCACCGGATAAGCCGTACTCCCCATAAAATGATGACGCAATCCCAACGTATGCCCCACCTCATGGGTCAACACGGTAGCTGCCAGTTCTCCCATCACCTCTTGACTCAGAGGATATTCCCTAGCACGAGGGTCCACCGCCCCACACATCACGAAATACCAACGCTGAATCAACTCCAATACGGAATGAAAAATAGCAATATGCGACGTGATAATCTCTCCCGACCTCGGATCAAAAACCATCGGTCCGTAAGCATTTGGGATGGGAGAAGCTTTATAGGACACCAACGGATAACGAATATCCCCCTCGCAATAATCCGGATCTTCTTCCGGTGTGGGGGCTAACTTCCCATAAATGGCATTTTTAAACCCGGCTTTCTCGAAAGCCCCTTGCCATACATTGACCGCTTTAATAAAATAAGGAACTAGAAACTTCGGTGTAGCTCGATCGATATAAAACACGATCGGTTTCACGGGTTCAACCAATTCTCCTCGCAAATATTTCTCCATATCCTCCGGTTTAGGTTCCAAACGCCAACGTGTTGCCATCATCGTTTTATCCATCAAATCCGTGCGTTTCACCATTCCCTCCAACGAGAAAGCGAAATACCCCACTCTCTCGTCAAACACTCTCTGTTTCATCGGCTTTTCCGGTAACAAATACCAAGAAGCTCCCACTTCCCAAAGCGTGGAAGGAAATTCTCCTTTCTTCACCTCTCCTGTCGGACCATAACTTCTGATGGATCGGAAGTTGATGTTTTCCGGAAAAGCCTTCACGTCCAACGCATAAGACTGTCCTTGCTGATAACCGCCTAATTTCAAGGCCTCTTTAGCCCCTTTTAAAGCAAATAAATCACTGTCACTCAAAAACAAGTCTGTAATATCCACCAAATATGAATTCTCGGAACGAGCCTCAATCCTCAAAGAGGCGATAGCCGGAGATTCCAGATTTTGATAGTACTTATCATACAATCCGGTAGAATCCCCCAGGTAAACCACCTGGGGAGAAACTATTTCAATCCGGTCCCGATTCTTGGTAAAGCGAATCATCCGATCAAACACCGAATCACCACCATACCCGAAACGGGCAGTCCGACTTCGTTCTTTTTGGGCAGCACCCTTGACGATTGTCACTGCCACTAAAATATCCCGTTGAAGTTTATCATCCGGAATTTCCAGATAATACCTTCCATCCTGCACATAAACATTGAAGAATCCGGAATCCTTCGGGGTATCTTTCCGAATAAATTCAGCGATCGATACCTCTTTTCCTTCCTCATTCAAAATCACACGACTTCCAGCCCCGCTACTAAAAGCATACAGGGATAACAATACAATCAACAAATACTTCATACTAACGATTTAATTCATTGCCCACTTTTTGCAAATCCATGTTATAATTCTCGATAAAATAATTCCGTACCATGTCATAACGTTTCTTCAACAGACCGTTCACATCTTTCACCGGGTTCAGAAGGCCATCCCAATTCTTTTCCGTATAATCCCAATCACTATTGAATTCAGGCGTACGGGTCAAAAATTCTTCAGAACAAGTAACCATCATCAATAAAAAACTTTTCCAATCATTTTCCACGGTTACATTATAACTGACGGAACGCGGAACACCCAATTTCCATAATTCCGAAGCTTTCAAATAACCAATTCCATTCGTCTGATAATTTGTAATCTCTTCAAATTCTTTCGTGGGAATCGTTTGTTTTCTACCGATCATACTCTCTACAAAGATATATCCCATCTTCCTCCAGAAAGCAAGAGAGTCCGCTTTTGTCATACTCTTTACATCCTCATTACCGTAAGACACACAAATATTGTCGTAATTGTACCACGCTTTCACTTTCTTCGACTTATAAACTTGCTTAGCAGGCCATGACGAAAAATCCCATTGCATATATACAGAATCAATATCAGCACAAAGCATAATTTTTACGGGCAGAAATTTCTTCAAAAACTCTTCGGAATAAGGAGCAAACCATGCTTTCCGAATTAAATCCACTTGCTCTCCCACATAAGCTTCATCTGCAGGTGTTATTATATAACCATTTTTCCCCTCTTCCCCTAAAACACCATTCATCCAACCGGAAGGAGTCCAATAAGTATCTTTATCTGTATATTTATATAACAAACAACTACCATACTGATTGAAAATATCCACAATCACATCATCATAATCATGCGTTCCTTGGGGAACAGAATAACTGGAAATTTCTCCCGAAGGTTCCAAACTCTTTTCATCGTAACAGGAAGCCGCCAACACCAATTGCAGCAGCAACCCTATATAGAAATAATTATTCCATTTCATAACTATCTGGGATTTTGTTTTAATTTATAATTCCGTTCTATCGCATCATACGGGATCGGTAAAGCATATAACAGCGAATTACTTTCCAATACATATTCCTGTTCGACCCCTTCACTATCAATGTATTTATGGGTTACAGACAAACCTAAACGTTTAATGTCAAACCAACGGAATCCTTCCTCTATACATAATTCCAATCGACGTTCCTGCAAGCAAAAATCCAGCAAATCTTGTGCATCCGCAATCTCTTCTTCCACGTAAGTGCCATCTACATATCTGGTTTCTCTCAACGTATTCAAATCATGCAATGCCTGCACTCGATCATTCCCATCTCCTTTTGCCATAAAACGACGAGCTAACGCTTCCGCCCGATTCAAATAAGCTTCTGCCATACGGATACCGTGGTCACCACCATACGAAGAATTTCGTCCTATTTTTCCACCATATTCCCCGGAACCGAAAGTCCGGACAAAATAAACGCTTCTCCTCAAATCATTTGAACCATATTGATTAAGTAGTTCCGTTGAAATACTCCAAGGTACTGTTTCCGAATAAGCTGAGGTAAAAAAGTATGTCGTATTTTTAAAAGAATTAGTTCCATAATTCCAAACCACTTCAGTACTCTGGTCACTATCAAAAACACTCTTGTCTGTTCCAGAGAATACGGACAAACGAGACAGCATCGGTCCCTCTTCGATCGCCTTTCCTGCATATTGGATAGCTTTATCCAAATCTTCCGCCTCTCCCCGGAACAAATAAAAACGGGAAAGCAATACATAAGCTGCAATATCGCCCACGCGATATACACTTTCCGGAGTATAATTTTCTTTCAACAACGAAGCCGCTTCCAAAAGATCTTTCTCTATCTGCGCGTATGATGCCTTTAATGAAGGACGTTCAGGATACTCATCCGTCAAATCCATGGTTAACATCAAAGGTATCCCCAATGCATTTTCCGGATCAACACCGGAAGCTCTATAAGCCTGGCAATAAATCATGGCTAATTTCAAATGATAATATCCCCGCAATAACATGGCTTGCCCAAGTAATGCATTTTTCTCTTGTTCCGTTCCGGAAACCTCGGATACGTAATCAATAATTACATTACATCCCTTAATTTTCTCGTAATAAATCTTCCATGAATTTACATCATTTGTCGGAAATACTTCTCCCCCGTCAAACATCATCGGATTGAAGGTAAACACGGGAGTCGCATTTCCATGTTGTGTTGCATACTCATTACGTAATAAGCCGTTACATTGTATCTCATCCGTCAAAAACATCAAATAGTTATCCGATGCAAATTGATAAGGATAAGCCTCCTTGTACATCACTGACCGCAAATCCTCCACAGAAGAAGGTTTTATCAAATCCTGGCTGGATTCTTTGAAAAAATCATGGCATGAGGAACTAATAAACAAAATTACCCATAACCATATATATAAATTCTTTCTCATAATCAATTAACTAAAAGGTTACATTAAGACTGAATGAATAGGAACTCGTTATCGGTTGCGCACCTGTTGCCACTTCCGGATCTCGTCCCTTAAAATCTTTATGCGCAATGGTAAATGGATTGGACATACTTGCCCCCATACTAATGAATTTCACGCCAAAACGTTTGGCCAACTGTTCCGGGAAAGAATAATTTAACGAAATACGATTGCATTTCAAGGAAGAAGCATTCACTACCCTTACATCGCTATAATTATACATCTCGTAAACATTACTATATGTTTTATTGTTTGGCAGATAAAAATTCACCACATTCTTATCCGGCAAACCCGGGAATTTTGCAGACGTATCCCCCGGACGCCAACGTTTATTCAACTCGGAAGACAAATTCTCATATTCAGAAGGAAGAGTCTGCGATGCGTAAGCTTCCATCAAAAACTTTTTACCGCCTACTTGTAAATAAAAACTGGTAGACAACGATAATTGCTTATAGCGGAATGACATGGTCAATCCACCCGTGAAATCCGGATCTAATTTTCCGGCATACTTCATATAAGCCGTTGGATCATTTAACGGATCACTCCCATCGTGAACATCCAAATTAATAATCGGATAACCGGTTTCCGGATCAATACCATCACAATCAAATGCCCAAAAAGCAGAAACGGGATAACCTTTCTTGTAATAGTTTCCACCAACAGCAGTTTTCCAAGTAAGATTTTGGACTCCCACTTTTGTAATCTCATTATTATTCTTGGAGGTATTCATTCCCATATCCCAAGTAAAATTCTTAGTCCGTACCGGGGTGAAATTTACACTTAACTCCCATCCTGAATTTTCCATACTTCCCCCGTTCACCGGCATATTTTCTATACCATACTCACGAGGCACCAGTAAAGAAGTAATCATATCCTTTCCTTTCTTCACATAATACTCAAAACCTACCCGTATCTTATTTTGGAACAATCCCATATCTAAACCGTAATTATAAGAAGAGGTCTTTTCCCAACGCAAATCTTCATAAGGCAAAGAACTGATTTCCAGCAAATCATCTCCCGTATTCAAATCAGTAATTTCACTAAGTGCTCCAGTCGGTACTTTCACAATCAAAGAGGGACTATAATTTGTTGCCATATTTCTCTGATACCCGTAACTGAAACGCAAACTCAAATCAGACACGATATTCTGTTTGCTGAACCAAGCCTCCCGGGATACATTCCAACGAAGTCCTCCGGCCCACACCGGGTTAAAATTCTCATTGGCATAACGCCCAAAACGGTTGGAAGCATCCAATCTCACGCTGAAATTCACAACATATTTACCGTCATAAGCATAATTCATTGTCAAATAAGCGCCTAGTTGATTGGTCTTCCGGTCTGTCACCTTCCGTGTAAATTTCTTCATTAACTCGTTTGCATATTCTGTTTTGCCATACGGATTGATCAACACCGTTGGAACTTGAGCAAATGACTTTCCCCTATATTTCAGATAACCGTAAGCCGTGGAAGAAAAACCTGTATTTTTCGTACTACTCAATTCCAATCCCAACATCGTAGTTAAAGCGTGTACCCCATTAAACACTTTATCGTAAGAAAGCGAATTTCTCCAGTTCCAAGATACCGTTTTATTCTCATCTTGACTATACTCCCCACCAACCGGAAGCGGTGAGTTTTTATATTTATCATCAACCGCTTTATAGGCACCATAATCATAGTACCGAATTTTAGCTATATATTCTGTTTTCTCCGTTGCCCAAGACTCTCCTATAACAGAAGCTATATTCACACTTCCCAGCATCTGAAACTTCAAAGATTCCGTGAAATCATAATTCAAATTCAAATTCGTATTCAACGACAATGTTTTATTTGAAGTTCCGGACTCATCTCTCTCATTGATAATATTAAACAAATAACCACTCTCTTTTTGATAATAAGCTAACTCACCATTATCTTCATAAGCGGCAATAGACCGATTCGTTTTTGTCGCATACTCATAAGGACTGACAATCGTAAAACCTTTTGTCGTACCATGAGAACCGGCCAATGTAAACGAAGCTCTAAACTTATCTGTCACCGTCATATCCAATCCCACGCTCGCCCCGTAAGATTCGGAATCATTCCCAACCGCTGTACCTTTAGTGGAACTGTATGACAAAGACGTATAATACCGCACATCTTCACTTCCCCCAGAAATTGAAAGCGAATGATTATGACTAAACGGATTACGGAAAAGAATATCAAACCAATCCGTATTGGTTGTTTCCAATTTTGCTACACGTTTCTCAAATTCCTCTCCAGAAATCTCTTTATTCAGATATTGACTTAGTGCACCGGCATAACCGATATTATTATTCGACCAAGAAGCTGTCAATCCTCTCTGAAAAATTTCCCGGGATACAGCCACCCGTTCTTTTGAATTCATCAATTCCAGTTTATCATAAGTTACCTGTTCTGCCACGTTCATCGAAGCCGAGTAAGAAATTGAAGCGGCACCCGTTTTCCCCCGTTTCGTCTTGATAACGATGACCCCGTTGGCAGCCCGAACTCCATAAATAGCGGTGGAAGAAGCATCTTTTAAAACAGTAATACTCTCTATATCATTGGGATTCAACCAAGAAATGGAACTACCCACAAAATTCCGTATGTAATCAAAATTATCGGAATTAATCTCTCCCACGCTATTGAACGTCTGCGTATCAAATGGAAGCGGATCTTCCTGTATAATTCCATCCACAACCCAAACAGGCTCTTGACTACCTAACAAAGTAGAAGTTCCACGAACTCTTGTTTTCTGGCGAACTCCAACCAACCCGCTCGTGTTAGTGATAACAACTCCCGGCAAACGCCCTTGTAAAGCCTGTTCCAAAGTATTCGTTCCATTAAAATACAAATCTTCAGCCTTAATGGAAGAAACGGATCCGGCCATTCTGGTCTTATCAAACTCCTGGTATCCGGTAACAACCACCTCTCCCAACTGCGTGACATCCTCTTTCATGACAACCGTGTACTCCAACTTATCTTTTTCAAGTTTCAAATACACGGTCTGCATCCCGATAAAACTGACAATCAAAGAATCTACGCTTTGAGGAACCCGAATGGAAAACTCGCCTTTAACATCCGTCACCGTCCCAATCGTCATACCTTTCAGTAACACGGTTACACCCGGAAGCGGTTCTTTACGTGAGTCAATCACTTTCCCCTTTACAATAACAAACTTTTCATCCGTAGTTTCAGCTTTCCGCTTAATCACCACAATTTCATCCTTCACATCATACGTGAACCCCTCCTTATCCAAGACTCTCTTCAACACCGTTTCCCAATTTTCACCGGTTGCCGTCACGGAAACAGGTTTTGCATCCTTAAACAGCAATGAATTGTACAGGAAATTCAATCCCGTTTTCTGTTTCATCACCTCCACGAACCTCTCCAATTTCACCTCTTGCAAATTCAATGAAATAGTGTCTCGCACGGCTTTTGCGCCATATCCTGACAAACTACCCAATGTCAGAACAAGCGTCAAACTCATCACGTGAAAAAAGCTTCTACACTTTATAAGCCTTTTCCACCTTAAAAATGGATTTTTTTTCATAGATTTGTAAATTACTTGTTAAGATGAGATAATGGACATCGAACCTGAGAAATTTGTAGCCCGTTATCTCGTTTTTATTTATATAGGATCACTTGATCTCCTTCCACCCGATACTTCATATCCCCCGTACGGGTCAAAGCATCAAAAAATACATTTATATCATCATAACGTTTCAAATTACCCGTAAACGGCAAATCAACCAAACTCTTCTCCTGGAAAACTACGGATATATTATACCACCTCTCCAACGTCTTCATAATCTCTCCCAAACTCTTCTCCTTAAACACGTAAATTCCATCTTTCCAACCCACAAACTCTTCAACATCCACCTCCTTCTTTATCATCTGTCCGTCTTTAGAAGTCACTACCTGTTCACCTGGTAAAACGACAATAGGTTTACCCCCTTCTCTTTCAACACTTACTTTGCCTCTTACTAAAGTAGTATAACTTTCCGGTTCACCCGTGTAAGCACTTATTCCAAATGCTGTTCCCAACACCCGCACATCTCCAAAAGCAGTCTTCACAACAAAAGGTTTTTCATTTTTTGTCACGTCAAAAAATGCTTCTCCTTCCAAAAACACTTCACGACAATCACCAACAAAAGCCACCGGATATTTCAACTTCGTTTCCGCATTTACCCATACCTTAGTCCCGTCGTCTAGCGTGATTATACACTCTCCACCCCGAGGAACCTCCAGTTTGTTATAAATAACCTCTGTCGTTTTTTCCTCACCTTTATTATAAGCAATCTCCCCATTCTTATATTCAATATTCATACCCTTCTCCAACAACACTTGTGTCGCTATTTCTTCCACGTTAACTTTCGTACCATCTGCTAAAGTCAACGTGGCTTTCTTCTCCCCGGCCGGAATAATTTTCGAAACCAGTGGGGTCGGGACCACGTTTTCTTTCTCCCCCAAGGTCATCCACAAGGTAATGCCCAATGCCAATACCCACACGGCTGCAACCGCAGCAACCCAACGTATAGTTCTAATTCGTCTTGTATGTCCCCTTTTTTCTCTAAACTCACCATACGCCTTATCTGAAGAATACTTTTCATATTCCATAAATTGCTTCTTCAAATAGTCGCGATCCTGCAACTCCTCATACACCTCCTGTAAAGATTGATCATCCAACAATTGATCTAACTCCTTTTGTTCCTTATCACTCAAATCCTTTATTAACGATTTTCTGATCAAGGAAGCATCATCATATATATTTTTCTTTGTCATCATCTATTATATTTCACATTGTATACTCATAATACACAACTCTCGATTTCAGATGACACGAAAAGACACTTTTTTTTCAATTAAATTAAAAACAAACACACGGAATCTTGCAATTTTGAACGTAAATATTTGAACCCGCGACTCTTATGCGTTTTGACGGTATTTACACTTATTCTCAATTTTTCAGCAATTTCATCCCATGAATACCCTTCAATACTCATTAAAATTACTTTTTTCTGTTCCGAAGGTAGCCCTTCAATATACACGTACAACTGCCGTGTTACCTCCTCCCGAACCGTTTGCGCATACACGTCATCAGCAGTAAAATCACTTTCTGCCCCTATTGAATTCAATATGGTATCATGAATCTGGTTATTCCTCACGAACACCAACGCATTATTATAACAGGCCCGGTACAGATAACGAGTTAAATCCTGTACCGAATCAAACCTTTTTTCAGATCTCCAAACAGCAATAAAAACCTCCTGCACCAAATCCTCCGTACTCTCCGATCCCTTCAAAATCCGGTTCACATAAGTACACAATGCCGCATAGTAATGCTCGTAAAGACTCTTCCAAGCCTTTTCATTTTTGCGATTTACCCCGGATAAAATCAACTGCTCATCTATCATATCGGCATACATACTTCATCACCAATCAGACAAATATAGTGATTTAATTTTGACTTGCTTTTATCCGTTTAAAAATTTTTCTATTCCGCCATATTCTAGTAAATTTGTCATCATTTATAAATAAATCTAATTGTATATCGAATGAATAAATTGAAACCGGAAATAATGGAGCTATTGACATTAGTCGGAAAAAAGTATTCTCGAAACTTACTTACCACGACCGATTTCGACGAATTCTCTCTTCATTTAAAATCCGAACACGGTTATTTGATCTCCACCTCCACCTTAAAACGCTTGTGGGGGTACGTCAACGACACACATCAACCGCGCACACAAACCCTAGATTTATTATCCCGATACATCGGTTTCAATTGTTTCAGTGATTTTTGCATTCATTTGAAAACTAGTACAATATACAATTCTTCATTCTTCACCACACGACAAATACAAGTGCAGAATTTGAAACCGGGAGACGAGATAGAAATAGGCTGGTCGCCCAATCGTTACTTGCGCCTGCAATATCACGGGGAAGCCCACTTTCAGGTTATCGACTCGAAACAATCCAAACTGAAAAAAGGAGATTGCTTCGAAACAGCTTGTTTCCTAATGGGCCAACCTTTATTGTTATCCTACATTTTAAGAGATAACCAAAAAACTCCGCCTTTCATAGCCGGACGTAACGGGGGACTCACGTTAATCAATCAACTGACATAATGAACGAGGAGACTTTATCATCCGGCTTTTTCGGAGAAGATATAACCGTGGATATATACTCGGACCTGAAAGAATTCTATACGCCGGCTAACGGGTATAGCAGACTACATCTATGCCGCCGGTATGGAAAACTGCATATACTCAAAAGCCTACAGCCTTTCTATTCCTCACAAGAATTCTACAAACAACTCCTGTTGAAAGAATTCAACATCGGTTATCAATTGGACCACCCCAACATCCGCCATACCATCGGTTGGGAAAAGAATGACCTTTTAGGAAATTACATCGTACTGGAATATATCGACGGCATTCCGCTAACCACCTTCATTGAACAAGGCAAACTAACCCGAGCCTTAGCCTACAAATTTATCACGGAAATATGTAACGCCTTGCAGTATATCCACAACAAACAACTTATTCACAAAGACCTGAAACCCAACAATATTCTCATCACGTACAACGGGAATAACGTCAAACTTATCGATTTCGGACTTGCTGATTGTGATGATTATGAAATCCTAAAAATACCTGCAGGAACAGAAAAATACCTCGCTCCGGAACAACTAGACCCGAATGCGACTCTGGATTGTAGAACGGATATCTATTCACTAGGCATCATCATCGAAGAACTAGCCACAATCCTAAAAGATCGTAAACTAGCCTCAATTGCTCAAAAATGCACCTGCCAAAACCCAAATTCACGTTTCAACAATACCGCTGAAATCGTCGAAACCCTAAAAAGCAAATCTTTCGGAACAATCTACAAATACGCCGCATTCATCATCGTATCCTTCCTGATCACATTTCTTTACTTGCAATACCCTTTTGCCGGAAACAAATCACCGAATAGAAATACGATTACCCAAGTATATAGCAATTTTTCAACCGGTAACGCCTACCATCACACCCTCTTACAAGAGAAAAGCCGTTTACACCGGAATATAACCCGCTACTCGGCAAACCGCCAAGATTTAGTGCAAGATAGCCTGTTAATGTATCAAGCATTACGAAAAGCTTTAAATACCGATTACCCTGAATCTAATCAACGGAAAACCCCGGTGTACAAAAAACTCCTGACCAACATGCAACTAGACGTGAAACGGGAAATTAAAAACATCCGGGAAAAACTCTAAGATGAAAAACTCATTAATTGTCGGAAACAAGAATGCATTATTGCACCAGTTTCCCGTTTTTCAACTCTGAAATCAGAAGATCATAAACATAAGCCGGACTTTCAATGTATAAACCTGTTGAGAAATCTTCCAATTGGGCGAATGTTTCCGAATTGTGAAATACGGAGATGGCTTCCTGTAAATCCATATCATTTCTTTCCACCAAATAGCGGACTACATCAGCGGATATTCCTTCAAAAAGAAATTTTGCATTATTTGTATTCATAATCGTTTCAACATTTTTAGTGCTGTCTCCGAGTGAAAGAAATATTGTGACGTAACTTTCGAGAATGTCAGTTCACGCAATAACTGTTCTTCGCTAATAAAATTCTCGATATATAACCGTAATAACCGAGCAATGGTATCATCAGCAACCGGACCGATAACAATATCATAATCATGACAAGGCTGAACGGTATTTATATCTCTGTTAGACATAACAAACTTAGCCCATTCCCTGTCAGGCTTTTCAAAGATTCTTACTTTCAATCCGCTTGCCCGCATTACCTCTTTCAAGTCAAATTCAAATGCGGTCAGTGTCGGATCTCCCTTGAACATCCGTGCAGTCCTTGCAGCCATCCTTTGGGCCTGTTCCTGAATATCTGTGAGATAAAACCCTTTGCCGAAATCTTTATACGGACGGCATTTGTCGAGATCGATAGTGTCAATTGCCATATTCGAGCCGTGGTACAGTATCATTTCAATGTGCCTCCGTAATTTTGGCAGACAACGGTCAAGTCATCCACACAATCATTAAATGACAGAGTATGTTCCACATCGTAAAATTCAACGAGAAAATCAATCCCCTTGAAACGTCCGATATAATTGCTTGCCTCCCGAATTGTCAAACCATGCCGACGTGCAAACTCGATAATTACCGTCATCACATAATCAATCAGGTTCTTGTCCGCTTTCTTTTTGGGTTTGAGTCCGACTACCGGCTCGACACCCAATGCTTCTGCAAGACGATTGATCGTATTAAAATTGACACATAGGCCGTTTTCGACCTTTGAAACCATCGCTTTTTGAACACCGATCATCGCCCCCACCTCTTCTTGGGTCAGACCTTTACTCTTCCGATATTGGCTAAGAAGTTCTCCTATTTTCTGTAAATTCGTATTCATACAACAAAGATACAAAAAGTATCTTATTCAGGAAACTTCAAATTACAAATAAAATTCCAAATGATATTTCTCCACAAACTCATTTACTCCACGACCCGTCTAAACTTCCCCCACGGATCGGCATAACGATACCTGTTTTTACACCCGGAAGGCACGTAAAGCACACACGAATCAAAGAAATTCCCTCCTTCAAAGGCCTTTGACGCACAGGCAGGAGGAATATCCGCCAACACACGCAACTCCTCCAACATACACCCGTCAAAACAATAATCAGATATATACATCGTTCCACTCCCCAACGTCACGGAACGTAACCCGGTACATCCTTGAAAAACAGCCCCCGGTATCGTTGTAATTCCATCGGAAAGGATCACTTTCTTAAACTTGGCACCTCGAAACGCCTGAAGTCCCAAACCGACAACCGAATGTGCCATCATCAAAGTATCCACGGGTGCATTTTGAAAAGCACACCCGGCAATCTTCTTCACCCCTTCCGGAATTTCAAACACAGTTTGTACCCTCCCCTCCGGGTACAACAACAACGTCTCTTTCCCCTTGTCATACAAAATGCCGTTTTCCATCGTGAAACTGGAATTCACAACAGATACTCGAAACTCTTTCAACGAAATACATCCCTCCGAAGAGGCAAAACTTCGCACCTCGTCGGGAATCGTCAGCACCGTCAACCCCGTACACCCCTTGAATACATCCTTCTCCACCACCTTCACCGTATTCGGCAAGGCCACCTCCAGCAGATTACTACAATTCATAAACATACCATACCCCAACGTATCATTAGCCGTATAGCGGGAAGAATAGTAACTCATTCCACCCTCGACAACCTGTACATCCGTCAGATAAAGCCGACTCAGCTTTCCCGGAGTCTCTTCTCCGTCAACTCCCCTCCCCAACATATCCCGCAACAAACGGAAATCGGAACCGTTCAATTTTCCACTAATAGAAATCTCGGTCAATTCATATTTCAATCGTTCGCCAATCACCTCCGACAAGGTCCCCGGCTCCGAAATATATATCGCGTTATCCGTGACAAACTTCACTTCCCCCGTGTACACCTCTCCCACGGCATTGGCAGCATAAGCCCGAACCGCGTAAGACGTGGATAAATTCAAATCTGTCAACCGAGCCCTAAAAACACCCTCTTCTTCCAATTCTGCTGCAACAAACAACTCTTCCGCCGACCTCTCTCCCCGGTATTTAAATCCCAAAAAAGACAAAGCCTCCCCACCGTCCTCGACCAACACGCACTGCACAACTGCCGTTGTCGGCCCTTTATTAATCAAAACCATCTCTTCCAACACAGGTTCCGTGTTCGGGTAAGTACGGAAATGCAACACATCCGTTCGTACCGCACTGCCTCCATTAGAAACCTCCAAATAATAATAATACTCCGTCCCCGCCTTCAGCCCTTCCAACATAACCTCTGCCCCCTCTTCCGTCCGGGTAGCGGCAACCCGCACTACCTCCTCCGGTGAACTGCCATACACGAAATAACAATCCCGCACAACGCCATCCCCGTTTAAAGCAATTTCTCCGGACAAACAGGCCGTATTCCGGGTAATCCCGGTAGCTTCATGCAACGTCAGCGTCGGGGGTAAAACCGTTGGCCCTGTCTCTTTCGAACAAGCTGTTCCCACCATCACACAACAGATAATATAGAAGTAAAACTTATACATACTCTAAAAATTAATCCCGACACCTAACACGGGTTCCCAATATTCACCCCGGATCGTCAATACCCCCAAAGAAACTGCCACCCGGCGCACCTCCATCAGTACCCCGACTTCACCCGCAACCCCTTTCACCGAATAATCCGTATTTTGTAACTTAACACCTTCCAAGGTCTCCCAAACCACTCGTTGCTCCCCGTATCCAACACCCTCGTAAACATGCAACAACCCGATTACCCGATGGATCCCACCCGCAGTAACCGTGTTCAAAGCCCGGGATACGGAACTCTTGTAATAAGGAGTCGGTTCTCCCGAAACCAACTCACCCGCCTTATTACATTTTCCCGAAGTCGAAAGGAACCGGAAATTACTCTGCACGTGCAACCATACTCCATGCTTTCTCATGACCCCGCACCTCAACCCATTCGCAATCTCCCCCTCGTGTATCCCCAAAGTCGCCAAAACAAAATAAGCCGGTTTTCTTCCCCTCAACTCACCCCCGGACACGGCACGAAGCGAATAATCCAAAGGAGTATTCTCCAATCCCCGGAACGAACGCCTCAACACCTCCGGGTAAGGCTTCTCCTGCACCTTCTCGGGAGGGGGAGCAATCACCAACTCGTACGTCAAACGGGACTCCAACGCTGACGGGAAGCGATAATCCCTCAACACCCCCCAACGGGGATGCTTGATCGTCAATTTCATCGTCCCGTGAGGCACGTAAATCCATATTTCACCGACCTCGTTCTTTCGGGCTACAATCCCCAAGGGAGTTGAAAAAACAACGTCCGGGTCTCCCACCACCTTAATCAAGGCACAAGCTTCATCGTTTAAATCCCTTACCGGATCCACCCAAGCCGTGATGTCATTCGTCAGACAACGAAAAGAGCGGACCTCGAACTCCTGGGCATCAATCGAATGTCCCAGGAAACACAACAGGATTATCAATGCTATTTTACCCATCATTCCAAATTAAAACTTCCGATATTAAATATCTCCTGTTCAGGTAACGGCGTGTATTCATCCATCATGCGGGGTTGCCACGTACGCACGTGTATCTTGGGAGCCGTTTGATCCCGAAAATCCCACAACAAAAACAAATACCCCTCGTCGGAATATATATCCGATTTATAACTCTGTTTCACCGAAACCCCGTATATCCCCTTTTTCGTGGGATGTCGCTTTATCGTGAAATCATTGAATTTCACATCAATATGCTGATTTCTCCTAAAAATCATCTTCAAATGATACAAGTACTCGCGCTTACTCTTCACGCTATAACGTACCTGCTCGGAGGACAAATAAAGCCTCTCATTTGAGGGTGCTTTCCGGATCACCGTCCCCACGACAATCAACGCCTCCTCGCTAAACAACTGCTCCAGAAAATCAATATCTTTCGTCAGATATGCCATCCGAAAATGTTCCATATAATTCAATATAACCCGTCGATTCGAAGCATCCTCCTCCTGCAATCCCCCATCCAACACTTGCTTGGCCTCCCGGTAAAAAGGACTGTTCTTATCTATCACACGGGCCTTAGACAAAACAGGTTCCCGGGATGGTTTAACATCTTTCTTTTCCTTCACGGGCCCAACCATCACCGAATCTTTCGCCGCCTCATGTCGCATGAACACTTGGGGATACTCCCTAGCTGCTTCCTGATCCCAGTGAATAATTGAAAATTTATTCGGTCCGACCATCTGCCCCCCTTCGTCTATCAAATAATAAACGCCATTCTCACACACGAAAGCATATCGGTCAAGATCTGAAATCCAATCATACACGAACTCACTAAGCGGTCGTCCCTCGAAATCAAAAAGAGCCCACTTACCCCGTAACTTCAATGCCACCCGCCGATCTCCAATCATCCGTCCATCGTCATAATTCGCCGGAATCAACACCTTGCCGGACTTATCCATCACCCCGACACCCGATTCCGTCCAAAAAACCGCCGCATCATAACGGAACGGCATCACCTCCTGTACCCGTGTCGGCAAATACAAACAAACATTTCCTTCCCGATCCAACGCCCCGCAATAATCCTGTTCCAGATTCTTAAACATCAAATACCCACATGAAAAACTCTCTTGTATCCGACTATTTTGTAACGTGATATAAAATTGGACACCCCCCTGTTTATTAATCACCTGATAAGCCAACCGACCCTCCCCGTCGGCAATTCCCACAACAGCCAAACCTTCCGAGAAATCAGCGGCATAATCGTACACCGGTTTAATCACCATTTCGCCACGCGTATCCATATAACCGTACTTCCCGTTATTCGTGTACACCAACGCCAAACCTTCCCTGAAATTATGTGCCATCAATATGCCATGCCCCTGGTAACTATCCACAACCGCCACTTTTTTCCCGAAGCGATCCACCACCATCAACGGCCCGTCCTTCTCCTCTTGGGCAAACGTCACCTCCTCAAAGAAATAACCGATCGTGACAAAACTCTTGGGCGATACCGATTTCAACTCACCCGAAAAACTATATAACTCGTATCTCCCCGAATCATTCGGCACGCTCAACCTTTCGTTCACCACCGCCGAAGGCCGGTATGCAAAAGCGTTGATCGTCCTGATCGTCCCGTCCGTACCAAGAAATCCCCATTCATTTCCCCGGGTCACCTTAAACGGTAAAGCATCTATTGCTATTCGCCTCTCTTCACAAGAAGCAAATAGCAATAGACACGTGAATAGAAATATTCCGATTCTTATCATAGACGGGGCTTTACAACATCACATACGGCAAAAATACACATTTCTTTCTATTAATCCCAATTTTCAATTTCACCCCCGATCTCAATTTTCACCTGTTCCGGATTTTTCGAAATCACCACCGTTACCGTGTGTTGTATTCCCGGCTTGAAAACAAATCGGCTCTCCACCAGATAAGCAACTCCTTTCATCACCACCTCCACCAGCGGTTTGCTATTATCAATGCGCTGAGGCACCAATATGGCCGAATACTGGTAAGTCCCCGTCTTCATCGCCCGAATTGTCGCCGCCGTACCGTAAGGATTCTTGGTTACAAACCCCGCACTCAAATCTATCGTGGCCGATGGAACCGTGTTATGTACATACACTTCGGCCTCTTCAGGCAGTTCCCCGTCATAATCCTCACCCTTGACCAACCGGACATTCAATCTACTCATCCGGTGAGCAAACGTTAACTTCACCGCACCATCCCCAGCGGTCACGTTCTTCGACCTTGCCCACAGGAAATCGCTAGCCTCGTAACCTCCCAACAAACTCCCATCTCTCGCCGTAGTCTGGTCCAACGCCACCTCAAACGGCATATCATCCACGCTAGTTAACGGGGAAACGTACGGGTAATACCCGAACACGTCATACGCACCGTCATTCCAATAAATCTTTCTTCCGGACTCCCATTTCGAACCGGAATACGTCAACAACTCGTTATTCACATAATTCCCGGAAACTTCCAAAGGAGCATCTTTCTCCGTCAAGAACACCCCCATCCGGTCACCCGCCTCGAAATCAGTCGCGGTGGCCCGGGCAAGCGAAGGATGTACCACGTCAAAAGTGACAAACAGATTATCGGGCTCTATCTCCTTTTTCGAATTAGAGCAACCAGCCGAGAGGCACAGGAAATAGAGTATCCCGATTCTGTATATTATTTTCATGCAATTCATAGCTTACTTGTTTTTACATTCAACCCTTATTTCAAAATATCCGGTTTCCCCTCATGAATCCGGGGCGCGTATTGATTACCCCGCACCGTAACACCCGGACGATCCGCGTAACGGGACAACGATTCACCGGCATCGCGCTTGTCATTCGCCACGAACTTCTCAAACGAGTAAGATTCCCCGGCATATTCCATGATTCGTTTCACGATCGCTTCTCGACTGATCGCACTATAATAAGGGATGTCATTATTCATACAGCTATTCTGTTCCGAACGGAAAACTCCACGTGCATGCATAAATCCTCCCTCGTAAATATCCACCACGTCACTATACCGATCATCAAAAATGAAATGAGCCCAAGGCACTTCATGCATTTTTCCGGTAAGGGACAAGTTTTCGTACCATCCCAAAGATTTCGCAGAATTAAATTCTTTTACATGCGCACAACAAGTACAATCACAGAAATCAATAAACGCATTGTGATAGATGTACTCATCCCCTAGCTTACCGAAACCATGTCCTCCGGCCTCATGTTGAATCACACCCCGGGAATCCAACGGATACCCGTAATCACTCAACGGACAGAATGCTATAGCGGAACCATCTCCCCACATCTGGCAAATTCCACCGTAATCCGTTGAATTCGGTGTTATAATAATCAATGTTTGATTCAAATTCCCTTTGTTCACCGTCGGCATGTTCAATGCGTAAGCAAAGACGGCATCGTAATCACATCGCAAACCAACCCCTCCCGTGTACGTTGTCTCGAATTTCGTGTATCGAATCGTATTTACTGTGCCGACACCACTTTCTGGGGAAACTGCGATCCCCGTGTAAATATTGAAATAATCTCGATATGTCCGATAAGGTTCTATATCAAAGAAACGTTCTACTTGCTCCTTTATCATTGTCATATAATTCCCTTTCGAAATATCCAAAGCACTATAACCGTCTCCCAAAAATACCAGATTAACCCCGTTACCAATTTTATGCTCCTGCAAGGTGATAATCTCGTCCTCTCCGTATTCGTAATCATATTGTGTTACATGGCAACGTGTCGTGTAGTCTTTATCCTTCAACTGGAACACGACATCCCCCTCGCGAGGTTCTCCACCCCGGCTCAACTCCTTTATTGTCAACATCAATTCGGTCTTTTTCGATCCTTCCATTTGAGACAACACACACCAGTCAGGCAATTCGATTACCTTCCAATCTCCCTCGGCATTCAGCACCAGACGACGAACACATTCCGTATTTATAGCTGTCGCCAACGCCGGCCTGCAAACCAATTCCCGATGAGCTGCAATTCGTTTAAAATCACTCCATCCAGGAGTAACTTGATACTGTGCTACAACAGGTTCCGGGACCTCTAATGTAAAATTATCTTTGGGCACCCCATCAAAAGCCCCCGCCTGCACATAAGCCGGAATAGTACCTTTACAGACAATACTTCCGATACCGAAACAATTTTGGAAAGCACCACCATTTTCTCCCCAACTCACCTCGTAACGAATATTTTCCAAACTTTCCGGAAAAACCAAACCTTCAATACTACGACATTGGGCAAAAGCCCCGGCCCCGATACTCTGTATCCCCTCCGGGAATTCCAAAACACCCATCAAACGCCAGTTATAAGCGAAAGCCTTATCACCGATAGACCTCAATCCATCGGGCAAAACCAATGTCCCCGAAAAATCACAACCGCAAAATGTATTCTCACCGATTGCTGCAAGATTCTTTGGCAAATGCAACTCTCCTTTTAGAGAAGTGCCTTCAAAAGCGCGTGCTCCAATAGATACAATTCCATCATGCAAAGTTAAAGTTCCATTCAATCCCGAACAACCTGCAAATGTAGCTTCTCCAATCTCCATTACTCCCTGAGGTATTGTTATTGAACCCGTTAAATTTCTACATCCACCAAATGCATCGCTATCCAGAAATTCCAAACTACCCGGTAAATGCAATTCTCCATAAAATCCCGAGCATCCATAAAAAGCTTGTATTCCAATGTATCTTAATTTTTCCGGAAGCTTCAATTCACATACAAATTTACAACCTCTGAAAACGCCAATACCATACCCAGTACCTAATACTTCTAATGTTGATGGCAGAGACAAAGTTCCTGTCAAATTTTGACAATTGAGAAAAGCCGCATTCTCGATTTTCGTAACACCCTCCGGTATAATTAACGAACCGGTCAAGTTTCTACAATTGCTAAAAGCACTGTGGCTGATTTGTTTCAATTGATCCGGCAACACTAATCTTGTCAAAGAATATTTAGACTCCAATGCATTACCTGGAATTACATCATCCTCACCTTTTATCTTTACCTCCTTCAGATTCAACGACTGCAACAAATTCATCGAATCCCGCATAAAATAAAAATCACCTGCATCAATCTCCCCCGTAATCTTCAGATTCTGCAACTTTCGAAAATCCTTATTCGCCGCAACAATCGCCTCCTTCAACTTCCCAGCCTCAGATTCAATCACGATATACTCCCTTGCCGTCGCATTGTGCGTTATCTCATCATTCTCCCATGCCGTAATCGATTCGCTCACCAACACGAACTCATACGCACCGGTATTTTCCTTTTTGTCTACTCGAATCGTGAAATTATGCATCTTCGAAGGCACGTAAGTAAATGCCTCGTTCTTCTTGAAAGTATACACCACACCATCAACCGTTATCTTGAACAACTCCGTTCCGGCATTCACCTCCTGCGGCACGACGATCGCCCGGAATACCCCATCCTTCTGATAAGGTATCGTTCCCGTGGTAGCAACCGCCCCCGTGGCCGTCACGTCCCCGGTATTCAAATCAATCAACGCCTTCCGTTTCGTATTTGTCACCAACACCTGTTTCTCCAACCCCGTCCATTCCCCTTCGGCAAATCCCTCTCCTTCCATCAGTGTCACCCGTGCCGTACTCATTTTATGACGGAAAGCCAAACAAATCACTTTCGTTGAAGGTTCCACCTTCTCCGCCTTTCCCCAAAGAAAATCACTCGCCTCATAGCCTCCCAAATTCCCATTTGCCCCCGCCTTCGCCTGATCCTTCTGCACCTCAAAAGCATACTCGCTGATACTCCCCGGAGAACTCCAAGGATAATACCCGTACACGTCTATCGGGGTCTTCGTATCATTCCAGTAAATATCATACGCCCCGCTCCATTTATTATTAGCCTCATTGTACGTGAACTGCACATTAGAAGCCCGATTCCCTTCCAATGCCAACTCTCCGGGATTTCCTCCCTCGTAGTCCACGATATACACCCCAATCACATCCTGATCACAAAATCCCCCGTCATTCACCCGCGACAGCATCACCTGGTCAATCTCCCCCGACAAATCAATCGGAAGTCGGGGATCCTCGCCTCCCATCACGCCTTCATCTTCCCGGCAGGCAAAAAGCAAGCATAGAAACGCCATCATGCAGGCAACCAAAACACAATATCTTCTTTTCATAGCTTATCATTTTAAACTATTCAGCCACACCCCCGTGGTCAACACCATCCTCCTCCCAACTACCGATGCCGACATTTATACCATTATTCGTCTTATCGACCGTAACCGTAAACGTGTACCGTTTATTCGCTTCAAACGTGAAAGCCTTCCTCAACGTGTACTCTTTCTTGTTAATAAGAATAACGATCAGTCCCACCTCCTCAACAGATTGCGGAACGATCAACGCCTTGTAACACTCGCCACTCTTCCAAGGGATGATCACCTTCTCCCCGCCTTCCGCCGTCACAGTTCCCGTTGCCAAGTTGATCGAAGCTCCGGCACAGACACCGTGTACGGTCACGCTCTCGATAACCCCGTTCAACTCCTCCTGCGTGTACCCCTTACCGGCAGCCACCTTAATCTGCATACAACTGCAAACATGTTTCAAGGTAATATCAACCGCGTTGCTCGACGGTGACACCGCACCCGTTTTTCCCCACAAGAAATCGGATGCCTTATAACTGGTTTCCGTCGATTGATCCTCTGCCACCGAAAACTTGTACGCCGTAACATCCGTTACTGTCGCATACGGATAATAACAATAGAAATCAGCCTTCGTCGTACCATCTTTCCAATATATATCTCGCTCTGGTGTCCACGCAGAAGAATAAGTAAACTTCACGTTATCCGCATGATTTCCCGTGTTCTGCAACGTCCCGGCAGACGAACCGTTATAATTCACCACGAACAAACCGACCTTGTCTCCCGACTCGAAATTCGTTTCCGTAGCCCGGGAAGCGATACCGCAATTTAAAGCAATTCGCACTTTCGGAGTTTCCGGTTCCATTGGAGGGATTACTTCCTTTTCACTGCCCCCTCCTGAACACCCGTACAGCGAAAGAAAAACTAAAATGTGCAACCAAAATACTACTTTCATAACTGTTATTTTAAATATGATTTCATTTTTTCTATACAAAAATACAGGACAATTCAACATCAAACAAGTTCATAATAGTTCACACCACCTACTATATGCCACTTGTCTTGAAAATCAGAATAAAAGTTAGAGAAACCTTAGCTCAAAAGTGGAACAAGCCATACCAGAACAACATTATCCCCTCTTCACGGCCGGCAATTCGAATACCGCCCCATCATAACACAAATCCGTGTTCGGGAAAATCTCCCGTGCTTGTTCCAACAAAGGGGCTGGGTCAGGATAACGGGACGAAAAATGTCCCAGCAGAAGATGTTTTGCCCCGGCAAGTACGGCCATTCGGGCTGCTTGACCTGCAGTACTGTGAAAAGTGTCCTTGGCCAACCCCTCAAACTCGTTCCCGTAAGTGGATTCGTGATAAAGTAAATCAACCCCCTTCACGTATTCGGCAAAAGTCTCCCGGAAAAGCGTGTCCGTCATGTAAGCATAAGAACGGGGTGCAGGTGGTGCTGTCGTTAAGCGACTATTCGCTATCACTTCACCGTCGGGAGTAATATAATCTTCCCCTTTTTTCAAACGATGCATGAAAGCCACGGGAACATGAAAAGCATCCGTCATCTCCCGTTTAATGTTCCGCTCTTTCTCTTTCTCGGCAAACAAAAATCCGGTCACCGGAGCCTCGTAACGATGTTTCAAAGGAAAAGTGTGAACCGTCATCATACGGTCTTCATATATCACACCGGGTTCACGGTCCAGGTAATGGAATATCAACGGGTAATTCAGACGAGCGTTCATCACCTTTAACTGGAACTCAACAATTTCCTGCAAACGCTTATCCGAATAGATATGCAATTCAGCCCGACGATTCTGTAATGAAAAACTGGACAACAAACCGATCAGTCCGAAAAAATGATCCCCGTGCAAATGGGAAATAAAAATATGATTAATCTTATTGTAGGGTACCTTAAAACGCCTCAACTGTTGTTGAGTACCTTCACCACAATCAATAAGAAAGTACCGCTCAAGTACATGAAGTACCTGAGCGGCAGCATTTCTTTGAAGCGTGGGTACGGCCGAACCGCACCCTAATATAGTCAATTCGAATTTCACAAATTAATTGTTCTTTTCGCCTTCTCCTTTAGCTTCCATTTGATCTTTCAAAGCAGCCAACTCGGTGATGTCACCCAAAGTTGTCTTTTCCAATTTCTCTTTTACTTTCTTCACTGCTTTTTTAGTAGCGCTAGCTTCATCTTTCTTCTTGGCATTGTCGGCAGCCTTTTGCTCATCTTCGAAAATACGAGAGTGAGAAAGAATGATTCTCTTGGCACCCTTGTTGAATTCGATCACCTTGAACGGTAATTTCTCGTCAACTTTAGCTTGAGTTCCGTCTTCTTTTACCAAGTGGCGAGGAGTAGCAAATCCTTCTACGCCGTAAGGTAACGCAATGACAGCACCCTTGTCAAAGATTTCAGTGATCGTTCCTTCGTGGATAGAATCAACGGTGAAGATCGTTTCGAACACATCCCAAGGATTCTCTTCCAATTGTTTGTGACCCAAGCTCAATCTTCTGTTTTCCTTGTCGATTTCAAGAACTACAACATCGATCTCGGCACCGATTTGAGTGAATTCTGCCGGGTGTTTTACTTTCTTCGTCCAAGACAAGTCAGAGATGTGGATCAATCCGTCAACTCCTTCTTCGATCTCAACGAACACACCGAAGTTCGTGAAGTTACGCACGATAGCTTTGTGTTTCGTACCAACAGCATATTTCTCCTCGATATTTTGCCACGGGTCGTTCTTCAATTGTTTGATACCCAAAGACATCTTTCTTTCGTCGCGATCCAAGGTAAGAACAACAGCCTCTACCTCGTCTCCCACTTTCATAAAGTCTTGAGCTGAACGCAAGTGTTGAGACCATGACATTTCGGATACGTGGATCAAACCTTCTACACCCGGAGCAATCTCAACGAAAGCACCGTAGTCAGCCATAACCACTACTTTACCCTTCACGCGGTCACCCACCTTCAAGTCTGCGCTCAAAGCATCCCACGGGTGCGGAGTCAATTGTTTCAAACCAAGAGCGATACGTTTCTTCTCGTCATCGAAGTCAAGAATAACAACGTTCAACTTCTGATCCAACTCAACGATTTCATTCGGATGATTTACGCGGCCCCAAGAAAGGTCGGTAATGTGGATCAATCCGTCTACGCCACCCAAGTCAATGAATACTCCGTAAGAGGTGATATTTTTAACAGTACCTTCAAGTACTTGTCCTTTTTCCAATTTAGAGATGATATCTTTCTTCTGTTGTTCCAACTCAGCCTCGATAAGAGCTTTGTGAGATACAACAACATTCTTGAATTCTTGGTTGATCTTAACCACTTTGAATTCCATGGTCTTACCAACATAGATATCGTAATCACGAATCGGCTTAACATCGATTTGAGAACCCGGTAAGAATGCCTCGATACCGAATACATCAACGATCATACCGCCCTTCGTGCGACATTTAACGTAACCCTTGATAATTTCGTCGTTCTCCAACGCTGCATTAACGCGATCCCAGCTACGTAAAGCTCTTGCTTTCTTGTGAGAAAGAGTCAATTGACCTTTCTTGTCTTCTTGAGTCTCAACGTAAACTTCTACTTTATCTCCCACTTTCAATTCCGGATCGTAACGGAATTCGTTCAATGAAATGATACCGTCTGACTTGTAACCGATGTTTACAACGACTTCTCTCTTGTTCATTGAGATAACAGTACCTTCAACCACTTCTTTCTCTACTACAGATGAAAGCGTCTCGGCATATCTGTTAGCCAATTCTTCTTTTTCTGATGCGGGGATTACATCATCATTTGCATAAGCTTCCCAGTCAAAATTCTCGTCAGCCTCTGCGCTTGTGGTTGCCACGGGAGCAACATTCTTGGTTTCTTCTTGTGCAAGTTCTGCTTGCATTTCTTTTTGTTCTTCTGCCATAATAAATAATAAATGCTTATCTCCTAATAAATTAGACATTATGTTTTTATAACACGGGCGCAAAAGTACAAATAAATATCAACCTGCCAAACAAAATGTGCTGAAAAATAACGGGAAAAGGCATAAAAAAACGGGGAAAACACCCCGTTTTAACACGCTATTGTAGATTCACGTTATACAACGAATTCGGACAATACAACAATCCATCTTTCCCCATCGGTATCCCTTCGCCTATAGCATCATAAAAACCTTCTTTAGGTATTCGGAAAATAGAAATATCCCCTGTTTTCATGTAGCTATCGAAATCATAAATATCGAATATACTCACCAACTCTTGTGGATACAGGAACCAATCAAGACCACAACGTTCTCCCTTCTTGTTGCAATAGGTATATTCATCATAGATTCTAGTGAATATCAAGCCATAAGGTCTTCCTTCTTGATTTAGGCATACCGGATTATTCGTAATAGCATACAATCTTGTCCCGCCATCCACTTCAATAAACCAATTCACGGCACATCTAAGGTCATTACTCTGTTTGGCCAACTCTTTCCGATACGTATATTTACCGTTATTAATAATCACCTTTTCTTTGCCGGAAAAAGTATTGATAAACCCCTCTCTCCCCTCAAACAGATCTTTCCGACAATTCTCTGCCACGATAACCTCGTCCACGCTCGAAATATTACCATCCATTTTCTCAAATCCCAACTTAATTTTCTTAGAAGATCCTAAAGCAATTGGATGAACAGCCACCGTGTAGCTATTTTCCCGAATGCTCCAGTTCACGTGTATGATCAAATCGTTGTAGTCATAATCACCTTTTTGACTATCCTCAAAAACCACAACTTGCCAAGCATTTAACACGCCTTGATAATAATTATTCTCATTTTTGATATTTTCAATCGTGATCGGACTATTTTCAGAAGCCCGACTCAATTTAGACGCCCAGTAAGTAGGAACCGAAATTGTTGTTGAATAAGTACAAATGGCCAAGGTATCATCATATAACTTGACAATCGAGGCATACCCCTCCGGAACAATGACCTCCATATCCTCGTATGGTTTCAACAGATTCAAATCTACCTCCGGAGCCTTATACACGTCTTTATCTCCACATGATAAAAACAATGCTATGCAACTCAAAATATACATCACCTTTTTCATACACAAAGAATTATTTATTTTCACAAAGGTATGACTATTTATCCACACGACAAAGGAAATGTCATATTTTATATATTCTAAAATATACCTACATAGCAAATACAACAACTGCAACCCTACCCACTTAAAAATGCAAACAATAAAATATCACCACGCCAAGCTGTAATCATCTAGTCATCAAGCAAATCCGGACGTAAGGCCTTTGTCCGTTCCAAGGCTTGTTGTTCCTGCCACTCATCAATCAGGGCATGATTACCGGATAACAAAACTTCAGGCACCCGCCACCCGTTAAATTCGGCAGGACGCGTGTACACGGGTGGGGCCAACAGGTTGTCTTGAAAAGAATCAGTCAAAGCAGAGGTTTCATCCCCCATGGCTCCCGGCAACAGGCGCACGATGGCATCCGTCATGATACAAGCCGGTAATTCACCGCCCGTTAAGACGTAATCCCCCACGGATATTTCCCGGGTGACCAGATGTTCGCGCACCCGATGATCCACCCCCTTGTAGTGTCCGCAAAGAATCATGATATTTTCTTTCAATGACAATTCATTTGCCGTCTTTTGATTAAACACGGGAGCATCCGGAGCCGTATAGATAATCTCGTCATAATGCCGCTGGGAAGTCAACTCGTTGATGCAGTCAAAAATCGGCTGAACAGCCATCACCAACCCGGCATCTCCCCCGAAAGAATAGTCATCCACCTTCCGGTGTTTATCTTTCGACCAATCCCGAATGTTATGAATATGAATTTCCACGATCCCCTTTTCTTTTGCTCGTTTAATAATCGAGTGATTCAAAGGACTTTCCAATAATTCCGGTACTACACTTAATATATCGATACGCATGGTTAAACAATTGAAAATTGAAAACTGAAAATTGAATATGACCTTTCAAATTCGGCACAAAGATAGTAATTTATCATTGCATACATGAAAAAGTATTTTGCACATCCTTCATTTAATTAATCATCGGAAATAACTTCTACTGAAAACTAATGGAAATCCTACTGAAAAGCTATGGAAATAATCCCCCTTATTCGTTGCTCAGCCGTTGTTCAGCCGTTGCTCAAACGTTACGGGATGGTTCAGCTACGAGTAAACGTCGAATGCTCTCTGAGTATATGGTATTATTTGGGTTTATTTACGGCTTTATTTGAGTTAGAATTCAATAAGAAGAAGGGAGTATTGATTTGCTGTAAACTTGCCTATAAATTTCAATTGATGAATTCACCGAAGGCAATGACCCGATATTTCTTTTTCCGAATTATTTAGCTAAATTTGCGGTGAGAGAAAAAGAATGTTGTATGACGAAAATATTAGTGATTGATGATGAAAGAAGTATCCGTAATTCGATGAAGGATATTCTACAATACGAAGGATACGAAGTCGTGCTGGCTGAAAACGGAATGGAAGGACTTGTTTCCGTGAAGTCTGAAAAACCCGACGTTGTCTTCTGTGATATTAAGATGCCCAAAATGGAAGGTATCGAAGTACTGGAGCGTATCAAGGAATTCTCCGCGGACACCCCGGTAATCATGATTTCCGGTCACGGGACCATCGACACGGCCATCGAGGCTATCCGGAAAGGTGCATACGATTTTATCGAAAAACCGTTGGATTTGAATCGTATACTGATCACGATAAAGAACGCGACAGACAAGCACTTATTAATTCACGAGACGAAGACGTTGAAAAACAAGGTCAGCAAAAAATACGACATGATCGGAAATTCCGAGGCGTTAAACCATATACGGGCCATGATCGACAAGGTGGCCGTTTCCGATGCCCGAATATTGATCACCGGACCTAACGGTTCCGGAAAAGAGCTTGTCGCCCATCAGCTGCACGAATTAAGCCACCGAAAAGACAATGCCTTTGTCGAGGTGAACTGTGCTGCCATTCCCTCGGAACTGATCGAGAGCGAGTTGTTCGGACATGAAAAAGGGTCTTTCACCTCGGCCATCAAGCAAAAGAAAGGGAAGTTCGAACTTGCCAACGGGGGAACGCTTTTCCTGGACGAGATTGGCGACATGAGTCTCAATGCCCAAGCAAAAGTACTGAGAGCTTTACAGGAACAAAAGATCACCCGTGTGGGCGGGGATGTCGATATAAATGTAGATGTGCGGGTCATTGCCGCCACGAACAAGAATTTAAAAGAAGAGATCAAGAAAGGAAATTTCCGGGAAGACCTTTATCACCGGTTAAGCGTGATTATTATTGACGTACCTCCTTTAAGCCAACGCTTGGAAGACATTGATGATCTGGCCAATCACTTTTTGACGGAAGTATGCACGGAAATGGGCATCTCTCCAAAAACGCTATATCCCGATGCTATCGCCGCCTTAAAAGAATGCGAATGGACGGGTAATATCCGCGAACTGCGTAACGTCGTGGAACGATTGGTCATTCTTTGCGGTAACACCATCACCCGGGAAGACGTGAAAATGTATCGATGATAGGAAATTTAGAATGTAGAGTTTAGAATGTAGAATGGAAAAACGCGTAAAGTCGCTTCCATGTTCCGGTGCAGCATATCCTCCCCCTGTGCAAGGGAAAGTTAGAGGGGGTAGTCAAAGCGTCAGCCTTGTGCAGCCGGAATTCAAAATCTAAAATTCAAAATCTAAAATCAGTCAGCTTTATGGGAAAAGACAATAAATTACACATCATATTATTGGGACGGAGAAACAGCGGGAAAAGCTCGCTAATCAATGCCTTGACGGGTCAAGATATTGCTATCGTTTCGGATGTGGCCGGAACGACTACCGACCTGGTAAAAAGAAGTTATGAAATCCCGGATTTTGCATCCGTTATCTTTATTGACACGGCAGGCATTGACGACTCGGGTCCTTTAGGTGAAATGCGGGTGGAAAAAACCAGAAACGCTATATCTCAAGCCGACATGGCCCTGCTTGTGATCACGAATAACCATTTCGGGGAACACGAGCGACAACTTGCCGAACAATTAAAGAAATCGGAAATCCCGTTTCTGGTGATCCATAACAAACGGGACGAAGTCGCCTTGACTCCCGCTTTAAAGGAAAAACTGACAACAACCTACCACTGTCCGGTAATCGACTACTCCACACGGGAGGACAACACGGATCTAATTCTGGATGCCTTAAAAAGTACATGGAAAAAGGATAATGCCCCGAAATCATTAATCGGCGATTTACTTTCTCCCGGAGACATCGTGTTACTGATTACCCCGATCGATTCCGAAGCACCTGCCGGACGATTGATTTTGCCGCAAGTACAGATGATTCGGGATATACTCGACAATCATTGCACTTCGATCGTGCTGCAACCGGAAGAGATTGCTCCTTTTCTGGAGAAAACGGGTATCCGCCCTCGTCTGGCAATAACCGATAGCCAGGTATTCAAGAAAGTAGCAGCCCTCGTCCCCCCGGAGATTCCTCTCACGAGTTTCAGTATCGTTCTTGCCCGCCACAAAGGGAACTTTAAGGCTTATCTTGCCGGAACTCCCCGGATTGAAGAATTAAAAGAAGGCGATCGTATCCTTATGCTAGAGTCCTGTTCCCATCATGTTTCCTGCGAGGACATCGGACGCCACAAGATTCCCCGCTGGCTACAGGAATACACCGGGAAGAACTTTCAATTTGACTTTATTGCCGGCTTGGATGCCATCACCCGTCCCATCACCGACTACGCCATGGTCATTCAATGCGGGGGCTGCATGATCACCGGAAAGCAATTGAAAAACAGACTCCAGCCTGCCATTGATGCAGGGATACCTGTCAGCAACTATGGAATGACAATTGCTTACCTGCATGGAATATTCAGAAGGGCGATGAAAGTGTTTCAAGATTGAAGAGGAAACATCGCCCGGTAATCAACCCTCCCCCAGTGTAAGGGGGAGTTGGAGAGGGTAGTATTTTCTCTTCTGAAAGGACTTTTCCAGTACTATCGTAAACTTGCATATAAGTTCTTTAAATATTTATTCCAAACCCTACCGCAAAAGGTCTCAACTCCGGAGTCCGATTCGTGTTAAACATATTTGTCAACGAATAATTTCCCCAAATACACACGCCCCGGTAACCAACGCGCAACGTGTAATCTACCTTAAAAGGGACCATGCCGTAACTTCCGTTTTCTTTCAATTTACGTTTATTTCCTTTCTCACTCGTGTAGACAACCTTTGTTTTGGTATGCAAACGGATGCCTCCTACAAAACCGGTAGACACGTAAAATCTTTTCCAGCCAGGAGCCGGGAATTGCTTTTCCAGCATCAGGGGTATCGTTAAATAGAGCGTCTTGAATGTACTCCGCTTCACATCCGCAATCTCCCATTCTGACAACGGTACGGCATGCAGCATCTCGCCTTTTCCCCTGCGAATAGTAATATCTCCATCCAGACACATGCGGGAGTAGTCCAGGCCGAATCCCGTGAATATACCGAAACGCTGCCGGGGACTCAAACCAAAGCTAAACTTGGCAAAGTTAAAATGCATTGTAAACGAATTTGCCCAATCCAGCTCCATGAAGTGATCACCGCCATATTTGGAATAGTTTGTTTTCCCGAAATTTACAAACCCGAAATAAAACCCGTTCCAGTGTCCGCGAAATTTGTTCGGCCGGAGAGGCTTCTTGGATAATACCCTGACATCCCAAGGGTACTTGACCGGATGGTTAATCCTTTTCTCGCTGCTTTCTCGCACCGTGTTATCCCAAATTATCATTTCTGTTTCCTTGCTAATGGTGTCCGATGCCTGTTCTTTGGTGCGAACAGTATCTTTTCGCCAACCGTCGTTGACAATCACACTGTCTCGTTGTGCCGAAGCTGATAACCCACACACCATAAGCATGATAAAAGCAGCTATTATTCTCATGATCTTATCTTTAATTAATTTTTTTCTTACATGACGTTTAATTCCCTTAATTAGTTACAGGTTTTCCATGTCTTTTTTCTCTTTACTTCGAAAATGTTCCAGCACATTCTTTCCCGCATCAATCAAGTTATTCACGATATTATCAGACTTGCCCGATCGGGTGATCGATTGAAACACGGGTTCCTGTTGCTCTTTCTCCGACATCTGAAAGCGGAGTTCCTCGTACGGGGAAGTCAGGATCTCACTTGGCTGTGGAGCCATAATCACCACGGGAATTTTCAGATGTTTCTTCAATTGAATGACATCCGGTGGAATCACACGTTCCACAACTTCAACCGGTACTTTTCCCGGTTCCATCGGTCGTACGATGACACTTTCCGGTTCCTCGATTATTCCCGCTTCTCCGGTTTCATCCGGTTCTGACGCTTGCGGTAACGGGAGTGTTTCAGTTTTCACCACCGTCATAGGTATATCTTCCATAGAGAATTCTTCTTCCTGCGTGGTATAAATGGCAACCACGATAGCCAAAGCTACTACCGCGGCAATAGCCGCATAACGTTTAACAAGAAGTATCACCCCGGACTTACGGTACAACCCGGCTTTTCCTTCGAACCAAGATGCCGGATCAGATTTCACTTTGATCTTGGCATATACATCGACTTCCCGTTCAAATACTTTTTTATCGGTATTCTCGTCCACCCACGCCCGTTCTTCATCCGTGATAATCCCTTCGGTGGTAGCGATGGCATAATACTCCATTTCCCTTTCTCTCACCATTTGTTTGATCTGTTCTTTTTTGCGGAAAACTTCCGTGGAAACTTTCAGTCTCACCTCACTCATCCCGTCAAGCTGTTCCCGCAAATCGGGGTGAACTAACAAAAAAGCCTCCACCTCTGCCCGCTCCCTCTCCGCCAAATTCCCATCCATGTAATCCATGAAATAGATCTCGTAACTCTCTCTCGTTATCATATCTCCTCCCACTTAAATAATCACATCTAGCCTACAGATGTATGCTTTCATAAATGCTCTCGCCCGAAAGATGTACACTTTCACTTGCGATTCGTTCAACCCCGTGATCCCGGCTATCTCCTCGTAGGAATACGCCTCGTAGTCCCGCAGAAGAATCACCGTTTTCTGCACCGGGGGCAATTTCTCCAAAGCAACATCCAATATTTCTTGTAATCCAGTGTATCCCTCCCGCACATCCCCTACCCGGTCTGCCACGTTCTCGATGTCCCCGAACTTCGTTTCCCGCCGCAAGACATCAATCATCCTATGATATGCCGTGCTGAAAAGAAAAGACTTTGTCTTATCGTAGGCAATATGTTCCACTTCCTCCCAGAGTTTCATGAAACTATCCTGCACGACATCCTCCGCCATCTCTTTCGACTTGCACATTTTAAGGATAAAACGATAGACACAGTCAGAGAAATGGTCCACGGCCCGGTTATATTCGATTCTAGTCATTCTGTTTTCCCTTGGTCCATAGCTCAATCCGTTTCACGTCCCGCCAACGCACGTAAACAACTTCTCCCCCGGTCCGGAAGATCAGTATTCCATCATTCGTTGCCATCACGTCATACATTCCCCCCAACACCAGTTCTGTGTCTCCCGACAACTTGACCCACGTGTATTTATAGTTTTTAGGTTCTATTTCCCGCACATACTTGAAAGGTATACGGTAAGATATATTCCCGTTCTTCCCGTCCAGTAATTCAAAATCCATGGCCTCGTCGAGATCATACACCAGTATGCCCTCCAACGAACGCCCATCTCGTGTTTCCACTCTCCCGAACAGACGCTCGGGAGCCCCGAAATCATCGTAAACGGGAAGATTTAACTGATCGAGAGGAATCGTACGAAACGACTTAAAATCATGCCACCCCACGATCACCTGTCCAATGGAGGGCATATTGATAGCTATCCCCCGATTCGTGGCATTCACGTCGTTCTCTCCCCACATGCAAAGTTCCCTGCCACTATGAAGGGTTACCAAGGAAGAGTTACCCAACGACTTGATGCTCTCTATATTCTTGAAGGCTACTGAAACCCAAGTGGTTTCCGTCCTCCCGTCAAGTAATGATTCCTGTGAATTCTCATCTAAATCCCATTGAACAAGCCCCTTGTACATCCCGTAAGGCGTTTCCACGATACCCGCGATAGGACGGTCTTTCGGCTCGTTGATCGTGTCGGGAGCGGCGGAAAAAACGATTTCGCTGATATGTTCCCAAACCACGTTTTCAGTCTTCCCATTCCGAGGTTCCACGGCTATCCAACTACCGATAGCAAGCGACCGTCCCCGTTCGATTTCAATGACATTTCCTCCTTTCACGCCCAACTCAATCCGCTTATCACCAATCACTCGAATTGACCGGATATTCCCAAAACGACAAGAAAATTCATGATTTGGCGGAGTATCTCTCCGACCATCGCTAAAACGCACGTTGTCACCCATGATATTCCGATAGCACATATATGGGTTCCCGATTTTTCCCGCAGAAAAAATATCTGTCCAGTAAAGATTCTTTCCCCACGTGATGTACCCGCATATTTTACGATTCATCACGGTGGTCACTTCCCCGTAAATCCGTATCGTCCGACTCCCCTGTGCCGCCCCATTCGCCACACAAGAACAATAAATCAAGCATCCAACAATCCAAGTTTTTAACATACCACTATTTTGTTTATTCATGGGACGAATGAACGAGACGAAAAGTTACAAAACAATTTAAACTAAAATCCGGTTCAACAAAAGAGATTTCTCCATGTCAAACCGGATTTCCAATAAATCTATTTCGAAATACTATTCTTGACTCATTCTGCATCTAACCGCTTAAACCCTTTTCCAAGAATCTGGTTAGCATCGAATATCGTCACAAAAGCATTGGGGTCAATCTTATATATGGCCTGTTGCAAAGTTACCATCTGCCGACGATTAACCATCGTCATGATCATCTCCTTTTCCGCTCGATTGTACATACCTTGTATCGGTAAGATGGAACCACCGCGGTGCAAGTCATTCAATACATACATCCGAATCTCCTCGGCTTTATCGGAGATAATAAAGAAGCTTTTCTCTGCATTGACCCCTTGTAGGATTATATCAATTGTCTTCCCCATAAGGAAGATGGAAAGCCACGAATACATCGGCACCTTCCAATCTTGAAACATGAGGAAACCGAAGATCACGATACACGAATCGACCATCATCTGCAACTGTCCCAACGGACGGTGAGTCCACTTGTGAAGTATGTTCGAAAACACATCGGTTCCCCCGCTCGAAGCACGGGATTTCATGATCATACCCACACCGACACCCATGACAACACCGCCGAAAATACATGCCAACAATACCTCATCACCTAGTTTGAAAGGATCGAGAGTCACCATCGGGTCCGTAGGAATCGGCTCTCCCATCAACGTCAACAAGAGTGTGGGTAAACTATCCGAGAAAACAGCGACAAGGATGAAGCAAATAAATGTTTTCACCCCGAAGCCGGCTCCCAAAACCCGCAGGCCCAATAAACTCAACGGCAAATTGAAACACAAGGCAGCCATACCGATCGGGAATCCCCACTTATGTTGAAGAACGATCGTGATACCATAAATTCCCCCCGGAACAATTTTATAAGGCGCCATAAAACAACTATATCCTAGTGCTAGCACAAAAGCACCCCCGATGAGTAAGGCGTATGTCCGGAACCACTCACGGGTAAACGGTTTCTCTTTTAAAAGTATATTCACCATTGCATCTAATTTAAATTCGGCCGCGAATATACACCTCCCCTACCTCATGAAATATGACAAAAGTCATCTTTTCGAGGTAAAATATCTTAATCTTTTTTACACATTCGTGTTACCTGTGGCATTAATTTTGCTTGTACGAGAATATAAATTATAAATGCACACTTTTTTCAATTTGTGAAATTAAATGAGAACAACCTTACTGATTACGAAAGAAAAAATTGTTAGCGTGGCACAAAAATTGTTCATAGAAACAAGTTTTTATCGAACAACTATGAAGGATATTGCCCGTGCCGCTAAAGTCAGTCGGCGCACGCTATACACTCATTTTAACAGTAAGGAAGATATTTTTAATCACATCGTGGATCAAAAAATAGAATTAATCGAACAAAAACTTGAACAGGCAGTCAGAACGGCCTTGCCAGCCGACAAACGGTTGAAGTTATACATCAAGGAACGATTTAATTTAATTGCAGAGCTAATGGGCGGCAGTCAACCTATTAAGGAAACTTTTCTCCATAACAACAGTAAGATTGAAATACTACGAGAGAATATTGACAGGCAAGAAATAGAGCTTCTCTATTCAATCCTCCGGGACGGGACCGATGCGGGAATATTCTCGATCAAGCAACCTCGACGCCTGGCAAACTCGTTACAATCCGTTTTCAAAAGCCTGGAATTCGGTTTTATACGCCAGTACGAACATCAACCACGACCACAAGTGATTAACGAGTATATAAACATATTATTTCACGGAATTCTTAAGAAATAAACTAACACACACTACTTATTATATGGAATTGTATATTAACGCTTTCGCACATTATCTCCCGGAAAATCGGGTTCCAAACTCCTACTTCAAGGAAGTGAACGGTTTAGATGACGAGTGGATTCGCACCCGTACAGGAATAAGCACCCGAAGTAAGGCCGGCGAAAACGAGAACACGAATACCATGGCCCTGGAAGCCGTCAAGCGTTTAAATGAAAAACTACCCTTTCCCATAGAGGAAGTCGACTTGATCGTGGCCGCAACTTATTCACCTTACGACACGGTAGCCACGGCGGCACATACGATACAGCGCCATTTCAAGGCACGAGGAGCACACTGTCTCACCGTTTCGGCAGCCTGCTCCTCGTTTATCAACGCCATGGAAATTGTCGAAGGGTATTTTGCCATGAACAAGGCCACGAAAGCCATCGTTGTAGGCTCAGAGCACAACACGGAATACAGCAATGAAACTTGTCCGCAAAGTGGTCACCTGTGGGGTGACGGATCTGTGGCAATCGCCATTTCCACCATGCCGGAAGGAGAAAAAGCAGCTCGTATACTAAATATATTCACCCGCGGACTCGGACACATCGGCAAAGCAGACACTGCCGTTTACCTACGCCCACATCACGAGGGTATCGGCATGCCGGAAGGACGTGACGTGTTTATCAATGCCTGCCATTACATGATCGAGGGGTTAAATGCTGTAACGAACAGCCAAGGAATAAAACTGACGGACTTGAAATTCATTGCCTCTCACCAGGCCAACAAGCGAATCATGTCTACCGTTGCCCGTCAACTTGATTTCCCCGAAGATCACATGCTGTCGAACATCGAGGAAGTAGGTAACACGGGATGTCCCAGTTGTGCCATCACCTTATCGCAAAACCTTGACCGAGTTGATCATGGTGACCTCGTGGCACTCTCCGTGTTCGGAGGTGGGTACTCTTGCGGGGCTGTACTCTTGCAATTTTTATAAGCAAATACAGAATTTTTAAAAATGAATCCAAATGAACAGCTCATTTGGATTCATTTTTTAGTCTATACGCAATAAAAAAGATATACCTTTGCACGAAAGAAATTACCATGAATGACCAGACTGTAATATGTGCCATTGGCACGGCTCCCGGAATGGGTGCTATCGCCGTGATTCGCCTATCAGGAAAAGGATGTATTGAAATTTGTGACCGGATATTTGTTTCCCCTTCCCATAAAAAACTGATAGATGTTCTTCCGAATACAATTCATTTCGGCAAGATCGTCAACAAGGAGGAACTGATTGATGAAGTATTAATCTCCGTGTTCCACGCCCCCCACTCCTTCACCGGGGAAGATTCCATCGAAATCTCCTGCCACGGTTCAGTATACATTCAGCAACGCATATTACAACTATTAATCTCCTCCGGAGCACGCCTTGCAGCCCCCGGAGAATTTACTCAACGGGCTTTCTTGAATGGTAAAATGGACCTTTCACAAGCGGAAGCCGTTGCAGATCTAATCGCCTCATCCTCGGCAGCCGCCCACAAAATGGCATTAAGTCAAATGCGGGGAGGATTCTCGGACGAACTGATGAAACTGCGAATGGAACTGCTGCACATCACCTCCCTGCTCGAACTGGAACTGGATTTCTCGGAGGAAGACGTGGAGTTCGCCGACCGATCGGAACTACGGGGTATTGCCGTCGGTATTGACACGTTGATTTCTCGCCTATGCGTTTCCTTCTCCCTTGGCAACGTGATTAAAAACGGCATTCCGGTAGCCATTGTTGGTAATACCAACGTGGGGAAAAGTACCCTACTCAACGCTTTACTAAAAGAGGATCGTGCCATCGTGTCCGACATCGAGGGTACCACCCGTGACGTGATCGAAGACACCATTAACCTCCAAGGAATCACCTTCCGTTTTATCGACACGGCAGGCATCCGCCACACAGACGACCGAGTAGAAAATATGGGTATCGAACGTACTTTTACCAAAATTGAACAAGCCCGTATCGTATTGTTTTTAATCGATGCCACCAAAGACACGGAACAATTCCTTCCCTATTATACCCAAGTGAAAGAACACCTCGGACCGGATACCCGCTTAGTCATTCTACTCAACAAGACAGACCAAACAGATTCTGCCGACATAATCTTGTCGCAAATCACATCTCTATCTTCCGGGGAAAAGATTCTCCCGATTGCCGCAAAGACAGGGTATAACATCCATCACCTGGTGGACGAGCTAGTTTCCACGATCAACCTAAACGCTCTTCATTCAGGAGATGTTATCGTCAGCAATGCCCGCCATTACGAAGCCCTCTCCCATGCCCGCCTAGCCATCGAGCGAGTCATCACAGGACTGGACTCCCATCTTAGTGGTGAGTTTGTATCACAAGACATTCGGGAATGCCTGCATTATCTTGGTGAAATCACGGGACAAATCACGACGGATGAGGTATTGGGAAATATATTTAAGAATTTTTGCGTAGGCAAATGATGGCTTGGAAACAGCCATAACTAACTATAACCATTTAGAATAAAGTCGCTGTATTTCAGCGACTTTTCTATTTTAACACTTTCCAGTCCGTATTTGGAGATAACGGTTTTTATCCATATTTTTCTATCATATTTCTACCGCGACAGAAATTCACGGTTAGCCCGAATGTCACAGTGACGCATTAGTTGACGTGTGTTGACAATGGTTTACATGTGTTGGCAAAATCCGGGAGAAATAAGGAGAAATTATCCCCAATGTAAACAAGGAAAATATGGAAGTAAGAAAGATTTGTCAATGGTGTGGAAAGCCATTTATAGCCCAAAAGACAACGACCTGCTATTGTAGCCATCAGTGTTCCAATCTTGGCTACAAAGAACGCATCCGGGAACGCAAGCGGCAGTTGAAACGCTCGCAAGAGTTGCTACAACCTCGACAAGCCGCCGAGGGACAGGATTTCTTCTCTTTTGCCCAAGCAGCAAAGTTGATGGGCGTAACCAGACAATACATATATAAATTGGTAAAGGAATCCAAACTTCGGGCTTCACGCATCAGTGGCAAAAAGTCGCTCATTCGCCGTGCTGACATCGAACTAATGATGAAAACCAAACCGTATGAACGCATCATGCCTAAAGAGGACTTCGACATCACCGAGTATTATACTGCTGAAGAAATTGCAGAGAAATATAAGGTCAACGCCAAATGGGTGTGGACTTATACACGGCAGCACAAAGTTCCGAAAGTGAGAATCCGCCAGTTCAACTATTACAGCAAGAAACATATTGATGCCGCCTTTGCCAAATACGAAGTAGATTCCGACCTGACCGAATGGTACACACCGGAAGAGATTCAGGAAAAATACGGCATGACACGCGTCGCCATCCGTTCGCAGGTGTATCGGAACAATATCCCATCCAAGAAAGAACACGGACAAATCTATTATTCCAAACTCCATTTCGACCTATCCAAAACATCGGAACAGGAAAGCAAAGCGGAATATTACACAGTCAAGGAGGCTATGGAAAAATTCAAACTCTCCCGCGACTCTGTTTACGGAATTCTGCAATTCCATCAGATCAACCGCGAGAAGAACGGACGGTTCGTCCGATTCCTAAAAGTAGAGTTTGACAGGGTTATGGGTGTTCACAAATAATCTAATTTGTCGCTATCCATTAATTCTTCAAAAATTAATCTCTGCTGTATGTAATCTGCATGATTACACTACAGAGTTTTGCAAGCGAATTAATAATAACCATAAAAATATATTAGTATGCATGAATGTAAAACAGTAACGTTGAGAACACGTCCGTTAAAAGGTAGAATGATGTCTTTCTATTTAGATTATTATCCTGGGTATCGGGACAAAGAGACTATGAAAGTTATCCGTCATGAATCGCTTGGCATCTATGTTTATGCCAATCCGAGAAACAAACGAGAGCAGAATTTCAACGAGGTAATGACCGAGAAAGCCGAAGCCATCCGTTGTCGTAGGTTCGAGTCTGTTGTCAATGAACGGTATGACTTCTTTGACAAGTACAGACTCAAGGCAGACTTCTTGGAGCATTATCGCAAGCAACTCCGTAAGCATGACCAGAAATGGGAGTTTGTCTATCTGCATTTCAACAACTTCGTACATGGTAAATGTACTTTTGAAGAGATTGACATAGACCTTTGCAACAAGTTTCGGGAGTATCTGCTCACGGCTAAGAAACTGAGACGTAACGGACGCATAACACGAAACTCCGCATCGGGATACTGGTCTACCTTCAGGGGATTCCTGAAAATACTCTACCGCAATGGAATGATAAAGACCAATGTCAATGATTTTTTGGATAAGATTGAAACGGAGGATGTTGTTAAAGAGTATCTGTCTGTAGATGAACTGTACAAGTTGGCTGAAACACCGTGCAAGAAGCCCATTCTGAAAATAGCATCGCTGTTTTCATGTATGACCAGTTTACGTATCAGTGATATTCTCGCACTATGCTGGGAAGATATTGTAGACTACTCAGCCGGAGGGAAATGCGTACATATCATCACACAAAAAAACAAAGCGGAAGACATCATTCCTATTAGTGAAGAAGCGTTGGGATTGATAGGCTATAGTTCAGAAAAGAAAGGTTTAGTATTCAAGGGACTTATGCGTAGTTGGACGCAAATTCCGATGAAAGAGTGGATTCGTTCTGCCGGAATCACCAAAAATATAACCTTCCATTCCTATCGTAGAACATTTGCAACGCTACAAGCAGCTGCCGGAACGGACATCCGCACCATACAGAGCATTATGGCTCACAAGAGTATTACCACCACTCAAAGGTATATCAAAGTCGTGGATGCCAACAAACGTGAAGCCAGCAAGAAGATTACCTTGACACGGAAGGACTGACAGCCACTTATCCCTATTTTAAGCGGTTAGAGTATGATTTTTAGTCTGAAATCATACTCTAACCGTTATTTTTTACAAATATTGAGCAATTCGTCGTCACTAATTATATATATCTGGAATATAGCACATAACTTTGCCATATAACCATTTCAAATACTTGCAGTAGATGACAAATAATACTCAAATTCGGACCAAGAGGATAAGTTTTATTCTTGCATTATTGGTAATTGCCTATGTGGCAGTAGACACTTACCTATTCACTTATCATAAAATCAATACCACAACAATAACGACTCCAGTTATAATAGGCCTCGTGGTTACAATTCTATTGTGCGGTCTACTGCAACGATTTTTCTACACTTGGCTGACGAAGAATCCAATCAATTTTTCTTTTGACCGGCAATCTCCTATTATTACTGACTCTGGTTTCGAAATAAAAACCGATTGTGCAGATGAAACTAAAACTATTGAACAGCCCAATAATTCAGTTATAGATAATTATGATACAATACGAGAGAACATCAAAAAGAAAGAAGCAGAAAAACAAGTAGAAGTCATGAATGCTATTCGTGAATATGTAACTATTAAAACCGCACCTTATCTGTCCAAAGAAGCTATTGTAATCCTCATTTCTAATATTGAGTATATGGCCTGTGATAGATCCGATTTATACAAGCCCATTCGCTCCAATATAGATAATCCGCTGAGATCACCGGGACTTCGCCATCTGGCATGGAATGTAGGTGAACGCTTGGGAGTATCATTGGCAAAAAGAGCCGTTTTTATCAAGTCTTCATTTCCTCACGAACTCGAAAATGCGACTCTTGAATATCTCAAACTTAATTTGCGGGATCAAGTTCCTAGTCAGATTCCTATTGACGTGCCCGATAAAGGCGATTATCGCTTCCATTTAGAAACAAATAATAGTAACTCAGACTAAAAAAACGCATGCAGACGAAATAATTAATCCGGTCTGTATTGTTCTGCAAGGTTTCATTGAGTTGATTCGCAGCATATTAAACGATTAAAAGAGTATAATATGGAAAAAGACCAACTGACATTCAACGACCTGCCGACTGTGGTGGGCGAACTATGCGACAGAATCGCAAGTATGGAAAATCTGCTAACGGAGAAACTTTCCAAGCAGTACGAAACCAAAGAGAACACGCACGTCCCCATGACCGTACAGGAGGCTTGTGCCTATCTTAAAATGCCGTTGTCAACCTTTTATTACAAGGTCAAAAAGGACGATATTCCGGTTATAAAACAAGGAAAACATCTCTACATCTATCGTGATGAGCTGGACAGATGGTTGGAATCCTCCCGAAAAAATCCGGCTCCGCAAAGTTTCGAAGAAGAGAATAAGTCCATGCTCGCATCCCATCGTCGTAAACCGAACCTGAAAAACTGGTAACTATGGAGAAGGCGGACAATACGACTCCTTCACGTGAGGAATTAGCGGTTTATGTGGAGGAATCAATCGTGAGCGTAACAAATACCTACGAGCAGTCGCCAGTGGTGCTGATGGTAGACGATGCTGTTATCGGTACATTGGGAAACTTCAGTGCGTCCATCGGAAAAGCCAAAAGCAAGAAAACCTTTAACGTATCTGCCATTGTCGCATCGGCATTGAGAAACAGCACAGTTCTTCATTATCGATCCACTTTCCCCGAGAATAAGCGGAATATTCTGTACATAGACACGGAGCAAGGACGACATCATTGCCAGCAGATATTGAAACGAATCCTACGTTTGGCTGAATTGCCGGAAGACAAGAAGCCGGATAATCTGCTCATGCTGGCTCTGCGTAAGTTCTCACCTAAAATACGGCTATTGATAGTCGAACAGGCCATTGGCACAATACCGGATTTGGGACTGGTGGTAATTGATGGCATCCGTGATTTCCTGTATGACATCAATTCTCCTGGTGAATCTACCGATATTATCTCCAAATTCATGCAGTGGACGGACGACAGACAGATTCACATCCATACCGTACTGCATCAGAACAAGAATGACGAACATGCTCGTGGTCACATCGGCACTGAACTCAACAATAAAGCGGAAACCATTATGCAGATCGAGGTGGATAAAGAGGACAAGACTATAAGCGTGGTCGAAGCCGTGCATATCCGCGACCGTGAGTTTGAACCTTTCGCTTTCCGCATAAACGAGGAAGCCATGCCCGAACCGGTAGAGTCCTATCTGCCAAAAGAGAAGAAGACCGGACGACCAACCAAAGGACCGTTCGATCCGGACAAGGAGATTCCAAAGAATGTACATCGTCCAGCATTGGATGCCGTTTTTGCCAATGGCAACATCAACAATTACGATGATTATATAGTACGCTTGCAAGAGGGTTACGGATTACAGGGTATAAAACTCGGTTATAACAAGGCGGTAAAGGTCGCAACATTGCTCAGTGACAAACAAATGGTTATAAAAGAAGGGAAAGATTATGCCTTCAATCCAGAATACCATTATTGAGTTCAACTTTACTTTATTATTGGGGCGTATATATAAGAATAAAGCAAAGTCGGAGGAAGACATCATGTGAGATATTCATATTCTCCCCTCTTTTAGAGGCTAGTATCATCCTATGTTTCCTATCCGAGTGCCAGTTCACTATACGCAACCGATATGGCTTGCCGTGAAGCATCAACAGGTAACTGTTGCGAGATATGCCAATGTATAACCTCACTACGTTACGGTTTTACATTGGCGCTCTCGCCTGCTCAGTTCCTTTGCCGGTGCGGTACTCGCAAGCTCGCACCTATTCAACCATTATAAAAACGATTCAAATGAAAGAAGATATTGAAAAAACATTGGATTCCTCGAAAGAAACAAGAGACGTCTTCATCGGGGCGAAAGTAACTCCTACCCAGAAGGAGTATATAAAATCACTAGCTACAAAATGCGGCATGACCGTAAGCGATTACCTATTGTCGTGCGCCTATAACTTCAAGCCCAAAGCGAGGCTTACAAAAGAAGAAGCGGCACTGTTGCAGAATCTGGACGATTGTCGGTCAGACCTCGTAAAATACACCTCCGCACTGCACGGAATGTCCACAAAGCAACGTGTAGCAATGTTCAATCAGATTCCGTTCATGGTCAGCTGGCTCAAGGAACTTGGCAATGTGGCCGAAAGTGTCTGCCAGTTCCTGAATGCAGTAAAAGAGAAGAACAAGATTCCGTCTAACCCCAAAATCGAAGAAGAATGATTGCAAAAGCCAAAGCCATATCGCACGGAATAAACGACATCCGTTACATTACCGGCGAATCACAGCACAAGAAACATCCGGAGAAAATCTATCGGGTATTGGACAATCTGTTGCCTTCAGAACCGGATGCTATGGGGATATGGAACTCCATGCAATTGCCCATATCCCAACACCGGCCGATAAAGAACTCGGTAATCAGAATCGAGTTGAGTCCGTCTCCCGAACATACTCAGTTCTATGACATGGAGGACTGGCAAAAACTTTGGCACGACTTCGCAGAGGAGTTCGACAAACAAGTGATTACCGGCAAGGACGGAAAAGTCCGTTCTTGCCAGACTAATTTGGCTAACAGCAAATACTCGGTCTGGCTGCATACGGAATCCAAAGGCGAAGTTCCCCACCTCCATGCTGCGGTCTGCCGTTTGGATGAAAATGGCAATATCAACAATGACCACAACATTCATCTTCGGGCGCAACGTGCAGCGGAGCGAGTGGCAAAGAAACGTGGCTGGACGACTGCGGCACAAATCCGAAATCGCAACATCCCACAAGTGAATCGGGACTGCATGGAGGTGTTGAGGGCAATGCCATCGTGGTCATGGGATGAGTACAAGAATGCTCTTATACGGAAAGGTTATACCGTCCATGAAAGAGAGGACAAGCAAGGTATTCTCCATGGTTATGCACTCGTGCAAGGGAATACCAAATACAAAGCTTCCGAATTGGGAGTAGGCAGAAATCTGATGGTCTCGAAACTTCCTGCGACATGGGAGAAGCTGCATCATCAGCCGACCACAACCATTAGGAACAATACTACCCAAGTCATCCAGCTGCCAACAGAACATAAGGCTGCTCCTATTGACTATACCCAATATCTCGCAGACCGTTCAGACATGATTCCCTATACCCTTACCCATGAAGGCAAGGAACACAAGGTCTATATTCCGGAAAAAGTTCTCGACTGCTTCAATGACGAGTTCGATTACAGGTTTGTTGCCAACTGTCAGGAACTTACCGATATGGCGGTGGCTATTTTTGTAGGACTGCTTGAAACGCCGAATGTGGCAACTGGAGGTGGTGGCGGAGGTTCACAAAGCGACCTTCCGTGGAGAGACAAGGAAGACGACGATTTGCAATGGGCTCGCAGATGCGCTCGTGCCGCCAGCCGTTCATTAGGAAAGAAAACAAAAACAGGATTAAAACGATAAGCCTATGAAAAAGAAATTTGATTTTTCCGCTGAAATGAATGAAGCGGAATCCATAAAAGCCACTCCCAAGAATGAATATCTGGAGGAAGAAAAACGGCTACTCAATGTGAACATCAAGGAACTTGCCAGCCTGAATGACAATGTGCATTACATGATTACAAATCTGGTAAATCTGCTCGAATTCCTCCGGGAGTACAAAGTGGCTATTGCACAAGGAACACAGGAGCAAGCCGAGAAATTTGGGCAAACTGTCCTTGATAAGTTCCTTCATCAAATTCAAGACAAATGTAATGAAACTGAGCGAAAAATTCGCAAGATAGACAGCCATATTTTCATACCGCACACGATATTCTATATCTTGATTATCATACTGGTTGTACTATTCTCTTTTTTCGCCAGCATCATAGTAGCGAATGTGGAGATTTTGCACTCGGCATTGATTTGGAAAGCTGCTATTGGTTGCATTCTTATGGCTACTTTGGGAATTGGCATTGCGGTAGCAATACAGAAGTTTTTGGATAAGGGTAAATAAACGATAAAACTGAAAAACAACATATGGGGCTATCCTCAAAAAGAGGATACCCGACTTTGGGGACAGCCCCATTTGGAACTACTTATTTTTGTGCTTTTCAAATTCTTTTTTTATGCTCTTCCAACCAATTCTTTAACTCTTTCTCTTGCTTAATATATGATTCTTCAAATATCTTGGCGATATAGTTCAATATGGCTATTTCTGAATCATCAAGAAATGTATTGGTTTCTATGTAAGAGAATTTATCGCAAATTTTAATTCTCGAAATATACGAGCCATCTTTGAATGGAACATTAAAATTGTTATTACCTCTATTCGCGAAGAAATCTTCATAATATGAAGTACCAATAACCGTATCCGAATGTGTCGCCTTAACATCAGAAGTGTAATGGAAGCAACCTTCAATATACACTTGCAGAATTTTTGTAGATGTCATCATAATAACTACTGCTAATCTATCCGTATATGACAGTAAATGCATTTGTTTGGTTATATCTTCGAATTTGCATCTGTCTATTATTTGCCAATGAATAATATTAAAAACTGCTTCATTTTGTTTTTCATGAGACATTATACTTTCTTTAAATTCCTGATAGATATTAGTTTGTTTATATAATTCGATATTTTCCAAGCCGATATATTTATCTACAAATTCTTCTGAATATGGTCTCGTTAGAAAATCTCCGGAACGCATCATCAACTCTTCATCCATTAATATAATGGGTAAAGGGTCTATAGCCAAACGATACATGGCAACGGCACCAATCGCCACATTCAAAATTTCTTCAAAATCTGAAACTATATTAAGATAAACTTTATCTTCACGGTGATCCGACCATGAATATCTTTGTGTGGTATAAAAGGATGAATAGCCTTGTTTATGCACATATTTATTTGTCTTTCTCTGAACAGTACGTATATTGTCAAAGAAAGCAGGGATTTTGGCTCTTATTTCTTTGAAGACCGGTTCATGTTTTCGTAGAAAGTCAGCCATTTTACCAGATTCAAAGCCGGGCTCTAATTTCTTCCACTCTATCATCTTTTCCGGATTCGCTGTTAGATATAGTGTGCCAATTGAAAGCTCAATGGATTGGCGTAGTGAATAAAATGCTGTATCAAAAAATCCTTTCTGAAAAAGGTATATTGAATTAGCTATCATTTGAGAAGCTTCATCAAAAAATCTATTTGCCCCAAAAGCATCAATTAATACTGTTTGAGCCCATGTGATATTCTCTATGTCCCAAAGGTAATCGGATGCATTTGGTAATATAAATTTTCGAACCATCCAACGGCCTGTTTCAAAGTCATCATGAAAATTGTCCAATGTATGCACTTCCATATTTATCAATAAACCAAGTTCTTGTTTGTGATTTGTCAGTTACAAAGATACTGAAAACAATTGTTGTAAACTCCTATTTGTGATTATTCTTGAACTAATTCGCAATTTTAATGGAAAATCATATTATTTGAATGATGCTGGAATGGAGTAAAATCATTACTTTTGCAGTATAAGAGAAATAATATAATCCAAAATGGAAACTATAAAGGATATAAATCGAATTAAGGTGGTTCTTGTGGAGAAGAAACGAACCAACAAGTGGTTGGCTGAACAATTAGGAAAAGATCCTGCAACGGTGTCAAAATGGTGTACCAATACTTCGCAACCGGGACTGGAAACATTATTACAGATTGCCAATGTACTTGAAGTTGATGTCAAGGAGTTGCTGAACTCCTCTTTGGACGAAAGTATTCAAATTGTCAGACTTGTCAAATAACAACATCAATCTTTAATCTTAAAGATAATGAACAAAAAAGAATTATACAACAGGATATTGCAGCTTGATGGTTTGACCAACGAAGAGAAATCTGAGTTGTTAGGACTGTTGCGCAAGCAGAAGAGATACGGATTGGTGTGGGAAGATAAGCCGGAAGATGTGGAGGAACGTCTACGCGAAGAATTGCCCGTATTGGTTGAAGATGCATCAAAAGCCATCATCAGTCCCGATGGCGATGCACCAAACCATATCCTTATCGAAGGCGATAATCTCGAAGCCCTCACCACCCTTGCCTACACGCACGAGGGCAAGATTGATGTCATCTATATCGATCCTCCGTACAATACCGGCAATAACGACTTCGTCTATAACGACCGCTTCGTAGACAAAGAAGATTCTTATCGCCACTCCAAATGGCTGTCATTCATAAACAAGCGTTTGCGTATTGCCAAACAGCTGCTTTCAGATAAAGGAGTGATATTCATCTCGATTGACGATAACGAACAGGCGCAATTGAAGTTATTATGTGATGAAATATTGGGGGTTGAAAATTTTATAGCAATACTTCCAAGAATAACCAAAGCGTCAGGAAAAACCACTGATAAAATAGCTCAAAATCATGATTACTTAATGATATATGCTAAAAGTGAGTCCCAGTGTACTATTGCTGGTATTCCCCATAATGACGAAGGCTTTAAGAATATAGATGAATACTATAAACAACGAGGAAAATACAAGTTGAATCAAACATTGGATTATGACAGTTTGTCTTATAGTTCAAGTCTAGATTATCCCATAACCATCAATGGTGAAACATTCTATCCAGGAGGGAATTACGCTCAATATTTGGAACGTCTGAAAGGTAAGCATAAAAGAGCAGACTGGGCATGGCGATGGAGTGAAGATTTATTCAATTTTGGATATAACAATGGGTTTATTGTTGTTAAAAACGGGAAAAACGGAAAACGAATTTACACAAAAACCTACCAAAGGGTATCTATTGAAAAAGCAGGAAACAATTATGTTGTAATTGAAAAAGAACGAGTTAAACCAGTTCAATCAATTCAATTAGTAAATAATATTTTTTCAAACGACAATGCTAAAAAAGAACTAGGAAGTATATTTGAAGATATTCCGTTTGATTATCCCAAACCAACTTCCATCCTGCGTTATATGTTACAAACTATACCAGATTGTAAAACCATCCTCGACTTCTTTGCCGGCAGCGGCACCACTCTTCACGCTACCATGCAACTGAATGCCGAAGATGGCGGTCATCGTAAATGTATTCTTGTAACCAATAACGAGAATAACATCTGCGAAGAAGTAACCTACGAACGCAACAAACGTGTAATCAATGGCTACACCACTCCGAAAGGGGAAGAAGTTCCGGGCTTGACAGGTAACACATTGCGCTACTATCGCACAAGTTTTGTCGGCAGAGGCCGAAGCATGAAAAATATGCGTCAGCTGATGAGTCTCTCCACCGATATGCTTTGCATCAAAGAAGATCTTTATACCGAGCAGCAGAAATTTGGCGAGCAACAGACCTACAAAAATGTATTCCGCTACTTCGACAACGGCAAAAAGCGTATGATGATTATCTACCGCGAAGAAGCTGTGCAGCAGTTGGTAGACTTGATTCAGAATACAGATTACGAGGACAGGATGCTCGTGTATGTGTTCTCTCCAAGCGAAGACCCATGGGAAGGCGAATTTGAAGAAGTTCAAGACAAGGTGCAACTTTGTGCCCTGCCACAAGCCATATACAATGCCTACCGTCGCATACTACCTAAGAAAAAAGACGAGCTTATTATCTCTGACGATACAAAAACAACCGTTCAGGAGAATATGCCGAATGGAATGTTGAACTTTGATGAAGAGGAGGATTTGTAATGAGCGAGCAGGAGAAGCACAAAAAGAAAAAAGAACAAGTGACGGTACGCAGCAGTGCAGCCGAATACCTGAACTATGTGGCATCTGTCGGTAATGACGAGCAGCAGATAGAGATACGTTATGAAGATGAAAACATCTGGCTCACGCAGAAACTGATGGCGATGCTATACGGTGTGGAAGTACACACCATCAACTATCACATCAAGAAAATATTCTCGGACAGCGAGTTGCAGGAAACGGCAGTTATTCGAAAATTTCGAATAACTGCTCCTGACGGCAAACAATACACTACGAACCACTATTCATTGGAAATGATTATTGCTGTCGGCTTCAAAGTCAATTCCGAGAAAGCCGTACAATTCAGAAAATGGGTAAATGGCATTGCCAAGGAATACACCATCAAAGGCTGGGTAATGGATTCGGAAAGGCTGAAACGCGGAACTTTTCTGACAGATAAGTATTTCGAGGAGCAACTGGAACGCATCCGTGAGATACGCATCAGCGAACGCCTGTTCTATCAAAAGATAACCGATTTATACGCTACCGCCATAGACTACGACAAGACAGCATTGGCCACCCACCGTTTTTATGCTACCGTACAGAACAAGATGCACTTTGCCGTCCATGGTCATACAGCAGCCGAACTCATAGTGCAACGGGCTGATGCAGCCAAAGAACACATGGGACTGACAACTTGGGCAGATGCCCCCTATGGCAAAATCAAGAAAAGCGATGTGACAATAGCAAAGAATTACCTTTCTGATGTCGAAATGGGACAATTGGAACGTATGGTTACGGCTTATCTTGATTTTGCTGAAACAATGACCCTGCGCCACATTCCGTTGACAATGGCAGACTGGGAGCAACGTCTGAATAATTTTATCAATCTCTTTGAATACGGTCTGCTGAAAGATGCCGGGCGTGTAAGTGCAGAAATAGCACGATTGCACGCGGAAACGGAATTTGAAAAATACAGAATCATACAAGACCAACTGTTTTTATCGGACTACGACCGTTTCCTGTTGGAAATGAAAGAGATTGAAAACAAGAGTCATGGGAACAAAAAGGACAAGAAGCAATGAAGAATTTAGTATATCAGCAGAGAGCAGTAGCCGAATTGATTGACAAGACTATCCGTCTACTGAATGCAGGCGGACAACGTAATAAACTGGTGTTTGAAGCAACGACTGGTGCCGGAAAAACTGTAATGGCTTGTCAGATGCTTGCCGGTCTGATGGATGAACTGCACGACCGTGGTGACAGTCGTTATCAAGAAGTCGCATTTATATGGTTTGCCCCACGCAAGTTGCACATACAGAGTTACGAAAAACTGAAAGAGGCTTTTGAGGAGACACGTACACTGCGCCCGGTGATGTTTGACGAGCTTGACCAAAACGAGGGAGTCCGCCCCGGTGAAATACTTTTCGTAAACTGGGAAAGTGTGAACAAAGAGAGTAATGTAATGGTGCGTGAGGGTGATTGTTCGCTCTCGCTCTACGAAATAACCTATAAAACGAAAGAAGACTTCGGCCTGCCCATTGTAGCTATCATTGACGAGGAGCACATGTTCTGGTCGAAGACAGCCGACAAGTCTGCTGCCGTGCTTGACAGAATCAATCCTATGGTGGAAATCCGCATCTCCGCCACACCTAAAACCGCCAACCCAAAGGAAAAAGTAACGGTGTATCGTCAGGATGTGATAGCCGCCGAAATGATTAAGAAAGAGGTGGTACTCAACCCGGAGATAGAACTGAATTTCAGCGATGAGCTGGAACTTAATGCCAACCTTATCAAAGCGGCTTCGGATAAACGTAACCAAATAGCAGAAGCATATAAGTCAGTAGGTTCAGACATCAACCCTTTGCTACTCATTCAGCTGCCTAACGATACAAAAGAAAATATGACGACGGAAGATGCTGCCATAGCCGATCAGGTAAAGAAGTATCTTGAAGTGATGTGTGGTATTACCACCGACAACCACCGTCTGGCGATATGGCTTGCAAATGAGAAAGAGAATCTGACCGATTTAGAAAAGCCTGACAACTTGACTGAGGTACTGCTTTTCAAAGAAGCTATCGCCTTGGGTTGGGACTGTCCTCGCGCTGCCGTGCTACTTATATTCCGCAAGCTGCAAAGCGACCAGTTTACTATTCAGACTGTTGGTCGTATTATGCGTATGCCGGAACAGAAGCATTATCCCAAAGAGATGCTCAATGTGGGTTATGTGTTTACTGATATAGCTAAAGACAAGATACAAATCGTCACAGCCGATGCCGACTATATCCTGAACAACACTGTTACAGCCTACCGCCGTGAGAATTTGAAAAATGTATGGTTACCAGCCTGCTATGCGGAACGTCCCAATATAGAACGTAACTATTTGGGACCTGACTTTCGCAAAGTGCTCTATGATGAAGCGCGACATTTCTGGGACTTTGCAGAAGGCAATTTACTGTTCTCGTTAGAGGAATTGGCCAAGCTGGATAATACTAATGACGAAAGCGGTCCATTACCTGAGACTGATGACCTAAAAATCAATGAAAACAGGAAAAAGGTAACCAACTCTTTGCGCCTTGATGTCAAGAACATCAACATTGAGATACCGCAAGACGTACATTTCCAGAACGAGGAACAGATATTAGAAGTTGATACCGTAAAATACGCAAGAAAAGCTACTGAGATTGACCGCGTGTTTATGGCATACATCGCCACAAAAGGGCATCAATTCGAGAGTAAAGGTCGCGCTGACAAAATTGCAAGTTATCTGCTTGAAATATTGGCCGACTTCTTCGGTATCTTCGACACAGACGCAAAAAAGGTGGTGTTATATCATTTGAACAAGCCTAAGTTTGACCGCATTATAGACTCGGCGCTGGAAAAATATGCCAGACAGCGCGATAGAGCCAAGAAAGCATCTGCAGCCAAGAGAGTATTCAAAAAATACGATTGGGAGGTGCCTGAAGAACGTACTTACGACAATGACACCAATCATATAGAAGAAAGTCGGAATCACGCACTTCTGCCATTTGTACAACTCAATCAAGCATCAAATCCGGAAAAGAACTTCATAGCTTATTTGGAGCAAAATGAACAATATATAGATTGGTGGTACAAGAATGGAGACAATGGCAAACAGCATTACGCCATAGAATACAGCACCGACAATGAAAATGGTAAGTCGTTGTTTTACGTGGACTTTATCATCCGCATGAAAAACGGTCATATTTATCTGTTCGACACCAAAAGTGCAGGCAGTGACGCATTTGCGCACAACAAGCATAACGCATTGTTGCAATACATCAAAGAAAACACATCAGACGAAACACCATTGTCGGGCGGTGTGATCTTACAACAAGGCGAGAACTGGCTGTACTCTCCCCTTCCTATTGAGAATACCACAGATACATTGAACTGGAACTGTTTTTATCCACAAAACGCATAAGTATTATGGCAAAAGGAATAGACCCTAAATTTGTGCATTACGGCATCCGCAAGGATGATCTTGCAATGATAGAAGCTATCTGCGCTACCGAAGATATTGATTTTGATTGGCTGAGTGAGGACATTTTGAAAGCCTACCATGCCAAGAAAGTAGATGTAATAGAGATGAATGATGGCGATACGGAAGAGATAATCCGCAACGCCATACAGAAAATACGTCAATAAATGAATTTACGCCATGCTCATACAAAGAATAAAGATTAGCAACTTCAAGACCTACCTGTCGCTCGACCTCGACTTGACGGTAGATGACGACCGCCCGATTATACTCATCGGTGGTTCAAACGGTGGCGGTAAAACCACCCTGTTCGAAGCTATAAGCGGTGCATTGTATGGATTGAAAATAGAGAACAAGGAACACTTTATGGAATTGCTCAATCAAGGGGCAGTCAATCGGGTGAAGCCAGAAATCAGTCTGCAAATCACCTTTGTTGGCAAAGTGCTTGGTCAGCAACAGAAGTATATCCTAAAACGCATATACCAGCTTAATCCACAAGGTCGTCCGCTTGAAAGTGTATCGCTGAACATGAACGGCAATATGTATGTGTATGGCACAATGACTGCACCCAAAGAGAGGGTGCGGGCTGAACAGGAAATCAGCAAGATAATCAAGGCCAACCTGCCGCAGGAATTGAGCCAGTATTTTCTGTTTGATGCGATGCAGTCAAGCGAGTTACTGAAAAAGAATGTCTTTCAGCAGACCATACGCGACAACTTTGAGAATGTGCTTGGCTTCAAAAAGTATCTGCAACTGAAACGTGCAGCAGAGAAATTACAACAGGAGTGGGCAGAGCAACGATTAGAAGCAGAAAAAGAAGCCAAAGAATACAACTCGTTATGCAATCAGAAAGAGCAGTTGGTAATTGATTTGAACACTTGCCTTGCAGAGCAAGACAGGTTGTATAAATATATGTCATCGGTGGAAGATGAATACCAGCGAGCTAAAGATGGTGCACAACAGGCTGCCAACCTAAGCAAACGTATACAGGACGTTGACGGTAAGATACGAGCCATAACTGAGGAAGCTGCCACTTATGCAGAAAACTTAAAGGCATTTATAGACAACATAGAAATCAATGTGTTCCTTCCCAAATTGGCCTCCAACCTTTCTCAGGAAATCAACAATATATTACGAATAAAGGAACAACTCCAAAAACAGAGCACCGGTGCCTATCCGATTGAGACACTTCGTGATGTAACGTCAAAAATTATAGATTATTTAAAAGAACTGTCGCTATGCAGTCAAGCGGTGGATGAAGAAAACGTGGTTTCACATATTGTAGCCATGCAGAATACAACCAATGCAACAGACCCATACGACTACCTGAACACTACGGAGGTAGATGTACTCCGAGAACTGCCGAAAAAGGGTAATGGAAACCAATTTGTTTCCATCGACCGCAAAAGACAGGATATGGAAATAAAACTTGCCAATCTGGATAATCTCAGAACAGAGAAGCGCACACTTGAACAGACACAGGCAGGTGGCAACAATATGCTAATTGCCAATTATGAAGAATCCAAACGTACTCTGGAAAAGTTGAAAACGCAAGAGGATAATCTCAAAAACGAAATTCAGCGTTTGGAAAAACGAATCCACCAATACGATGTACAAATACAGCAAGAACCGGATGTAAAATTTGACACACTTGTTAAATTGCGTCCATTCTTTGATAAGGTTGCCGACAATCTGTTGAAGAAGAAAAAAGCACAGATAGAAACAGAGATGCAGTCGCAGCTCAACCGTTTGCTTGTATCTTACAAAGGACACGTTGGACGTGTGGAATTGTCGGACAGCATGGAGAATTTCAACATCAAGCTATATCATAGTGCCGGTAATGAAATATCGTTAAACCAACTGAATGCCGCATCCAAACAGATATTCATACAGGTGTTGCTAAAAGTGCTGCGCAACCTTGGCGACTACAATCCGCCTGTTATGATTGATACCGTGATGGGTGTGTTGGATAATGAAAGCCGTGACGCTTTGATGGAAGAATATTTCCCACAGTTGGCTGAACAGACTATTCTGCTCTGTACCACATCTGAAATACGTACGGATAGCGACTACATCAAACTAGAGCCATTCATATCGAAGACATATACTCTGCATCGTAATGTTGAGGAACAAAATACAACCATAGATGAAGGCTATTTTGGAATATCCCTTAATCAGTAGACAGTTATGAGCATAATAAATTTTTCAAATACCCGTCAGATGGAGGGGATTCTTGACGAAATCAGTCAAGTAAAGGAACTTATTGAAAGTAAGATAAACTTGTCGCGCACTGCAGACAGAGAGAAACGTGCTAGTCTAACCACAAACAAAGTAATGCGTATTTGCTTTATAGTCGGTTTGAGTTTGACTACAGAACGCAAGGAGGAAGATTACAAGGATATACAGCTCTCTGCTACATCGGCACGTATCGTTCCGAGTTTCTTTACGATGCACGATTTATCTACCTTGTACTCTGCGTTACTAAAATTGCGCTACGCCAGTCTGAATATAGATTGGTCGCAAAATGCCGTGTTATCTCGCATCATTGCCGCTGAAATGCTGCGTGGTAGAAACTACCTATTGGCTGATAACAATTTGGATTCCATCTTATATGCAGTAAACAATAAGGTGGCAATGGTAAAAGATATTCCTGCGCTGAACTTGATTATCGGCAACTATGGTGATGTTGAGATGGAAGCCACTCTCGACATCAACAGCCGAGACATTACCAACTCACAAATCATTATTGCCGGTGCTACGGGTTCAGGAAAAACGAATCTGCTTGCAGTGTTGATGCAACAGTTCAGAACATTATCGTCAGAATCGCAATATCCGGTAAACTTCCTGCTTTTCGACTACAAAGGAGAGTTCAGCGACATTCAGAACAATCACTGGCTTTCACATTTTGATGTAGATCGCAGCTGTATCATAGACCCGATTGAGCATCCTCTACCATTCACTCCGTTCAAGGACCTCACAGACCGCCCTATCAATGAGATAAACCTATATTCATCCGAGATGGCTTCGGCTCTATGCTCAATCGACCGAGTATCAGCCAGTGCAAATATGAATAACCGATTGAGCGAAGCCATTGTAGAGGCATACAAGAAAACAGAAGGTGCACCCATAACATTCAACATGATGTTGGAAGAATATCAAGCCAAGATGACAGACGCCGGAAAGGATGACAGCATTTCATCTGTACTGAAACAGTTGGTGCGTGCTAATATCTTCGAAGAGGAAGATAAAGCCAGCCTTATCGATGACTGTTACATCATAAAAATGGACGGCTACCCCAAAGACGGCCCGATAGCAAAGGCTATTGTCTATTTCATTATCTCAAAGCTCAACAACATATATGAACAGATTGAAAAACAGGCAACAAACGAGGATGTGGTGCAGATTCGTCATTTCTCTATCATAGATGAAGCCCACTATATGCTAGACTTTGATAACCGCCCGTTGCGAAACCTTATTGCTGTAGGCCGAAATAAGGGATTAAGTATCATTCTCGCCACTCAAAATATGAGTAGCTTCAAAAGTAAAGGGTTTGATTTCTATGCTAATGCCCAATATCCACTTATAATGAAGCAACAGACTATTGACGATAAAGTTATCAAAGACCTATATGGTGTCAGTGGGCAAGAATTGCAAGAAGTACGAACTGCCATAGCTGGACTCCAAAAAGGCGAACTGATTATCAAAGACCAAATGGCATTCGCACTTGGTATGGGCAAGAAGTATAAGAAAATTAATGTGACACATTTAATATAACTACTTGATCGATTATGATAAAGTTACCTATTAAAATAGTTCAACTTTTATGGAGTTGTGGAAATAACAAAGTCGAACATCTGAACGGATATGATAAAGAGCTTAGTAAAGCTACATTTGATATTGTTTCCACATCACCCTTTGTTATACAGACAGATAGCGTCAGCATCCTTCTAACGAGAGATGAGAATGACCCTAATATTGAAAATTATCAATATGCTGTACTAACAAACAAAAAACCTCGTAAAAGTGAATTTCTAAAAGGGAATATTTTGTCAATCAGATGGATAAAACATCCAACGTTCACAACTTTGCATCCAAATGAAATAGCGGCTTCATGGAAAGAAAGATTTCTTTACAGAAAGGAAGATATTCCAAATTCTATCTTTGGGCTTCGAGCTCCGCAACTTGGAGCTATATATGCTTTTATGTCTAAGGCTCAAATTCACCATGGCAGAAATATAATAGTAATGCCAACCGGAACAGGAAAGACAGAAACAATGCTAAGTATTCTCATTGCGAATCAATGTCCCAAAGTACTCATAACTGTTCCATCTGATGCATTGAGAGACCAATTGGCAAATAAATTTATCACATTAGGAATACTTCCAAAGTATGAGATAGTTGCTAGCGATTGCATCTATCCTAATGTGGGAATTGTCAAAGAAGGCATGGATTATAATGGATGGCATTCTTTAATCGAAAAATCTAATGTTATAATTACAACCATGCCACTTATTACAAATAGTGAATCAACGATCATAGATTTATTACGGGCAAATATAAGCCATCTATTCATTGATGAAGCACATCATTCTGAAGCTAAAACATGGAGCGAATTTATTGATTCTTTCGATGACGAGAAAGTCACACTATTTACTGCTACCCCATTCAGAAATGATAGTCGAAGATTAAGAGGAGATTTTATTTACAATTTTTCTTTAAAAGATGCGCAGTCACAAGGATATTATAAGCCAATAAAATTTATTCCGATAAGGGAGTATGATCTGATTCAAGCAGATAGACATATTGCAGAAGTGGCGGTCAATCAACTTCGTTCTGACATAGAGAACGGATACGATCATATTCTTATGGCTCGATGTAGTACAAAACAAAGAGCCAAGGAAGTAATGGAAATTTATCAGCAATACTCTGATTTGAATCCAGTGGTAGTATTTAGTTCAATGCCTAATCAAAAATCAATTCTAAACGGCATAAAAGATAAAAAGCACAAAATTATTGTTTGTGTTAATATGCTGGGAGAAGGATTTGATATGCCAGAATTAAAAATTGCAGCAATTCACGATGCCAAACAGAGTTTGCCAATTACATTACAATTTATAGGTCGATTTACACGTACCTCATATGACTCCAATCTTGGAAATGCAAGTTTTATTACGAATATAGCTTATCCTCCTATATTGGAAGAACTTGAAGAATTATATGCAAAAGATGCAGATTGGAATAGCTTGTTGCCACTTCTAAATGATGGGACTACTGAACAAGAAAAAGATTTTAATCAATTCATTCAATCATTTGGAAATTTAGAATTATCAAAAATTCCATTTCAGGGTATAAATATTCCATTAAGTGCCACAATTTATAGAACTTCTAACACATGGAATCCGAAAGCATGGGAAGATATACTATCTCCTGAAATTTATGACTATCGGTTTGGAAGTAGTACTGCAGAGGGGGACACATTAGTTGTAATTGGTGGAAGCATTGAAAATGTTGATTGGGGTAACGTTGAATGTGTACAGAATTTGCTATGGAATATCCTTGTCATTCACAGATATTGTACGCCCAATTATAACCATGCCTATGTCTACAGCACTTTGAGTGAGACTGACGAGATTGTTAAGGCTATTTTTGGAGAAGATGACACCAGTAAAATTTCAGGACATTGCGTATTTCGTGTCTTTCATGATGTAAGGCGTTTTGCTATTGCTAATTTTGGCGGCAGAAAAGCTCGTATAGGAAACGTTTCTTTTAAGTCCTATTATGGTAAAGATGTTCAAGAAGGCATTTCTATGACCGAACAAAAGCAATTAACGGCAAACAATTTATTCGGGAACGGCTATAGAAATGGTGAACGAACTAGTGTGGGATGTTCTGTAAAAGGAAAAATTTGGAGTCACACAAGAGGTAATCTACTTGAATATACGAAATGGGCTAGAATGATTGGAAAATTAGTCGAAGATGAAAGTATTGATCCAAATTATTTTATAAAAAATACTTTAAGAGTTTGTACAATCTCTGAATTACCTCAAATTGCGCCTATTGCAATTGACTGGGATCCAGAACTATATAGGGATTATCCAGAGCATGGCATTTACTTAACACATAATGCTATTGACTATCAATTATGGTATGCTACTATCGAATTGGCAAGTTGTGAAATAAAAAATACAATCACATTTAATATCCTTATAGAGGATTCTAAATTCACTTACATGATTGAATACTACGAAAGGGATAATCACAAAACATATCATGTTAAGCAAGTAAGTGGAGATAAGCTAAAAATGAGATATGGGACTCGTCTTTATAATGATATTTGCGATTATTTTAATAATAATGATGCAGTTCCTGTAATTTATTTTGCTGATGGTTCGTGCCTTTATGCCAATAATTTAGTGGGTACAAATTCTGATATAGCCCCATTCCCACAAGAAAAATTAATAGGTATTGATTGGGCTGATACTAAAATTGAGAATGAATCACAACATGTAGTACCTTATGAAACAGATTCAATTCAATATTTCTTCTCTAAATATATTTGGGATCAATTTGACTTGATTTACGATGATGACGGTAGTGGAGAAATTGCAGACTTGATTGGATTCAAAAATGAAGATAATGCAATACACATGCATCTATTTCATCTTAAATATGCACATGGCGGAAAAGTAAGTAATATGATATCTAATTTTTATGAAGTTTGTGGACAAGCTCAGAAATGTCTAAAATGGAATGATAGAGATAAAAGTCGCCAATTGTTCAATCGCCTTTTTGCGCGTAAAATAAAAAAATATCAAGGAAGAGAATGTTCAAGAATACTCAAAGGTTCCGAAGAAGAGCTCGAACAATTGAGTTCACAAATTAATTGGAAAAAAGATTTGATTATGCACATCAACATTGTTCAGCCAGGATTAAGCTGTTCAAATCCAAGTTCAGATATACTTAATCTATTAGGTTGTGTCGCCTCATATATTAAAGATGTCTCGAATATTGATTTAAACGTATATTGCAATCAGTAATTCGTGGATCTTATTTAACCCCACAAATATAATACTGCACCAACATTAATGCTCGTGCAGCATTATTAAATCATTTTACATCAATTGGGAGGATGGCAATAGTTGTACAAATTTCAAAAATTGAGGAGAAGTACAAACCAAACAGCGAAACAATAGATATAGTATCAAAATGGTCATAACTGTTACGATAAAAGACATATTATTATGAACGGAGACTTTGCAGATATTCAATACGCACAAATCAGAGAATACAAGTATGCTCAATGGTTTAAAGAGGTACAATACAACGGAAAAACACTTTCGGAATCAGAGCGTAAAGAATTTATTTCTGTCATAGATAGCACCATCACCCAATACTCCGAGGGACTTCCGTTAATGACAAATATTCTAGAAGATACGAAAGAAAAACACGATGAATACCACAAAATAGACCGAATTGTTGTCTCCGTCTACCTATTTGTCCTTATTACAATGATTGACAGTATGGTAGCCGGGAAATACTTCATTCTTGCTGACCGCGACTATGACCGAAGGTTTATGCGCGGAAAATTGTTTGTAATCCTTAATGAAGGCTTCAAAAAACTTTATGGTTTTAATGAGAAATCCCATAAGAAATCAGAATGGGACACACTTCTGCCCATAATGAAGTACTTTCCGGAAGTAATCAATCGTCAATATCAGGAATTAACATATCTCCTCGAAAACCAATCACATACCTCTTCTTGGTGGAAAGATGAACGTAACTTTGAAACCCATCTTGACTCAGAGAATTTATATAAATCACGACAGGAAGAGATTGTTGAAAGCAAAGTTATGATGGATTCCCTAAAACTTTTTAATACGCTGATGGCTGTAAGCAATTTTCTAGGTAATGTTCACACTTGCCTTTTCAACTTCCTTGTTAGAAAATATCACAAAGGTGAATTGTCTGAATGAAACGTATTGCGGTCTTTTATAACATATTGTCAGCATATCATTTAAAACAAATACAATCCACTGAGTGCTTATGAATCTTTGATTCGCGATGGCTATCACTATGACAGAGTAGCTGCGACACGAATGCATTCCCCCCATCCGGACGAAAAATACTATACCTAAAATAATTATTCGCAGAGAGTTTTTCTATATGTTATTCATCATCTTCATCAAGATATGTCCAGTCTTTAGTAGCATATTCCTTTTCAAACTCCGCCAAATCTCCCTTAATGCGTTCTCGGAAGCTCTCTTCGCTATCATCGCCACTCATCATCCAATCTACGCGAGTTGCATATATTTCTGCTATGCGCATTTGCCGATATGCCTCCTTCATTGCATTTATCGTCTCATCTGACAGTTCCAATACATCAGCATCATCCGGATAACGATCATAACAACAATGATAGATTGAGTATAATACTGGAATTTGTTCACCATCAGGAGTATCAGACATATTATGCGTTGTTGACTGGAATATTATGTCATCTGCGATAAAAAGGTCTGCATATTTTTGTTCTGCCTTGACGATAGTTTTATCTCTCAGGAGAAAAGATTCTGCATCTTCATAACTAGCAAACTTCATATAGCTGTTATAGTTATGGAATGAGCTAAAGCTATCTTTCTCATAAATTACCCAATAATCCATATGCTCTTTCTCTGGCTTTGGCTGTAAAGCTCTCGCAATATCACGCTCCATAGTATCTGCAATTTCACGTATTGCATATGTGCTCCTATCAAAATATCCTCCACTCATAGTTATTTTTCTCCTTATCAAATTAAAGACTATCATATCGTTTATCCAACACTCCGGCAAACATATCCATCTCTCTCTTGGAAATACTCAATCGTGTTGCCAATTCGCGCCATCCTTTTACCGCTTCAATCACCTCCGAAATAATCTTTTTTGCCGTTTTTCGATTAAGCATATAATCTTCGCAAGCATCCAGCAAAATACTCAGTTCAGCCTTATTGGAGCCTGATGAGACAAGCAGACTCTGATACTCATTCAAAGTAGGATTCATATCGTATGCAGGAGAAAGCGTCCAACCTTTTGCCGTTAAAAGAAAACCATGATTGCGGAAATGGTCATCGCTATTACCAATGCAGATATTGAAAGCTACACGGCGATAGAGTTCCTGCAGATTCTCTTCCACATTCGTACAGTTCTGGATTATGAAATCGACTATATCCAGATAGCCGTGTCCTGTAGTTGCATTATCGCCGTCATTAAGTCCCAATAAGGTCATGGCAGAAGCAAAGTGAATTCGTTTTCTCTCTTGGGTTCTATCGAAGCGTTGAGAAAGCAAAATGTGATATTTCTCTCCCGCTGCCAGTATTTTGGTTTTCGCAGCATTAATACCGGCTTTTGCAGCAAGAAGATGACTGAAATGCTCCCAAAGCCCTGCATCGTAATCATCTTTGCGAGAAGGAAACTTGGCTATATAAAGCGTTTTATCCGTGTCTATCACACTGGCTTTAGGCCTTGCACCTCCCAATGAAGAACCGGGCTGCACGAGTTGTGCAACCCATTTCCTGTCAGGCAGGACATTCCCCTCTTCGCTTTTCTCAATTTCCGCACTGGCTGCAATCAACTCCCTTATATCCGTCAGAGGTGGGATTTTCAACGACTCACTTACATTTATAAATCCTCCGTCTTTTGATTCCTTAAAACGGAAAGCACCCATTCGGGAAAAGTCATCAATACCGGTCAAAAAGTCGAAAGAAGACAGTCTCCGTACCGGTCGTTTCTCTTCCATCGCAGCAATCTGTTCACGTCGCAACAGCAGCGTTCGTCCCCAACGATCCGGCAAAGCATCCGAGAAACATCCGAATATATCTTTCTCTGGTTGCGTATATTGCTGTCCGGGATAATTATTGAGGTCATCACTCAGGAACAAATCCCCGTGTTTCTTCAACCATTCATCGCTGAAGGTAAAGCAATAGCTGTCCGAGCCACGAAGAGATTCATAACCTAACTCGCCAATGAGTTCTGTCTCCTTGAGCCAATCAAAATCGGCATAAACATATAGCGTCTTCATCGTTTACTCCTTTTTTGAGGCACGTTCCCTTGTCTTCAGACTCAAATCCTGCAAGGCTTTTCCCAATTTATCTTCTTTGGCCAGCCACAGAATATCATCGTCAAGCTGTAAAGCATACAGTACACGCAAGTAGATTCCGATTGCTACCGTCGGTGCGCCTTTCTCTATTCGGGACACAGTCAATGAAGAGCAGGTGGCACGTTCAGCCACCTGAGCCACACTCAGATTCCTACGCAAGCGAGCCAGTTTAATCTGCTCTCCCACAACTGACATCTTCTGCTCCAATTTTCGGGGCAACTTAGTCCCCATTGTATTCTTTACCATATTAACTCATCATATAATATGCAAAGATATTGCTTTTTATCTATTTAATGATATATTGCGGACAAAAAATCACAAGATTAAAAGACACATAATAAAAACTGAACCTATGCAATTAATGCACAGATTCGGTTCCTTATCATTTAGCTCATTCCATTGATTCCCGAATAATCCGCCGAGTCTCTTTCTTATACTCCTTGCGATCATATTCAAATCCCCTGCACATCCAACAGCTACACGGAGTACCTGTAGTTTTGTAAACTTGCGCCCATCTGTCTTTTGCCAATTCAAACCAACGAGGATGTTCATAATAGCTTCCATCCTCTCGAATGATGCAATGACCATAAGCAGCATAAAGAATCATGCGAGCCTCAAACACACGAGCCATCTGTTGGCGTTTCCAAAATTTGTTTCTTTTGTCCATCGTCTCTTTCTATTAAAGTTAGGATGAACAATGATGTTATTTGGGTGAGATTTAATATATCCATATAGCATTGTGTATTTTACCGTTTTATAGTCTTTGTGCAAGCCTCGCAAGCCGTTCCTTCAACAATTCGTCATACCTTTCCTTTAATTCAGTGCAAAGGAAAGAGTTTTGAATGACGGTCTCAAATTTCGGCAATAGTTTGATATACTTATTTATCAGTCGTTCTACAATCACATTCTCTATCCCCAACGTGGCTGCCGACCTAATAAAATCCTCTCTTTGAAGCTTTTTCTTCCGACCATTCAAAGTTAATGCTAACTCTTCGTCATCCTTGGGATTGATGATAACCGCATTTAGCAAATCATAAGCAGGGGTTAGACGTATCTTATCAGCAGCTTCATACAAAGAGAAGTTTTTCAAGTGCATATCGTTATTCCCTGTCAGCCAAGAGAACAAGACCAACTCGAAGAAATTAGTGACATCCATTTTGGGCAAGGAAGAGTATTTCAATATAGTCTTGCCGATACGTTCATAACTACTTTTGTATTTATGTTCCGTTTGCCTTTCGGTCAGTTGACACATATCTTCCATCGCAATCTTCTCTCCGGTAGAAGTTCTGTCAATCCGGCGGGTAAGATAGCATAGCGTATCATCTGCCATCCGCATCAGCGTATGAGAAACTACCTCAATATGTGCCACCTCTGCAAGGTGCATGGTTAAATCCTCGACTTCAGGCATCATTTCATATTGCGAGGTCTGAGGCTTACAGATATAAGCGCCCCATAGACCGACAATAGTCAATCGTTTGCTGCCCTCATGTTCCTTCAAATGCAAGGATAATTTTGGCTGAACACCGGTTAAAGAGGTTTGGTCTTGAATGATTTGCAGAGCAAGCTGGTCAAGTTGTTCTGTCGTATAATCAAGAATAGGCAATGTTGCTGTCCCGAAAAACTTCTTTATGCAAGCTGTGTGCATATCCTTTTCCCCCTTTAAGAGCGGGCGATAACAATATAAGCAATTATTACACATGGCTTTCCTCCTTTTCTTCCATTGGAATGACGCTTACTGCTCCGATACAATCCTTGCAGCATGTCAGCAACAACGACATCCGGTCAAGAATGCTGATGTCTGTATTCCGCAATGCAACATCCAACAGCCATCCTTCAGGAATCAAACCGTCGAAAAATGGGAATAGCGCAGGACTTGTATATGCTTCCTCCTGTAAAGGCAATGTCAGGCTAACAGCCTTTGCCGTTTCTGAAGAGAGATATTCCGGCAAATAGCGAAACTCATATCCGGCATCGTTTTCTGTCAGAATACCAGCCAATTGGTCTTTGTAAAATATATGGGCTTGTCTCATTGATTATTAGGTTGAAATTTCTCTTCGTTCATTTACAATCACTCTCGCTTCGGCATAGTCAAAACAAGTTTTGCCTCTACTCTCGACTTAACCGTTTATTTTTTGAGTGGCAACCATTTCATAATTGAAAAAGTCAAGAAGCTGATTTACCTTATCAAGGCGTAGCGTTTCCTTTCCTTGCTCAAGGTCTCGCACAAAACGCAATCCCACTCCCGACTTCAACGAAAGTTCTTCTTGCGTCAGATTATATTGCTTTCGCAACATTTTGACCGTAGTAGAAAGATTATTCATAGCATTCAATGTTTAAAATCCAAGATTTTACAATAAAGGCTGCACCTCGGAATAAATCAAACAAGTTTGATTCTTCACTCAGTTTGCATTTTATTTATACCTTTTCGGGTACAAAGATAACATAAATATTCAACATTATATCAGTATGGGTATAATTTATTGTTTTATCTACGTGAATATATCAGATAAGGTATAAGTTACAGAGGTTTTGAGTTGCAAATTATGAAGGCTAAGACAAACATAACACAATGGTTATACACTTTTTCAAGCGAATTACAGCATAAATCACCGAAACCAACTTTACTTTATCCCCGTATTCATATATACGTGCATTAAAGTAAAACTAAAAGAGGGAGAAAAAGAGATGGCTTCTCCAAAACTGAGCCGAACCAGACCCTAACAGACTTTCTCTTTTGGCTGCTAAATAATCCGACACCATAACCCAAAAGTACAGCAAGATTCGTCCCTTGCCAAGCCACAAAAGGCAACCCCAAAATCCGTTGAAGAATCCGTAAATCCATCTCTGATTTTGCAGCCCCAATCGGCGAAATTATCCCCGATATGCCTTATCTTTGTGAAGCGGAGGTTTCGGGGCGAAAGAGAACGATTTTCCCCATTTTCCCTCTGTTTTGAGGTGGGCAACGAAGAAAAGTGTTAAATCTGCGATTTTTGGCGAAAAAACAAGTAATTTTTTGAGTAGTCTATCTTTTAAGCTGTAAACCACTGATAATCAACTGGCATAATATGCTGCATCGGAAAATGAGCCTCAAAAATCGACTTTTGCAGGAATTGACGAAAATTTGTTGTTATTCTGTTACTCAAAATCAAGAAACAAAGTTTTATAAATTGATTTATAAATAGTTACACTTGTAAACTGAGTTACTGCGTCGGAAAATAAGTGATGATTACCAACGATTCGCATATATCATCAACGATTATTAAGGCGTTCTTTTGAGCGCCTTTCTCTTTAGCCTTATAAGCAATGGTTATCGTTTATAGGGCTTTTTCAGCTCATTTTTGTACCGCATTTGTTGCTCGTTTGTTGAAACCTTGTTTCTCTCCAACAAGGTAGCACTGCCGCAGAAGAAGCAGTGTTCAATTGTCTGATGAAAAAAAAAGGCTAAGCGCAAGCGAGGCTTTCATTTATAACCAATTTTTATTAACATCTTAAATTCAATTATTTATGGTACAAAAAGATTTAATTCTTGATTTCAATCTCTATTTGTGTGAGAAGTTCGGCTACAGAAACAGTTGTAGTGTGATACAAAATGCCAATGGTTTTTGTGTGAACATCAGTGAGCGTGATTTGGACTGCTACATTCGCTTTTGGGAGTATAGCGAAGGAAGAGGTAACTTCCCCGACTGGTCTATCATCATTGTGCGCAGTAACTTCAAGAAGAAAGCCTGAAAGATTTGGCTCGGTTCTTCAAGGAGTACATGCCACGCTACGATTACAAATACCTCTGCACCGAAGGCGATGACTACAAGTATTATCAGACACTTGGTTTGAAGTTCATCCACAAAGGACTTTTCGGGCAATACAATTATGGATTGCCGATAAAAGACTTGAATGTCTAATACTTGGATTAGAGTTAAGGAGGGGATTTTTTCCTCTCCTTTTCTCTTTCTGATATGCCCCATTATCCCTACTTGTTGCCGGAGGGCTGGGAATGGTGTAAATTAGAAGATATTGTTTCTTTTGGTGGAGGTAAAACTCCGTCAATGGATAATAAAGAATATTGGGATAATGGAAGCCATCTGTGGGTAACTTCTAAAGATATGAAGTATAGCCATATAACAAACTCTCTGATGAAAATCACAGATAAGGCTTTGGAAGTAATGACAACATATAAGAAAGGTACATTACTCGTAGTAACACGTAGTGGTATATTGAGGCATACTCTTCCTCTTTCTATATTAGAAAAGCCTGCTACAGTTAACCAAGATTTAAAAACAATTTCACCTCATCTACTGGAACTATCTGAATATCTTTATGTTGTCATTAAAGCTAACGAGCAATTTATCTTAAAAGAATACCATAAAGATGGAACAACAGTAGATAGTATTGATTTTGATAAGTTCAAATGCTTACCAATTCCTTTAGCCCCTATCGCAGAGCAAAGACGTATAATTGTTGAAACAAAGCATTGGTTTGCTTTGATTGACCAAATAGAGCAGGGCAAAACTGATTTACAAGCCGTCATTAAGCAAACTAAATCAAAAATCCTTGACCTTGCCATGCATGGAAAACTCGTACCACAAGATCCGAATGATAAACCAGCATTCGAGTTGTTGAAACGCATAAATCCTGACTTCACACCTTGTGATAACGGGCATTATACGCAGTTGCCTGATGGATGGACAGTTGCACCCATGCAAATACTATGTTCGTTGATTGATGGTGATAAGCAAAATGGTATAGAAAGGATAAATCTTGATGTTAAATATTTGCGTGGTGAACGTGATGCCAAAACTTTAACTTCCGGCAAATATGTAGCTGCAAAATCTCTTTTAATTTTAGTTGATGGAGAGAATTCAGGTGAAGTATTCAGAACTCCGATTGATGGCTATCAAGGTAGTACTTTTAAGCAGTTGTTTATCAATAAAAATATAAATGCGGAATATGTGTTACAAGTTATCAACTTGCACAGAAAGATATTACGAGAAAATAAGGTTGGCTCTGCTATTCCCCACTTGAATAAAAAACTATTCAAAGCAATAGAAGTGCCAATACCTCCTTATGATGAGCAGAAAAGAATTGTGGAGGCAGTAAATCTTGCCTTTAAGCAACTGGATGTAATCACGGAGAGCCTATAAACTCTCGGTGGATTACATCTAATTGATCAAAAATTCTTTGAACAGTTTCTACAATCCGTATCTGCTCTTTATATGGTGGTAAGGGAAAATCAAAATTACCAATAACAGAAGCACTGATATTTGGTTGTGCTCCTCCATATGCAATTTTTAGTATTTCATCAACTTTTGATTGCATATAAGTATTTCGATAAACAGGAGACAATGAGGACTTGTTTAAGATTTTGATATTTCCTACACGTTGATTTAGGTATGCTGTTTCATCAAACGGATATACCCCCATTTTTCCTGTTGTTGCGCCAGACATGGCAATAAGCAAATCTCCTTTTGAAATCTTAAACTTATTGTCCGTAATACCCTCAATATAAACACAGTCAGTTATATCTATCGTATTATGAATGACATTTGATATACGAACTAATGGTATTCCTTGTGGCTTATAATCATTGCTGCTGAAAGCAAAACCATTCTCAATTCTACACAAATCAGATAACTTGCACATAGCCCATCCTGCTGGTAAGTTCTGATAATGCCCGATACGTTTTGCTATATTGTTACTGTATTCATTATAAATCAATGTAATATGGTAACAAAATTCAAAAATCATTTGGCAAAGACTAATCTTGCCAAGAACACCGTCACTTCCTATGTGTGGACGGTGCAGTATTTCCTCAATCATTATGGAGAAGTAAACAAAAAGAACCTTTTGGCATACAAGGGGTATTTGGTGGAGAACTTCAAACCACAGACGGTTAACCTGCGATTGCAAGGAATTAACAAGTATCTGGAGTTTACGAAACAAGAAAAACTAAAAGTGAAGTTCGTAAAAGTACAGCAAAAGAACTTCTTGGAAAATGTAATCAGCGATGCCGATTATAAATTTCTCAAAGCCCAGCTTAAAGTAGATGGTTATGATGAATGGTATTTTATCGTGTGGTTCATGGCTGCCACCGGAGCACGTGTTAGTGAATTGCTCCACATCAAAGCGGAGCATATCAAAGTGGGGTATCTTGATCTGTATAGCAAAGGTGGAAAGATTCGACGGCTATACATCCCCAAGAACCTACGGACGGAAGCAGAGAAATGGTTGAAGAATCAAGGTTTAACATCCGGCTATATCTTTTTGAACCGTTTCGGACAGCGTATTACTACTCGTGGAATCGCTTCCCAACTCAAACATTTTGCCGAAAAATACGGAATGAACAAGGAGGTTGTTTATCCTCATTCATTCCGTCACCGTTTTGCCAAAAACTTCCTTGACCGCTTTAATGACCTTGCTCTACTAGCCGACCTAATGGGGCATGAAAGCATAGAAACTACACGCATCTATCTACGTCGCACTGCCAGCGAACAGCAGAAGATTGTGGATAAAGTGGTTAACTGGTAAAGTCGCATCAGCCTTTAGAAGTGTATTCATTTACACTTCTAAGGCATTTTGAACGTTATCAAGAACAGAGAATAGTTCTTCTATCTTTTGAACAATGCGTTGTTGTTCTGTCAATGGAGGCAATGGAAATAACCATTCATCAATATGCCCTTTATTAATAGAGGGAGAATTATCTCCTTTCATAAATTGGTTTAATCCATTTACCACATAGTCTGAAACCATAAGATAATAGCAATAATTAGAATTTAGAATTTGTGGAATAGCACTACACACGTAAAATCCTGTCGATGCTATACAATTATTAGTAACAACCTTTGCTATATTGCGCAAATAAGGACGAACCATCGAAAATATAACGTCATTCTTTTGAGTGTAACGGCTGGCTCTACTTGGTGCGTTGGGAGTTTTTATTGTTTTAATTTCGTTTATTATTTGCTGTTTATTATCAATGGAATCAATATCGATATATTGAAATTCGTTGTTCTTGGGTTTTGTCGATTTCATAGGGAAAAAGATATTCTTTCCTTTTACCCAAACCCAATTTTGAGGCAACTTCTCACTATGCCCGTTATCACAAGGTGTGAAGTCAGGATTTATGCGTTTCAACAACTCGAATGCTGGTTTATCATTCGGATCTTGTGGTACGAGTTTTCCATGCATGGCAAGGTCAAGGATTTTTGATTTAGTTTGCTTAATGACGGCTTGTAAATCAGTTTTGCCCTGCTCTATTTGGTCAATCAAAGCAAACCAATGCTTTGTTTCAACAATTATACGTCTTTGCTCTGCGATAGGGGCTAAAGGAATTGGTAAGCATTTGAACTTATCAAAATCAATACTATCTACTGTTGTTCCATCTTTATGGTATTCTTTTAAGATAAATTGCTCGTTAGCTTTAATGACAACATAAAGATATTCAGATAGTTCCAGTAGATGAGGTGAAATTGTTTTTAAATCTTGGTTAACTGTAGCAGGCTTTTCTAATATAGAAAGAGGAAGAGTATGCCTCAATATACCACTACGTGTTACTACGAGTAATGTACCTTTCTTATATGTTGTCATTACTTCCAAAGCCTTATCTGTGATTTTCATCAGAGAGTTTGTTATATGGCTATACTTCATATCTTTAGAAGTTACCCACAGATGGCTTCCATTATCCCAATATTCTTTATTATCCATTGACGGAGTTTTACCTCCACCAAAAGAAACAATATCTTCTAATTTACACCATTCCCAGCCCTCCGGCAACAAGTAGGGATAATGGGGCGTATCGGAAGTCTTTGCAGACTTCTTGCTCCGCTTGATTTTGCCTTCCTTTATCAGTCGTTCTTTTTCAGCCTTGATTCGTTCGAGCAGAACTGATGCAGGTTCATCGTTTGGATCTTGCGGTACAAGTTTTCCATGTATCGCAAGATCGAGTATCTTTTGACGTAATGCTTTTGTATCCATCGTTGTATATCTGTTTGTAATTGAACAGCCAAAAACTGCACAATTACTATTCATTTTCTTCCAGTTTCTTTAATTCCTCATTCTCTTCAAACTCTTCAATCCACTCCTTCACCTTGGCTTGCAATAAAGCCTTGTTGGGAAGATAGAGTTGATAAGCAGAAGCATAGATGTTAGCATCTTTAGGCAAGGTGAGTTCCACAAGTGCATCGTTCTTCTCCCTGCACAGCAGAATGCCAATTGTCGACTTTTCAAAGTTTTGTTTGACATAGCGGTCATAGTAGTTGACATACATCTGCATCTGTCCGAGGTCTTGATGAGTAAGTTTGTCTATCTTCAGATCTATAAGCACATAGCATTGCAGTAAACGATTGTAAAATACCAAGTCAACAAAGAAATGCTGCTCATCAAACGTGAACCTTTTCTGCCTTGCTTCAAAGAGGAACCCTTTGCCAAGTTCTAATAGGAACTGCTGCATCTTGTTGATAATGGCATTCTCCAATTTAGACTCGGAGTAAACTGCATCAGGTTTCAGACCAAGAAACTCTAATGTTATGGGATTCTTGATAATGTCCGATGGTTTCCCAATAGTTTGCCCTTCTTTAGCCAACCGCATTACTTCATCTTTGTTACGGCTCAAAGCCAATCTCTCATAAAGACAGCTTCCTACTTGACGGCTGAGTTGTCTTTTAGACCATTGTTGTTGGGTACATTCTATTTCATAGAAACTGCGGGCATCTGGATTTTCAACCCTCATCAGTATAAGATAATGAGACCATGAGAGAGCGAATGTCGGTTCAGAGATATATTCCTCTGCCTTCGGATAATCTGCTAACCACTGGTTAGCCTTTTGGACATCTTCAAATTGATAACCACTGGTTGTCAAATTACCGTAAACCAAATAAAACTGTCGAATTTGACGTAAATTAGAATATGACCATCCATCGCCCAGTCTATCAGTCAGACGTTTGGAAAGTTCTTTCAGCACAGACTTTCCATATTCGGCTCTTCTCTCTCCCTTTTGCTCATATTCTACTATATATTGTCCGATATGGAACTTAGTATAGACCTCTGCTATATTGACAGCTGTTGCCACACGTCTCCTTGCCTGCGTGACGAGGTCAACAACCTTCAAGAACAGGTCGTTTATATCTTTATCATTTGTGATAATGTCTTTTCCCATAACTCAATTTTCTTCAATACTTGCGAGCAGTTTTTCAAGTTCAGCAACAGCCGCACTTATTGTTTGGCTTTTATCTTTTATGTCAGCCATTAGTTCTGCCAATGAACGGTCGTCCATCTCACCACCCTGCTTTATCCAAGTAATGTCAAGACTTGTTTTGTCTCGGGCAAAAATTTCATCTATAGGGTATTTCCGCCAGCGACCTTGCGGATTATTTTCAGCATCATAAGTTTCCACCCGATTATTGTAGCAAGAAACAAAATCATCCAAATGATGACGTTCCAGTTTGTTGGTAGCAAGCGTGTGCTTTATGTCTGTACGGTAATCGTAAAACCATATTTCTTTGGTTGATTGTCCTTTGCTGAAAAACAACACGTTTGCTTTTACGCCTTGAGCATAGAAGATACCTGTAGGCAAGCGCAAGATTGTATGCAGATTAAAATCCTGCAATAGGCGTTTACGAATAGTCTCACCTGCTCCTGCTTCAAAAAGAACATTGTCAGGAAGTACCACTGCTGCACGTCCTCCTGTTTTGAGCATAAGCATCATGTGTTGGAGGAAGTTCAACTGGTTATTCTTGGTCTCCACATAGAAATCCGGGCGATTGATGTCCACAGAGCCAGCCGGACGAGTACCAAAAGGAGGATTGGCAAGTATCACATCAACAAGCGTTGACGGTTCTTTTTCCAAAGAATCTTCACACACAATCGGACTGCGGTCTGTACCTATACCATGCAAATATAGATTCATGGAAGCGAGCGTCACCACTAAAGGCGTATTATCCACACCATGCAAAGCTTTATCACGCAAGAAATCACGCTTTTCTTTACTTGCAGACTGCTCTTTCATGTAGTCGTAAGCCGTAAGCAAGAATCCACCCGTACCACAAGCAGGGTCACAAACGGTTTCCCCCATTTGCGGATTAATACAATCTACCATTGCCTGAATAAGAGGACGAGGTGTAAAATACTGCCCTGCGCCACTTTTCTTATCCTGCCCGTTCTTTTCAAGAATACTTTCGTAGATAGCACCTTTCACATCACCGTCCATAATGAGCCATTGCTCCTCATCAATCATAGTAATGACCTTTTTCAGATAAACAGGCTTGTCTATCTTGTTTTGTGCTTTGGTATAAATTGTACCAATCAGATTATCCTGCTCGCTAAGTTGTTTAAGCGTTTCTTCGTATTGCTTGACCAAATCCAAACCATCAAGAGAAATCAAATCGTTCCATTGATACCCTGTCGGTATTGCCGATTCCTCTCCAAACATTTCTACATTCTCGGCATCCATCTTCAAAAATAAAAGATAGGTCAGTTGAGTGATGTAATCGGTGAAACCTATACCTTGTCCGGCAAGAGTTGTTGCCAGATTCCATACTTTTTTGGTAAGCGATTGCTCTGTTGCATTATTTGTTGCCATTTTCTTATGCTGCTTTTCTTAATACTACAAATGTGTAAAGTGAATGAAGTGCCTCGTCTGCTTTCTGCATATTGCCAAACGTCTTAATCATTTGGGCTGCATGAGTCGCATCATCTTTACGAATATCTTTGACCGTACAAGCCCCATTAGAAGCTATGTAATCCACAATACGACTGATAACTTCACGTTGTTTGTCGGTTATTTCACGCTGGGCTTGTCCCAACCACAAGTTGAAATATTGCTTGGATGTAGCAACCACACTATCCAATCTCTCTATTTGGTGGTAAGCAAAGCGTACCAGTTGTATGATGTTCGTTAAGGCATCGCTTTCTTCTTTAGTCGTAGAACGCTTTACTTTATTAGGAGAAAGAATGGCATACGAATTCCATATTTGTTTTGGGGTAAAATGATTGTTTGCCATTTTCAGTTTATTTTCCAGATCTTTCAACATTAAATAAGTTATCGGTTCGCCTTCATTGTTATAGATAATACGGAGAGCTTCTATTTCATCCGCATTCTCTTTACAAAATTCCTCAAATGCCTCCGTTGTGGTTTTTGCATCTTCAATTGAGAACCCTTTTGAGATAAGTGTATCTTCTCCGGGCATTAACGTATTAACGAATCCGGCTGCAAGTATAAGGAGGTATTTCCGAGCATCTGCATGATTGGCAAGCGGAGACACCAATCCTTTGCGTTCGTTATTGGATTCATTCGTACTAATAAACGGTGGAAGAATGCCTTTTTCAAGCGCATCATATATTCTGGCAGAGAGTTCTTTCATATCATCATGAGATAAACGAGCGAACTCTGCCCGTTGCGAATCATCCGCTTTATTGAATATTCGGGCAAGCGTAGCTGCAAGTCGTTTGAGATATTCATCTGGAATATAACCGTGACTGATACGTTCTAACAGCTCCTTCAGCGTGATAGTTTTAGTCGTAGGCTCATCTGTTGCTGTTGGAATTGTCTTTTCATGTTCTGTCACGCCTACCGCATCAACCAAATAAAAACAATCCTTACTGAATGCGTTTGGAGTGACATTGCGCAATTGTTCATCACCAATAGTACGCACTCCACGCCCTTTCATCTGAATATAAAGTGGAAGGGATTCTACATCACGCATAAACATTACTACTTCCAGCGATTTTACATCCGTTCCGGTAGCAACCAACGTACAAGTAACTGCAATACGGAAATCCTTATCGTTGCGGAATTGGCGTATCAGTTCGTTACTATCACCTGCTGAATAGGTGATTTTCTGAACAAATCGGTCATCTGTTCTTCCAAACACCTCTTTGGCTATCTGTACAATATTGGTAGCGTGTGCTTCATTGAGAGCAAAAATCAATGTCTTAGGCAAATAATCCATATTTGGCTCACGCTGAGGGTCATTGAAAAGTTCTGTATAAACCACATCCCGATAAGTAGAAAGAATCAACTTTATTTGCGCCGGATTGATAACGCTTCGATTAAGTTCTTTATTGGTGTAGGTTTTGGTCTCCTTGTTACTCACAGTCTTAACCTCACCCGTATATCTTGTTTCTTCCTTTACTTTCTCTCCCTCTAATATAGCTCCACCTGTTTCTGTAACTTGCGTTTTTATTCGATACACTCTACAATCCACATTCACACCATCAACGATACTCTTTTCCAATGTATAGTTAACAATGCGATTGTTATCGAAAAATGCCATTGTTTCGGGAATAGGTGTCGCTGTCAAACCTACTAATCTTGCCGTATCAAAATACTCCAGCACCTTGCGCCAGTTTCCATAAATGGAGCGATGGCACTCATCTATAATAATCATATCAAAGTAATCGTGCGGCAAATTGGGATTGGGAGGCAAAGTTACTTCTTCTATAGGTTCGCTCTCATCATCGTCATCATTATCCTCAATAGCTTCTCCTTTCAAGAATGAGAACAGACGTTGTATTGTAGAGATAACCACATTGCTATCAGAAGGGATAGAAGACGAGCGAAGACGATTGACCGTAAAGATAGTATTGAATGCGTCTCCATTCTCTGTCAGACGGAAAGTTCCAAATTCTCCTTCTGCCTGTTTCCCAAGATTATTTCTGTCGACAAGAAACAACACCCTACGCATTGGTGTATAAGAAAGCATTCGGTAAGCAGCAAGACAAGCCGTATAAGTTTTACCGGCACCAGTGGCAAGAACCATCAATGCCCGTTTTTGACCAGCACGGAAACTCTTTTCAAGTTCTGTTACTGCTTCATATTGACAATCACGAAGCCCATTCTTTTTCAATGTTGGAAGTCCGGCAAATGTATCCTCAATCCCCAGTTTCTTGACCAATTCATGTGGCGTAGGGATAGCCATTATCGGCTTGAAATAAGAATCCGGTTCACGAAAATCACAGAAATATAGTTCCTTGCCATTCGAGGTAAAGATAAAAGGCAATGGCTTTTGGTATGTCTGATAGATATTCGGAACACTTCTCGCGTATAAGGCTACTTGCTCGCATACTTTTGAAGCAAAAGCATCCGTTTCTTCACGTTTAGCTTCAAGCACACCCACTGCTTTCCCATTAATAAAAAGGAAATAATCTGCTTCAAGATTTCCTTTCAATAAACCTTCTCTTATAGCTACGGCCGTACAAGTAGGTTCATAATCATCCCTATTGACAACTTCCCAACCTGCATCAGTAAACCACTGGTCTATCTTTATTCTTGCTTTTTCTTCAGGAGTCATGTTCTTAACATTGTATATTATCGGAAGTTCATAGACACATCTGCAATAGGTAGCAGAATAACCCAGAACCTCCTAACCTAATTTAATACTTATTGTAACCTTTCCTTTTTATCGGTTATCAAATCTTTCAAATCAACTTGTAATATCTCCGCAATCTGTTGCAAGGTTTCCAAATTAGGCTGAATTCGATTACAGGCATAGGCATTGACCATACTGAAACTCTTATCTAGCTGTTTAGCTAACCACGTTTGAGAAATACCTTTTTCGGATAAAACAGTCTTTATTCTATTCAGTTTCATTCTTTGATATGATTTCATAGTGCAAATATAGTGAATTATATTCGATAGCTGGGATTATTTTTGTACTTTTGTGCTATCATATGACAAACATTAAGAAGAACCATGATTCTAACAGAAAATAAGCTAAAGGAACTTACTCTTGCTGCCGATGTCCTCTCCGAAGCTCATCAGCAAACTAGATTTTTTTCAATCGGTCAACATGCATCCGTATTTCTTTCCCATAAACACGATGAAATTAGCCAACTCAAACGAGTTGCCTACATTTTAGAAGAATTACATGCCAGTATCTATGTTGATTGGCTTGACAATTCTATGCCTAAAAAAACATCTGGAACCACAGCAACCATAATCAAACAGCAAATTCAAAAATACGATAAATTTATACTAGTCGCCACAGACGGGGCTATTGATTCAAAATGGTGTAATTGGGAGTTAGGTTACGGAGATGCGCAAAAATTTGATTTAGGGAAAATAGCTTTATTCCCGATAGCTCAAAACGATGGTAGCTGGAAAGGTTCTGAATATATGCAAATATATCCGACTATTCAATATTATTCTGGAACAGAAAAATATTCAAACGGGAATTTAATACCTAGAGGATACTACTATTGTTACAATGATAAAGATGGGAATTATCGTATCAAGAAATTATACGATTGGATTGTATCATAGGTACCTATAACGAATAACAATTATTATGGCATATAAATACCAACTTATTTTCCTGGGAGATATTAAGAATAATGCTTGCGATACAATAAAAGCTTGCTTTTTCGACAAGATTCATAGCATAGGTTTAAAAAACAATATGTTTGAGGTAATCTATAATGAAACTTTTTATAAAAAGTATTTGAACAAACAGCCATCTTTCGTATTCTATTTTGGCAATATAAATCATTCAGAAAAAGATATCGAAGTATTAAAGGTTCTCCTTGATAATGGGGATGCTATTTTGCCAATATATTTTGGTGAGAATTTTGAAGCAGAAGTTCCTAAAGTCATTCATATAATGAATGGAAGACAATATTTTGCAGATGATATTGAAAAATATATCAACTATGCATTTGAATCAATGAGGTTATTGAGAGAAAACCGGAAACTATTCATTAGTTATCGCCGGACGGACTCTTCTGCTGTAGCCAACCAATTGTTTGATGCTTTTGTCCGCAACAATTACGATGTATTTCTGGATACATATTCTATCAATCCTGCTAAAAATTTTCAAGAAGAATTACACCATCGAATGACGGATTGCGATGTATTAGTCCAACTTTACACCAATGATTTTAAGAACAGCAAGTGGTGCAATGAGGAAATTGTATCAGCAAATCAAAAACAAATTGGAGTAGTTGAAATTATTTGGCCTGATTGCACCCCTGACATACACAATTTATTATGCGCACCTATTCAATTAACACAAAAAATGTTTATGAACGAGGACTTCCATAATGGATCTTGTCGCATTACTGAAGAATGTATTGAGAACATTGTAAATACAGTAGAATCCGTTAGAGCTAGAAACCTCGCTGCTAGACAAGACAATCTTGTGGGAGAATTTGTCAAAGAAGCTCGCAAACAAGGGAGACAACTTATACAAGAGTATCGCTATCTTGTAGAGACTTTAAAAGATGGCAGAATTAGATTGTTTATCCCGGCAATAGGAATTCCACAATCTTATGACTGTTTCGATTCTCTACGTTTTAGAAAATTGCTTGATAATGAGAAAATCGAATTATTCCTTATATATGATGACTTGCGCATTCGTAAGAAATGAATAGAACATCTAGAATGGTTAAATGAATCATTAGAGGTTAAAACTATCAAGAAAAAAGATTTTGAATTATGGCTCAAAAACAATTAAATATATTCTTGTCAGCAAGTATTCCTATGCTAGGAAGAGATGAAAGATATTTCAAAACAGCGGATACAATCGCAATACGTGATTCCGTATTAGCTTTAGCTAGTGTGGCATTGCCTAAATATAAACTGATTTGGGGAGGTCATCCTTCAATAACGCCACTTATAGCTAGTATTTTGCAGCATTCGGGATTAGATATACATAGCAGCGTAATTTTGTATCAATCTACGTATTTTGAACAGTTCTTTCCTTTAGAGAATGAAAGTGTTGCTCATATTATAAAGACCAATGATATGGGAGATAAAGATTTGAGTATAGAAGAGATGAGAAAACATATGCTTGGCGATAATGAATTTTACGCTGGAATCTTTATTGGAGGTATGGAAGGTGTAGAAGATGAATATACAATGTTTACTCAGTTACATCCAGAAGCAAAAGTATTTCCTTTGGCTAGCACTGGAGGTGCTGCCAAAATCATTTATGACAAATATTTTGCTGGTAAAGAACCTGAATTATGTATTAACTTGGCATATTCTTCATTGTTTAAAGATTTACTTAATTTATAAATAGTTATGGGACATAAGATTTTTATATCATATAAATATGGTGATACTTCTGTGAAGCATCTTGAAAGAACACCTTGGTACGAATCAACTAAAGTTCGTCACTATGTTGATGAACTACAAGATAAGCTTGAAGATGATGATCATATTAATAAAGGAGAACTAGACGGTGAAGACCTATCCAATTTTAAAGACTCCACTGTGGAGTCAAAACTAAGAAATAAAATTTTTGATAGTAGCATCTCTATTGTACTCATCTCTCCTAATATGAAAGAGTTAAACAAAAGCGAAGATGAACAATGGATTCCTTGGGAAGTGTCTTATTCACTAAGAGAGACAGCTCGAAATGACAGAACTAGCAGAAGAAATGGTATACTAGCAGTTGTTCTTCCTGATATTAATGGTAGGTATGATTATATGCTCGAACCGAAGATGTGTTGTCAGTCAGGGTGTACGTTATGGCATACAAATAAACTATTCAAAGTCTTACGTGCGAATATGTTTAATCAAATAAAGAAAACATATTCAAATTGTAATATTGGTGACAATGTTTACCGTGGTTATGTCAGTTATATACATATGGTTAGATGGGATAGTTTCATTAACAATATTAGCTTTTGGATTAATGAAGTTAAAAAGATTCAAGACAAAAAAGACGAATACGATATTCACATTAATGTTTAATGTTGCAGTATAAAATCTATTCCACTAAGCAATAAAAAAACGGAGGTTCATTATTCCTATTCTTAGACTATGATTATTCCTATGAACTACCTTAATTGTATTTGAATATTGCAATAGCGGAAACATTATGGTATCAATTTGCAGATAAAACATCATACATAATTTGAGTATCAGGTTCATATACAATCAATTTCGGTTCAAGGATGGAAATACTTTGGAGTCTGTTTACAGAAAACAATTAGAGTAATCATATTTCAATTGAACTACGGGCATATATGGAAATTATCAATCTACTGGACTTCGTAGACCGCATTGAATTGAGAAACTGGTTAGAGGTTAATCATAACCATGCGAAATCGTGTTGGGTTGTAACTTCACGCTCTAAACAGCCCACATATGAATGTATTCCATACATTGAGGTTGTTGAAGAAGCATTGTGTTTCGGGTGGATTGATTCAACTCTAAAGAAATTGCCAGACGGACGCCTTGCCCAGCGGCTTTCACCTCGTCGTAAAGGAAGTCATTGGACTGAGTTAAACAAAGAACGTTGTATTAATCTTGAAGATCGAGGACTTATGACAGATGCCGGACGCCAAGCCTTTGAGAAAGCCTATTCTTACGAAATAGTCCCTAATGGTTCTCTTATGGAAGAAAGAATCATGAAGCATAATAAGGAATTAAGACCGGGATTATACAAGTAATTCTTATCATTATAAGATATATCAAGACAATGAATGAGAACAATATACCCTCTATTCAATCCAACTTTGAACAAATTAAAAAGCGAGACGCAAAAGGTTTAGAGTATTGGACTTCTCGTGAATTGTGCACCGCATTAGGCTATAGCACATACCAAAAATTCAATCGTACTCTAAACAAAGCTATCGCCATTGCCAATAAGAAAGGTTGTAACACTACCGAGCATTTTAATCCTACGTTTGAGATGGTCAAACTAAGTTCCGGTTCCTTTCGTAAGGTCGAGAATATATATTTATCACGAATCGCTTGTTTGATGATTGTTGAAAATGCCGATAGCAAGAAGCCGCAAGTGCAGATGGCAAGAGAATATTTCAAACAAGAGATATCAACTCCTGAATTAATCGACAATAGTCTATCATCCAATATATTGCTATATAAGACGAAACAAGGAGAAAGCCGTATAGAGGTTATCTTCAATAATGAAACATTTTGGATGTCGCAAAAGCGAATGGCCGATTTGTTTGGTGTTGAAACGAATACGATCAACAACCATCTGAAAGAGATATTCAAAAGCGGAGAATTGGAGGAGAGTTCAGTTATTCGAAAAATTCGAACAACTGAACTTGATGGCAAGAACGATGATACTTTGTTCTACAATTTAGATGCGGTTGTTGCCGTTGGTTTTCGTGTGAGCAGTTATCAAGCGGACCAATTCCGGATGTGGGCCACATCGGTTCTAAAAGAAATGATCATAAAAGGATTTGTATTGGATGATGAACGCTTGAAACAGGGTAAACATTTTGGCAAAGATTATTTTGACGACCTATTAGAACGTATCCGAGAGATACGAGCTTCAAAACGTCGGTATTATCAAAAAATCACCGATGTCTATGCCGAATGTAGTGCCGATTATGATCCTAAGGCTGAGACTACCCTACAATTCTTCAAAATGGTGCAAGATATGATGTATTGGGCCGCTTCCCATCAAACGGCAACCGAAATCATCTATTCAAGAGCAGATGCCCAAAAGCCCCACATGGGACTTACCACTTGGAAAAACGCTCCTGACGGCAGGGGCCAAAAGTCGGATACAATTATCGCCCAGAATTACTTGTCCGACAAAGAAGTCTCAGCTTTCAATCGTCTATCAACCGCATTCCTTGATTTGGCCGAACTTCGTGCTGAACGGCAAATCATTTCCACAATGGCAAATTGGAAAAAGCAATTGGATGATTTCCTGACTCTATATGAGTATGATAAATATAATGATGCTGACATCATTTCCACCGAGCAAGCGAAAGAAAAGGCATACACTGAATATGATAAATTCCGCTTGATATCTGTCTGATTTTGATAAAGAAGTCAAGATTTGGAAAGAAAGAGGGTTATTTGGTAAGGATTAATTCTATCTATAAACACTATTAACAGGAACATAAGATGAATCATAACGGCATATTCTCACTATCTTTTTCCGAAACTAAGACAATTATTGTTTCTGGTGATATTCATGGAGACTTTAATCAGTTGGTGTTCAAACTCTGTATCCAATATCAGAAGCTCAATATCATGGAGTTCTGTCAAATATATTGATTTATACCATTTCGGGTATAATATTGATATAATAAGCAGGATTATACCCGATAGGGCATAATAGTTGTTGCCTGAATAGAAGCGTACCTGTTAGGGTATACAGACATTTTTCATAATAAACAAACGGAAGCAATTACACTTTCCCAAGCGAATAAATCTGATTCATTACACTTTTCCCAACGAATACAACGCATAGCCCTACACTTTTTCAAGCGAATCGAATGTGTATCCTACAAAAGTTCCCTGGTTCTATGACCGATTTTCTACTGTTAAGCATCTTCTGGAAAATAAAAACCACACCGCAAACCACAGAAATCCCAAGAAAACCACTACCTTTGTATTCAACAAGCGTTCTGTAACATATCTGCGGAAATGCCCTATCACTCAATACCTTGTATCTGATAGCAGACATTCCACAAAAGGGCTGAAAAGAGGCGGTACAACAGGTATATGCAAGGCGATGAAATACAACGGTTTGCATTTGTCCCTACATTCTGTGTATTTCTCAAAACAGAGGTTGTACCGATTAAAATGAATAGTCACTAATAATCAGTGATGTAAATATGCTGCATCGAGAGCTATTTTTCACTTTTAATCTTCGTTTGAAGGCAAACTAAGATTAAAAAAGTTAAATCTTCGATTTTTGACGAAAAAACAAGTAAATTTTGAAGCGTCTATCTTTTAATCCATAAATTATTGATAATCAACAATAATAATATACCTTATCAAACTATCGTTTACACAAAATTATGGACACTACTATTATTCATTCCATATATGTTTAATTATTTCAAACAATAGTTTCTGTCTTTCCTCTAATTCTTCTGGCCCAAATTTATCCATAGGCCTAAAATTTAACTTAGATGATTGAATCCAATTTGTAAAATCAAGGTGAGATTTGTAAGAATCCTGCCGTAGTGTTTCATTCCAATATAGTGTATTAGCATATGATTCTAATTTTTTTCCATACGTTTCGTTATTACTTGAAATGTTGTCCTTTCCTTTTAGCAACAACAAACCGCCAAGTCTATTCCTTTCACTTTTGAACCGTTCTTCATCATTTCCAAACAATTCATAATTTTCTTCATTTTCAGCAAGGATATGTTCGATGTGAAATCCATTTGTACTACCTGTATTTACGACAAGGTTATATAAATTATGCCTCATATCCATTTTTGTGTTTTTGGCTATAAACTCTTCAACTCTCGCAAAAAAGTATCGCTTAAATCGCTTGTCAAGATCGATGCCAGTTTCTTTAAAATAGCCATAACTAAATACAACGTTAAGGTCATTATTACTGTATTTGTATTTAAGCATCTCTAATAGCGCAGAATCAAATATAGCAGGAATTTCTAATATATCAACTTCTCTTATTCTGCTACTGATATCATACATTTTCTCATTGAACTTATTGCTATCATAAGCTCTCTGTAATTGCAGGAGACAGAACAACCTGTCTATATGATATGATACACATTGGATTTTCTCTTTTTCTTGCACATCATCAACATTACATGCCGACATTATTAACAAAAATTGTTGACCCCTATCAGTTAGCGAATTATAATACACATGTTCAAATTCATGATTGAGTTCTGTAGTATATTTAACTAATTTAACGTATAAAGAAGAATAATACAAGAAGTCATTTTGAAGGAATTTTTTTACATTATTGGGATTATGATCAAGATTCAAAGAAGTTTCAGCAAATAATGCTCTATGATATTCCCTATCAAATTTTCTACTTTCTCCAATTGTATTAGAGAACTTGGCTTTTAATAAATAGATAAAGAAACTATCTATTGCATCTGGATTGTTTCGATTGATTTTACTAACTTGACCATCCCATAATTCATTGAATTTTAACACATTTAACTCCTCTTTATCAATTTGACCCAAGAGCTTACCTTTTAGTATTTCATATGGTTTCAGTCTAACACCTCTATCATTAATCACTTCGAAAACCATTGGCACATCGGTTTGTTCCACTTTTAAATTAATGATAACCAGACGATACATGAAATAGAACACAAATCGCTCGAACACTGTTTTATTTGTTAATTCTTTGTCGAGTCGTTTAGAAATCACTTTGTAGTTCTTTTCCAAATTTTCAGCTGTAATACCTGTATTCGTTGGAACATCTTCATCACCATCAAAAAGAGCTTTGAGCGTTGGTTCATGGATTTCATGGTTAAGCCAAAAAGTCTTTTTATATCCAGATCGACCTACTATTTTGTCAGCTATCCAATCTTTTAGATCTGATGCAAAAGTTTCTGCCTGATGGTATAACTTAACCAAAATCAGGGTCAGTGTGGTGAGACGTTGCTGTCCGTCAACAATATATAATCTATTAGTTTCTGCATCAAGATTTGTTACATAAGTATTCATGTAATACCATGCGTATTTATTGATTATTTGATCGCTTGGTAACATACTATTGGCATATCGCTTATGTTCTTCAGTGAATTTATAGAAAATATCATCTAATAAACGAACAACCGGAACAGAATCCCATTTGTATTGTCGCTGATAAAAATCTATATAATATGTTGTATTTGCAAACAAGGTGTCAATATTCTGATTTAAAGGAGATACATCCATAAGTAATTTAAGTTTCTTAAGTATAAAATGATGCAATTAAAAGTCAAGACACATTGATAATACATTTATTATCACCACATTATAGTTATAAACATATAACATGAGACACTTTGACTACACACAAAAATATGCATATTATCAATAAACTGCAAAAATTCTTCAGAAATAATTCCCCAAAAGTGGGCCAAAGAAAATTATATTTAGAAACTTCTGCTAGACGAGTATATTATAAAATGTAGAAAAGATTCTCTTTTCTCGAGTATAAGCAAGAATTACATCCTAAATTCTTGACAACAATGAGTTTACAAATAATTAACTATAAAATATAATCCACAAAAAGTAACGAATAAAACTTGCCAATCATTGCCATTTTCTAACTTAAATTCCTACCTCTGCCTATGAAGTCATTTTTTAATACACGTGTGATAAAAATCAGACAATCAATTACATCAAGTTAACCCTCGCCAGTTTGAAAATGAGCTAAAAGAATTGCAGTACAAAGAATATATAGAAAGTACTGATAGTCAACAAAGTGCGCTTATGCGTACTTTTCGTGTAGTTGTAAAAATTTGATTTATACCGATTAAAAGACTAAAAACGTTTGTAATCAATAGTATAAATGGGTTGCATCGAAAAAATAGCACATCTCTAATCCACCATGAAAGTTATTTATAATCTATATAAACTACCAAAACTAAATAACAAAGTGAAAGCATTTTTTATAGGTCTTTTATAATCTTCGTGTAAATATTAGTTGCTCGTAATACATACATCAATAATCACATGGTTTATTTATATATTTGCCAATAATTACGTAAGTAATAAGCATGAAAATTGAAATATTAATATATCCTACAAGTAACGGATTTCAAAAAAAACATATACATCGCAACATAGAAATATTTACATCACAATTTTGTTTTACAGATTAATTATCCTAAATTTGATATGCATGCATTAAAGAAAGAAAACGCCAGGTGTTTGTTAGTAAAAATTTAAAACTTATTATCATGAAAACAAAATCATTAATTGTATTAGCAACAATCGTTGTAATCGCAATGATCACGTGTAGTTTCACAATGAAAAGTGATGTAAAATGGATAACTGTTTCCGGTTATGTTGACAATACTAATGGAGATGTTATAAGTCAGGTTGATGTAACCTGTACTTTAAACAGTAACAACGCCCTGTTAAGCAAAACTCAAACTGATTCAGAAGGGTATTACTCTATCCAAGTAAGACAATCTGAGTCCTGTACATTAAGTTTTAGCCACGCTAACTATGTTCCACAAGACAAAATAGTATCTTCTAGCACTGACATAGATGATATGAATGTGACCTTACGTTCCCAAGAGGAATAAACCTACCCTTTAAACTTTTACCTTCCTCTAGAAATTCTAGAGGAAGTTTTACTTTTGTGGAATTCATACACAAATACACCCCAAATAAAGTACAGAAGAGTACCAAATAATACCCCTCATTCGAAGGTCAAACGTTACTCATTCATGTTCGTATGAACTCTGTGATGTATTGATCGGTTTGCAATTTTTTGTTCAGAGATGGTCTACACTTTCGCTAAAGTTGAACTATCCTTTCCTTTGATCATGAACATACCAAGTACATAGCATAGACACTGACGTATGTATATGATATGTTAGTGCCGTGTCTGTATTCCTTTATGTCTTAGTGTAAGGATAGAGAAAGGTAGGCTGAAAATTAAGTTTGCTATAAGCTAGGAAAAGAATCAGCTATAAAATGGCAGAATATTTGATTTTTGTAAAAAATATTATATATTTGCAGAAGTTGAGAAACTAAGTGTGGAAGAGTCCGCATAATATATTTGAAGTTATTGTATCGACCTAGTAAGTAAAATCGGCAAAATAATACTTTTCAGCGGGTTGTAACAGTAGTTTCATACTTAGGTATGAACTGTTGTATTCAAACTGCTGGAAAGGGTCTGCCGATACCTACTTACAGAATGGTATAACAGTTCTTTTTTTATTGACAAATTACAACGGGTCTTGTGGCAGAAAATCTTTAGGAGAACATTTAAGAACTTTAGCAATCTTATTCAGTTGATTCATATTATATTTTTTAGGACCATTTTCAAAATTACTAATAAATGTTCGAGTATACCCTAAAGTATAAGAAAGAGATTCTTGGGTATGTTTAGCCTTTAATCTGTATTCACGCACCTTAGCAATTACGTATAAATCTATCTCTGTTTTCATATTTTGAAATTAACGTACGAATAAAGGGATATTTCAGGCTTCATCCACCCAGCTATTAGGGAGTATTATCAATTAAATTAAGAAGCAACAAGATATTATATAGAAGTTTTAATTTAATACAAATTAATTATTTATCAAAACATTACATAGAATGCAGTATCAACACAAATTGTCAAACGCTTTAAAAATTCGCCCACCACCAAGCGTGGCTAAGATCTCACTCTAAATTAAAAAAGGGGATGCTGCAAACATCCCCCTAGATAATAAAAACAAGCATGAATGCTTGTCATTTAACTTAAATACAAAAGTATGAAAAAAATGGATTGTCAGCGCAAATCTATTCTGAATTTGCGTGTAGTCAGTATTATGTTTTTCGCATTCTTCGCTTACGTCCCTTTGATGGTAAAAAGCGAGCCTTTACAAGCGAATTCGATCCAACAGGATTCTATTGTCAGACATCTTATAAAGGGGAAAATCCTGAACAAGAAAAAAGGGCCATTGCCCGGTGTCACCGCGCGACTGGATAGCACTCTGATAGGAACGTCCTCGGATAATAACGGGAATTTCCGGATGTTTCTCCCGATCAACAAGGGGCGTCTTGTTTTTTCTTTTATCGGGTATAAAACAAAAACGATTCCTTTTAGTAAGGCAGACACGTTACTGAATGTCATTCTGGAAGAGGAAGTATCCGAGCTAGATGAAGTACAAGTCATCGCCTACGGGGAACAATCACGTCGGAATCGTGTCGGTTCCATGTCAGTCGTGAAGGCTGACGAGATCAAGGATCTCCCCTCCTCTTCTATCAATAACCTTTTACAAGGCCGGGCGGCCGGGGTGGATGTCACGAACATGACAGGGGCACCCGGGGGTGGCGGTTCTCCCATCGTTATCCGGGGTTATAACTCGCTGGCAGTAGAGAAAGAACGTATCACCTCGGACCCGTTATGGATCATTGACGGGGTTCCCATGTTCAGTTACACCTCCGAGCTTACCGGGCTAAACACGATTGCCGAGATTGACACCAAGGATATCGAGTCCATCCAAATACTAAAGGATGCGGCCTCAGCGGCGATTTACGGTTCCCGTGCGGCAAACGGCGTGATCATCGTGACCACCAAAAAAGGACACCGGAATCAAGCTCCCACGTTCACGGTAAATATATCGCAGACATGGGTTACTCGCCCCTCTTTACCGGATATTACCACGGGGAATAGGGAACGAAGACACAGGATGCAAGCCATGGAAAATTACCGGGAGTCCGTTTATGACGAAGAAACGAACATGTACCGCCCGGTTCAATCCTATGAAGATTCTTACAAAAACAACAAGAACTACAATTTATTCTGGAACAACGGTGACGGACTGGATATTCCTATCGTGCAAGATAGTCTGAACAAATTCTATAACAATTCCACGAATCTGTTCGACTATTATTTCCGAACCGGGAAAGTAACCGATGCCAATATCCAAATATCGGGAGGATCCAACACAATCGCTTATCATGTCGGACTGGGATATTACTCGGAAACGGGCGTGCTACGCAACACGGGATTTAACAGGGTTAAACTCATCACCAACTTGTTTATCAAACCCTCCGAAAGCATCGAAAGCAACATTCGTTTTTACTTGGCCCGTACCGGACGGAACAGGGCAGGCAAAGGGCATGATGCCTATAATTTCTCCAACGACCGAAGTGACTTGGAAACCATTCCGGATGAATTACTCTCGACCTCTACCCTCATGCCCGGCCCGGGAACGAAGGCTTTTGATGAAACAGTCCGACGTTTCAACGAGATTAAAGAGAAAAACGAATCTTACAGGCTAAGATCATCATTCGATTTGGCGTACACGATCGTGGAAGGCTTGAAACTGAAATCGTCTCTCGCTGTCGATTTCTCCATGCAAGACCAAAACATATTCATCCCTTCCGATCTAAACGTGGATCTCAACAGTTACTCGGCAGGCAACAACACGATCAAGATGATGTGGTTAAACGAGAATCTACTCTCTTACAACAAGATTTTTACTGACAATCATAGCATTGATTTCCTTCTCGGGCTCTCGTTCCAAGGAGACATCGCCAAGAGTAAGGGCGGGTATGGCAAAGGTGCGCCAAGTAACCTGATACAATACGTCACGTGGAGCGGTAACGTGTATGACACCGAGAAAGACTTACAATTAAAGGATTTCAACTCCAGTCTGGAAAGAAGCACGATGGTTGGTATGTTCGGACGGGTAGCCTACAACTACAAGCAGAAGTATTTCCTCTCCGTCACGCTCAGAAGGGATGCCAGCTCAAAGTTCGGGGAGAACACTCGCTGGGGGACATTCCCGTCATACGCTATTGCCTACACGTTCACCGAAGAACCATACATGGATTGGGCCCGAGATTTTCTGGACTTCGGGAAAATTCGATTGAGTTACGGGAAGTCCGGAAAACAGTTTGAATATCCTTATTTCGCTTTCGGAGTGCTAATAGTCAATAACATCCCTTTCCACGGCAACCAAACCATAACCCCTTACTGGCCGAACGGGTTAATAAATCCCAAACTAAGCTGGGAGGAAACCAAACAATTCGATGCGGGACTGGATTTGGAGTTTTTCGGTAACAGGCTGAGTTTAGAGCTTGACTATTATTATCGATACACGGATAAATTATTGGCACAAGTCACTCTGCCGGGAGATTATAATGCCTACACAGCCCAATGGCAAAATGCTTATGCGATCTCGAATCAAGGAATTGAACTACAAATCAAGGCAGACTTGATTCGATCGGAGAAACTGCACTGGGATTTCAGTTTTAATATCGCCCGTAACTGGAACCGATTGGAAAAAAGTAACAATGGCATGGACTTCAACAACTTGGCAAGCAAACATAATTTAAATATTATAGGGAAGCCACTGAATGGAATTTATGTCTTTAACGACAAAGGGTACTATAATTCACAAGACGAAGTGCCACTCTACTATGTTAATGGCAGACGGAAATATTTATCGTCCTTGGGAAACCAGATTTACTCTCCCGGAGACCGACGGATACAGGATGTCGATGGGAACGGACAGGTTGCAACCATCATACCGCTTTTGGAAGACCGGGTGTACGGGGGCTCTCCCCTCCCACTCGCGTTTGGAGGGATTGCCTCCACGCTGAAATGGAAAGGGATTGATGTAAACCTATTGTTCTCTTACAAGCTGGGAAGACACGTTTTGAACGCGGGAAGAGGTGCTTCGGTCGGTACTATTCTGAGAGCAAATACAGCCGAAATGATGGTCCCGATTCTAGCCGATCTTGACAAGGTTTCTTTCTGGCAGAAACCCGGTGACAATGCCGACTTTCCAATCAACGAGCTGGAAAACGGGAAGAATAATTTCGCCACGAATTTGAAAAGTAACGTGGAGAAAATCAATTATTTGAAACTAAAAAGTATCTCGATCGGGTACATACTACCCGTGTTCCCAAAACAATCAAAACATTACGCCCGTGTATTCATGTCCGTGGAGAACGTGTTCACCATCACCAACTCTTCGAGTCCCGATCCGGAGTCCATCGACATCGTGACCGGGGTTGACTCGAACAACAACTACCCGTTGGCGACAAGATTCACACTAGGATTAACTTTAAATTTATAAGCACATGAAAAAACGAATCTATCTAATTTTGCTGTTACTCCCGTTAGTAAGCTGCAATGATATGTTCAAGAATTTTTTGAATGAAGAACCCGAAACTCTCGTCACGAACACGAATTTCTGGAAAACGGAAAAAGACGTCGAGTCTGCCGTGTATGAACTTCACGTCATGTTCAGGTCTTGGGGCGGATACGTTGAAACACGACTTTACCGGGACAGGGGTCTCCCGTTCGATTATCTCGGTTTGACCTGGAAAAACATATCGGACAACGAGTTACGGAAGGATATGGACATAACAAGAGCTCCAAGTTGGCACGACGAGTACCAAGCGATCGGGATGTGCAACTTTATTTTAGGCAACATTCACCGGGCGAAGATACCCGAAGAACGCATAAATTACTACAAAGGACAAGCGCTGACAATACGGGCTTACTTGTATTTCTATGTTTTACGCACGTGGGGCGATGCCGTGTTAATTACGGCAGAAGGTGACGTTGGGGAAAAAGCTGTTACCCCGTGGCGAGAAATCATGAAGGTCGTGATAGATGATCTCGTTGAGGCCACGAAATTATTGCCCCCGGTGAACGAGATGAAAGATGCCAATAACATCCCGGTAACAAGCAAACAAATACCTTCAAGGGGAACGGCATTTGCCATTCTCGCCCATGCATACGCTTGGCAGGCCGGGTACGGGGAGGAACCTGAATATTACCAGAAAGGCATTGATGCTGCCACCGAAGTAATCCAATCCGGTGACTACTCGCTAGTGAATAATCCCCACGAAATTTGCGAGATCGTGTTACCAGGCAACAGCCAAGAAGGCATTCTTGAAATAGATTTTCTGAACCCTGAAGCGATCAATCGGTCTGGGAGTGGTTTACCGGGAGTCACTCAAAAATGGCCGGCAGATCCAAACGCCACCCCCTCGACAAGGAGAACCTTACTCCGCTTGAACAACGAGAGCGCCATGGCCATGTTTCCGGATATAAATGACAAGAGACGAGAAGAATATTTTTACAAACTGGATTCCATGGCAGGAATTTCAACCTCAATTACGCAAGGAGCCGCCTATATTTACAAATTCAGGAGACCACTGTTGCACACAAGTGGCAGTCAACTCGGTAAACTTTTGGGATATGACCTGAATGAAATACTGATTCGTCTTGCGGATATATACCTGCTCCGGGCTGAAATGAGAGCGAAATCCGGTGATACTCCGGGAGCGATAGCCGACTTGAACGTGATCAGGAAACGAGCTGGGGCAAAGGAATATACCCCGTATGAAAATTTGGAAGAAGCGATTGCACTAGAAAGAGAGAAAGAATTATTTCTCGAAGGAATATGCACGAGATACTTTGATATTGTCCGTAACGGGACCTACCGTGAAAAACTCAGGGATAAATTCAAGACTCTCTCCGACCAAGACGTGAAAGACGGGGCTTTATTCTTTCCGATTTCTTTTGACGCCTTTCAAAATAATACCAAAATGACACAGAATATTTACTGGAAAAGAAATGGATTCGCAATTTAAACCGTACAAGATGAAAACAATACTATTTATATGCATTACCGTCACCCTTCTTGCAAGCTGTGAAAAAGATTACCAGCATGACACCGGGCTGGCAGACGCTTATCACGATTGCTCGATGATGGACTACCTGAGAAGTGACCATAACAACTGGGATTCCATTGTCGTCGCCATTGAATACGCGGGATTAACCGGAATTTTCGAGGGGACAAATCCCGATTACAAGGAAATCACGTTTTTCGGCCCCACGAACATGAGTATCCGAAAATTTTTTCTCGAACAGACCGGAGAAAAAATCTACCAATCAATCCGGGAAATACCCGTGGAACTCGTCAGGAATATGATCCTCGCTTATCTGGTCGAAGGGAAAAAGATGAAAGAGTCTTTTGACTACGAAATAAAAGGAACACTCACGGGAGGAACGGAAGTGTATTCCCTGAATAACGTCAAGCTCCGGGTATATCGCACGCAATCCGAGTTTAACGGAATCCCCGACATCGGAGCGGAGGGGCTAAAAATTCACGCCGAAATCAGCGGGCAGATGGCAGACATCGCTTCCGCCGACATCGAAACAAATAACGGGGTGGTACATTCCCTTTCAAACAGGTTTACATGGGTTGAATTATAAAATGAATCGTATGAAATATATATGGATGATGATATTACTTTCCACCCTGCTATACGGTGGATGTAAAGATGTAAAAGTCGGGTACCTTTTCACACATAACGCAAAATACAACCCCGATTCAGTGGTATTCAAGGCAAATCTTGATGATGCCAATAACGATGACGTCCACAGGAAAAAGTTCGAGATTCCCTGGCAAAGCCACTCTCTTGAAGGAGTACAAGGCACGAATCCGATCAATTATTCGATTGAACGTATCGACTCGGATCATAACAGCCCGGAAATCCTAAAGCAGTTTTCTGCGGTCCAGAAAGGAATCGTTGAATTACCATGGAATCATACCGTTCCTCAAGGCAAGTATGCCATATCCCTACGAATCAGCAACGAGGGGTATAGTGTTGTGCTAGACTCTATGATTATGGTCATTATTGAATAAAATATCTGTTATCAAGTTTACGAGAAAGGGAAACTGTTGTATAAATTTTATGCAGCAGTTCTCCTTCGTTTTCCTAACAACATAGCCGAAATTAATCTCTAAGATTTCCCCGTCACCCCCAGTTCCAAAGTTGAAACATACTGAATTTTCCCCTCATCCAATAGCTTTCGGATTTGCCCGATCACGACTTCCTTGTCCTCACCTAATTCACGCACCAACTCCCGAATATTCGTATTCTGCTTTGCAAGCACCTGCAAGATTTGTTCCTCTAGTTTTTTCCGCTCTCCCCGCTGCAAGCGTTTTTTCTTCCCGATGCAAACATCGCATATCCCGCAAGGCTTATCTTCCTTCTGCCCGAAATACTCCATAAGCAAAAGCTGACGACACGTCTCATTATCTTGAATATAACGGGCCATGGCTCCGATTTTCGTAACAAACAATTCCTTCCGGTTCTCGTAAGCCTCCCGCCCGATCGTTATATAGGACAACGGCAACCGGGGCTGGTAGTACACGATGTAAGGCTTAGCGTCTCCCGGTACGTAGCGGATAATCTTACGCTTTGCCAGTGAAACAAAGGCATCATACAACTCCTTACGTGTCACGTCAAGCTGATCAGCTAGAAAAACCTCGTCCACGTAAGCGTCTTGCACGAAAATACCAGCATAATTTCTCATCAAAAGTACCATGAGTTTTTCCAGCAAGGGATCACCCGTCTCGAACTCGTACAACCGATCCCGTAGCACGGTAAACATCACCCGGGAACGAGAATTTATATCCGTTGTGTAACCCAAGAAGCCGGCAACTTCCAAAATACTGATAGCAGCCATCACCCTCGCCTCGTTGAGTTTAAAATTACGGGCAAACAATTTCAAATTGAACTCGAACGTCCGTCCCTGTCCTTCCCCTTCACCCAACTGACAATAATTCGCCAAAGACTCATAAACCTTTAATATATAATCTTTCGGTGGAAAAGCATCATCAATTCGTTTTTTCAAACCGCCCAAAGCCGCCCGACTGGAAAGTAATACAGCGTATGCCCGTTTTCCATCCCGCCCGGCACGTCCCGCTTCCTGAAAATAGGCTTCCGGGCTGTCCGGCACATCATAATGCACTACCACCCGCACGTCCGCCTTATCAATTCCCATCCCAAAAGCATTCGTCGCCACTACCACGGGAACCTTTCCACTTTTCCATGCTTCCTGTCGACGAGACCGCTGTGCCGAAGATAATCCGGCATGATAAAAATTGGACTTGATACCCGATTTATTTAGAAAAGCGGCAATCGAAGAAGCTTTCAACCGGGTTCGCACGTACACGATCGCTCCTCCCTGCACCTTGGATAAAATATGGTATAATTCCAACGGTTTGGCTTCCGTCTCCCGGATCACGTAGGAAATATTTTCTCGCCGGAAACTTTTAGAGAGAACGTTCGGGGTTGAAAAATGCAGTTGTTTCTGAATATCTGCCACTACCTCCGGAGTAGCCGTTGCCGTGAGCGCCAATGTGGGCACCCCGGGAAAGAATTCACGAACCTCTGCTATTCGTAAGTATGGAGGGCGAAAATCATACCCCCATTGAGAAATACAATGAGCCTCGTCCACGGTAATCAGACACACGTTCATCAACCTCAATTTCTCCCGAAAACGTTCCGAGTACAATCGCTCGGGCGACACGTACAGGAACTTAACCGTGTCATATATACATTTATTAATGATCGACTCCACCCGGTCACGCCTCATACCCGTGTATATCGCCTCAGCCGGAATCTGCCTGTTCTTCAAATCCTCCACCTGATCCTTCATCAAAGCAATCAAGGGTGTCACCACCAGACAAAGTCCCTCCATGGCTAACCCGGACACTTGGTACGTAAGCGACTTTCCCCCACCCGTTGGCATAAGGGCAAGCGTGTCCTTCCCGTCCAACACGGAACGGATAATTTCTTCCTGCAGGGATCGAAAATCATCATATCCCCAGTAAGTCTTTAATATCTCTTTTATATCACGGATCATTTTTCGAATTCTATTGCAAAAATACAAAATAGACGAAAAAACTCTTACAAACTCGTATATTTAAATCGCTTTTATTATTTTCGCCCAAATATTAATCACATAAAATCATGAAACTACAACATATACTGATTTTTATCCCTTTCTTATGGGCTTGTAACGATAAGTTTACAAAAAACGAGCAACCCGTGGCAAAGGTTTTTGACAAATACCTGTTGAAATCAGAAGTTTCCAGCTTTATTCCTCAAGGAACACCCTCAAAGGATAGTCTCATCATGGCACAGAGTTACGTGCGAAATTGGATTACCAAAGAATTGCTGTTGCACAAGGCAACCCAAAACTTAAGTGACGAAGAAAAAAATATCAGAAAACAAGTGGAAGACTACTCCTCTTCTATCTTGATCCACAAATACAAGGAGAAACTGATCTCCCAAAAACTTAGCCGAGAAATAAGCGAGCGCGAAATCTCGCAATATTACGATGCGAATAAATTCAATTTCGTGCTGAACACCCCGGTCGTGAGAGCCTTGTTCGTGGTGATTCCTAAATCCGCCCCGAAAATTGAGGATGCCAGAAAGTGGTTCCGCTCCAAGGAAGCCAAAGACCAAGAAGCATTGGAAGAATACTGTATTACATCGGCCAAAAAATTCGACAGTTTCAACGACCAATGGATTGAACTGCGCAACTTGTTAAACCTCCTGCCTATCACGTCGGCAGAATGGGAAAGCAAGTATAAAAACAAAGAATCCATCGAAATCGAAGATGACGAGAACTATTATTTTCTTAAAATCAACGAAATCCGCCAAGCCCATGAAACAGCACCTCTCAACTACGTGAAAAAAGAGATTGAAATATTATTGCTAAACAAACGTAAAATCTCCTTCGAGGAGAATCTGGAAAAAGACATAAACGCGGAAGGTCTACGGAAAGATTATGTCAAAATATATTAACAGGATTAGAAAAATGAAAATAAAAATGCGAAAACAAGCGGATTATTCGCGGATTTGAAGAAAAAGTATTAGTTTAGAGCGTTTTTATTGAGTATAACCTTATTCATAAATTATGAAATATTTATCACTGCTTGTACTATTATTTTTAGCTAGTTACGCCTCGGCACAAAAAAACGTGATCGACAAAATTATCGCTGTCGTGGGTGAAGAAATCGTGTTGAAATCGGATATTGAAAACCAATTTTTACATGAACAATCCCAAGGATTAGTAAATTCCTCCTCCGACTCACGTACCAGAATATTAGAAAACTTATTGGTTCAAAAACTATTAGTAGCTCAAGCTAAGATAGACAGTATCGAGGTAACCGATACGGAAGTAGAAAACGCTTTGAACTCCCAGTTAGAACAATACGTGCAACATATCGGCTCCCGGGAACGTCTAGAAACCTATTTCGGTAAATCATACGAGGATATCAAGAACGAGATGCGCACTCCGCTTCGCGAACAGATGATCACGCAAAGAATGCAATCCAAAATCGTGGAAAACGTTCGGGTAACCCCCTCGGAAGTTAGGTATTTCTACAGGAAATTCAACAAAGACAGCCTTCCAGAAGTGCCTGACAAATATGAAATTCAACAGATCGTTATCAAACCGAGAATCAGCGATACCGAAAAGGAGCGTATCCGCAATCGGTTGAGAGAGTTCCGTGAAGAAATTCTTGCCGGCAAACAAACATTCAATACGTTAGCAGTATTGTACTCGGAAGATCCCGGTTCTGCCGCCAAAGGCGGAGAATTAGGCTACCAGACCAAGAGCGCACTAGCCCCAGCATTTGCAGAAGCTGCCTTCAGTTTGAAACCCGGCCGAGTATCTAAAATCGTGGAAACAGAATTTGGTTTCCATATTCTGCAATACATCGACCGTCAAGGAGACAAAGTAAACGTACGACACATCCTACTCCGCCCTCGTATTTCCGATGAAGAACGACAAGAAGCGATTCAACATCTGGACACCGTGTTGACTTATATTCACGACGGGAAAGCCACGTTTGAAGAAGCCGCTGCCTATTTCTCCATGGACAAAAAGACCAGAAATAACGGCGGATTGATTTTCAACGAGGAAGATGCTGACTCCAAACTGCCTAGAGAAACCATCGAAGGAGAAATGGCCCGTCAGGTAAACAAACTGAAAGTGGGAGAAATCTCCTCTCCTTTCTTGGACCAGACCCGTACAGGCGAAGAATACAAGGTGATCAAAATCAAAGCTTACTATCCTTCCCACACGGCCAACCTGGACGATGACTGGATCAGTTTTGAAAATGGTTTAAAAAATAAAAAACAACAGGAAGTACTTGACAAATGGATCAAGGAAAAACAAGAAAACACCTATATTCATATCGACGAAGATTACAAGAACTCCAAATTCCATTACGACGGATGGTTCAAGTAATTGACAAATTAAAATTTACAAGTAAAGATTGATGATTTTTCCGCAATGAGAGCAGGTTTATGGGTTGGGATACTATGTATTGTATGGGGATTACTCCCCTTGCAGACTGTAGTAGCACAGGGAAATAAAAAAGCAAAAGTAAAGATTGTTAATGCAGATAGTTTGCTGGTAGGAACATTGGGTAAACCGTCCAGATTTATCGGTAACGTACACATGACGCATGAAAACACGCTCATGTGGTGTGATAGTCTCTACCAGTACGAACTACCGGACTCTAACTACCTCGAAGCATTCGGTCACGTGCGAGTGATCAAAAATGATAGTATTCGCATGTCCGGCGACTACATGTACTACGATGCCAACAAAAAACTGATTCAAGTCCGCCGAAACGTCACGCTGGAAGATCCCCAGATGGTCTTGACCACCGATTTCCTTGATTACGATGGTCTATTCGATATCGGGTATTATTTCAACTGGGGACAACTGAAAGATAGTCAGAACACGTTGGATAGTAAAAAAGGAAACTATTTTACCCAAACGAAAATAGCTCTCTTCAAGGATAGCGTAAAAGTCAATTCTCCCGAATACCTGATCTTCTCGGACACCTTGAAATACAACACAGAAACCAAACTGGTTTCCATTCTAGGCCCCACGAACATATACGGGAAAGGAGAAGATAATAATACCCTCTACACCGAGGATGGATGGTATGATTCCAATTTAGGACATGCCGAACTATACAAAAACAATCGGGTTACCCACTTAAGTTACGAGGGTGTGGCCGATACCATGGTAATTGATAGTATAACCGGGATGGCCAATCTCTACAAGAACATCACGCTCGTGGACACCGTGAACAACGTAATCGTGAAAGGTGAATACGCCCAGATGGATCGGGAACAAAACAAAGCATTCGTCACCGATAGCGCCCTGTTAATCATGGTAGGAAAGCAAGATTCTCTTTTCGTACACGGTGACACCCTATTCATGGATCAGGACTCTGCCAAGAACCAGATTTTACGAGCTTACTATAAAGTCAAGTTCTTTAGTCAAGATATGCAGGGCTTGTGTGACTCTATGGTTTATCTTTCCGTTGATTCCACCATCACCCTCTACAAAGACCCGGTAACATGGGCCAGTGGTAACCAAATGACGGCAGAAAAGATTTCCTTGCTCACGGGCAATGGAACAATTAAAGAATTCTACCTAAACACGAAGGCCTTTATGGTTGCCCGAAGAGAGGAAACTGAAATGTACGACCAAATCAAAGGGCGTAATATGACCGGTTATTTCCGAGATAATGAGCTATATATGGTATACGTGAACGGTAACGGGGAAACGATCTACTTCCCCGATGATAAAGGGAACGTGATCGGGATCAACACCGCAAACAGTTCCAACATTCGTATCATGATCGACAAACGGAAAGTCACGGACATCATCTTTATCAACAAACCCGACGGGGAACTCAATCCCCTGTTCTTGGCCGATCCCGAAGAAGCCCGATTGAAAGACTTTCGCTGGTTGAAATACATGCAACCATTGAACAAATTCGACATCTTCAAAGAAGCCAAAGAACCCGAACCTATTGAGAAAAAAGAGGAAAAGTAGAAGACCAAGAGAAAAATTTCATACCGTCACGACGTAACAAAAAGCGAACATGGACGAAACATTACGAGAATTTTTCAACGAAGTGTACGAGATTACCCGGCAGATCCCGTTGGGTAAAGTACTCACCTATGGCAAAATAGCCATATTGGCCGGACGACCACAACACGCACGATGGGTAGGACGAGCAATGGCTCTGGCACCCGATGACACGCTTCCCTGCCATCGGGTCGTAAACAGCATCGGAGAAACCGCACCGGGATGGACCGAACAACGCACCCTGCTGGAAAATGAGGGTGTTACGTTTTTGACCAACGGGTGCGTGGATATGAAAAAGCACCTGTGGGAGGTATTTCGACACCAGTATTAAGATCCTGTGTTAAAAATTTATATTCTATTCAAGTGGTTTAATCATGAATTTTGTGCAATCCGATTCCTTTCACGATCTGTAGGTCCATGTCATCGTAAATGGGGCTTTTGCCCGTTTCCAGTGCTGCAATGGCGGTCATTTCCTCCCCGGCAAGCGTGAAGTCAAGGATATTGAAATTCTCGACCATACGCTCTACACGCACGGATTTGGGAATCACCACGATATTCCGCTGGTTCAACCAGCGAAGAATGACGGCCCCCACACTCTTGCCGTGTCGAGAGGCAATCTCTTTCAACACCGGATGGTTAAATATGTCATTCTTCCCCTCGGCAAAGGGCGCCCATGCCTCGTGTTGGATACCCTCCTGCTGCAAGAAGGCGTTGGCTGCCTGCTGCTGAAAAAATGGGTTAGTTTCCAACTGGTTCACGGCAGGCTTGATCTCGTTATGCAGGAAAAGGTCCTGCAGGCGCTCGCTGGAAAAGCTCGTCACGCCGATGGCCCGCACACGTCCCTCCTTGTAGAGCCGCTCCATGGCCCGCCATGCGGCATAGTAGTTGCCGTAAGGTTTGTGCATCAAGTAAAGATCGAGGTAATCGAGGCCTAGTTTCTTCATCGAAAGGTCGAATGCCCGTAGCGCATTGTCATACTCGTAGTCCTGCACCCACAATTTGGTGGTCACAAAAAACTTCTCTCGTTCAATGCCGCTCCGACGGATCGCATTGCCCACTTGTTCTTCATTGAAGTAAGCCGCCGCCGTGTCGATCAAGCGATAACCAACCTCAATGGCGTTCGTCACTACCCGTTCTGTTTCGTTCTCTGGTATTTGGAATACGCCAAACCCAATGGCTGGCATCATCACTCCGTTGTTTAATCTCACGTCTTTCATATGATTTATGGTTTTAATTCATAATACAAATTTACCACATATCTATCATTTTATTATTACATTATTCGAGGTGATATTTTCACTTTTCGTGGTTTTTGATTATATTCGCATGAAATACCAACAAGAATGAAACAGGCAGAATTCGACGGCATCATTTTTACTGACACGTTGCTGGATTACAACTCCCAACAGTACACAGGACGGATCATTCATATCCTTTGCCAAGAGGGTAACATGGGGTTCACGTTCCAAGAAACCCGCTACAATATTGCGGCGGGAGATTACGTTATCCTGCCTAACCCGGCACTCGTGGAGGAATTCTCTGAATCTGCTGATTTCCGGGGAATACGGATGAATCTCTCGGCCACATTCGTGACCTCAATCGCTATTCGCAGCAATTACGGAATTATCGGCCACTTGGCGCTCTTGCAAAACCCGGTCATGCAACTTTCCTCCCGTGACTTTCACGTGTGCCGAGAAGCCATGCTATATATCCGCAAACGCTTGGAGGACAAGGAACACCTTTTCCAGGAAGAGTTGCTAGGCAGCCTGCTGACGGCACATATTCTCGATCTCTACGACATCCATGCGCGGGGAAAAGAAGCGATGCAGGTGTCGGAACATGCAGCCTCTCTGCTACGGAGATTTATCGAGTTATTATATAAAGGTGAATATATCCGAAACCGCAATCTTGACTTTTACGCCTCGGCACTTTGTATCACCCCGCATTACCTGTCGGAGGTATGCCGGAAAATAAGCGGCCGACCGGCCAGTTACTGGATTGATCGTTTTACCCTTCTGGAAATTACCCGCCTATTGCGACAACAGGAACTTTCCTTGACGACTATCGCCGAGCAATTAAACTTTTCTTCCGTTTCCTATTTCAGCCGTTACGTGCAGAAAAGACTGAATCGGGCCCCCTCGGACTACCGGAAAGACTTTTAGGCGACGCACTTGATAAGCATTGAACTCCTCCTTCCTTCGGGCACCTTCTCAATAAACAGAGGAGATGCTGGTAACCTTTACCAAAGACAGTGAGCAACTTAACTCTCACTCTGTTTATAGAGGGAGTACCCCCGAAAGTGGGGAGGGAGTTGAAATATGAGATTTTGATACACCCTCTAGTAGGCTTTGCGAAGATGGGACTGAATCTGCAATATAACTTTTCAGGGCCAACCATTGCAGGTATTGAAAATTATACGTAGTTTTGTCAGAAGATATTCTGAAGGGGTGCCTAAGAAGCAAGGGATTTTTCCCAACACTTCTGCCTGCTGTGAGAACAGCAGGTTAATACAACGGGCTGAGATTATACCCATGAACCTGATCCGGGTAATGCCGGCGGAGGGAAAGAGTTATAATACAAGCTGAATTTCGTTTGATAGGTTTCCCGGAAGATAATTCTAAAGTTTAGAAAAAACACCTCCCTAACCCCTCCTTACACAGGAGGGAAAACGGACGCAAGAGAGCGCTACCATGTTACAATGTAGTGTGTTTTCCCCCGTGTAAGGGGAGAGTCCGAGAGAGGAGTTTGAAAGATAAAAAATAAAATTAATACACAATGCAAGTATTTATAAATGACAAAGCCTTTGAATGTGTCCACGGCACGACGCTCACTGAAGTGCTGGAATCTAATGCAATCCTGACGGACAACGTTGCCATTGCCGTGGACTTTAACGTTATTCCCCGTCCTGACTGGGGAAAAACGGTACTTCAAGATGGTTGCAAGATCATCATTATCAAGGCAATACAGGGAGGATAAGGAAGAATGTAGAATTTAGAATGTAGAATTTAGAATGAATAGTTTCCCCATTCTACATTTTAAATTTTAAATTTTAAATTTAATAAAATGAGTCAAGAATTTACCATTTCAAGCGGCCCGCTACCCGGGTCGGAAAAGATTTACGTGAAGGGCGAAATGTTTGACATCGAGGTACCGATGCGCCGGATTAATCTCACGCCTACGATTGACACGGACGGAACAAAAATCGAAAACGAACCTGTCGTGGTTTACGACACATCCGGACCTTACACGGACCCGAACTACACGGTAGACCTGCACAAGGGCCTACCCAAGATTCGGGAACAATGGATCGCTGACCGGAATGATACCGTGCAATTGGAAGGACTGAGTTCCGAGTACGGGCGGGCACGCCAGAACGACAAGTCGCTCGACGCCTTGCGTTTCGAACACGTGAACACCACGCCGAGAGTGGCGAAACCGGGACATCGCGTGTCACAGATGTACTACGCCCGCCAGGGAATTATCACCCCGGAAATGGAATACATCGCTATCCGGGAGAACCAGATGGTAGACAAAATCCGGGAAGCCTACAAGAAAGAAAAAGGCGAACCGTTGGGTGCAAACTTCCCGGAATACATCACCCCAGAATTCGTGCGTCAAGAAGTGGCCGCCGGACGAGCCATTATCCCTGCAAACATCAACCACCCGGAGAGCGAGCCGATGATTATCGGACGTAACTTCCTCGTGAAGATCAACGCCAATATCGGAAACTCCCCCATCACCTCGTCTATTTCCGAGGAAGTGGAAAAAGCCGTATGGGCCTTTCGCTGGGGTGCCGACACGATCATGGACCTGTCGACCGGGAAAAACATACATGAAACACGCGAGTGGATCATCCGTAACTCGCCCGTGCCTGTGGGAACCGTGCCATTGTACCAAGCCCTAGAGAAAGTGCGGGGTAAAGTGGAGGACCTGACATGGGAGATTTACCGCGACACGCTGATCGAGCAAGCCGAGCAGGGCGTGGACTATTTCACAATTCATGCCGGATTACGTTGGCACCACGTGCCCCTGACACTGAAACGCCTCACGGGGATCGTGTCCCGCGGAGGAGCTATCATGGCACATTGGTGCACGACCCACAAGCGAGAAAGCTTCCTGTACGAGCACTTCGAAGAAATCTGCGAGATACTTGCCAAATATGATGTCGGAATATCCATCGGTGACGGCTTACGCCCCGGTTGTATCGCCGACTCGAACGACGAGGCTCAACTTGCCGAACTGAAAACGCTGGGAGAATTGGCACGGGTGGCCTCTAAACATGACGTGCAAGTGATCATCGAGGGACCGGGACACGTGCCTATGCAGAAGATACGGGAAAATATGCGACTGGAACAAGAGTGGTGCGACGAAGCCCCATTCTACACCCTTGGACCGCTCGTGACGGACATCGCCCCCGGTTACGACCATATCACCTCCGCTATCGGTGGTGCCATGATCGGCTGGTTTGGGACATCCATGCTCTGCTACGTCACCCAAAAGGAACACCTCGGCCTTCCGAACCGGGACGACGTGAAGGAAGGCGTGATCACCTTCAAGCTCGCCGCTCACGCTGCCGACCTTGCCAAGGGACACCCCGCCGCTTATTACCGGGATTACGCCATGAGCAAGGCCCGTTTCGAGTTCCGCTGGAAAGACCAGTTCCACCTCGCACTGGATTCTGAAAAAGCCCTACGTTTCCACGACGAGACTCTACCTGCCGAGGGACACAAGGAGGCACATTTCTGCTCCATGTGTGGTGAACACTTCTGCTCCATGCGTGCTAGCGAGAAGTTGAGAAAGAAATTAAAATAATGGAAAATTTAGAATGTAGAATCTAAATGGAAAACTATTCATTCTAAATTTTACATTCTAAATTCTAAATTAATATCATGTTGATCATTATCACCCCTCCCCACACCCAGCCGAACGAAGAGCGGATCGTGAACAGGCTCTTTGAAAGCGGTCTGCATCTGCTGCACCTGCGAAAACCGGATGCAGATCAGGACACGCTGGAACATTATATCCAAGCTATCCGCCCCTGCTTTCGGGAACGTGTTGTCCTACACGATCACTTTAAACTAGTGGAAGAGTACGGGTTAAGAGGGATCCACTTGAAATACAACGAGGCAAGGATGTTCACAGAACGGGAGCGATTCGAGCACGTGAGCGTATCGTGTCACTCCTTCGAGGAAATTGATGCCCTGCCTTTCGAGCCAAACTACGTGTTCTTGAGTCCGATATTTGACAGTATTTCCAAACAAGAATACCCGTCGGCATTTAACCCGGAATTCCTGAAGGAAAACCTGCAAAAACGACAAGTACCCGTTATTGCCCTAGGGGGAATCACTGGAGAAAAGGTGACGGAATGTCGCCGACTGGGATTCCGAGGTGTTGCCTTGCTGGGACATGCGTGGGAAGAGCCGTTAGAAACCGTTGCCCGGTTTACCGGTATATTACCCGACGAGGTTTTAAGCATTGCCGGGTTTGACCAAAGTTCCGGGGCCGGGGTGACGGCAGACATCAAGACGTTCGAAAGTTGCCGGGTATATGGACTTGGAATAAGCAGTGCCATCACCTTCCAGAACCAAAACACGTACCTCGGGACAAAGTGGCTCACACCAGAGGATATCATCCGCCAATGCGATGTTCTGTTCCGGGAATTCAATCCCGCTTACGTCAAGATCGGGTTGATCGAAAGCTTCAACACACTGGAAAAAATCGTGAAGTACCTCCGGGCAACGCTCCCAAAGGTTAAGATTATCTGGGACCCGATACTGAAAGCCAGCGCAGGCTTCCAGTTCCACGACGGGGAAAACTTCGAACAGTTGCAGGATATACTTCGACACATATACTTGATCACCCCGAACACGAACGAGTTGAAAACGCTTTTCGGGAACCACCCTAACACGGCAAACTTACAAGCGCTTGCCCGTACTCTGCACCTCAATATTCTCTGGAAAGGCGGTCATAACGACGGGGCGTTGGCCACCGATCGGTTGATCACCCCGGACAACACGTACTCCTTCTCGGTGGCACGGGCAAAGCACGGGAAGCACGGTACAGGATGCGTTCTCTCCTCGGCCATTGCCTCGTATCTCACGCTCGGCTATCCCCTCCCCGATGCCTGTCGGCAAGGGCAGCATTACGTGGCCGGGTTTATCCGCTCCAACGATACAAACTTGGGGATGCATAACCGCATGGAAAACACGACCCCTGAAGTTGACTTGTACCACGTTCCCCTGCAATACATTACCGACCACAAGGAAGGAGTTTCTATTCCCGAACAAGTGGAGGCCGTGTGCAAGGGAGGATGCCGCTGGGTGCAACTACGGATGAAAGAGGCTGACCGGGAAGAGATTATACGCACGGGATGTGTAGTGAAAGAAATTTGCCGACGACACGGGGCCTTGTTCCTTGTCAATGACAACGTGGATATCGCCTTAGAACTGGACGCAGACGGAGTACACTTGGGAAAAGAGGACATGAATCCCCTCGAAGCCCGTCGAATTCTAGGTTACTCAAAGATCATCGGCGGCACATGCAACACGTTTGAAGACGTAGTAGACCGTTTTCGTCAACAGGTAGACTACATCGGTTTGGGACCATTCACGTACACCACGACGAAAAAGAGACTCAGCCCGATCCTCGGTCTTGAAGGTTACCAAAAGATCATGGACGCTTGCAGGAAAGAAGGTATCCATCTCCCCGTACACGCCATCGGTGGCATCCGGGAGAACGACATTCAACCAATACTAAACACGGGTGTAACAGGCATCGCTCTATCCTCCCTGCTTAAAAACAACAAGGATATGGCGAGGAAAACAAAGGATATAATAGAACAATTGAAAATAAAAGAACTCCCTCCCCCTTCGGGGTGAGAGTGTCTAACAAGTCAGTCCCTTTGAGTTACTCTTCATCTTTTGGAAGAGTCACCAGCACTTTCTCTGTTTATAGAGGAGGTGGCAGCGAAGCTAACGGAGGAGTTCTATCTAAAATCATAAATCATAAAATCATAAATCATAAAATCATAAATCATAACATGGCTTTAAAAATAGCAGACAAGGAGTTTACCTCACGCCTATTTACCGGAACCGGCAAATTCGCATCCAACCAACTTATGGAAGATGCCATCTTGGCATCTGAATCACAGCTCGTAACTGTCGCACTGAAACGTGTAAACATGGACGGTAAAGACGATGATATTCTGGCCCACCTGAAAGCACCTCATATCACCTTGTTACCCAACACTTCCGGCGTGAGAACCGCCAAGGAAGCTGTGTTCGCCGCACAACTGGCAAGAGAAGCCCTCGGTACGAACTGGCTAAAACTGGAAATACATCCCGACCCCAAGTACCTATTGCCCGACCCGATTGAAACCTTGAAAGCGACTGAGGAGCTGGCAAAATTGGGATTCGTGGTATTACCCTACATCCAAGCCGACCCGGTACTTTGCAAACACCTTGAAAATGCCGGAGCCGCCACCGTGATGCCGTTAGGCGCACCGATCGGTACGAACAAAGGACTGGTAACCCGTGACCTGTTGGAGATCATTATCGAACAAAGTAATGTCCCCGTCATCGTGGACGCCGGAATCGGAGCCCCTTCCCATGCCGCCGCTGCTATGGAAATGGGTGCTGCCGCCGTGCTGGTGAATACTGCCATCGCCGTATCACCGAACCCGGTAGAAATGGGACGGGCATTCAAATTGGCCGTGGAGGCCGGACGCATGGCATTCGAGGCAAAACTCGCCAAGCAATACCACCACGCACAAGCAAGTTCTCCGTTAACGGCATTTTTGGATTAAAAATGAGTTCTCAAAGTTTATAAAGTAAAGGATCCCCGCAGGGTGCCTGATTGATAAACTACCTCCTCTAACCCCTCCTTACACAGGAGGGAAAACGGACGCAAAGATGCGCTCCAATGTAACAATACAGCACATACCCCATGTGTAAGGGGGAGTTAGAGGGGATTGTTAAAGCATTGGCCCCATGCAATTGGAATCTAAAATCTAAAATTTAAAATGAATGACTTCATTCTATGATACCCTAAAAACCTACGACTGGGAGGATGTGAAACAAAACATCATGGATAAGTCGAAAAACGATGCTATCGCAGCAATAAACAACCCACATCGCACGTTAGATGATTTTATGGCGTTAATCTCCCCGGCAGCCACCTCGCTGTTAGAGGATATGGCCGTAGAGGCTAATCGCCTGACCTTGGAAAGATTCGGGAACACAATCCAGTTGTATATTCCCTTGTACGTTTCCAACTACTGCACGAATTTCTGCGTGTACTGTGGCTTCAATCACGATAACGATATTCACCGGAAGATGCTTACGCTTGAAGAGGTTCAGGCAGAAACCGATGTCATTACCGGATGGGGATTCAAACATCTACTACTTGTGTCGGGTGAGGCACCAGCCGTGACCACGGTGGATTATTACGAGAAAGTGATCCGCGCGGTACGGGATAAATTCTCTCAGATCGCCCTTGAAGTGCAACCTCTCAACACCGAGGATTATGCCCGCCTGCATGAAGCAGGATTGAGTTTCGTATGCGTGTACCAAGAAACATATAACGAGCAACAATATCCGAAATATCATCCCAAGGGACGAAAGGCTAACTATCGCTACCGTCTGGAAACTCCCGACAGAGTATGCACGGCCGGAGTACAAAAAATGGGTATCGGGGCATTGCTCGGGTTGGAAGACTGGCGTACCGACTCGTTCTTCACGGCCCTGCATTTGAAATACCTGGAGAAGACCTACTGGCGTTCCAAGTACTCGATCTCTCTTCCTCGTTTACGACCACACGCCGGGGCCTTCATGCCGAAAGACCCGATCAACGACAAGCAGATGGTACAACTGATATGCGCCTACCGTTTGCTGGATCAGCAGGCAGAAATTTCCATATCCACGCGGGAAAGCCGGGAATTCCGAGATCACGTGATGCACCTGGGTGCTACATCCATGAGTGCCGGGTCAAGCACGGAGCCGGGCGGGTACGTCGTTCCTCACAAAGAACTGGAACAATTTGCCATCAACGATAGTCGTACCCCGCAAGAGATGGTCGAAGCCATCAAGGCTCAAGGGTATGAACCCGTCTGGAAGGATTGGGATGCATGGATGTAATTAACAATAATAGGGTTTGGTGACACGCTAAACCCTATTATTATATGTTTGATAACTTCTTTTAACCTCTGGAAAACAATAAATGTTCTTCTCCTTTTGTTACGTTTGTCTTTTCAATACTTTAAAAATCATTTTAACTATGGTAGTTGCATATTTGCGAGTCAGCACAAATAAACAGCATTTGGAAAACCAGCAACAGGAGATCAAAAAATTTGCAGCCCACCGGGGACTTCATATTGACAAATGGTATCACGATGTTGTCAGTGGAAAAGTAAGCAGTAACGACCGGAAATTAGGTGATCTCCTGGAATCTTTACATGAAGGAGATTGTCTTATCGTCACGGAGGTTTCGCGATTGAGCAGAACATTAATTGACATCATGAATATCATCAATACCTGTATTCAACGTAAAATTGTTCTTCATAGTACGAAAGAAGGATACACTTTCGAGAATAACCTGAACAGTAAAATCCTAGGGTTCGCATTCGGGCTAGTAGCGGAAATCGAACGTAATCTTATATCCATCCGGACAAGAGAGGCTCTCGCGGTAAGAAAGGCCGAGGGTAAGAAGCTAGGGCGCCCGCAGGGCAGTTGCCCACAATTGAACGTGTTGATACAAAATAAGGAGAAAGTTATTGAACTCATGGATAACAGCGTGTCTTACAAAAAAATAGCTAAGAAATACAAAGTATCCATCTGCACGGTCAATCGATTTGTCAAACAACACATTAACGAAAACAAATAACAAGAGTAGAACAAATAGAATTTTTATCACAAATGCCACTCACCAATCAAGAACAAGAACGTTATAATCGACACATTATCTTACACGATATTAGAATTCAAGGACAAGAAAAAATTAAAGCAACGAGTATTCTAGTCGTGGGAGCCGGGGGATTAGGCTCACCCATATTATATTACCTCACGGCAGCAGGAATCGGCCATATTGGTATCATGGACGATGATGTTGTTTCTGAATCCAACCTACAACGCCAAATATTATACGACACCACTCACGTGGGAACCCCAAAAGTCACTGTCGCCACCACGAAATTGCAACAATTGAATCCCTTCACCCGAATTACACCCTATTTTACCCGATTATCGTTGGATAACGCCCTCGAAATTATTCCCGAATACGACATTGTCATGGACGCTACCGATAATCTGCACGCTCGCTACTTGATTAATGATGCTTGCGTGAAGCTGGGGAAACCGTTCGTTTACGGTAGCATATGCGAGTTCCGCGGGCAGGTATCCGTGTTTAATTACAAGAACGGCCCCACTTACCGCGACCTTTTCGAGTATAATGAAGAGATCAAGAATTTCTCGCAACCGCTAGGTGTCATCGGGGCATTACCGGGAATTGTCGGTTCTTTACAGGCAAACGAGGCGATTAAGATCATATTGGAAAACCCCGGCGTGCTTTCCGGAAAATTATTGACTATTGACATATTGAATAACACCTACCTCACTTTTGCCATCCAAAAGAAGGAACGAGGGGAGGAATCTTTGTTTAAATAAAAAAGTGAACTGGCGATGCCAGTTCACTTTTTATTTCTTCTCGTATCCCGGCTTACCGAGCAGCATGAACATATTATTCTTATAGGCTTCCACGCCCGGTTGGTCGAAGGTATTCACCCCGAGGATACCACCGGAAATACCACAAGCCAGTTCGTAAAAATAGAATAGTTGTCCCAAGTAATATTCCGTTAATTCCGGGATAATGATCCTAATATTCGGGACACCACCATCCACATGGGCAAGTTGGGTGCCCAACTCGGCCATCTTGTTTACCTCATCGATACGTTTTCCGGCCAGATAATTCAGTTTATCGAAGTCATGAACATCATGAGGAACTTGTAACCAGTATTTCGTTTTATCGATAGAAAGAACTGTCTCGAAGAGAATGCGACGTCCCTCCTGTATGTACTGTCCCATGGAGTGCAAATCTGTCGTGAAGTCAACACTGGCAGGGAATATACCCTTATTCTCCTTTCCCTCGCTTTCCCCGTAAAGCTGTTTCCACCATTCGGCAACATAATGCAGTTTTGGATTGAAATTTACAGTGATCTCGATCACGTACCCCTTTTCGTAGAGGGTGTTCCGAACGGCAGCATAAGTGGCGGAAAGCTCTGCCCCGTTACCTTTTTCATACATCCGCATATCCACGGCACCCTTAACCAGAGCCCGGACATCAAACCCAGCAATAGCCACGGGCAGCAAACCTACGGGAGTCAGCACGGAATAGCGTCCCCCAACATTGTCCGGGATAACGAAAGTCTCATATCCTTCCCGATCTGCCATGGTTCGCAAAGCTCCCTTTTTCTCGTCAGTAATAGCAACGATTCTCTCCCTTGCAACGGCAAGCCCCTCCTGCTCGATCAATTGATCTTTTAGTAAACGGAAAGCCACGGCAGGCTCGGTAGTGGTACCTGATTTGGAAATCACGCATATACCGAATTTTTTATCCTTGAGGAACGCTTGTAACTCGTATAAATAGTCTTCGCTCACATTATTTCCCGCAAAAACAACCTTCATACCGGAACACGCATCGAAACTACTGGACATAGCCTCGATCACCGCCTTAGCTCCCAAGTAAGATCCCCCGATCCCCACGATGACAACAACATCAGTTTGCTCCCTTAACTTGCCAGCACAAGCGGAAATACGATTCAGTTCATCATCCGTGATGCACACAGGCAGGTCAAGCCAGCCCAGAAAGTCTCTTCCTTTACAAGTTCCATCTTCTAAGCCCTTTAGAGCCTTTGTTGCTTTCTCTCGTTGCACGGCAATCTCTTGTTCCCCTACAAACGGCAACACCTTCGAATAGTCAAGTTTTATGCGGTCCATTGTTTTCATGTTTTATATATTATTCCCCTTTTCTGGCTTTCAGCATATCTCTGAAACGAGAGGCACTCTCGTAATCCTCGTTTTTCACAGCTTCATCCAATAAATGGGTTAACTCCTCTATCGTGAAATTATATTCGGTTGTCTCGGGTTCCTCTGCTTCAACAGACTTTTGCCCGCTAAACTCTCCCGCAGCCAAATCAGAAATTGGAATGGCAGTTTTAGTAACTACGCTGGCCGCTATATAAATCGGACAATTATAACGCAAGGCAAGGGCAACGGCGTCAGAGGTACGCGAATCAATTTTCAGAAACTTCTCTCCATTCCTAAAACGTAGTTCCGAATAAAAGATACCGGATTCCCAATGATATATATAGACCTCCTCCAAAACCACTCCCAGGTTATCTGCCAGACTTTTCATCAAATCGTGTGTCAGGGGACGCCGCGAGTGCAGATGTTCCATCTGAATGGCAATGGATTGAGCTTCAGCAACCCCGATAATGATAGGGATGCGGAAGGCATCATTTTCTTCCGCCAGAATCAATGCGTACGCACCGGTTTGCGATATACTACTATAGGATAACCCGAAAACTTTTAACTTAATCCTGTCCATAAGCCTTGTATCACTTTAGGTCTACGATTTTCTATTCTTAATTGTTACAATTAATGTACCATTCCGGCTCAATGCTCCCGGATTTCAACGTTACGATTTTTTCAATGGGGCCCTATAAATACGGGCGAGCCCTCCGAGACTTGTCTCGCGATACTTGGCCTGCATGTCGCAACCAGTCTGCATCATGGTTTCTACCACGTCATCGAAAGACACCTTGTGCCGACCATCCGAGAACAAGGAGTATATCGCACACTCCCGCGCTTTCTGGGAGATAAAAGCATTTCGCTCAATACAAGGGATTTGCACGTACCCACCCACGGGATCGCATGTTAAGCCCAAGTTATGTTCGAAGCCCATTTCCGCGGCATACTCAATCTGCATCGGGGTACCTCCCAAAATCTGAGCTGCCGCACCGGCCGCCATAGCACAAGCCGTTCCCAACTCACCCTGACACCCAACCTCGGCTCCGGAAATGGAACCGTTGGTTTTCACAATGTTGCCGATTAATCCGGCCGTGGCCAATCCTTTTATAATCCGCTTATCACTAATCTCCTGATCGTGTTTCAAGAAAAACAACACGGAAGGTACGACCCCGGCAGACCCGCACGTGGGAGCCGTTACGATCTTACCTCCTGCCGCATTCTCCTCGGCTACTGCCAAAGCGGCAGCAAATACCATTCCCATATGGCGTAGAGTTCCTGCCGATTGCTGGGCTCGCACGTGGTAGGAACAAGCCTTACGTGCCAACCGCAGGTTACCGGGTAACACACCCTCGTTTTCTAACCCGTTATGGATGCTGGCAACCATCACTTTCCAAACTTCTTCAAGGTAATCGAAGATTTCCGGTCCCTCATGCAATTCAACGTACTCCACGAAAGAGCGTCCCTCGATCTTACACCAGTTCAATATATCCGCCATTTTCGTATCAGGATAAACCTCATCCTCCTTGAACGTTTCCTGTTCATCCCACAATGCACCTCCACCAACACTGTATACTTCCCAACGATCAACAACCTCCCCATTTTTCAAAGCCTCGAACAACATCCCGTTCGGGTGATGCGGTAGGGATTTCGTGGATTCCCATATGATTTCCGTATCATCCGGTCGATTGATCATTTTCTGGATAGCAACATCCGTCCCATGGCCCACTCCCGTTAGGGCCAAACTCCCGTACAAGGTAACCCGGTAGCGCTCGGCATCCGGATTCTTTTCCTTGAAATAATGTGCGGCACGTCCCGGTCCCATCGTGTGGCTAGAAGAAGGTCCGTACCCAATTCTAAATATTTCTCTGATTGATTTCACGTTCTAAGTTGTTGTTATAGATTTTATTAATTTCTTAATTTATGGTTTTAGATCAGGTAATTTCCATGCACTACTAATACTTTTCTGAATCATAAATCGTAATTCATAAATCGCAAATTAATTGGTTTGCAATAAAAAAAGGCAGGCTTGTAAGCCGGGTTCTGTACCTTTCGGTTTCTATCATTTATCTACTCCGCAGATCTCTCCACGGCTCTAGCGACCTACCCCCTGGCATCGGTCGGGCAAACCTAAGCGCCAGTGTACATGGTCTTGCAACTCGTGAGGTGTACGGCTATCCCGATCGCTCGGAATACCGGTGAGCTCTTACCTCACCTTTTCACCCTTATTCCGCTAACGGAACGGTTATTTTCTGTTACACTACTGCCCCCTCTCGGAGACCTTCCCGTTAAGAAGCACGATGCCCTGCGTTGCCCGGACTTTCCTCTCTCCCTCGCGGGACAGCGATAGAACGGCCTGCCTTTATATTTTAGATTTAATGATTTTAGATTTTAGATTCCAACCGCACAAGACTAACGCTTTAACTCCCTCCCTCTAAACTTCCCCTTACATAGGGGGAGAACACGCTACATTGTAGCGTTCCTCGCGTCTATCTCTCCCCCTGTGCAAGGGGGAGCCGGTGGGGGTAGTTCCCTCTAAACTCCAAACTCATCAAATCGTCTTCATTCTCAATTTTCAATTAATTAAGAATCGGATCTTCCGGGAAATTCGCCCACAGCTTATATCTTCCTCCCAGAGAACTCATGGCCTGTTCCCATAAACCCTCGTTCGGGATGGTAAACAACGTGTTGGTAGGAATCGCTCCCACCATCCAAGAATTCTCCAACAGTTCATTCTCCAACTGACTATCCGTCCAACCACTATATCCTGCAAAGAAACGAATCTCACCTTCTAATATCTTTCCGGCTTTCAACATCTCCGTCAAAGCCTTAAAGTCACCTCCCCAATATATTCCCTTCGCGATCTCTTCCGAGTCCGGTATATCATTTCTCCGGTGGATGTAATACAACTGATTACGCTCCACGGGGCCACCAATATACACGGGAAAATATACACCTTCGAGTTCTTTTACCAACTCGGAAGTCGTGTAAGGTAACGGCTTATTCAATACAAAACCCACGCTCCCACTCGGGTCATGCTCCACCATGTAGACCACGGAACGATTAAAATACTTACCTTCCAGAAAAGGTTCTGCAATCAACACCTTTCCCACCTCAACACGGTCATCGTTGTGACGTATCTGAAACAGATCCTGAAATTCCTTTTCCACTAATTAATATTTTTACAAATCAAATATATCTACTAACTTTGTATTGATAAAGCGTTAATGCAAAGATATAAAAATGTGCAAAATATTTATCATATCACTCCTATCTTTATTTATTAACAGCTTTGCAACAGCGCAGAGTGTTGTCCCGTCCATGATCATGGGTAGGGATACCATACCCCATGTTCTTCTCCATGAAGTAGATGTGGTTGCCCGTTTGAAAAATCCCCGGAAATATGCCCGCCAGCAACAACGCAATTTAAGGATGATTCATAACGTGAAGAAAGTGTTCCCATACGCGAAAATAGCCGCCGCCAAGATCAACGAGATCGAGTATAAACTCGCACAAACGGACTCCGAGGCAAAACGGAAGCAAATTATCAAGCAAGAGTACAAGGAACTCATGCACACCTTCAAGCAACCGTTGATGAAATTAACCGTCACACAGGGAAAGATTCTCGTTCGCCTAATCTACCGGGAGACGAACAACACGTCGTTCAATCACATCAAAGAATACAAGGGAACGGTAAATGCCTATTTTTGGCAATCACTGGCTCTGTTGTTCGGGAATAACCTGAAAGCCGATTACGAACCGAACGGACGGGATCGGGAAATCGAGCAGATCGTACGCACGCTTGAAAAAGAACACTCGTCTCACATCTCCCGGCGATAAATCCTGTTCCCGGCGCTAAAATTACTATTCTTTGATATGATCGGAATTTAAAGTTTATTACTTTTGCCTTATGAAATACGAAGAGATAGTTGCAGATTTAAAAGTAGGAAAATATGCCCCGATTTACTTTTTATCGGGAGAGGAGTCCTATTTCTTGGACGATATAGCGGCACGGATCGAGAAGAATGCCCTCACGGAAGACGAGAAGGCGTTTAACCAAACAATATTATACGGAAACGATGTCTCCATGACTACCGTGACCGACACAGCCCGTCGTTTTCCCATGATGTCACAACGTCAGGTTGTCATTGTCAAGGAAGCCCAGAATATTCGGGACTTTGAGAATTTACTGCCTTATATTGATCATTTGCAACCGACAACAATCCTCGTGTTTCTATATAAAAACAAGAAACCGGATAAACGTAAAGGGGTATTCAAGAAATTAAGCAGTTCTTCACACTGCGTTTATTTCGAATCGGCCAAACTTTATGAAAATAAAATTCCAGACTGGATTATCTCGTACTGCAAAGACAAGAAGTACATGATTTCGTTAAAAGCCGCAGGCATTCTAGCGGAAAGCTTGGGTAACGATTTGAGCAAGGTGGCCAATGAACTGGACAAACTCATGCTCTTGCTTCCCGGAGGCGGTGAAATCAAGGAAAATCTAGTGGAAGAACACACGGGTATTAGCAAGGAATTCAACACGTTCGAACTCACGGCTGCTATCATACAAATGGATCACCTGAAGGCAAACCGTATCGTGAATTATTTCGAAGCCAACCCCAAGAACAACCCGTTGGTACTCACGATCAGTATGTTGTTCCGGTATTTTCTAAACCTGCTGACGTACCACTACCAGAAGAAAACTACCCCTAACCAGCAGGAAATGGCCCGGCTGCTAGGGATTAATCTCTATTTTCTAAAAGATTACACGGAAGGAGCGAAAAGATATAACGCCATGAAATGTGCCAACATTATTTCTTGGTTACGGGAATATGACCTTAAATCAAAAGGTGTCGGTAACGCTAACATTTCTGACGGGGAACTATTGAAAGAACTGATATTTAAGATAATGCATTGAAATTCGCTTGTGGTGAATTTCAGACTACAGGTTAAATGAAAGAACTACTCCCTCCTTACACAGGAGGGGGAAACGGACGCAAAAAGACGCTGTAATGTTACAACATATTCTCCCCCTGTGTAACCTTAGCTTTGTATCATGAAAAGTAAATGGAATAAAAAAGTAATATTTATATTTGTAAAGTATGAACTAATTTGAAAGAAAGGAAACCGAGGTGTGAACCGTGAGCTGTGTTTGAAAACAGCTTCATCCCCCTATTTGGACACCTTGGCTTTCTTGAACGGGGACCTGTATAAGAAATTAACTTTCTTGTTGTTAAGGTTTTTAGGTGACGTTCAATATCCTTTCCCTCTTCAAATTGCTAAACACAAAGATATGGAAAACTTTTATTTTATCGGGGTAGACGTTAGTAAAAAGAAACTTGATTTTTGCGTGTTGCTAAACGGCACGATAGTTCTTGAAGAAGTAGTAAACAATAACATCCCGTCGATACGTCGTTTCCTGGAAACGTTCTTGGTTGATTTTAAAACCTCGATCGATAACCTGCTAGTCTGTGCCGAGCACACGGGGCAGTACACCTTCCCCCTGTCAATCGCTTGCCAGTCTCTCTCTTGTGGTTTATGGCTTGAAAATCCAGCGCAGATCAAGTATTCTTCGGGCTTCTCACGTGGGAAGAATGACAAGGTCGATGCTCACCGAATCGCTCGCTACGCCTCTCGTTTCAGTGACAACGCTCGTTATTACCAGCGTCCTCGGGAAGAGATCGAGCGCCTCAAGCAGTTAAGGAACGAGCAAGACCTTTACAAGTCGGACTTGGCCAAGTACAAGGGGCAACTCTCCGACCAACGAGAGTTCATGCTTGATCGAGTCTATCAAGAGAAGGCTCAAAGACTGGAACGGTTGATAGAAGAGCTGGAAAAATTGATCAAAGATATCGATCTACTCGTCGAGACAATTATCCGTTCCTGCCGTGTTCTCTGGCGGCAGCGGGAGTTGTTGCTATCAGTCGAGGGGGTTGGGCCGAGTGTCGCCCTTTGCTTGATCATCGAGACTGAAGCGTTCACGCGCTTCGATGATCCCCGCAAGTTCGCCTGTCATGCCGGGGTAGCACCTTTCCGTTACACCTCGGGAAGCAGTCAACATTCCAGGAACAAGGTATCCCAGCGGGCGAACAAGCAAATCAAGACGTTGTTACACATGGCTGCCTTGTCGATCACGGGAAGGAAGTCTGGTGAGTTAAAGGCGTATTACGAGAGAAAGGTTAAGGAAGGAAAGAACAAGATGACGGTCATTAACGCGATCAGGGCAAAGCTGATCGCGAGAATGTTTGCTGTCATCAAAAAAGATCAATTTTATACCCCTGTTTATTCATGAAATATTTGCATAAATCATAAGAATAGGGGGAGTTAGAGGGGGTAGTTTAGAAATTAAAAGATAAAAATTGAAAATGAAAAAGGCTATATTTTTGGATCGAGACGGAACCATCAATTCTGATGAAGGACATTACTACATATACAAAATTGAAGACTTTGTTTTCAATCCCGGTGTCATTGACGGTATTCGTCGACTGAACGAAGCAGGTTATTTGATTATTGTCGTTACCAACCAAGGTGGAGTTGCCAAAGGAGAATACACGGTAGAAGACGTTGAAAATCTTCACGCACACATGTGCAAGGAACTGGAAAAACACGGGGCTCACGTGGACAAAATATACTATTGTCCCCATCACAGCAGCATCGCCCCTTGCCCATGCCGAAAACCATCACCTTACATGATAGAACAGGCCATCCGGGAATTTGACATTGACAAATCCACCTCATGGTTAATCGGGGATGGTTCCCGGGACATCGAGGCCGCCGAGGCTGCCGGAATCCGAGGAATTAAAATACCTAAAAACAGCGACTTAACCTCCGTTATTGATTCCATTCTCAAGCAATAAAAAGATAAACGTACGCCATGTTCGAAATCTTGTTTGCCTTACTACCCATGGCCATACTAATCATATCCATGGGAATATGCAAATGGCCCGGGGACAAGAGTAGCCTGCTTACCCTCGCCATCACTGTTATTTTAGCCGTTTTCGCCTTTGGAACACCTGTACAAGAAATCGGTTCAACATTGATAAACAGTACAGCACGTGCCTGCATCACCATTCTTTCTGTCATTTGGATGGCCGTGTTCAGCTATAATATTCTGTTAGATTCCGGTAAAATTGAAATACTAAAAAAACAGTTGGCAGCTATCTCCACGGATAAAAGTGTACAAGTATTACTAATCACGTGGGGATTCGGCGGGTTATTAGAAGGGATGGCCGGTTATGGAACCTCGGTAGCCATCCCAGCCGCCATACTTGTAACACTTGGATTTCGCCCGTTGTTTGCCGTGCTCGTGAGCCTCATCGCCAACAGCGAACCCACGACATTCGGGGCCGTCGGCATAGCGGAAACCGTTCTCATGGAAGAAACCGGCTGCCCGTTACCGGAATTATGCAAGGCAACCATCCAACAACTATATCCTTTCATATTCTTAATCCCGATCACGTTGGCTATATTGGCTGACAGACGTCGCCAAGCATTAATAAAAAACATTTTACTCGGTACCCTTGTCGGGGGCACATCTTTCCTCGCTCAATACGTTACTGCCGTATATCTCGGTCCGGAAATGCCGGCCATTCTAGGCAGCATTTGTTCCATCATTGCCATTATAGCGTGGAGTAAATGGAGTGGAAGGGGTAAAAAAGATACCCTCCCCACGCAACATTCGTCCCGACAAATATACAAGGCATGGAGTGTTTACGGCCTTATCATTTTCTTTATATTACTAGCCATTCCCTTCAATTTTAGGGCTACGAGTTTATTGCTTTTTGCCGGAGCTTTTATCGGGGGACAGATACAGGGGGTAAGCACAAGCAGGCAGTTCAAATTATTAGGCAAAACCCTCGTACAAATCCGCAGTACCGTTATCATGGTCATTGCTCTAGTCGGTATATCCGCACTCATGGAACTATCCGGAATGGTACAATTACTTGCCGACACCCTAACCACCTTCTCTGGGAAGTATTACGCTTTCTGGTCTCCTTTAATCGGGGAAACAGGGACATTTATCACGGGTAGCGGAACCTCCGCAAACATCCTTTTCGGAAAACTACAAGCAGGAATTGCCGCCAACATGAACATTGATCCCTCTTGGCTTGCCGCGGCCAACACGACAGGCACTACCGCCGGGAAAATCATCTCCCCCCAAAGTATTGCCATCGCCGCCTCCGCGTGCCAGTTACAAGGCCAAGAAGGAGAAATCCTAAAACAAGCCTTTCCCTACGCACTCGTGTATGGTATATTATTGGGAATTATCGTATTTATGGGGTAATCAGAAAGCCGCTAACAACAAATCAATATCCCTGGAAACCAACCCATAACGATCGGCAATCACTCGTTTGGTCAACACTCCGTTATAAACGTACACCCCGTGTCGCAAGCCCTTATCATTTTTTATGGCGGCATTAAAACCTCCCGTCTGGGAAATCTTATCAAACAAAGGAGTGAATAAATTACTATAGGCAATAGAAGCCGTACGAGCCACCCTCGACGGAACATTCGGAACACAATAATGGATTACCCCGTTATACACATAAGTCGGATTCTCGTGGGTAGTCGGACCAGACGTTTCGATACACCCGCCATGCCCAATGGACATATCCACGATTACCGCCCCTTGTTTCATCAGCCTCACCTGTTCTTCAGACACGGTGACACCCAAATCATCATCAAAAAAGCGCAATGCCCCGATCAGCACATCGGCCGACAATAACGCCCGTTCCAAAACCGGCTTATGAAAAACAGAAGTATATACCCGTTGCCCCAGACAATGATTTATCCGGCGTAAACGTTCCAACGAATGATCAAAAACCTTCACCTCTGCCCCCAAAGCCAACGCCGTGCGAGCCGCGTATTCACCCAAAGTCCCGGCACCTAATATAACGACCTCCGCGGGCGTGATTCCCGTCACCCCGCCTAGCAAAATCCCTTTCCCTTCCCGGGAATTACTTAGATACTCGCTAGCGATCATAATGGCCGAACTTCCTGAAATCTCGCTCATCATTTGCACCACGGGATACCCCCCGTTTTCATCTTTCAGAATATCAAACCCGACAGCCGTCACCTTCTTCTGCATCATCTCTACAACAGCCTCTTTTCGTAACTCAAAAAGCTCGATGGGGGACAAAATAACCTGTCGGTCATGCATCATCTCCACGTCTCCTTGCGTCACTGGAGTCGGTTTAAGAATAATATCCGCCGTGTACACTTCCTCACAAGTATCCACCATCTGGGCTCCCGCATCAGCATACTCCCGGTCATGGTAATGTGCCGCCTCTCCGGCTCCCCGTTGCACCATTATCGTGTGCCCCATGTCAACCATGACAGACACAGCCTCAGGGGTTAAACACACCCGGTTCTCCCGTCGCTCGGTCTCATTGGGTAAACCAATTGTCAATCGTTTCTGCCGGTATTCCGCGAATACCTCTTTTTCTTGATATAAAAACCACTCCCGATCAATCTGGGCTCCCGATAATTTACCCGAGTTATCCATAACCTGTATTTTATAGTTTTTCTTCAATCACCAACTCTCTCCGGCCATCTGCCAACTCAGAGAATTTACAAATCAACGTGTTTTCCGGCAACAGAGCCTCCACCATCTCCGGCCACTCGATAAAACAACGATTCCCGCTATAAAAATATTCCTCGTAACCGAAATCCATTGCCTCCTCGATACTCTTCACCCGATAGAAATCGAAATGAAAAAGCGACTCTCCCGTTGCTGCCAAATACTCGTTCACGATAGCAAACGTTGGGGAATTTACATCATCCTCTACTCCCAAACATTCGGCCACAGCCTTCACGAAAGTGGTCTTCCCCACTCCCATAGGCCCGTATAGAGCATATATTTTGTTGTCCCCGGTACTTTCCAAAAACTCCTTTGCAACCCGCTTCAAATCATCAACACTGTCAATTATCCAGCGCATAAACTTTTCTCTATTTTTATGAATCGATTAATTACCTTTGTCATATACACGATTGAAGTATACCACAAAGGTAATTATAAGTAAACGAAAAAACGAAACTAAAAGTTAGAATCTCCCCTACTTCTCAACCTCTTCAACAATCTCACCTTGTTGTCCGGCATCCGTGATTTTATCTTCCGTGGCGGCTCCTTTCAGGAATGTTGGCAAATTCATCCCTGCCATGTTGAACAAATCATTCAACGGTGGAACCGATTTCATCATCCCGGAAATAAAATTAGCCGTGGATGTATTCCCGTTACCGGCATTATTACCATCCCAAACTGTAATTTTGTCAATCTTTATATTCTTAACAGCCTCCACTTGCGTTTTCACCAATTCCGGTAACTTATCGGTAATTAACATCATTACCGCCTTATCCGGATCTCCGGCCGCGGCCTTCACGATCTGTGCATATCCTTCCGCCTGTTTCGTCAACACCTCGTACAACCCTCGTGCTTCGGCATCCATCTTGGCAAAGATGGCGTCAGCCTCTCCTTTTGCCAACCGGCGCAAACGTTCGGCCTCGGCTTCTGCATCAATAATAGCTTTCTCTTTATCAATCTGTGCAGGAACCACGATATTGGCCGCCTGCGTGGCTTTCTCTCTCTCGGCACGGGCAATTTCAGCCTCTTTCTCTGCCATGTAAGCCTCTTCCAAAGCCTTCGCCGCTTGTACCTTCTCTGCAGCAATAGCCTTACGGGCTGCCTCGGCCTCCCTCTCCCGACGGATGGCGTCCGAGTCGGCAATCAATATCTTCGCGTTATTCTCTCCTTCCACCGCGGTTGCATTAGCTTCTGCCGTCCGAATACGAGTATCCCGCACAGTTTCCGCGATACGAATATCTTTATCCCGATCCGCCTCGGCCTTACCAATTTCACCGAACCGATTCTGCTCGGCCACACTTTTCTTGGCATCATTGATCGCCTTCGCTGCCGCTTCTTTTCCCAAGGCCTCGATATACCCGGATTCATCCCGCAAGTCAGTCACATTCACGTTAATCAATTTCAAACCGATCTTCCGCAACTCCGCTTCCACGTTGGCACTCACGTTAGCCAAGAACTTATCCCGGTCGGAATTGATTTCCTCGATATCCATCGTGGCTATCACCAAACGCAACTGCCCGAACAGAATATCTTTCGCCAAATCCTGAATATTTTCCTGCCGTTGTCCCAACAAACGCTCTGCCGCGTTCGTCATGCTATCCGGCTCGGTAGAAATACCCACCGTAAAACGACAAGGAACATCCACCCGAATATTTTGTTTACTCAACGCGTTCGTCAAATTACACTCGATAGAGATCGGCGTCAGATCCAAAAATGAATAACTCTGGAACACCGGCCAAATAAAAGCAGCCCCACCATGAATACAACGTGCAGAACTCACTCCCCCGGTCGCGTTCTTACCGGTCAGCCCATACACGACAAGAATCTTATCTGACGGACAACGTTTATAACGGGACAAAATCGCCGCAAACGTAACAAACAACACCGCCACGACGGCTACAATCAAATACAAACTTCCTTCCATACTTTCCATATATTCCTAAGTATTAATAATAAATAGTCATTCAAAAACGCTCCACGAGCAAGGTACTGTCGTTAACCACCTCCACCACTTTAATCGGGGCTCCCGTCTCCAATTCCTCGCCTGCTGTCAAGGCATCAAATTCCCGTATGGCACCTTGTATCGAAATCTGTACCTTTCCCTCTCCCCGTTTTTCTCCCGGAATCTTCAGGTACACGTTCCCTTTACACCCCACAGCATTTGCCACATGGATCGTTCCGCTTTGCTCCATGCGACTCATAAACCTGAAAATAGCCATCACCGCCATCACGAGCAGCACGCCAACCACGGCCGACACGAGAATCAACACGAACTGATTCGCTATCGCTTTCTCAAAAGAGATAATCGACCAACCGAACCCCAGCAGGAAATTGATGAAATTACGGAACGTAAACAACTGAAAAGGACCGCTATCCCCGTCTGCCGTCGTATCCGCGCTCACGTCAACATCCATCCCTCCATCTGTATCCATCCCGATAAAAGTCATGATAGTCTGTATAACAAATACCAAACTGGCAAATAGCGTGATGCACCACACCGATTGCATAAATAATCCCAGAGAACTCCACCATTCTTCCATTGTATCAAATTTTAATTAGACAATACCCATCCCCCATCCTCATGCACCTAACTACACAAATATAAGCATTTTTACAAGATTTCCCGCTCTTTATTAAAATTAAATACACATTCTCTTTGACAACTATTTATTCAGAAAAAACAAGTTTAAAAGCAGAAAAAAAAGAGAAGTAGCATCGCACCTTCTCCTTTTACAAAAGAAATGGGGATTACCAAACTACCCCCTCCAACTCCTGCTTACACAGGGGGAGGGTTGATTCGGTAATCCTCATTCCCTTTTAATCCGCGATCCGTGAAAACCTGTAAGAAAGCGTGTAGTTCCCCTTCATGGGAATATTCTTGTCAAAATTACGATCCCCGGAATAGAACGGATCACTGACATAATCATAGGTCTCTTGCAAAAAGTCCTTGGGAACATATTGTACAATCCTCACTTCCAAGATATCTCCGTCCTCCAAAATTCGAAAATCAACCTCTGCCGGGGCATAATTCTGGTAGTCCGGAGAAAAGTTCAGATTTACCTTACTGAAATCCGTCCTCAAAACAGAACGATGTAATCCCCATTCATTCATTTCCGACGGTAAATAAATTTGTTCATTCACAATATCCCGAACCGTCACCTCTGCCCCATCACAAAAATAGTTGACCAGATCACCCGTGAGCTTATCCGTCCGGATAACATGCTTACCCCCCGTTTTCTCGAATACTAAAATATCGCTCGCTACACATTCGGGCAGATTCTTCACACCCTCCGTATCTCCGGCCATACTGGCTGTACTTGTCACGTAATCCTTGCTCGAAAACTCCTTGAATTTCCATGATCCGACAAGATCATCAAAACCAACAGGTCCATTTATCGTGATATATGCCCGGTTATTAGAAAGTGAAATCATAAAATTATCTGTTTCCACGAGGCGAAGAATAACTTTATCTTTTCCCTCCTCCTTCTTCAAGAACTTCAGCTTCACCCGAGCCATATAGTCATCCTTCTGGTAAACAAACTGTTTCTCCCCTCCTTCTATTTCATAGTGGGTTCCCAATACAGCCGTGGAGGCCGGATCAATTTCAAAAGGGATGGAAATATCGTAAGAAGGCTTCGTGTACTTGCTGCCTCCGATATGCAACAAAGCAGCGACCTCCATTTCCGTGTATAAATTATACTCCGTGGAAAGAAAAGACGACGTGAACGGACTTTTAGTCTCAATCGGAATCATCGTTTGCCTGTAAATACCGGGTACATATCCGGCAACCTCTTGCAATGTCAAATGAATCTCCCTTCCCTCGGTCATATTTGTCACCGGGGTGATCGTTATGATGGCCGAATCCAACCCGGCCTGCACGACAAATTCATGAGCAGAAAGCGAATAATCAATCCCTTCCTCCCCGGTTCCCGCCACGGTAAAAGGAACGGTAATATCTGCCTGTGCGGGCTCCGACAAACGAACCTCCACATTCAAAGATTCACTGGCCGGGAGAATATAATAAGGCCTTCTAAAAGAAACATCCGGTCCTTTATTACCATCGTCCGAGCAACCTGTCATCCCAACCCAGCAACTAACCACTATCAATATAAACAATACTTTTCGCATGATCTTCTGTTTTATAAATTCACAACTATTCTTCACCCGCCCGATCTGCCACGGCTTGATCGAAAATGGCTCTTTCCGCCTCAAGAGCGTCTTGTTCCTCGTAAGTTAATCGTGAAGTGGGAATAACGATATTTGTATCAAACACATCCTCTATACGGGGTGTCAACTCGTCGCTATTATCACAAGCCGATAATAAAAGAGAAAACAAGAAAATACATAATATATACTTCATACCTTACAATTTTTAAACTATTCATAACCTTCATTCTGCACCAAATTCGGATTAACACGTAAATCCTGTTGCCATAAAGGGAACGTGTACAAATATTTCCATGTCGTGTATTTTATCCCGTTATATCCTACCCAAAACTCCGGACGTCCGTTCCGTTTCAGTTCAAACCAACGATCACCCTCCATGTACAACTCCTTACGCCGTTCATTCAATATCGAGGACATCAAAGGGGTCAAAGCCTCACCTTCCGCGTCAACCGTCACTAAAGCAGAATCGTCAACTGCCGGCAAAGAAGACCTTGTCAGAGGCACGTAATCCGTGATCCGTTTTGCCCGCAAATTATTCAAATACAACAAAGCATTGTCCTCATCCTGCAAATGAGCGTAACTTTCCGCCAGGATCAAACACATCTCCGCGGAACGAATTTGCATATTCAACCTTTTGGTATTCAAAAATGTCTTATCAAAAAACAACTTGTAACGAATATCCTTTTCTTTCTCCGTAAACAATTCCGCGAATTTAAGACTCACGGGTCGACGACGCGAATCCGTGGAATAACGGGCTTGGAAAGCCGTAGACAAACTCCCCCGGTTATACGAACATAAAATCACGTTTCCCGGTTTCGTCGCTAAAGGCGGTGTTGACTGGATCATAGCCTTATACTCCTCTCCTTCAATCAACGGGTATTTATCTAAAAGCTCTTTGGCCGTCGACACTGCATTTTTCCAATCTTGCGCCCAGAAATACGTTTTCGCCAAATAAGCCTTGGCCACGTCAACCGTGAATATATATTTCTCGTCCACCTGATTCAAAGAGATAGCCTTTTTCAAATCTTCAACGATAAAATCCACGGTCTCCTGTATATTTCCTCGCCCCGGTTTTGCCTCCATGTCGAAATGATCCACGATCGGGACTCCCATAATCTCGGTTGCCCTTTGTTTTTCGTAAGGCTCGCACAACTCCCGCATCATATTATAATACACCACCGCACGCAAGGTATAGGCTATTGCCGTGATCTTTTTATCCAACTCCGAATCCTTTCCTTTCACATTATCCAACACGACATTCGCGTCCTTCACGACCTGGAATAAATTATTAAACCGGTATATGGCTGAACTGATATAAGACCCCACGTAAATTGGAGTATTTTTAACCGATGTAGAAAGACTGGCATTCAGATTATCGGAAAAACACTCCCAACGAAGCACATCATTAAAATTTCCCAGAATCTTTTCGGATGTACCGGCCTCTATGTTATACAAATGCGTGTGTAACAAAGACGCGTAGTCCTCCGTTGTTTCCGGCAATATCTCCCCGTAAGTCTTCGTCTTCAGATATTCATCACAGGACACGCAAAACCCGGAAAGAACCAGTAAAACATAAACAATATATCTTTTCATAACCTGCTATTTTTAAAAACCGATATTAATTCCCAATGCTATCGAACGCGTGATCGGATAAGTCGTCCCGGGAGTCTCCGGGTCAATACCCGAATAATTCGTGAAGGTGAAGAAATTACTCATCATGAACGAAAAGCCCAACGACGACACCCCCACGTGGGTCAACCAGCGTTTCGGTAAATTATAACTCAATGAAATATCCCGGATTCTCAAATAAGAAACATTCTCCAGAAAACTACCCAATGTAATATCCGAGGAGGTCGGGTTATATTGATCCAGGTACAATTTATTCCCGAAAGGATCAATAATTCTGGGATACTTGGCATCAATGTTATCCTTCGTCCAGCGATCCGTCATCTCCTTTCTCACGTTCAAGTGATTACGATACAGATCACTATAAGCCGTCTGTGGTCTCTCCTGCGCGTAATACGAATAGGAAACACTCTCGTAGCTCACGGGAGAAGAAACCTGGTTTCTAATCTTTGCCCCGAAAGAATAAGAACCTCCGACACTGCATGACAAATTCTTATAACCGAAACGCAGGGTAAACCCTCCCGTGATCGGGGCGATGGAGGTACCCAAATAATAACGGTAATTCACAATAGATTTCAAATCAGAAGCCTCTTTCACCACGGCGTCCGGACGCAATTTATACATATAAATCCCGTCATAGGGATCAATCCCCAGTTCCTTTCCACCAAAAATTGATTCCAACGGGTAACCGACATACTTCCCTTCACTGATAGTTCCCGATGGAGAAGAAAACTTTGACAGCACGTTTCTGTTCCAGGCAATATTTCCCGAGAAACTCAACCTATAATCCCGCCGATCGATAACCTTCACGCCTAAAGTTGCCTCCACCCCTTTATTCTCTATATCCGACGCGTTATAACTCTGAGCATTATACCCCGTCGAAGAAACAACCCGTACGCGGGAAATCACATCCGTACTCTTCCGCCAATACCCCTCAACTAACCCGGTAACACGGTCACCAAACAAACCAAAATCCAAAGCCACCTTCACATCCCTTGTCTTTTCCCAACGCAAATGAGGATTCGGAGCCTTATTAATCGATCCCATGATCAGATTATTCCAATACCTGTTGGCGTTATACTTGATCACAAGTTCCTTCAAAACTCCCTGCACGACATTCCCCGTAAATCCGGTTGCCACCCGAAGAGTCAAGCGGTTCAACACCGGACGTAAAGATTGCATGAAATCCTCGTCATCCACGTGCCAAGCAAACCCCAATGACCACGTCGGGTTAAACTGTTCCTTACTACCGAAATTATTCGAACCATCCGTGCGGAAAGAGGCATTCAGGATATAACGTCCCAGGTAGCCATACTCCGTGGATACGTAAAAAGAAGCATACTTATTCTCCGACCGGGACATTCCTGACAATCCATCAATCAAGCCCGTGTACCAGCTCGATCCGTAACTATTATCACCTTCCGGTGGTTCAGGCATACTCGCCAATCCCGTTTTCTCATCATACCCGTAACGTTTCACCGCGACACGTTTACTTTTAGAACCGCGTAACTCCGCCCCGGCCAACACGTTAAGATAATGATCCTCAAACGTGTTCGTGTATGAAAAATGTCCGCGCACGTTATATTGTTCCCCGTCCGTAGTCGACTGGGATATAGAACCGTATAGATTCTGGGTTTTATTATTCGTGTCAAAACTCAACCGATCCACGAAAGCGGCATACGACTCTCGACCCAAAATACTTTCCTCCCGGTTATTCGTGTAGCCATAAGAAGCCAACCCGGAAAAAGTCAACGATTTAAAAATTTCAACATCCAGGCTGAATTGTCCGGACACGGAAAACTTCTTTCCTTCACTCGAAGTCTCCTCCATCTCCCGCAATATATTAAACCCGGCCGTGGGTTGATTTTCCGGTGTTATCGCACCTTCATTAATAGACGTCAGATTAAAATAAGTCATATCAGGCCGGAAACTGCCGTCCTCGTTATACGGACGCTCGTACGGATTAGCAAAATAAGCGTATTTAAACGGATCAACATTCATACTAGGCCCGTCAGACACAAGATTCGACACCCGTAAACCCATTCCCATCTTTACCCGTGTCGACGGGGATGCATTCACTTTCAAATTCACCGTGTACCGATCGTAACTATCCTCTTTCAACAAACCATCCTGATGAGCGTATCCCACCGAGGCATAATAAGCCAGCGAATTTCCACCCCCGGAAAAAGAAAAGTTATGCGTCATATCGAAAGAATTTCTGAATATCACGTCAAACCAATCCGTGGAATGAGACGCCAGATCACGGATATACGCGTCCTGCTCGCTTGCCGTCATCGGTTCAAAACCCTCATCGGTCCATAACATCCCGTTACGCCCGAGCTTGTTGGAACGCAACATCCCGACAACACCGACTACCGGGTAATGAGGCGCGTTCGACGCGTATTGATCTGCCGCGAACTCATCCCACAACTCCTGTTCCCACGCCAACTTTTCCGAGGCATTCATCAACCCGGCATCCCGTTGAGGCTTCAAGCCGAGTCCGAAATGAGCCGAATAATTCATTCTCATTTTTCCCGGAGCCCCCTGCTTCGTCGTTATGACAACGACACCTCCCGCGGCCCGGGAACCGTAAATAGCGGCAGCGGCAGCATCTTTCAAGAACGTGATATTCTCGATATCATTCGGGTTAATACCCGCTATTCCATTCACGAAAATCTCGTTAAAGTTTTCCGACTTCACCTGATCCAGCGAGATTTCAGGCAACTCGTCCTGCACGGGTACCCCGTCAATTACCCACAAGGGTTCCGCGTTACCGGTAATCGTGTTGGTTCCCCGAATCCTAACTTTAGCTGACGAACCGGGGCGTCCCGAATTTGCCGTCACGGCCACCCCGGCCACCAGACCTTGCAACAAATTATCCACGGACACCGGAATCCGATTTTCCAGCTCCTCCCTTCCCAACACGGCCACGGACCCCGTCGCGCGTCGCTTGGTCGTCGTCCCGTAACCCGTGATAACCACCTCCTCCAATTCGTCCACATTCTCTTCCATCACGACACGCACCTCTTTACGGACATCACTGACAGCAACCTCCTGGGATTTCATACCGACAAAAGAAAATACAAGGACAACACTCTTCCGGTTCATCACAGGCAACGTGAAACGTCCCGCCGTATCCGTCACGACACCCGAAGTCGTTCCCTTGATCAACACGGTCACTCCCGGCAAAACATTCCCGCGGGTATCCCGCACGACACCCTTCAGCAATTCCTGTTCAACAGTCTGACGCCCTTCTTCCTTCACCCGCACGATGGCAATAACGCCATTCATCAACTCGTAAGTATACCCGCTACCTTGCAATATACTTGTCAATAAATCACCTAAACTGACATTTTCCAAATGCAGGGAAACATTACCCACGCGTTCCAAATCATTTCCATTGTAAAGGAAACCTTTTCCTGTCAACCGTTCCACCTTCTTAATACACGTTTTCAAATTGGCATTTTCCACCTGATACTCGGCGATTTGTTGAGCTTTTATCCCGGAAAATCCATTCAAATGAAACGCGAAAAGAAAAATCAGTAAATACCTCATGGCAAGAAATGTCCGATTTCCTCTCAAAGGAATGACGAATTCCCTACACCTTGTCTTTTTTTTCATAACTTTGTAGAGTTTACTTTGTTAAACATTACTCGAGATTGGCAGAGGGTTGTGGTAAGCTATTCTGCCTTTCTCCTTTATTTATCTATATAAATCACTTTTCCATCCACTGTAATTTCTAAATCGGAAACCCGCTTTATCAAATCAATGATAATCATCATATCATCGAACCGGGGCAACTTACCGGTAAAGAGTTCCTGCCGAACCTCGGCATTCGCATAAAAAACCTGCACGTTATACCATCTTTGCAATATCATAAAAACTTCCTCCACCGTGTGATTATCAAACTGGAAAAAGCCCTCGCGCCAAGAAACGAACACGTCGGTATCCACGTTCCGAATTTCCATCTTCCGGCTCTCCCGGTGGAACAACAACTGTTCGCCCGGTAAAAGATCCCGCTCGTTCCCCGGATTCATACAATCCGTCAACCGCACGTGCCCGCTGCAAAGCGTGGTTAACGCTAACGGAGAATCCGCGTAGGCCGAAATATTAAAAGAAGTTCCCAACACACGCACGCTAAACTCATCCGTCCTCACGACAAACGGTTTATTTTCATCTTCCGTCACGTCGAAATAAGCTTCCCCCCCTCAACTCGACTTCCCGCGTATCGCCACCGAAGGCCACCGGATAGCGTAACTCGGACATCGCGTTCAGCCAAACCTTCGTACCATCTGATAGCGTCAAGGAATATTCTCCCCCTAACGGGGTGCGAATCATGTTATATTCATCGATTGTCACACTATCCTTTTTCTCTTCGTAATAAACCACATTCCCCTTTACTTGGATATTGGAACCTCTTTCCCGAAATTTCATTTCCATCCCTTCGTGCAGATACACTTTTTGACCATTTGCCAAAATCAATTCCGCGTGTTTTCCCCCGGCCGACAAAACAACCGGCACCTCCTCCCGCACTTTCCCCGTGCGATTCATCAGTAAACAAACAAATACCCCGAACAAAACCAGCACGGCTGCAACGTATGGCAACTTCTTTTTCATGCTTCGATTCAAACCATCGGGATACAAACGGTGTTGATTTCGCCTAAAAGCCTCCTCGACATCCACGCTCTCGTATTGCCTGTATTTATGTTTCAACTCAATAGCAGAAGACAATTTCTGATAAAGCACCCGATTCTGGTCACTCTCCCGTAACCATTCTTGCAAGACAAGGTTGTCCTCCTCGGTCAAAGTCCCCAAAACAGACTTAACAATGATACTCCTAATCTTCTCGTTATCCACATTCATACCATCTTACATTTTTCATACATACACACGAAACGAGAAAACGTGCAAATCATTTTCCTGTTTTTTTGAAAAAATAATTTTTACCATTCACAACGAAACATAAAGCACAGATATACAATAAAATACACCCAAAAATCTATACAAAAACACCTTAATTTCACAAACTCCATACCTAAAACACAAGAAATGTAACAAAATGCTATTAAAATGCCATCAAGTTCCCATCATCAAGCCACCCGCTCCCATTCCGCTCCCATTCTCCTCCCATTCCGCTCCTATTATTATAACAAAATATTATACTTGTATTGCAAATATTAACATGGTAATTCATAGTTGATACCTACTTGATCACACGCTAAACGCAACTTGGTAACTTTATTCAAATAGTCCTGACATGTACCTTTTTATGAACCTTCAATGAAAAAAGATGAAGTCAAAAATCACACCAATAGCAAATCACCCCTAAAACATAGAAACTGACAACATTATTTTGGAGTAACTCTTTGCCCCTTCTCAACTGACTCCTGACGGTTTCCTCTGATATTTGAAGCATATCAGCAATTTTTTGATTTTCTTCCCCGTCCAGCTTCAATAAAAAAATCCGGCGACAACGTTCAGGCAGTTTCTGGATGGCTGCATACAACTCTCTATACACCTCTTCCTCCATCATCTCCCGCAAAAAGTCCTCGTCAGATTGTTTCTCAAAACCCTCGATAGAAACAGAATGGGTATCCCTTAAATAATTTAACGAACGATTGCGCACGGCACTATACATGTAAGCATGAAAGGATTTGTCATTTACCAACCGTTTGCGGTCTTCCCACAAACGACAGAAAAAATCCTGCACAATATCTTCCGAGACCTCCCTGTTTTTCGTGAATTTTTTAGAATAAAGTAATAAAGGAGTGTAAAATTCATGAAATAAAGCCGCGTATGCTTTCCTGTCCCCCTTCGACACTCGCTTTACTAATATTCCCATGGATTCCATCATAAATCTGTACTATTGTATCACACCCGTTATTAAAATCGGATCTGTTCAAAATCACCCAACACCGTTGTTAATTTTATTAATTTCTCGCTGCAAATATCAAATTTATAAATAAAAATGACAATCCCCATATATGATGAAAAATAAAGGTTTACCCCCTAATAATGGGGAAAGTTTCAAATTGTTATATAAAACAATGAACCACCCCTCGCGGAGTGGTTCATTGTTTTTTTTACCTACCTGAATAAATTAGTACTCGTCTTCGTTGAAGAAAAAGTCATCTTTACTCGGATAGTCCGGCCAAATATCTTCAATACTTTCAAATATTTCTTCATCATCCTCGATATCCTGAAGATTTTCGATCACTTCCATAGGTGCCCCGGAACGAATGGCGTAGTCTATCAACTCATCTTTTGATGCTGGCCAAGGCGCATCTTCCAATTTTGAGGCTAGTTCTAGTGTCCAATACATAGTTATATCGTTTTTAATGTAGTTTCTTATTTTTGCCGCGAATATATAGTTTATTTCTAATAATACAACCTCTTTTTTTTAATAAGAAGTTATTTAGAAACAATACATCTTATGTATCGCCCTAAGTAACGCAAAACGATCTAAATGGTTACACTAAAAATTATTCGTCATCCGAGAAGTGGATCAACACTTTCCGATACGTGTTGAATATCTTTGCTTTAGAAACAAAGCCGATGTATTTGTGATCTTGAAGAACAGGCAGGTTCCACGCTTTCGTGTCTTCGAATTTTTTCATAACCACCTCCATGGAATCGTTGATGTCGATCACCACGGAAGGCGTCGTCATGAAATCCCGCACGTAAGTTTTCGAATACAATTCCTGGTTAAACATCACGTTGCGAATGTCATCCAACAAGACGATCCCCAGTAATTGCTGGTTGGAATTCAAAACAGGAAACAGGTTCCGGCTTGATTTGGAAACCACTTTTACCAGATCACCTAAGGTCGCGTCGACCTCGATCGTTTTAAAATCCGTTTCCACCACCTTGTTCAATTTCATCAAGGTCAACACGGCCTTATCTTTGTTGTGTGTCAATAAATCTCCCTGCATGGCCAAACGACGGGCATAGATGGAATAAGGTTCCATCCCCTGACTGGTCAAGTAGGAAATAACCGAGGTCAGCATCAGAGGCAGGAATAAGGCGTAGCCTCCGGATATCTCGGCGATCAAGAACATGGCTGTCAACGGGGCTTTCATGACCCCGGACATCGTTCCCGCCATGCCTGCCAAGACGAAATGACTGGGTTCCACGATACGGATTCCACTCATGTTAATCAACATTGCCAACAAGTAACCGGCAACTCCGCCCGTGAAGAGGCTTGGTGCAAAAACACCACCAACACCCCCACTACCATTGGTTAAGGCCGTGGCAATCACTTTGACGAATGTCAAACCGACCACGAAAAGAATCATCATCCATGCACTATCTCGAAAATCGAAGAAATAGGTATTATTCAATAATTTGTCGGAATGCCCGGCCATCATGTCATCCAAGGCCGTGTAACCTTCACCATAGAGGGGGGGGAAGACGAAAATGATGACACCTAACAAGATGCCGCCGAGAGCTATTCTTTTCCACGTATGTTTGATACGCCCCAAGAATTGTTCCACCCGAAGATTCATCCGAACGAAATACACGGACAAGATCCCGGCAAAGATTCCCAGTATCACGTAGTAAGGGAAATTGGCCATCACGAATTTATCCGTGATCTGATAGGAGAACACGAAACCATCGCCCATGAGGAAGAAGGTGACCACGTACGAGGTGATGGCCGTGAACATCAACGGTACCAATGAAGCCATCGTCAAGTCAAGCATCAAGACTTCCATCGTGAAGACGATTCCGGCAATCGGGGCTTTAAAGATCCCGGCAATGGCCCCTGCCGCACCACAACCGATCATCAGGGTCATCACTTTGTAGTTCATCCGGAAGAGACGTGCCAAGTTCGAACCGATGGAAGCTCCCGTCAACACGATGGTGGCCTCCGTTCCTACCGACCCTCCGAAACCGATGGTCAGGGTACTGGCAATCATCGAAGTGTAGTTGTTGTGCGGCTTGATGATACTGTTGCGACGGGAAATGGCGTACAACACTTTCGTCACGCCATGGCTGATCTCTTCTTTCACGAAGAATTTTACAAATAGTGTTGTCAGCAATATTCCGATAAAAGGATAGATAAAGAAAAACAAGTTTCCACTGTCCACCTGCATCCGTTCCGTGAAAAACATGTGGGTAAAATGTACCATATTTTTCAGCACGACTCCCGCCAGTCCGGTAACAATACCGACGAGGATGCTTAACATGACAATAAATTGCTTTTCCTTGATGTAGCGGACGCGCCACACCAGAAATTTCCCCAATATCCCCTTTTCGTTAATTGCCGTCATGATTCAAAAGTGTATCAAACTATTTTTTCATTATACCTTTTATTGAACCATATCGCGGGTAGAAATCAATGGAAATACCTTCATTATTGATGACATCCAAAGGGAATTGTTTGATAAATCCGAGTTGTGGTATGACACAACGAACGGTCATCACGGTCTCTTTCCCTTTCAACAAACACAGGTCGGCAACGGCCGGTTCGCGATAAGAGAGAGAGGGAACCGGACGGGTGTTTCCACCCTGTTGGGCATCTCTTTTCGGAACGTAGATATTTTTTAATTCAACGATGTAGGGGATAGCAGACACGTTGTTCTTGGCCGTAATCCCGTCGTTCGCGGAGAAACGGAACAAAACGGTTGACTCGTCGGCTTTTTCCGGGACAAAAGAGATGGTTTTAACCACTTCGCGGGTTTCTCTTTTTCCCATGAACAAACTCATGTAATTTGCCTCAAGCGCATCGAGCGCTTTTAGGGCCTCCGCCGTGGCCGAGCCTCCGGCTAGTAATTCCAGTCGCTTTTCGCGAATATTGAATATCTCTGACGTAATCTCGTCCACGTAATCTTTGTGTTCTTTTAATACATGACGTTCAATCGGGTCCCATACCCGGCGAATCTCGCCCTCGACTTCTATCTCCGTGAAATTGGAGTCAAGTACTTCCTTTTGAGTGGAGCGAATACCGAAATACACGTAATTAATGCCTGAACCCACACTTTTCTCCTTTTCCTCGTAAACGATATTTTCGTCAGGAGTCCGGTTCGTACTACCACTTCCCACGCCGGCTAAAAAGCCTTCGGGAGTTACATTCAATAAAATAGAGTTATATTCTCCAACGGCGTTCACGGTATAAGAGGCTTTCGGATCAGGCAAAGCCCGCGGAATGAATTTGATGTTTTTGATTGTCCACTCTTCGCCTTCACTCGTGATCTCCGGTGAGATACCTAACTGTTGTTCGGCATATTGCCTGAAAGGCCCCGGTATCAAACGAGTACATTCCATGGTGACGACCACGTCATAACTGATTTTTGGCAAGGTATAATCGATTGACACTTGTGTGGTCAATTCTCTCTTTTTTTGTCCCGAAACAGACAGGGATACGAGTCCCACTAATCCAATTATAAAAAACAACTTTTTCATTTTTCTATCGCTGTTTAGCCATATTATATGTTTCCATTTTTTTCCACACCAAGCCCAATTTTTCGGCAATGTCCCCGGCACGCGTTCCTCTCATCCCTTGCTCTTCCGCCGCCAAATCGCCGGCCAGACCATGGGCATATACCCCGATGATAGCCGCGTCTAACGGAGCATGACCGCTTGCCAGTAAAGCCGCAACAATACCCGTCAACACGTCTCCCGCCCCTCCTTTGGCCATTCCCGGGTTGCCTGTCATGTTAAAATAGCATTCGCCCTCCGGGGTGGCTATAATCGTATGTGCACCTTTTAGCACGACGTATATTCGGTGTAGACGTGCAAAGGTGCTTAATTTATTTAATCTATCAAAATCATTTACACTTTTTCCTGCTAATCTTTCAAATTCTTTCGGGTGAGGAGTCAGCACCGCTCCCTCCGGAAGAAGTTCCAGTAACCCGGGATTCGACGCCAACAGATTCAAGGCATCCGCGTCCAACACGATTTTTCCTCGCCACACGGATAACAGTTGACGAATTCCTTCTGCCGTGACGGGTGAAGTCCCGATTCCCGGACCAATCCCCACCGCCTGGACACGGGACAGATCGTCCACGCCGGAAAAATAGAATTCATTCCGATCGACCTCAACCAAGGCTTCCGGCACGGAAAGATGAATCATTTCTTTCAACTTGCGGGGAACATGCATGGAAAGCAATCCTGTTCCGGACCGGATAGCCCCCTTGGCCGATAAGACGGCAGCCCCCATCATGGAATAAGAGCCCGCTATTAATAAGGTATTACCCAATGTTCCTTTATGAGAAAATTTTCCCGGAATCAATAACCGCGAGGCAACCGCGTCTTCTGTCAGATAATAATAGGTAGCCGGATACTCCCGCAATATCACCGGATGCAAGCGGATATCCAATATTTCCCAATGCCCCACGTAAAGTACATTTTCCGGGAACATAAAGGCTAATTTGGGGAATTGAAACGTGAAGGTGTAATCAGCTTTTATGATCGCCCCGTTATTTTCCCCGTTATTCTCGCCCATCAAACCAGAAGGGATGTCGATGGCCACAACCGAATGGGGCAAATCGTTTACCCGATGAATGACATCTCCCAAGAATCCCGTTACCGGACGATTTAGTCCGGCCCCAAAAATGGCATCTACCAGCACGCTATTTTCATCCGGTTGCCAATTATCCGCATTTTTCACCTCGATACAACATCCTCCCATATCCATGAAGCGTTTCCTGTTCACGGCACAATCCGGGGAGAGATTATTGTCCCCATGAAAATCGAAAACCTTGACATTCAATCCTTTTTGAAATAACAATCTTGCCACGACATAGCCGTCTCCCCCGTTATTTCCGGAACCGGCCAAAATGTTAAAAATATGGCTATGGGGGAAAAAAATCAATAATTTTTCTGTAAACACGGAAGCCGCCCTTTCCATCAAATCCAACGATGTTACCGGCTCATTCTCAATCGTATATTTATCCAATTCCCGTAAATCCGAAGTCTTGAAAATTTTATTATTCTTCAACATGCCTATAGGTTTCAAACGTTTTCAATGATTAAAGATAAAAAAATAATTTATATTTGCAGACTATTAGCGTGAACAAAAAAATTTAATTATTTACCAATACAAATTAAAAACAAAAGTTATGTTCAAAAATCATCCTAAAGGGTTGCTCACCGCGGCTCTAAGTAATATGGGAGAACGTTTCGGCTATTACATCATGAATGCCGTATTAGTGTTGTTCCTATGTTCTAAATTTGGTTTGAGCGAAGCCGCCAGTGGTACCATTTATTCTTTCTTTTACGCTGGTATTTACATTTTAAGCCTTGTCGGAGGTCTTATTGCAGACCGCACGCAAAACTACAAAGGGACTATTAAGACGGGTCTTGTAGTTATGGCAATAGGATATATTATCCTATCCGTTCCAATCCTCGCGACATCGCAAAATACAACCTGGTTATTGACTCTTACTTGTGTTGCCTTGTTTCTTATTGCATTTGGTAACGGTTTGTTTAAAGGTAACTTACAAGCCATCGTGGGTCAAATGTATGATAATTTTGAAGCAGAGGCTGCAAAACAGGGTCCGGATGCTCTCAAGATCGCAAAAGACAAGAGAGATTCAGGTTTCCAGATTTTCTATGTATTCATCAACGTGGGTGGTTTAATTGCTCCGTTCATTGCTCCGGTTTTACGCCAATGGTGGTTGGGTGCAAACGGGTTATCTTATAATGCACAGCTTCCGGCACTTTGCCACGAGTACATTAATAATGCTGCAGCCATGGCACCCGATGCTCTTGCCAACTTACAGCAACTTATGACTGCTGCCGGTGGAGCGATCAACGATATGACAGCTTCTTGTCTTCAATATCTGCAAATTTTCAATGAAGGTATTCACTATTCATTCATTGCCTCTGTTGCAGCCATGCTTATTTCTCTTGTCATTTTCTTTGTTTCACAAAAAACATTCCCGAATCCGGCAAAGAAAGCTACCGCACAGAGTGTAACCTACACGCCAGAGGAAAAAGCTGCTATGGCTAAAGAAATTACACAAAGAATGTACGCCTTGTTCGCTGTTTTGGGTATCGTTATTTTCTTCTGGTTCTCATTCCACCAGAACGGAATGTCCCTTTCATTCTTCGCCCGCGATTTCGTAGACTCTTCTGCAGTCGCTCCTGAAGTATGGCAAGCGATCAACCCGTTTTTTGTTATCGTCCTCACGCCGATTATCATGGCTATTTTTGGATTCCTTGCAAGATGCGGTAAAGAGATTTCAACCCCTAAAAAGATTGCCATCGGTATGTTCATCGCAGGTTTGGCATTCTTGTTCCTTGCTGTTTTCTCCATCATGAAAGGTTATCCTTCTGCAGATGCATACAGAAATCTTCCTATTGCAGAACAAATGGCAACAAAAGCTCACTGGTGGGTTCTTATCGTTACTTATTTCTTCTTAACCGTTGCAGAGTTATTTATCTCTCCGCTTGGATTATCATTCGTATCAAAAGTTGCCCCCAAGAGTATGCTTGGTTTGTGCCAAGGTTTATGGCTTGCTGCCACGGCCCTCGGTAACCTTCTACTTTGGATCGGTCCCCTTATGTACAACTCATGGCCAATTTGGCAGTGCTGGTCAGTATTCTTGATCGTATGTCTTGTATCTATGGGCGTTATGCTTGGTATGGTAAAATGGCTTGAAAGAGTGACAAAATAACCTATTTATCAAGATATAAAAAAAGAGTTCAGAAATTCTGAACTCTTTTTTTATATCCTCAATCGACTCTTAAAAATTTATCTGAAATCCTACTCCCAATACTTCCTTAAATTGTACTCTCGGACCCGCGGTTCCGTCTTCTTGAGCGATCTTTACGTCATTGTCATACAACAAGTTTGTAGATAACGTTGTTGAAAACCATTTGTTGATGGCCATATTTAGTTGTACCTCCCAGCGAACATCTATGTTCTGAGGGTCTTTCAAGTAATTGGCATATAATTCCAAACGAGAATAAATTTTCATGTTCGGCAAAAATTCGTGATTCACTTCAGCCTTCAAGTTTGCACCGAATTCAGACAACAAATGCTTTCCTTTATCTACACCGAAAGCTCCTTCATCCGATAAACGACGGTTAGCTACAATAGTTCCCCGCCAAAAAGCCGGAGTAAAAGAGGCTGTAAATATTTTACTCGGGCTCCATGTAATACCGGTACCAAATATCAAATATCCCGGAGCCATAAATTTTGAAATAAAGTCTGAATCTTCAATATTGTAATCATATCCTTTCGCGAATTGCGTGTTGAAGTTCAATAGAGCACTCCAATAAAGTGTTTTGTAGACCTGATACCCGTATGTGGAAGCGAAGTATATCTTATCATTTGTTTTCCGGGCATCCTTACCGTCATTTTTCGTCAAACCGTATCCCAGTTCCAAACGATTTTGCCATAACTGGCGATCGCGTTTAAAATCGGCACTATAGGTTATCTGGCTATCAAATGCCAAGGCGGATTCACCTCCGGCAGACCAACTGCTCAGACTGACTTGGGTTAATTTTAACCCGAAAAAACCGGCTTTTGTCCACGCCGTATCTCTTACCGGTTGCGCGCTCAGTTGTCCTAAAATCAATGAAAATAGGGCAATAATAAAAAATCTTTTCATCATACTCACGTTAAATTATTTAGGTTTAAATTATAATATCTTTTGATTGATACATGGAAAAATAACCCGTATTTATTATAAAAAAAGCAGGTTATTTCCTAACCTGCTTTAGAAGAAGTTTTTTTCGCTTACATTTTAGCACATAGTTCGGAGATTTTCACAATCACATTGACGATTTTTTCCATGGAAGAGACGGGTATATATTCGTATCGTCCATGCCCGTTATGTGCCCCATTGGATAAATTCGGTGTGGGTAATCCCATAAATGATAATTTCGAGCCATTCGTACCCCCGCGAATAGGAACAATCAAAGGTTTAATTCCCAGTTCTGCCATGGCCTGTTTGGCTATTTCCACGATATATCTTACCGGCTCCAAGCATTCTTTCATATTTGCATACTGGTCCTTCATTTCCAGAAGTACCGGTAAATCATATTTCTTTGAATATTCCCGGACACCGTTTTCAATGACATCCTTTCTCCATTCAAAACGTTTTTTATCAAAATCACGAATCAATATTTCCAGCAAGGTTTCTTCGACCGTCCCTTTGATGGAATAAATATGAAAGAATCCTTCGTAACCGGAGGTGTATTCCGGAGCATCCTTTTTAGGGAGGCTGGCCATGAATTCATTCGCCACCTTGATGGAATTGACCATTTTATTCTTGGCATATCCGGGATGGAAATTACGTCCTTTAAATGTCAAACGGGCTAAGGCTGCATTAAAGTTTTCACACTCCAGCTCACCGATCTCTCCGCCATCCAAAGTATAGGCGAATTTAGCCCCGAATTTTTTCAGATCGAAATGATCAACACCTTCTCCGATTTCCTCGTCCGGTGTAAAACAAACTGCTATACGTCCATGCTTGATTTCCGGATGTTGAATCAAATATTCCATCGCCGTCAGAATTTCGGCAATTCCCGCTTTGTCATCTGCACCTAAAAGCGTGTTACCATCCGTAACGATCAAATCCGTACCGACATAATTCATCAGTTCCGGGAAATCATCCGGTGACAACGTGAATCCCTTTTCCTTGTTCAACAACACGTCATTTCCCCTGTAATTTTCGATAATTTGAGGTTTCACGTGTTTACCCGTCATATCGGGACTGGTATCCATATGAGCGATAAATCCTATTGAAGGACTCTCTCTATCAGCATTCGCAGGCAGAAATCCCATGACATACCCGTAATCATCCACGGCAACATCCTGCATTCCTATTTGCTGCATCTCCTCGCAAAGAAGATAGGCAAACTGCAACTGTCCCGGGGTACTCGGAACTAAACCTGTCTCCCGATCCGATTCCGTGTGAATCTTAGCATACCTGATAAAACGCTCAACTACTGGCAACATAAAATAATTTAAGATTTATGATTTATGATTAAGTGATTTATAATCCCGTAACGTGAATCACGCAATCATAAATCACCCAATCATCAATTAGTAAGCTCTCGCTATCAACACCCTCTTATGAGAAGGTTTACCTGTTACCATACATTTACCCTCCTCGTCGGGAGAATCGAATGGGATACAGCGGATGGTTGCTTTCGTTTCGTTCTTGATCAGTTCTTCCGTTTCCGGGGTTCCATCCCAATGACACAGGAAGAATCCACCTTTCGTGTCCAACAAAGTTTTGAATTCCTCGTAAGAATCCACTTTCGTGATCAATTTAGAACGACGTTCCAAAGCCAACTTGTATATATTTTCCTGAATTTCCTCCAACAAAGTCTCGATGTGCTGTTCCACGCCTTCCAATGGCAACGTTTCTTTGGTCAAAGTATCGCGACGAGCCACCTCAATCGTACCGTTCTCAAGATCGCGCTCTCCCATAGCCAGACGTACCGGAACTCCCTTCAGCTCGTAATCGGCAAATTTCCAACCCGGCTTTTGCGTGTCACGATCATCGAATTTCACGCTGATTCCCGCGGCCTTCAATTTATCCATCAACCCGCTAACTGTTTGACGAATTTTTTCCAATCCTTCCAGACTTTTATAAATAGGCACGATAGCCACTTGTAGCGGAGCCAATTTCGGGGGTAATACCAAACCGTTGTCATCGGAATGTGACATGATCAGCGCTCCCATCAAACGGGTTGAAGCTCCCCATGAGGTTGCCCATACATATTCCTGTTTTCCTTCCTTCGTGGTAAATTGTACGTCAAAAGCCTTCGCGAAGTTCTGTCCCAAGAAATGAGAAGTTCCAGACTGAAGAGCTTTTCCATCCTGCATCATCGCCTCGATTGTTAACGTATCCAATGCCCCGGCAAAACGTTCCGTTTCACTCTTATGGCCCATAATTACCGGCATAGCCATCCATTTCTCGGCAAATTCGGCATACACTCGAATCATTTTTTGAGCCTCCTCAACCGCTTCCTCTTTCGTCGCATGAGCCGTGTGTCCTTCTTGCCACAAGAATTCGGCAGTACGCAGGAACATACGCGTACGCATTTCCCAACGCATCACGTTAGCCCATTGATTACAAAGGATAGGAAGATCACGATAAGACTGTATCCAATTTTTATATGTATTCCAAATAATCGTTTCGGAAGTCGGACGAATAATATATTCCTCTTCCAGTTTAGCAGCCGGGTCCACAACTACCCCACCGCCATTCGGATCATTCTTTAACCGATAATGAGTTACAACCGCACACTCTTTTGCAAAACCCTCCACGTGATCAGCTTCTTTTGAAAAGAATGATTTCGGAATCAACAATGGGAAATAAGCATTCGTATGTCCCGTTTCCTTGAACATTTTGTCCAGTTGTTGTTGCATTTTTTCCCATATGGCATAACCGTAAGGTTTAATCACCATACATCCTCTTACAGCTGAATTCTCTGCTAATCCGGCTTTTACGACCAGATCATTGTACCATTGCGAATAATTCTCTTCTCTTGAAGTTAAAAACTTAGCCATCTCATTATTTTTTGATAAAACTGCAGCAAATTTAAAACAAAAACTAGGAAATCCGATTATTATTTTCTATTTTTATAACATAGAAAACAAAAACAAGCCGTATGGCGTGCTTGTAATAGGACAACAACGAATGAATGGTATGCATTTTGTTAGAAGTAAATAAACCAATAGTCAATGAATTTGTCATACAAGAAAGGAATTAATATTATTACTATGAAGATAGCATTATATTTTTCAGCATTAGCAGCCTTATTAGGGGCCTGCGCTTCCTCGCAAAACTTCACGCTAGCGCAGGAAGATGATATCTACTATGTTCCTGGTAAACGTTCCCTCTTCGCTCAAGAAGTTAAAGACAAGACTGGAGTGGACATTACCTCGAATACTTCTTCTAGTTCTCAAATCAGCAAAAACACGACCAATGATAAAGTTTATCCGAAGGAAATAGATAACAGTGTAAACCCGAAATCTTATTCCATCGGAATGGCTCGTTATGCAACCGAAAAACAGGTGCAAAAAGAAGAGGCCAGAACCGGACAAACGGTTAACCGAGTTGCAGTCCCGGCCAATGACGGGTACTGGATCGGAGGCTTTAAAGGCAGTGAAAATGATTTGGAAGAATGTGCGCGGATCATGAATCGTTACCCGGAAGGTTTCGCCTATTTCGGAAACGGGTACGAGATTGCCCAGAATCTTTCGTTTAGTTCCGATTGGAACGTGTACACGATTGACGGTCGCTACTGGTGGTTTCCAAGCAGCTCGAACGTGGGGCTATATTCTCAATTAATTTTCGGTAATTACCCTAAATACATTTGGACCGTGATCTGGAACGATCCTCGTTTTGATAGTTTCGCGTGGAGCAACAACGTAAGTTTCGGCTGGAATCGCTGGGGATGGGGAGCCTCGTTCGGTTGGGGTAACTCTTGGGGATGGGATCCCTACTGGAACAATTATTATGGCTACGGCTATAACCCGTACTGGGGACATTTTTACGATCCATGGGGATGGAATCCTTATTGGAATCACTACTATGGTTATAACCCGCACTGGGGACACCGCCCCGGACACGGACATAATAGACCCAACTGGGGTAACCATCGTCCAGATTGGGGAGGCGCCAGCAAACCGACAGCAACAACTCGGTATGCACCTAGAAAACAATACACAACGAATAGAAATGCCCGATCATACAGCACCTATTCAAAGACATCAAGAAGTTCCGCAACACAATCCAGATCAAATAGCAACCGCTACGAATCGGGCTCAAACTACAATCCATCGCATAATAACTCCAACAATTCATCAGGAAGTTATTCAAGAGGAAGTAATACCGGTTCATACGGAAGGAGTACCACAACTCGTTCTAGCAGTGGAAGTAGCAGTAACGGAGGACGTGTTGAACGTACCAATACCGGACATCGAAAATAAATTTACAGAATCAATATTTAGGATATGAAGATTGTATGTATACTAACACTAATGCTCTTTTTCTCCCTTTTTGCCTCTGCACAAAATGAAGAAGATGCAATTAGATTCTCTCGGATCTTTCCTTTCGGAACAGCTAGATCCGCTGCCATGGGTGGTGCGTTTGGTGCTTTGGGAGGTGATTTGTCCACCTTAAGTACAAACCCGGGAGGAATTGGTGTATTTAGAAAATCAGAGGCTAGTTTCACGTCAATGCTTGACTTTGCTCATGCAAAAACAGGAAAGTTTGATTATGAAAAAAACATGTATTTATTGGGAGATTTAGGTTTTGTTCTGTCATTCACACCCATGAGTGACAAGTGGAAAAACGTTAATATCGGTTTCAATTACACCAATCTAAATAATTTCAATAAAAACATATATCAAGGTAATTTTATATCTAAAGGTTCTTCCCTGATTGATGTGTGGAAAGCGGAGGCAGATGGAAAACCTACAAGCGATTTAAATCCATTTACCACAAGATTAGCTTATGATGCCTACCTTCTTAATTTACCGGAAGGAAGTAAGGACAATATATACGATATTCCAATAAATAACACTCACTCCGTAGAAGAGTTGAAGTACACGAAAGAGAGAGGGTATCAGGCTGAATACGCTATTTCTGCCGGAGCGAATTACGATGATAAATTTTATTTTGGTGCCACATTAGGAATTCAATCCCTTCATTTCAAATCTTATTCACATTACACGGAATGGGTTGTAGGAGATGGTATTGATAGCAAATTAAAAGGCTTCACTTTTGATCAAGATTTCACTACCAGTGGTACCGGCGTAAACTTTAAATTCGGAATGATTTATCGTCCTATACCGGCAATACGCATCGGAGCAGCTATTCACACTCCAACATATTACAATTTAGACGCCTATGCCATGAATTGGGTTTCATCGGAGTTTGTAGAGCTTCCGTTTGAAGGAGCTGATCTAGGAAACGATTTGAAGTACGGAATGTATCAAGAAGCCGATTATTCCTACAAATTAAAAACCCCATGGAGAGTGATAGGAAGTCTTGCAACTGTTCTCGGACAAAGAGCCATTATCAGTGCTGATTATGAATACATTGATTATACTTCAGCTAAATTCACCAATAGTGGTTCCGGTAACGAGTATGTCGCGACGAATGATGCCATAAAAACTATTTATAAAAGCACTCATAATTTCCGTTTCGGAGCCGAGTATCGATTCAATAGTTTATTTTGCGCACGAGGAGGTTATGCTTATTCTGCCTCGCCCTATACGAAAGGGGAAATGAATGAAAAGAATAACGTTCAAACAATCACGGGTGGTCTGGGATTAAATTTCGGTGTATTCTACGCGGACCTTGCTTATCTTCACAAGAATTCCAAGCTAAACGGTCTATTCTATTACTATGAAACTTCAAAAGGGGAAGTAATTGAATCCCCCGAATTTCAGACAAAATTCAAAGACAACGAATTCAGGCTAACATTAGGAATCAGATTTTAATAAACAAGAACGGGGACTTTTGATTAGGTCCCCGTTCTTGTTTTGCCATCAAGCAAATTATTTTTTCATCTCAAATCCTAAAAGAATCTCATCATACCCATCCATTAGTGAAGTGGTCGTTTTATTTGATTTCTTCAAAGCAGAGGATAATACACTGATAAAGTTCATAAGCTTTTCCGTATTGAAAAGTAATGACACCTGTTCTCCCGATTTCACCAACTGCACTTCCACGCTTTTCACCGTGATCGTTTGTGCCAACATATAACGTAATGTCAACACTCTTGTTTTCTCGTCCAAAGAATACGTTCCCTTCAATACCTTTTTCCCAACTGTATTCGTAAACGTACTATCACTGCTAAACGTGTAGCTGAAATTTCCCGGAACAATCCCCAGCTTCGTGTAAATATTCACCATCTTTTTCTCCAATGCCGAAGTTATCAATGAACCACTCGCTTCTTTCAACAAATCTCCACTCGTCATTTTACAAGCAGGCTCCACGTACTTCCAAGTTCCTTGAAGATCCGAAAATTTAATCACATTACCTGTTACAAGATTCACCACGTCCTTCACCTTCGATGAATTCAAAATGTCCTTTAATGATTGGGCTTGTACCAATTGTACTCCTCCAAAACACATCAACACACAACAAATTGCAATAACTCGTTTCATAAATATAATGTTTAATTTAAATACAAAAGCCTGTCTATCAGACAGGCCTCTATTCGAGCCAATTTGGGGACTCGAACCCCAGACCTACGCATTACGAATGCGTTGCTCTACCAGCTGAGCTAAATTGGCGATAACGGGTGCAAATGTACGACTATTTTTGTAATTTGAAAACGATAAACCAATTTTTTTCAACTCAAAACCGCACATTTTTTATACCCGCATAGTTACATTTTAATTATCAATAAGATGAAAAGAGGATTGCCAACCATTATTTTCTAACAGACTTCTAAATATTTTGTTAAAATAGTATTTAAAGAAATCATAAACCTTTTTTTTATCATGGTACATCCATATTATATGTCTATTTTTGTTTAAATCAGAACAACAACATATAATATGCAACTTCATATCTACAAAATAATCTTCCTTTTATTCACGCTGGCCATGCCCGTGACAATATATGCTCAAACACAAAAGAAAGACACGACTAGAAAAAGTACAACCACAATACCCGAAAAAAAGATTACCAAATACACGCTAAAAGGTATCGTAACAGGAGAGACTGATGACGAAACTTTGCCAGGTGCACACATTTATGTTGGCGAAGATAAAAAACCAACAACCGTAACCAATGCCATGGGAGAATTCTCCCTAACAGACCTCCTTCCAGGAGAGCTGGTCATTACCGCTTCCTTTGTCGGTTATCAAGCTACAAGCAAAAAATATCTGGTAAAAGCAGACACCAATGTCGGAATAATTAAATTACTTCCGGAAGTATTAGAAGAAGTCGTTATTACAGCCAAACCACCTTTGATCATTCAGAAAGGCGATACAACAGAATTCAACGCAAATGCATTGAAAGTCCCGGAAGATGCCGAATTGGAAGACCTGTTGAAAAAACTACCCGGCTTTCAAATTGTCGACGGGAAATTAATGGCAAACGGGGAAGAAGTCAAGAAAATCTATATTGACGGAACCGAATACTTCCTCAGCAATCCGATGGCTGCACTCCAGACACTTCCGGCAAGTCTCGTTAACAAGATAAAAATGTTTGACGGGAAAAGTGAAGAAGCTGACTTTTCAGGATACGACGATGGAAAAAGATTCCGGTCATTAAACATTGAAACCAAGAATCCCAACCAGTTGAAAGTATTCGGTAAAGCCAACCTTGGACACGGCATTTCAGAAAACTTAGAAAATTCATTTAAAGACAATAACTACAATCTAGGCGTTTCAGCTAATGCCTTTAATAAAAAGCAAAAATTCTCCATACAGGGAAGCTTACGTAACACCAATCAAGGTTCCGAACTTCCTAATGCACAATACCACGGGAAAGGTGGGAACAATCGAGGAAAAAATTACTCCATGGACTTCGCCAACACGTTCAGCAAAGGTACTGATATCGGGGGTAGTTACAATGGTAGCAACAACGAATCTTATTCTGCTAGCTCCCGTATTCAGGAATATTTCCCTTCTGAAAGCTTCCAGAGTAACATTTACAATTCAGAATCACATTCCTGGTCTGAAAGTTCAAGTCATAACGTGAATACCCGTTTTAACTACTCCATGAACAAGAAAAACAGGTTCTACTTCACCCCCTCTTTTTCATTTAGCCAATCAGATAGCCGATCATTGAACATGAATAGCAATATTCAAGATAACGATACGATAAATATCACGAACAGCAAAAATCAAAGTCATAGTGAAAATCGTTCTTTCGGGGGTAATTTCTCGTGGATGCACGCTTTCCAGAAAACAGGCCGAACATTAACTCTAAACGGAAATATAAACATCAGTAAAAACAAAAACAATAATACACAACAAGATAGCAGTATTATAAATAAAAGAGACACGTTACGTAATCTTATTAACACTTCCGAAGGAATATCAAACTCATACACGGCATCTATTTCTTATTCAGAACCATTAACTGAAAAAGCCCGATTATCATTCAATTACTCATTCAGTTACAACAAGAATAGTTCGGACAAAGAAAGCATGTCATATAAAGATGCACTTTTCACGGAAGTCATCGGTATCGACACGGCCTTAACCAATAAAACCAGTACCATAAGAACAAGTAATAACCTGGGCATCCGTTATGGATACAATCAAGAAAAATTCTATTTCAATGCCGGAGGCTCAATCAATTTATCGAGAGAAGAAAACAGATACGAATACTTGAATGCACCGGACTCAAACGTGAGAAATAATTACCTGAATCTTTCTCCTCAAATAAATTTCAGCTATAGATTATCCCAAAGATCTAGCATGACTTTTTACTATAACGGGAATACAAATTCCCCTAGAGCCGAGCAATTACAAGACATTCTTGATGTGAGAGACCAATTAAATATTTCAACAGGAAATCCCAATTTGAAAAAAACATTCTCACAATCGGCCTCAATGTCCTTTAGCCGAAATATTGTAAGCGAAGAGAATTTCAGTTTCTTAAACGTAAATATCAGTTTCCGAAATTCATTCAACAATATTGCCACGGCAACCCAATTTATCTCAAAAGACACGGTTATCAACGGTTACCAGATATTGCAAGGTGCACGACTCACACGTCCCGTAAATTTGAACGGACAATGGGGACTTTCCATGAACACCAGTTATTCCTTTGAAATCAAGTCCTTAAAATTAAGATTAAGTCCTTCTTTATCTTACAATTATTCTCGAACACCTTCAATCTATGACAATATAAAGAATTTGACGAATTCCCATAACGCATCATTCGGCCTAAACATTAGTAGTAACGTATCCGAGAATTTGGACTATAACGTATCTTCTCGCACCTCTTACTCCAATTTGACAAGCACGACCACGGATGGCTCCAGTTCTTTCTCTCAAACAGTCAACGCAAATGCCAAATGGGTGTTCTGGAAAGAATTCATCCTTGCCGGAGATTATTCATATAGCTACACGCTAAGTAAAAAAGGCGGAAACGTGAACCAATCCAACAGTCTTCTAAACATGGAGATCGGGAAAAAATTCTTGAAAAGAAAACAACTTCAAGTCAGATTCAAAGCAATGGACATCTTACGTCAAAGAAACCTACTGAATTACAGCATTCAAGACCTGTACACACAAACCAGCTACAGCACGAATGAGCGGAATTACTACATGTTAACCGTTTCCTACCGCTTTAACTCCATTGGTAAAAAGAAAGAAAGAAGAGGTCCGGAAGAAACACCGCCTCCCGGATTCTTTTAAAAATTTAATACTCAATACATACAACGCAGCCTTATCCGTTCCCGTATCTGAGCTGGGGATAAATCCGTCTCAACCTTTATTTTATAGCTCCTTCCCGGAATTATATCTATATAATTATCCGAAAAGAAAGTCGATACTCCCGGAATATAGAACATGACATTACAAGCCAATTTATTTGAAGAAACCTGAATAAACTTCTCACCATTCTCCTCCATGGCCTGTATAGAGAAATGAGGTACCGGTAAATCTAAATCCTTATGATACACGCAATAAACATTCTTTTCATCCAAGACCTGACCACCTTGTAAACGTACCACAAGTACCACCTCTTTCTCCGAACTTCCCACAAGCAACGAATCCCGGTTCAATTTCCACAAAACAGTCGAAGTGTTCGCCGGTATATTTGCTCCTCTTTGAGTCAAAAAAATGAGATTACCATAAAAATCAAGAACCTTAATACTCAACATCCCACGAGTATCCTCCAACCTATCACTCACGGCATAAACAGCTAACGAATCCCCCTCCCATTTCGGAGCTACGATCACCTCCTTAAAGCAATCCCGCATCACGTAATGTGCCGCTTTCCATTCATGGTAATAATCCGTCGTCGACCAACTGGCAACAGGCCAACAATCATTGATCTGCCAAATCAGGGAACCCATGCAATATGGCATATTCCGACGATGTGCCTCGATAGCCATTTTCGTAGACAACCCTTGTAACACGTGGGTCATGTAAATAAACTGTTCAAAATTCTCCGGAACCCGGTAATACATTTTCATATAATCCAGAATACGCCCGTTACCGATATAACTCCTCTGGTGTGATTTCATCACCTCCGATTCTATATCGTAATCCTCCGGCAGGGCATACTTTTCTATTGTACTCATCGCCGGGAAGGACTGAAAACCGTATTCACTGCAAAAACGGGTAGTCGCCTCGTCAAAACTCTCCAATGGTCGAAAACCATGCCATACCCCCCAGTAATGCTGATCGCCCGAAGTCGTTCCGTCCAATCCATGCTGATCCGGTTCCGATCCCGCCATCGGCGAGGAAGGCCAGTAATCATCCCCATCCGTGTAATCCTTCACCACATCGGGCAGAATCTCGTGAAAAACGGTATAGTAGGCCTTGAAAACTGTATCCTGTTCCTCCTTCGTGAAAGCATTCTTCCACCCCCATCCCCCCGGCGCACCGTGTCGCCAAGCCAAAGCGTTTTCATTATTCCCACACCACAAAGCAATACAAGGATGATTCCGTATTCGTGTAACATTGTCAATAGCCTCCTGACGCACGTTATCCAAAAACGCTTGATTTCCGGGATACATCGCACAGGCAAACATGAAATCCTGCCACACCATGATCCCGTACTTATCACAGAATTCATAAAAGGCATCATCCTCGTATGTTCCACCACCCCATACCCTGATCATATTCATGTTGGCATTCGCCGCATCCGACACCACTTTCTCGTACAAATCTCGGGTCACACGAGGTAGAAACACGTCATTCGGTATAGCGTTAGCCCCCTTGGCAAACACGGGTATACCATTCAACTCGAAACCGAAAGATTCCCCCCATTGATCCTTTTGTCGAACTAATTTCAACGACCGTAAACCCGTAGTCACCTTCTTTTCCGCCAAGACACCTTCCTCGCTGGTCACCTGAATCGTGAAATCGTACAGATTCTGTTTCCCCAACCCGTTACTCCACCACAAGCGGGGATTCCGGATCACATAAGGTATAGATATCTTATTCTCACCCTTTTTCAATTCCTTTTGCTCCTGCAGCAACACTTTCCCCGCGCTCACAATCGCCATCGTGACATTCTGTTGCTTATCCGAATTCACACAAACCTCCGCGATCAGTTGAGCCTCTTCCTTTGTCACGGAAGGCTGGTGAACAAACACATCCTCCACCTTCACGTCATTCCAAGCCTCCAATACCACCGGACGCCAGATACCGGAAGTCACCAAACGAGGTCCCCAATCCCAACCATAATGGTAAGGAGCTTTACGAGTGTACACGCTAACCCGGTCATCTCCCATCTCTCCCCGTACACTCTGATCATTATCCGCGGGTAACCTCAACCCGTAACGTTCCATTTCCTCCCGTCCCTTAAGAGTCGGGGAAGCAAACACGACGTGCAACTCGTTACGTCCGACCTTCAGTTTACCCGCAACATCAAACCTCCACGTCCGGAACATATTGTCCGTACTTCCTAATTTCTCCCCGTTCAAATATACATCGGCGTAAGTATCCAACCCCGTGAACGTGATCCGTTGATTGACCTTTTCCCCTATTTCCTCCAAAACTGTGAACTCCGTCCGGTACTCCCAATCCTTCTTGTCAATCCATTGCAACTGCAACTCATTCATCCGGTAAAAAGGATCTTCAATCTTCCCGTTGGCCAACAAATCCGTGTGTACCGTACCGGGTACCGTCGCGGGTAACCACGTCCCCGAATCCCTTTGCCGGAATTGCCAACCGGAATTCAGTTCCGTACGAATCTCTTTTTCGGTTGAACACCCGATTATTCCCCAGGTGATACACCCAAAAAACAGCACCCAAACTATTTTATTCATCAGATTTTGGTTCTTGTAAAATATGTTTCGCGAAATTATAACCTAAAGCCTCGTAACGTTGAGTCAACAACTTCGCCCGATTCAAGAAATTGGAATACTCCCTATCAGCCTGCGGGGTCCATGCCACCTCTGCCAAAGCAGCCATACGCGGCAATAACATATATTGAGCATGACTAAAAGTAGTAATATACTCCGCCCACAAATTAGCCTGCACCCCGATGATCTTCTCTCCTTCCTCGGCAGTCAAACCCTCTGTCGGGTCCAAACTGTACACTTTCGCTACATCCACAAAACCACCGATACCAAAAGGTTCGTTATCAATATCTTGAGATTGATAATAATCAAAATAAGCGTAATCATTCGGCACCATCACCACCTCGTTTCCTCTCTTTGCTCCTTTAATACCACCCGTTTTTCCTCTCCACGACATAACGATCGCTGTCTTAGAAACATCCCCCTCCAATATTTCATCCCAACCGATAATTCTCTTGCCCTTCTCCTTCAAATACGCCTCGATCCGGTGAACGGTATAATTTTGCAGTTCCCCTTCTTCCTTCATTTTCTCCTGTTTCATCCGGGCCTGACACTTCTTACACTTTTTCCAAGCATCCCTCGGACACTCGTCACCCCCGATATGGATGATCTCTCCGGGAAACAATTCCGCAACCTCATCCAACACGCCTTCCCAAAACTCAAACGTTTTCTCGTTACCGGGGCAAAATACTTCCGGAAACACGCCCCACATCTGACACACCTCGTAAGGTCCACCCGTACATCCCAATTCCGGATAAGTAGCCAAAGCGGCAAGCGCATGCCCGGGAAGCTCTATTTCCGGAATAATCGTGATATACCGATCGGCAGCATACTGAATAACCTCTTTAATCTCTTCCTGTGTGAAAAAGTACGGTCCGTATGGAGTACCGTCATATTTTCCGGTATTTTTACCAATCACGGTCTGTTTCCGTTGACTTCCAATCTTCGTGAGTTCCGGGTATTTCTTTATCTCGATACGCCACCCCTGGTCATCCGTCAAATGCCAGTGGAACACGCTCAACTTATGCAAAGCCAACATATCGATAAAAGTCTTCACCTCATCCACCGTGAAAAAATGACGACACACGTCCAACATTGTTCCCCGGTACCCTAACCGAGGTTCATCTTGAATCTGTACATTTTGAATCCGAATCCGATCCATCTTCTCCCCTTTCTCCACGCCCACGGGCATCATCTGCCGTAAACTCTGCATGGCATAGAAAACAGCTTTCGAACTTCCGCCTTTTATATGAACGGCATTCTTCTCCACCGTTAAATCATAAACATCCGTTTCCATAGATGGATCGACAACAATATTAATCGCATTTTTCCTAGCCTCCCCGTTCTCCACGGTCAAAGTCTTCCCGAAAGATTTCTCAACCAATGTGCTCATAAAAGTACAAGCCGGTTGCAAATCATCCGCCCCCTTCACCACGTTAATCACTGTTTTCGGGGATAAATAAAAACCGCCATCCGTCACGGTAATACTTTTAGGTTGAGGTATAATATTCACCTCTTGATTCGGTTCGCTGGCACATCCGCCAAGCAACATAATACACAATACTACGATTGAAACGAAACTGATTTTTTTCATAAACGCATTTTTAAACACAACAGCCAAGGTAAGTTAAAATTCGTTCATACACAAATATTTTCGACAAAAACACCTAGATTAAATTATTTACGATTTATGAATTACGATTTCAGATTCCAACTACACGGATTAATATCTTTCAATCATAAATCGTCAATCAAAAATCATAAATTTACAAGCTTCCCTTGGCAACTCACCTCACATACAGCACCTCCTTATCCCTGTATCTTCCCATATCCGAGATAATCACCTTCTCCCCGACCGTCAACCCCTGCAACACCTCCACGTATTCGAAACCACTCTCGCCTAGCATGACCTTTCTCTTTTCCACCCGCTCCCCGTTCACAACCCACAGGTCATAATCTCCCCGCCCCATATAATAAGCTCCTGTTGGCAAACGCAACGTCTCATCCTTCATGGCATGAGTGACGTGTATATCCACTTTCAGCCCTGAACGCAATCGAGTATTACTCTGATCATCCAAGAACACGACAAACTTGATAACCCCGTTATTCACCGAAGGAGTGACATTCCCCACGGTACCCGAAAGCTTCTCGCCACCGATCACCACGTTCACCCGGTTCCCCGCGGTAATCTTATCCGCGTAACTGTCTGCAATCTCTCCCTCCACCTTAAAACTCGACAAATCAGACAATATAGCCAAATTACTTCCCTGCGAAATGGAAGCCCCGACCTGATCGTTAATCCAGGTCAACGTGGCGGAACGAGGAGCCATCACCTGTGCCTCCCCGAGCGTCTTGAACAACAAATCCATGTTTCTCTTGGCAATCTTGTAATCCAACTCCAGCGAACGAATCTCCGACTGTGAAGTGCTCTTTTTATTCTCGTATTTACGTTTCAATTGCTCCAGTTGCATCTGCTTCACCGTGTAATTCAATTCTGCCTCCCGCACCTTTTCCCTCGTACTGGCCCCGATACTATCCAAATAGCGCTCGTTATTCAACGACACCAAAGTTCGTTTCAACATCATCTCGTCAATGTCCACCTGCATCTTCATTTCCGCCAAATCACTCGCTATCGTTTTACGCTGCAAATCCAATTTATTCAATTGCATCTCCAACGACTCCTTCTTTGTCTCATACTCTGTCCGTATCGTTTCCAAATCCAACTGCAACAACGGTTCATCCTTCCGAACCCGGTCACCTGACTTCTTGTACACTTCCAACACCTTCGAAGACACCGGAGAAGTGATAACCTCTTCCGCAAAAGGAACCACCTTCCCCGTGGCATACACGGATACCTCCACGGCCCCCTCGTCCACCACACCGAAATTCACCTCTGCCCCCCGGATCTTGGGTTGAAACATATTCACCAAAAAAGAAAACACCCCCACGCCTATGACCACGATCATAGAAACTTTCACGATCATCTTCCGCTTACGTTGTCTTTTTATCTCCGGAGATATTGCCTGATCCATAATCTAATATTTTTCTTGTTGATAAATTATATCTTCTCTCTTCTCGAAATCATACAAAGTCAACCCGCGTAAAGTATAAAAATACACCCATGACGAATACAGCTGACTCACATAAGTACGCCGGGCATTATCCTGTTCCGTCTGTGCGGCATTCAAATCCAATACGCTGATCTGCCCCAACACGAAAGTCTCGTATGCCGTCTTGTAACGTTTCCGGGCGACAGTATCCGCCAAACGCACGATCTCGTTCAACCGATTCTGTTCCTGGTATTGTTTGACCGCTGTCATCACATTTTGTTCGAAATTCAATGTTTCCTTCTCCACCTGCACCCGTGTAATCTCGGCTTGCGAACAAGCCAACTCCACCTGTCCTCGTCCTTTTCCCCAGTTCAATATCGGAATACTTATTCCCAAACTGACCGCCTCCCGGTTACGCAAATTCCGGTAGGTTTCCTTGAAGGACTTGTCACTTCCCGTGAACCCGATAGAAGCGTAAACGTCCGCCTTGAACCCTCTCCCCGCTTTCGCCTGTGCCACCTGCTGACGTGCTTGCAGCATCCGGCAAACCACGTCATAACGGAAAGGATTATTCCTGTTCGCCAGCTCCATGACCTGCTTAAACGTCACCTCGACTTCCGGACACTCTTCCGGCATATCGGGAATAATCACCACCCGTTCGTTATACCCCAGATAATTACGCAAAGCAAACATCTTTTGCTCGTAAGCCTGTTCCGTCTGAATCAGTGAAGACGAGGCATTCAAGTAATTCAACTTCAACTGCAACAAATCATTATCGGAAATCAATCCCCTTTCCCGTTTTCCCCGTGCTATCTGCATCAGTTTTTCCGAATTTTTCAAATTCTGCCGATCAATATCCACGTTAATCATTGCCAGCAACAAATCGAAATAATACGATATAGCTTGTATCGCCACGTTTTCCATGTTCACGGCAAACTGTTGCTGAGCTTGCTTGTACTTCTCCGGCTCGATCTTCATACTCCACTTCAAGGGATTTGCCGTGATCAACGGTTGCGAAAAAATCACGTTAAACGGCACGCTCATATACTCCGTCGTCTTGTCTCCATCCAACTGATCCACCCGCTCCACCTGTGACTGTAAGGACAACGCTCCTCCCGTCAACGGGATATTCTGTGTCACCGACAACGCCAACTGCTCCGAAATCGAATTACTGGAAATATACTTATACGTCCCATCCTCTTTCAAATAACTCGATAACGTCCTGTTAAAACTCGGTAATGTTCCCGTCAACGTCACGTTGGGTAACAAATCTGCCCTGTAATTTCGATATTGCCAATATGCCGACCGTAACTGACTCTTTGCCACCATCGCATCCAGCGACTGCTCCCGTGCCAGACGAATCGCTTCCCCCAAAGAAACAACCTTTTGCTCCTGTTGAGCCGCAACAGGTAAAACAATCAGTAAACACCACCACACGAACAATCCTTTCATAACACTTCCATTTTTACTGTTTACACTTCTCGCATCGCCTCCACGGGATTCACCCGTGCCACTTTATAAGCCGGCCACCAAGCACTAAACACCGAGAACAAAATCATCACCAAGCAAGCACACCCTAACGCTGACAAATGAACCGGGTCGAACGGATAAACAAAACAAAATAAAACCATCCCCGGCAGCAATGCCAACACTGAAAGCAACAGGCTCTCGCTTACCACAAAACAATATAACCCTCGGGGCGTGGAACCTACCACAATTCGTAAGGCAAACTCTTTCCGCCGCTTGGAAGAATAAAGCCAAAATAATCCCAAAGTCCCGATAAACGTAAATACTAGTAGAAACAACACGGGAATAATCATTGCTCCCATATTTACAATATCACTCAACATCGTGGTAACTTTCAAACTTTTCAAAGAAAACAAACTAATCTCTTGATTTGAGCCCATAAATAAACGAGCAAACTCTCTATCCAACAATTTACTGAAAGTTTTCTCTTTACCTTCCTGTACCCGAACCACAAATTCCGGCCACCCCGCATACCCACACTCCTCATAAGGTAAAATCAGTACCGGATGAGACTCTTCTCGAGCCTCCTGCTTCAATCCGGCAATCACCCCTACTATCGTATACACTCTCCCGTTAAGAGAAATACACCTTCCAAGTATTTCATGCCAACCAAACTGCTCTGACAACTGCCGGGTAATAACAGCCGAATATGTCCCATTTTCTAACATCCCGTTTGACAACCATTCTCCTTCCTCCATTTCGATTTTAAACAATTCCGCCGTATACTCATCTGCACCCTTCACGTAAATTTGTATTCTCTTTTCCCCGTATCCCAAAGAATCTTTCGGGTTCATTCCTTCCGGACGAACATAGGGAACAAAAAATGCACATTCACTAACCGCCTCCACAACAGAATGTTTTCTCAACCTCTCACACAAACCTCTCATCATCTTTTCCGTTTCTTCCGGTGTAAGTGAATCCCCATCCAATTTACTCTCCGTTCCAAAGCATAATACATTTTCCGTATCCAGCATTCCAGGGGTATAATATCGAGATAAAGTTTTACCCGAATTCACGAAACAAAACAACAAAACGATAAAAACCACAACTTGCTCCACAAACATCCCTCCGTATTTCCTTTTTTGATTCCAAAATAAAGTAAAAATATGAACCATCATTTCACGCCTCCTTTCAACATATCCGTTATCGGGTATTTCACAACCCAATAGGCCGGTAGGCCACCGGAAATAATAGAAAATAACAGAGATAAAGGCAGAACCTCTCCAAAGATCACACCGAGATTCATATCCGCCAAAATAGTCTGAGCCCCAAGAATCATGTTTTCAAAAAGTAATTTATCGAAAAATTGACACAAGGGAACAAACAAAATAATACCCAACAATGTTCCCCCAATTACCAATATGACATTCTCCACTAATATTTCAAAGAAAACTAAATTCTGTTGTGCCCCTAACGCCCGTTTTATACCAATTTCAACAACCTGTATATTTGTATTTGCCAAACTTAAAAGAATAATATTCAATATTGGAATTGCCAGCAACAACAAGATCACCCCCAACACGCCTATCACCCAAAAATCACCTCCCAAAAACTCGGATCGAACTTCCTGTACCGTACGTATAGGCTCAGCCAAGTTATTAACATTCACATGTTTCATCTCTGCAACACGATTTACGGCATGAGTCACCATCTTTTTAGCGTTTTCCATATCTGCCTCTTCCGGGAACAAAATAAAAGTATTCACCCAATCATTACCCGATACCCCCCGGTCAAAATGTTCGGGAAGCCACAAGGAAAGATTACCATCCTGTGCAAATAATGAAACATTAGCAACCACCCCGATAATCTGATACTCGTTTCCTTGAAAATATAACTTTTCTCCAATCACGCTCTCTTTCGTAAAGTACGTTTTTGCAATCCCTTCATTCACAACTACCCACCGATCACGTGCCTCCTGCTCTGTAAAAGGACGCCCTTGCACGAAATCAAACTGAAACACGTTCCAATAATTGTAATCCGTATAGACAGCCATGCTCATGCCAAACTGACCGTTAGTACGAATATTGCCCGCTTCATCATGATAACAAGTATAATTCTCGTATCCCTTCAATTGTCCCATTAATAATTGTACATCTTTTCGGTTCCATCGGTTCGTAAAATTATTCCCCCTTTCATCTAATATATAAGTTGGAACCTCTATGATTCTCTCGGCATGAAAAGCCGGGGGCATATTCCCACGTACGACATGAACAATTTGCAATAATATCGTGATAAATACAAACGTCAGCATCGTCCCGAACACGCAAAACCCAGCATACGCCTTATGACGTACGATATTATACCAGATTGGCTTGAAATATATTCTTATCCTTTCCATATGCTTTCCGAATTCTGCATAAACAAGCCAAACGTACCGACCACGCAAAACAAAGCGTACACCCTATTATGCCTGATACTACACAACGCTAATCTTAAATAATTCTTCCATTTATCCATAATCTTTTTATTTATTATTCCTCCCGCATCGCTTCCACGGGATTCACCCGTGCCACTTTATAAGCCGGCCACCAAGCACTAAACACCGAGAACAAAATCATCACCAAGCAAGCACACCCTAACGCAGACAAATGAACCAGGTCGAACGGATAAACAAAACAAAATAAAACCAATCCCGGCAGCAACGCTAACACCGAAAGCAACAGGCTCTCGCTTACCACAAAACAATATAACCCTCGGGGCGTGGAACCTACCACAATTCGCAAGGCAAACTCTTTCCGCCGCTTGGAAGAATAAAGCCAGAACAATCCAAAAGTCCCGATGAATGCGAATAAAAAAAGAAAAATCGTCGGAATCCCAATACCAAGTAAGGTAATAAAAACATCTCGCATATCATTCAATTTCCACTTTTCGATATTTCCAAAAGACAATCTTACATGCTCCTTTCCCATCATCAGATTAAATTCTTTGCTCATCAAATTCCGAAAAATATCCGTCTCACCCTCTTTTACACGAACCATATATTCAAACCACTGATCCGGCTGTACACGATTGGGTACGATCATCGTAGGCCGAGAAGCCTTTAATGGTTCCTGCTTAATTCCCGTCACTATGCCTACAACCGTAAACACTGTTCCTTTATAATGTATCCTCTTACCGATCCCTCGTGACCAACCAAGTTCCTGCATCAACTGACTGGTTATCACAGCCGGGCAGGTTCCATCTTCCAACAGTTCATCCGTCAACCACTCCCCCTCTTCCATTTGTAATTGAAAAACTTGATTCATATATTTATCCGCAAATTTCAAAAAAACATGCATTTTTCTCGTTCCTATTTGGATAGAATCACTCAAGTACATCTCTTCAGGACGAGTATAAGGAACCAACCATTTACTTTTTCCAAAAGCAATCACAGTAGGAGATTTTCGAACCTTTTCAACAACACGATCCATTTTTTGCTGCACTTCCGAAGGCGAAAGATATTCCGAGGGTGAAACGGGAAGTAGCATACAGTTAAACGTATTCTTCGTATTCAATACCCCCGGTGAAAAATATTGAGCAATCTTCTCTCCAACAACAACAAAACAAAATAATAATACAAAAAACACAAGCATCTGCTCCGCAAGCATTCCCCCATATCTCCTTTTTTGATTTAAAAACAACGTGAAAATATGTTTCATCATTTCATACCTCCTTTCAACATATCTATAATAGGACGTTTCACTGTCAAATATGCGGGAATTCCCCCTGACAGGAAAGAAAACAACAAAGCCAAAGGCAATACGCTGATGAAAATAATGGTCCAATTCAATCTCGGTAATAACATCATCTGCCCCTCGATACTATTCGAGAACACGATCCAGTCAATTCCGCGACACACGGGAACCGTCAACAGAATACCCAAAACAGTACCCGTAATAACCAGTAAAAGATTTTCTACCAGAATAAATAAAAAAGACGTTCTTTTACTGGCGCCTAACGCACGTTTAAGCCCTATTTCTCTTGTTTGTACATTTGTATTGGCCATACTCAACAAAACAATATTCAAAACGGGTACGACCAAAAGTATAAAAATCATCACCCCCACCCCGGAGAGAAATAAATCACCTCCGTACATTTTCCGAATAAACTGTTTCTCCGTGCTAATCTGCTTCACGGAGACACTCTTATCTATATTATAATATGTCTTAACAAAAAATTGATAGGCATTAGTTACACTTCGAACCATTGTTTCCGCCTCCATATTTTCCGGATAAAGAATATAAGTTTCCACCCAATCATTTGATTCATTTTTACTAAACTTCTCAGGGACCCATAAAGAAGCCTTTCCCTGTGGAGCAAAATAGGAAACATCTGCCACCACACCGGTAATCCTATACGTGTTACCTTCAATCTGAATTTCCTTGTTGATAACCGATTTATCCGGGAAAAAACTTCTCACGAAATTCTCATTCACGATCACACAAGGCATCTGCATCTCGCCTTCCGTGAAAAAATGGCCTTGCACAAACTCAAACTGGAACACGTTCCAATAATCGCGATCGACAAAATAAATACCATACTCCTCATATCGTCCATTCACCATAATATCTACCGCTTCATAATGATAAGACGTGTAACGGACATCCTCTCTCACATTATTCATCAACGTTCGAATATCCGACCTGTTCAGACCTTTCACGGCCTCTCCCTTGTTATCTCTCAACACGAAAGGAACACTTACAATTCGATCCGCCGCAATAGCCGGAGCCGTATCACACAATATAACGTACGCCACTTGCAACAATATCGTGATAAACACGAATGTCAGCATCGTCCCGAACACGCAAAACCCGGCATACGCCTTATGACGTACTATATTATACCAGATTGGCTTGAAATATATCCTTATCCTTTCCATACACTTCTCCTTTTACTTCAAAGTCACCGCCGGGTTTACCTTCGTCACCCGGTAAGCCGGATACCAAGTACTCAACATCGAAAACACAACCATAACAAGTATCGTTACGCACACTCCTATCCATTCCGGTAAAGTATAATCATAAATAAACACGGACAAAAGCCCCCCGGGCAAACAAGCCAGTAAAGTAACGACAACACTCTCCAGCATCACGAACACGAGTAACCTGCGGGGAGTCGCTCCCACGGCCAACCTCAAAGCATACTCACGTGCCCGCCTTTCCGAATTCTGCATAAACAAGCCAAACGTACCGATAAACGCAAAAACGAACAGGAATATCGTGGGAACGGACTGTAACATAATACTCACGAAAGTGATGTTACATGTACCTCTTTTCGCTAACTCCATATTTATCGCAAACGGCTGGGCCTCTTTATTAGGAATCAATCGTTGAAACTCCTTATAATAAGCCATAATAAACTCTTTCTCCCGCCCCGGCTCTACACGGGCACAAAGTTCCCGGAATGTATCATCATACTTTATCGCACGGCATGGTACAATAACTGCCGGTTCGGCAAACAAAAGTACCTTATGTTTTATTCCAGATACTACTCCCACCACCGTAAAATCATTTCCTCTCACGAAAAGTTTACGACCAAGAGGCTGCGTCCATTTCAATTCATCAACAAATTGTCGTGTAACGACACAAGTAAACGAACCATCCTCCAACTTATTATCCGAAAGCCATTCCCCCTCTACCATTTCCGGACGAAAAACCTTATAGGCCTCCTCGTCAGCACCCTTGTAATTCACTCTATACATCTTTCCCTCAATACGAACACTATCGCCATACCTAGCATAATTTCCCACATAAGGAGTCATCGCCATACTCCGTGTAATCTCAACCACATAGTCCAACTTTTTCAAATTATCCGCTACAACGTCAATCTGTTTACCGACCTTTTCTTTATTACAGACTTCATCCCCAAGCACGAAACCGAAACAAACAGTATTATCTGTATCTAGCAATCCCGGTGAATACATCTTACTCAAAGTTACAAAAACGGAAACTACCACCAGCATCAATACAACACAAACCACCATTTGCTCTATAAAAATCCCACAAAACGATTTCCATGAATTTCGAACAATTTTAAATACATGTCCTATCATTTGATACCTCCTTTCAGTACCTCCGCCAAATTTTTCTTTACGGCCACATAAGCCGAAAAACCTCCTGTCAGTAAAGTAAACACGAGCATCAATGGCAAAATACATCCTAGAATCACCCCGAAATTAATGCGTGTAACTAAAAATTCCATACCTCCAATTACTTCCTTGATACACACCTCTTCAATTACGTGAACCACCGGAAACAATAACAATAACCCCAAAAACACCCCTATCACCACAAGCATCAGATTCTCTATCATAATTTGAAAAAAAAGGGCTCGACGAGAGGCTCCAATCGCTCTTCTTATCGCAATCTCCTCGGATTGTTTATCTGAATTTGCCACGCTTAACGTCATGATATTAATCGACGGGACAAACAATAAAATCAAAAGTGCAACAGGTACCCCATACAACAACAACTGAACTCCTATCTGGTGAACCTGACTTTCTTTCATCGTGTATAATGTCTCTGCCGAAATGATGGCTATTTCTCCCCGACGGGCATAATATTCCTTTACCACCCGCACGATCTCCTGTTTTGCCGTGCTAACCGAAACCCCATCCGGAAACAAAACATAAATCTCATGATAACGACTCCCGCTAGGAGCAAAAGTATTATACTTATCCGACAACCAGACCTTTCCGGATATTCCTGTTGTAAAAACAGAAACATCTTTCACCACTCCTGTAATCGTGTAAACAACCTTCTGGCACTCGATATTCTTACCCACAGGACTCTCCCCTTTGAACAACATATCCGCCATACTTTCACTTATTACGGCAACAGGCTGCTTGTTCTCAAATTCCTCTCGCAAGAACGCACGTCCCTCCACGAATTCAAATCGGAAAACATGCCAATAATCTGCATTCACGTAATCTACTGAATTGGTCACAAACGTGTACTCACCAAAGACATCCGTAACCTCTGTGTGACTAACGGCACACAACTCACATCCCCGTATACTTTCCATAAAACTAGCCGTTTCCTCTGCGGGAATCTTATCTAATAGACACCCTTGTCCATCCCGAAATTCATCAACACAAACAATCCGGTCCGCATTAACCATCGGCGGCTCATTACCAACAACAGAATAAACGAGTTGCAGCACGATCGCAATAAACACGAACGCCAACGCCGTACCCAACACGTAAAAAATCGCGAACGATAAGTTGTGTCGGATATGGTAGAACGCCGGGATAATATAATTTTTCCACCGATTCATAACACTAATTTCCCGTCAAACAAACGAATAATCCGCCCGGTTTCCTCTGCCAATCTCTCATCATGCGTCACCATCACGATCGTCGTTCCCTCTCGGTTCAGTTGCACGAGCAAATCCATGATCTCCGCTCCCATCTTACTATCCAAATTTCCCGTCGGCTCGTCCGCCAGAATCACTTTTGGCTGCCCGATCAACGCTCTCGCTATCGCCACCCGCTGGCACTGTCCCCCGGACAACTGCGAGGGGAAATGTTTCAACCGATGTGTCAGCCCCACCTTTTCAATTAACTCCAGCGCCCTTTTCCTATTGGCCGATGCAGAACTTCCCCGGCGATACAACATCGGCAGCAACACGTTATCCAACACGTTCAACGACGGAATCAAATGAAAACTTTGGAAAATAAACCCCAGCTTCTGGTTACGAATCCTCGCCATATCCCTATCGTACAAAGAATCCGCCCGGACATCATCAATAATCACCCAACCACTCGTCGGCTTATCCAACAACCCCATAATATTCAACATCGTACTCTTTCCACACCCCGAAGGTCCCATGATAGCCACAAACTCACCTTTCTCCACCGTCAGGTTAATATCTTCCAATGCCCGTGTCTCCACCTCGCTCGTGTAAAACGTTTTATTAATATTCTCTAAAGTTATCATACGATTTAAGTATTAGTTGATTCATGATTTATTTTACCATTACAAACATAACGAACTCCATTCTAGAAAACCTCCCCGAATTATTGTAAAACTATTGTAAAATTTCACATCTTGCATATCGCTCGGATACAACTCCTTGTTAAATCAATTCTAAATACGTAATTTCGTCTCGTCCACATGACAGCAACCATTCAACAAACGTGCATGCTGGAAAGGCAAAAGGAAAGTGAATGAAACACGATTTAAGAATAATAGGCTACATCACGTTCACGATATTCATTTTATTGTGGATCAACCAATTATTCTCCGGAATTAAATTATACGAAACCGTCAAAACACGTTGGCAAATACACATGGATTCTATAATAGAATCCGTTATTCCCCCGTACATGGAACTCCTGCAAACAGATTCTGTCCAAAAACAAACCCATCTTTTATCGACACTGGACAGTGCGTTACGTGTCCAAACTCCCAATGCCGTCCATTTCGCCATCGCACAGTTAGACAGCACACGTCAAACGATTGCCAAGTTCCGGGGCAACCAAACACGCACATCCGACATAACACGGGGAAAAATTTACCCGATAAATAATTCTTCCCGCGAATCCTTGGCCATTTATTACAATTTTCCGATCTCCTTCTTTTTAGAGAGATCGTGGCAGGACCTTCTCACCATAGTTGCGCTAACCCTACTGCTCATTCTGGGCTTACTATACCTGTCCCACGCACAACAACATCTATCCCGCCTCCAGGAAGAAATGATCAAACAAGTCGTGCATGATTGGAAAACACCCCTCGCAAGCATCATAACCTTGACTGAACTTATTGAAAAGAAATCCATCGCCGAGGATGACGAAAAAGGACGAATGAAAATCCGGCTCATACAAGAAGAAGCCAGCCAACTGAAAACCAGTTCCCAGCAATTACTTAAAACGTTAAGCGGATTGGCCCACCTGAACATCAACCGGGACGAATTTAACTTGAAAAACGAGATCCTCTCGTTATTCGAGAAGCAACACCTCGCCAACCACGGACAAAAAAACATCCAGCTAAACTTGCGCTATCTCGTTGAATCCGAAACCATTTATGCGTCACATTTCTACCTACTCGGAGCCCTTCAAAATATTTTGGATAATGCCGTGAAATACAGCGGAGACACGCCACAGATCACCGTCATCTGTTATCAAAAAAGAGGAACCTTCGTTATCGAAATAAGGGACAACGGCCCCGGTATTCCCAAAAAACAACAAAAATATATTTTCAATAAATACTATCAGGCAAACAAAAACTCTACCGGCAAAAAAGGATACGGACTAGGCCTTAACTACGTCTACAACGTTATCAAAGCCCACAAGGGAAAAATCACGGTAGACAGCCCGCCGGGAAAAGGATGTACATTCACTATATACTTACGCAAATGGAAGAAAAAATAAACATACTCTATGCCGAGGACAACACCACGGCCGCCATGATATACATGGAAATCCTGGAAGAAGCCGGGTACGCGGTAACCCTTGCCAAGGAGGGGGATAAGGCATGGCAACTATACGAAACCGGCACGTGGGACCTCTTGTTGCTAGACATGGATTTGCCGGAAAAGGATGGTCATGAACTGATTCGCCTTGTGCGGGAAAAAGGAGACCAAATCCCGATCGTGATTCTTAGTTCCGTCAACCACAACCATGCCCTATACGAAGGTGCCGACGATTATCTCGTGAAAGGTTGTAGCGTGGACGACGTGAAGGCACGCTTGGATAAGGCTATCGCCAGAACCAAATGCCTAAACACGGAAAAAGTACAAGGCCTTTTCCGTATTTCTCCCGACACCACGTTCAACAAAAACAACCGGATACTCTCCATCTCCGGCAAAAAAGAAGAGCTGAAAAGCATGGAATCAAACATCTTATGGTTATTCTGCCTGCGGATCAACGAGGTGATTTCCACCGTGGAAATGTGCGAAACACTCTGGGGCATCTATACCTCGGACAAAGAAAAAGCCCTCACAAGATACGTCTGCCTGCTGAACAAAAAACTGAAAGCAGATAAAAGTATAGCCATTCAAAACGAATTTGCACGAGGTTACAAACTCGTGAACGGCTTGTAACACAAAATTTATTCCGGATTAAAAAACAAATAACAACCGAAAATCACTCTTCCAACAGAATAATTCACCAAAGCAGCAATTTCTATAACTTTACAAGCCTCATCCATAATTACGTCTTTCACACACCCCCGTTTACCACACAATTAACGTGAGCTCGATATAGCTCACGTCAATTTAACATTTCAACGTATTATTCAGCAAAGCCCGATTAGAACCTCATATGCGATAAAACTTATCACCTCTCCGTATATAGGTATTCCCAGCAGAATCGGAATACGTCCCATCCATATTTTCATGCAAATTCTTTTCCCTTGAAAAAAGCCCCGTGGTCTTGACCTTGACACTCCTTCCAAAAGCAATATTCAATGCAAAATAGATCACACAAAGAGCCAAAAACACATATATTGCGAGTATAGCCAAATATATTGAAATAGCAACAGCATAAATCGACAACACGGCATATATCATTTCCCACACGGCTTGACGTTTCGAAATCGCACGTTTACTCACCCGATAACGAACGTATAGATAAGCATAAACAAAAACACCTCCAAAATTAAGTACCATAAAAAGAATCCCCCAAATTGGAGATAGCTCATTTGTAGGTGTGTCTTTATTCACAAAAATAGCAGTCACTAACAAAGAAAACAAGGCAACAAGCAGCGAACTTCCTACTACGGCACCAACACCGTGAAGTAAAAGTTTATTCCAACGTTTCTCGGGAACAAAATCAACCTTGGCCCATTTATTAAACCATCGTACAATCAACTCGTACTTAAACACCCAAAAGATTGCGTATAACAATCCAACAATCCCCAATATGATAAAAAGAATTCCCATAAATTTAGTTTTATTGAAAAATTAATAAATCATCTAATTAAAACTACCTACCACACGCCAATCAATCCCCAAACGATTATCTCGAACATAACATCCATCCATAAATACGCGAACACAATCCTTCACGACCTCTCGCTTCAATTCCTTGATTTGCGAGCCATATATTTCCCCCGTATTTTTCACGTTGATAGCATCAAACACATGTTCTGACAAAACAAACAATAGCGACTCCAATTGCGCACACCAAAAACTATTTTGCATACACCTCCCTTTTTCTTGATCCTCCCCGGGTGGATAGCCTCTATAACGATAACAATCCTTAGGGAAATACAAAAACTCATCATTTATTCGAGACACAATCCGACACACATCAACATTCCCACTATTCAAAAAAAATGTACTGTCAACAACATCAAACATAGAAGCTTTCATATTTAGCAAAATTCGGTATCCCGTATCAAACTTATCATTTTCCTTCACCACCTGCATAAACTCACTAACGCCAGACAAACATCCGGTTCCAGAAGTGTCTTTCCTAACCGTGATTGCGACATAAACTTCCCCGTACCGGGAATTGTGCTGGTGTAACACCTCGTAAACAACCCCCTCGACCTTAAAATTCAAGGAAAAGAGTAACATTAATTTATTACTCTGCTTATCTATTCCGTAATCCGTCTCGGTCACTAGAAAATAATCCTGCAACATCCGAACCTCAACCCCTTCCCGCAAAGCGTACAAAAACAAGGCACGCTGCAAAGCTTGTTCTCTGGCAACATCCGGAACCAAATAAGGATCAGACACTCCCCAAAAGAACGAATCTTGACAACCAAACAACCATTCCGGCAAATCCTCCTGGTAATCCGATCTCCATTCATGCACTTGGGAATATGTCCTCCTTTCTTGAGCTTCCGACAAAGTCACCCCAGACAACAACAACGCACACGAGAAAAACTTGAAAAACTTCATATAAAACACGTTAACATCGGCGGAAAGAAAATTTCCTTCCGCCGACCACATTCAATCCTACTTCTGCTCCTTTTCCAAATTAGCCATCTCCTCGTCAAAAACTTTTTTAAATTTTTCATACTCATAGTCGATGCGCAACTTCTCATCACTCTTTATTCGCGAATCCATGGCCTTGGCAATCTCTTCTCCGGCAAGCTCTATCGCCACGTAAGCCTTGTACTTCCCGTCAGGAGTTTTCATCATTTTTTCGCAAATAACACGAGTCCCGGTTAATTTTTCATTAACAACAATTCTTGCCATGTCCTCAAAACGACCTTTCGCCTCTTCTTGTTCCCCAACCTGATATGAAGAGCCGTAATTATCCGTTACTCTCTTCACTGTAGCGTTCATCGCTGTCGCCAACTCTGCTCTAGCCTCAGCCAACGCTTTCTTCTTGGCCATCATCATATCCGTACTCAACGCGTAAGCATTCGCCCTAAAATACTCTTTTGAACTCTGATACTCCGGGCCGGAACAAGGAATATTAACCTCGGTTTCAGCCTCTTTAAGCAACTGTTTCTGACCTCCACATCCCACGGCAATCAATGCTGCCAACGACAACACATAATAAATTCTCTTCATAACATTTCGTTTTTAAATAATAATTATCTATGTTTATTTCAAATTTCTCAACTTTACAGTTCCTTTCGAATCCGATATTTGAATCAATTTAGCCGACTGTATCTTTTTCATTTCCAAAACCAATGACATCTCAACATCCGGAACAATCGTGGCCGATACCCGATGACTATCTTCAGAAGATCCCAACCTCATCCGCTCGATTTTCACCTCTTCCCCTTTTTCGTTAACAACCTTCACGTCATAACGAATCAAGTTCATGTTGTAATCATCCCCCAATCTGTTTATGACCTTCAAACTCAAAATTGTCTTATCCCCGTAATCCTTTTTTCCCACGTAACGCACGAACAAATTCGGGATCAACTCCCCCTCCGCGTACTCGGGTTCCTTACTTGCGGGCTTTTTCACCACGATGACAGGCTTTTTCTCGTCCGGCTTCGCATCAACCTTCACGTCCGGCTTCACATTCGCCACGGGCTTTTTCTTCAAACGATCGGGATTAGGATTAATATCTCCCAACATATCGATATTCATTCTTTTCAGTTCCTTCTCCAACTCCTGGCGCAAACGTTTTGAAACACTCGTCATCGCTGCATTTCTGGCTGCCGTCAACGAATTTTTAGCCGGAGCCAAACTCCTCATTTCATCAATCCCGTAATGCAAAATATCCGCGTTACTCCGGTTATTCACGATATCAATATTCACCGTCGTGTAATATGCCGTGAGATTATACATCTCCCCAGGGATTTCCTCCCCCTTACGGAATTCAGTCTTTACCAACACCAAAACATCCGCTTGAGAGGGTGATTCTGCCAAATCAAAATAACTATTCGTCAACAAACTGGAAACCACTCGTTTCAACACCTGATCCGCACCATCTTTTACTTCCAAAAAAGCTTTCACCGACATTTTCTTGACACTCACGTTCACCCGCCCTTGGGGCATAACCTCCTGCACGCTCTTCAACATCCCCTTGTACACGCTTTTCTCCAACGAGGCAAACAACGACTTGTTCAAAACAATAGCAATTTCTTGACCCGGTTCCTTGGAAGTTATATTTCGAATGTATAAATCCGCGTTACCGGACTCATCCGTCACCAGTTCTTTTGACAACACCCCGTCTCCTGAAACAAATTGGCAAGACAACGCCACGTTCCTCAAAGGAACACCCTCACGCTCCACGTGTACGGAAACCGGAGCGTCTACTCCTTGAAAAGCCCTTCCCTCCACCGTCCCGGGAGTCGTCCTGATAGTTATTCCTCGAAATAAATTCAACAAAGAATTATAAAGTTCGTGCCCGACATCCATATCCTTTCCCTCCACGCTGCAAATCAAATCTTCGTTAATTGCCGGGCGTATCGCCTCTAAACCTTTCAAATAACACGCTAACGCTATCGTCAAATCCCCCCTGTTTCGCGAAGATTCACCCTGCCACCAATAATCAAATCCTTCCCGCACCGCTTTTTCCCTGCGCTTCTCAACCATCTCCTCGTAATCGAACTTGTTCAATTCGTAATACACCCAATACTCTGTATCACTTTGCCAACTACCTCTCATCTTGAAGTTTTCCACGCTCTCTCTCGCCTCCACCCGAATACTTTCCTCGTACTCCGACCAGACTCGATCATTTTCCTCCAACGTATGCAACAAAGAAGTCGACGCCACGTTCACTTTGATTTCCGAGATCAAATCATTCAACGCCTGCTGTTTCGCCTTCTGCATGTAATCCTTCTCACTCTTCGACACACACGCTATCCCAATGTAGTGCATGGACGACACCGGACGCTGCTTCACCCAATCCGGACGCTCTTGAGCCTCCAAATTTCCAAGCAAACAAAATAATAACACCCCCAGCAAATACCTCATAGCCACAATTTCATTTTATTTAATAATCTTGATATATATCGTATTCCCTTCAACTTTTTTCTCGCAATTCACATTTTGCTTCTTTAAATAGAGAAAAAGACTCAAAGCAAAATCATTTGCATCCATTACTTCCTCACGATCCGAACGGTTAGGTACTTGCACCCTATCAAAAATCACACTCTCGGCCGTGGCTCCCTGTATATGATAACTACCACCTTTAGCATTTTTCTTTACCCACATCCGTAACACGTCACTCAACGGGAAACCCATATCTCCCACTTCTGTATCAAAATCTATCTCAGCCGTCCCGGACAAAGAAAAATCCAACACCACGGCATTCCCTTTGCTCTCCTTTTCCGCCAAAGCGGCTACGACCTGCTTTAAAAAACTATCTTCCACATCCTGAATCGCGTAATAACACAACTTATCCGTCGCGTTCGTCTTAAAACGATTGGATATATAGGTTTCAGAGGCCAAGGTTGCTCCCGAAGAAGTCTCGTATGCCTTTAAATTCATCGTAACGCGAGCACCTTCCGCCGTAATATCTTTAATAAGATCAACTTCCACGTAAACATCCGAACCTGAATTTTTCAACAATTCCGCGTCAGGAGAAGTTCGAGAGTCTGCCTGATGCAGAGCTCTACGCTCAATACTCCGGTACTTAGCTTCGAAATCATTCGTATTTACCCCCTTGTTAATAAAACTCTTTTGGATCACGGATACGGCCACCCGACGATCCGAATCACCTTGTAACAAATCGGCAAAAGTTTCATTTCCTTTCCGATAAGGAACCACCATAATCGACGGTAATTCTATCGTTTTCGGCACTACATCCGTCCGGGTCAACACGACCTGATTCATCTCCATATCCCGCAACAAAGCATCATTCGAGAATGTCAACCGGACAACTGCTTTATAAGCTTTCGAACGCAACCTCTCCGGCTCTTCCATCAACTCCTCCTTACGAACAAAATTAAAATACCTTCCCCCTTCAAAAAAACGGCTGAAATAATCTTTAAACTTCTCTTGTCCACCCTCTCCTATTAACGGAAGCCCGTTATTCAATCCCGATATACCCGAGAAAAAATAAGCATAAAAAGCCGACTTGATAGCCATCTCCGAAGCCTCCTTCTTCTTCTCGTGAATTCCGGTCGCACGCACGACAATCACCCCCTGAATATTACTCAAAAATTCCACATCTCCCGAATAAGATTGTCCTTTCATGCCATAAAACACAAACAAGAACAATAATGACAAATACCACTTTTTCATCTGAAACGCGATTTACCGTTTTTACCTACCAACAAAATTTCACTCGTACATAATTCAAGATTTCTGCTTCCCAAAGGGACAACTCGTGAATAAACACATCCTTTCCCTTTGAAAAACAAAAATCGACTGACGAGTATTAAAATAGTATCACTTAAGCCCCTCCTTAATAGAAGATCCAACCCCATCAAGAACAGATGGTTTATAAGTTACAACCATTTTTTTCTTATCTTGATCCGCTTTTTGAATCTCCACCCCACCTTTGGTTACTTTACACAAAGACATGTCATCCCCTTGAACTTCATCAACTTTAACCCTGCCGATTTCCGTGTAAAGCGTTTTTCCCGCCACCTGTTTCTCAACCCTCACGATAAACGTGTGACCTTTTTTCACCCCCATAGATTCACCGCAATCAATATAGAGAGATACAGCACCTTTCTTCTTATCCACATTCTCGATAGCAACAATACTTGCTTTCAAATCAAAATTATCATTCACGAATTTTTTCATGGATATCTTCACGTAATCGATGGTAGCTGTAATAGCGGCCTCCTTCGTGTCCCCGTATTTTGCGTTCAAACCTGCATAATTAAAAGGCTTGCTCACTTTCACCGTACCATCCTCCACGTTTACCAAAGTCAACGTGAAATTAATCAAACCGCTATACCACGTGGAACCGTCATCCTTCTTTTCCTGGGAAGCATCCATTTGCGTCACATGAATCTTCAACATGTAATTAGCCCCCAACTTTTTCATCTCGCTCCGACGAGCCGTCGCATCCCCCATCGCCTCTTCCGAATTACGTCGATCCTTCTCCAACTTCAAACCGGACTCTGCATCAGCATCAATAATCACCAAACGCCCGGTTGCCTGCAAGCCCCCAATGACAGCATGCCGCAAAGTCGTCGGATAAGAATCACCAATACTTTCCGTATACGTGAAATAATCAACTAAAATAACATCCTTACCCGATCCTTCTTGAGCAAACAAACCAAGGTACGCGCACATACACATGGCTAACATTACGATTTTTTCATCTCTTCCAAATTTTAAATTAAAATAACCATTTCATGTTCTATTGTAATATATCTCTCCCCAAATTAAACGTCTTCAACGTGTGATCCCGATCATAATCGAAAACCAAATCCCCTGTATCCCGATGCAACTTCACGCTATTCAATTTAAACCAGATAAACGCCTTTCCCACCGACATGCCATCCACGACCTCAACCAACACGTGCCCCTCCGGCAACTCGGAAAACCGAATCCTACTTCCGTTATTCAATCGCATTTTATCGATCGTGATCGATTTCCCGTCCGTGGTCTTTATATCCACGAATCCATGCTCACCCTTCACGAAATCAACGCGCTTGATATTTTTATAAATATTAGGACACTTACTCTTGAACGAAGAATTATATCGATCCAGGGCCCGTATGAACTCTTCACCCCGGATGATCTCGCTCCCGTCACTCATCAACGAAACAACAGCCAGCAAGCCGGCAATCGTCGAATGAACATTCTCCTGCACCAGAACATCGTTGATCGCCTTCAACCGATCAGCCATCTCCAACACGCCGCGCTCGTGCTTTGCCTCGATCCGATTCTCCTGCACCAACGGGCGAACAGGCGTGTACATCCCGCTAATCATCCACTTGTTATCGCGCACCACGCTGATCTCCTCTCCTCGCGCCTCCGGCATCATCGGGCGAAACTGGCTATCCAACACCTCTCCCCGATCATTAAATTTCATCATGTAAGAATACCCCTCGTCAACCAATTCACGAGGAACCGCCACGGTCGAAGTCCATTTCACGTTACCGCTCCTGCCCACGTTTACCACAAACATACCTTGTCCCTCTTCCGCCTGCAAAACCCGTCCCCCAACGCGTGCCGTCCCTTGAAAAGAACCGGAAAGAACCACATCCTCGTCATGCCTTGCCAGATGGCGGGGCAAATCATTTTCACCGCTACCGTCCAATGCCAACGCCCACGCGAACCGATCCGACTTGTCCAGTTTCGCCAAGAAAACCCGGTTCCCCTTCGAGGTATTTTTCAACACCTCACGCCCGGCACGAAAAACATCATCGAAAACCCCGGTCACGTAAACCTCCCCGTCTTTACCTTTCACCAACCCCGTGCTGACATTCAACACATTTCCCCCGGCCTCCTTCACCCTTGCCAACACACGATCCTCCCGCTCCCTGGATATGCCACACCCCTCCTCCTGCTTGATAACCACGGCCGACTGATTCGCGTAACGCGGCATCGACATCCCGATCGATGCCCCGATATACGTGGGATCGCATGACAAATAACGCTCCCCGTCAAGCAAAAGATAATTTCCGACATTCACGCTGTCCATTTTCACCGCCGCCGCGACGTGTCCCGGGTAACTCAATCCCACGCAGGGCAATCCCGCCACCAACGTCACCAACGAGGAAAAAAACGCCGCGCGATCCTCGCAATCACTATACGGGTAAAACAACACCTCCTCCGGGAAAAAATACTTCTCTTGACCGAATTGCTCTTCATCCGTCATGTAAGGGAACGACTCGTGCAAAAACGACAACAACTTGCTCACGCGTGTTTTCGAATCACACCCCTGCAACCCGGCATACAAACTTTCGGATAAACTCTCTTTCGCCACGTTGGAAAAAGGCGTGTTAAAATAAACACTCAATTCCGTAGAGGGATAATCCCCATAAAAATCAACCACATGCGCGTTATACAATAATTTCACCTCCCGGCCATCGAAAACAACCGATCTCGCCTGTACACGATCGACTGAAAAATTCAACGCCGTCTCGAACCCCAAATCCAACAACCGGTTACTCCCGGCAAAATTCTTCTCGTACGTTGCCAACCGCTTCAAATCCGCCATGATATAATAATGAAGTCCACCCCGCGAAATATACGACCGCCCGTATATCGCTTGCCGTGCCGGAAGTAAAATCGACACCTTTCCCTCCCCGAATCCCAAGCTTGCCATGTAACCGGACTTATTCATCAAAAACCAGCACAACAAATGTCTGGAATTATCTCCCTTCAAAAAATGATCGGCAAACGCCCTTACCAACATGTAATATCCCCAGTCATTCAACCCCAATGCACTCTTGTACGCGAACAAGCAGTCGAGCAACTCGTCATAATTCGACTGGCTTGCCCGCAACCAGTAAGAAGCGAAATACTCCTCGTTCACCTTTTCACACTCCAATTTCAAGGCCTCGTCAACAGGCAACACGACCTTATTCCCGTAAAAAACATAACAGACCTGCAACTCCCGCACCTGCTTCGAACCGCTTTTTTTCGTGCGAAGAACCGGACTGGCGTCCCGGACAACCAAACGCCCCTCGTCCGGATTCTCGACACGCAATAAAACTGTTTTCACGTCCTGCTTCGCCGATGCCACGGGAGACACTTTCGGCTTCGGCACCCCGGCATCCCGCTTCTTCCCGGCAAACATCTCGTACTCCTTCCACCTCTGCTTCAAAAACTCCGAAAACTCCTTGTCGCGAGCTTCCACGAAAGCATCATACTCCTTTTGGAGTTTCTGCAAACCGGCCTTCTCCTCCTTCGCGAACTTCTCCCTCTCGGCCCTCTCCCTCTTCAACCACGCCTCGTAATCCTGCCCGTACAAACACCCACCTGTAAACAAGACCACCAACAAAACAAAATACCCTTTCATTTTCATCTTTCCTACTTTATCATCATCCATCTATTTTCAATCACGATTACATCTCCCGCTCATTCGCGCTTCTCCAACAACTCCCCCAACACACCCCTCAATTCCATCTTCAAACGCCTCATCTCAACGATAGCCCGGGCTTCGAGCAACGCGACCCGCTTCTTCAAAACCACCCCCTTCAACTCCGGCTCACCCTTCAAAACAATCTCCTTGAACGACACCCCCCGGGCGTAATGCGCGACAATAGCCGTCACCAGCTCATGGTCCGTTATCTGCAAATACCCCCGCAAACTACTCTCCTCGTCATAGAGAACCACCGCCAACAACTTGGCCATCTCGTCGTCATCATTTATATCCAGTAATATACTTTCCATGTATATCGTTTTATATAATAGTGTCACAAAAACCTAAACGTGACACGAACCAGCCATTTTTTTCAAAAAATAATTATCGCTAACCGTCCGCATTCATCCATTTTAACTACATTTGCCCAAAATTATATACGGTTGCTAATACATGATACAAGACAAAGAATGCATCATTCGTGAGTTCTTGATGAAAGACAACGAAAACTATAATCTCACTTCGCTCGGCTTCATACAAGACTTCGAAAAAGAAATCTCGTTTCTTTTAGAACTAAGTCAAGACCTCCCGATGACGACATTCAGCGCGTGGAAACACCAACTTCTGAACACCTACTACGCGGAACGACAATTCCCCGCTTTCGTGCAATCCAACATAAATGTCCCGCTTTTCATCGAAAACATTTACAGCAAAGCACAAAACATGGTAGAAACCAAATACTGGAAGGAGTCGCCCGCCGAAGTCAACACTTACATCGCCGCGTTCAAAGACTCGCTCGCCTACCTGCTACCCCGCGACCTGTTTCTCAAATACTATCATTACTACTTTACAACCGATCTCCGGCTAAACACCCCGGAAGAACTATACTACTACTGCCAGCAAATCACGGACACCATATTTCCCCTCTCCAGCACCGAAATACTGGAACACGTCAAGAACGCGCACCCCGTATTCTGCACGGGTATCTCGAAATGGCTCAAAAAACTGATACGACAAGACCTGCCCGAGCGGGAAGACATTCACCATGAAACATACATCGCGTTCATCGAGGCCATCAAAAAAAACCGGCTGGCCGCCCCCGAACAACCGTTGTCCATCAGAAATTACGCCATCGGGATCATCAAAAACAAATTCATGGAATCCTATCGCCAACGGAAAACACTCGTGTTAAAAGAAGAAAACCAACTAATCACCTTGCTCGATCAGAAAAACCCCGAAACCGAGGAGTGGCTGGTAGAAAAAGAAAAAATATTAAACATCCTGCAAGACCCGGACAACCCCTTGCAGAAAGAACTGTTCCGGGGAATAGAAGACAAAATAGAAATATTCATACTCCATTTCGTGAAAGGCCTCTCCTACGAGGAGATCGCCATCCAGAAATACGGCAACCTCGCCCCGAAAGAATTGAAAAGGAAAACGGATAAATTTCGGCAAGACATTTGTCGGGTAAAAGCCCCGTTATGTTCCCACATCGAAAAAATCATCTCTAAACTATAGACCCATGCAAGAAAAAGAATGTACATACACGACCGCCCAAGTTGGACGCTACCTGATGAACAAAATGTCCCCGGAAGAAGAAACCCTTTTCCAGGAGCACCTTATTTCCTGCCCTGCCTGTTGTCGGAAACTGCAAGAAATGCGAAATCTTGCCGCCGCGTTATCCGCGAACCGCCCCCATTCACTCGCGAAGAGAGAATGCAAGAAACGCCACTTCGTGAAAATACTCGTCTCCATCGTTCTCTTTTTCTCCGGGAGCTACGGCATCTATTGGTGGCAATTCCACTCCACGGAAGAAGAAGTCTTTCCACCCGCATCACCCGACATTTTTCACCACGCGGACACGCTCAAAACTCCGGACACGCTTAACATCACGAGAGAAACCGTGAAGTAAACCTTCACCTCCCGCACCTGATTTTTCCACCCACTCCCCAAGCGAAAAACGGGATTGCCGGCCGGACAACCTGTTGTCGAATCCTACTATCGGCACGTACAGCAACAAACGATCAATATTCATTCCGATTTACTAGCTGAAAAAGCGATCAAAATGCTAATTTATTGCCATCAAAAAGCGAGCCGCTCCCATTCCGCTCCCATTCTCCTCCCATTCCGCTCCTAAAATAATTAAAAAATATAGGATTTAATTTGTAATAACAAATAAATAGATATACCTTTGATTCATATTTAAACGCTGCTAAGTAGCTACGCATTCAATTAACAGTGCTTTAATACCACCTTTAAAAAAACACAAATGGCAACAGTAAACAATTCCTCTCTCCAAGGTGCCTCCGGAAAAATCGACGGGCACGTGGCTTACACCGTGGGTAACAAAACTTACCTGCGCAAGCTTGCCGTAAGCATTAGTAACCCACGCACCGAAAAACAAACGGCACAACGAGTCAAGCTTACCGCCGCGCAAACCATGTACAGGGCCATCCGGGGAAGCCTCCTCGAAAAAGTCCACGCCATCGCGGCGAAAGAAGAAGAACGGAGGTCCGGCTACCACGGTTTTCTACACGCCAACATGAACATGTTCGGCCAGGACGATTACATCGATTACCCCCGGTTGGTCATATCCACCGGCAGCCTGCAATTACCCTTCGGCACGAAAGCCACGAGGTGTACCCCCGAGGAGTTGGAACTGGCGTGGCTCGACAACTCGTCAACCGTCACGGCTCAACCCTCTGACCGGCTACTCGTTGCCGCCATCTTCAACACCGAACCCTACCAACCCGAGGTGCTGGAAACGAACGTTTTTTGCCGGCAAAACGGCCAGGCCTCCGTTCTTTTGCCGGAAGGAGAATGGGAAACTGCCCATTTATACTGCTTTTTCAGCGCGGAGAACAGAAAACGGTTTTCCCCGTGCATGTATTTCACCGTTTCAAAACTTTAATACCAATTTATCATGGCTATTTTCAATCCAAGCATATACAAGGATATCTCCGGTTCAGTGGGAAACGTAACTTCCTACAAGATAGGCAAAACCCAGATTGCCCGGGCAAAAACGAGATTCATGAAAGACGCGAAAACCCCGAAACAGCTGCAGCAACGCGCCCGGTTAAGACTGATCACGAGATTGCGCCGCAATTTTATCGCGATTCTAAAAACAGGCTACTGCACCTCGTCCGGCAAAACATGTACCAACTGCTTCACCCGGGACAACATCGGCAAGGTGAACGCGGAGGACTGGGATCATCCCACCCTGGATTTGCTGACCCTCTCGCTATCCGACGGTAACTTGCGGCTTCCCCTGATGGAGGCGGAAGTGAACGCGGAAAAACGCTTGGTCGCGTTCCGGTGGAAAAAACAACCGCTGATGCCGTTCATGGCAAAGAGCGATCAGTTGGTGGGTGCGGTATACGAGCGGAAAGAAGAAAGAAGTCGTCTTGTAAAACTAGGCTCCCGGGGAGAAAGCGGGGAAAAGACATGGACCCCTCCCGCGGACTGGGACATGAGCCAACTGGTCGTGTACGGCTTCGCTGTCAGTGAGAACGGGCAGGACGCGTCGGGTACGCTGGGGCTTATTGAAACAGAAAAGACGGATACCTCGGTCTTTGATACGGAAAATATCTAAACAACAAGGGAAATGAGAGTAAAAATACTTACGGTGATAGTTTTGTTATTAATGTCCATGGTTTCTCGGGCACAAGAGGAAGAATTCGAACAATTTGTGGATAACATTTTACACGAAATACAAAACACTGACTCCACGTTTCACCTTAATTTTCATATCTTTAGAGATAGCATTGCGAAAGAATTTTCGAATTTCAGGGATAGTGTAAACCGGGAATTTGCCAAGTTTTTGGAACAATCCTGGGAAACGTTTCCCATCATCCCTCCCACCACTCCCGTTCGCTACAACCAAGTTCTCTTCTCCCGCAACCAAACCACCTCAAAAATATACTCCCCTGAAACAGACGAGAAAAATTTTTTTGGCATAGAAATCGATATCCATCTTCCCGAGAATATACCAACAGAAACCTCAGAAATATCAGAAAAATCCGTCGGGCAGATTTGGCTCGCCTTAGGGAACTCGGATTTTTCAACCTGCTTGGCTGAATGTTTGTTGCTATCATCCCACTTGAACTTAAACACGTGGGGATATTATCAATTAATCTGCCACATAACCCGTCAGCAATCCGTTTCGCCCGATATACGCATCATCATGCAATGTTTTCTCATGAACCATCGGGGATATAAATGCCGAATGGGAATTATCAATAATCGAGAACTCGTGTTATTACTCCCCTTTAACACAAAAGTCTACAGTTTCTATCACATTCTCATTAACGATATTCCCTATTACATCCCGGAAAAGAAAGAATTTGCAGTAAATAAGCTGAAAACATATTCCCGGGAAATCAAATTTGCCACGCAGACCCCGGATCTATTCCTACACGCCCCGCTGAAATTAGGACAAAACAAGTTTAACCGTAAAGAATTTATATTCAACAAGAAAAAAATCATTCTCCCGGTAAACGAACATCTCATCGACTTTTACGCGACTTATCCCGCTTGCGACCTCCGCGTGTACGCTTCCGCCCCCATAGACACAGCCTTGCTGGCCCCCTTACGGGAAATGTTGCGTAAAGACTCTTCCGAGTATACCCACACCTATGAAATATTACGTTTCATGCACACCTGTTTCAAACATCAATCGGATTCCATCGTATGGGGACGGGAACGCTATTTTTTCGCAGAAGAATCCCTATACTATCCATACCTAGATTGCGAAGACAGTGCCATCCTGTTCCGCCATCTCGTCAATCGCCTGACAGGGCTGAAAGCAATTCTGGTCGTTTATCCCGAACACGTTGCCGCAGCGGTAGACCTTCCCTGTCGGGGAATGGAAAAATGCGTGATACATCACGATAAAAAATACATGATCTGCGAACCCTCGTACATCGGAGCCCAACCGGGAAAACAAATACCCAGTATGGAAAAAACCAGGGAATTATTCTGCTACTAGTTCGCAGTCCACGTCCTCTTCCGGAAAATATTGCCAAATATGCCGCCCACAAAGGACATATCCTCCTTCTACCACGGAATATCCATCAGATCTGACATCCACTACACCCCCCTCTTCTATAGGGCAATCAGCAACACGAATCCATTTATTCATTTCCGGTTCATAATAAAAAGTAAGTGGTACCCCCTGTAAATCAAATGACTCATAAGGATACATACCTCCAAATAAATAAAATCGACTATCAATTTCTGTAACGAAAGGCGTCCACATAAAACTTTCAATAGGAAAATCAGGTAACCTATCCCAAGCATAAGAACGAAAAGGGAAACGGGCAAAATTGGATCCACTCCCCACGTACAACACATTATCTATAATAAACAAATATTGTCCCCCGTTAAACAACTGATTATAACCGAAAGGAATAATCGTGTTATCACTCACGTCAAATCTTCGTAAGGCTGAACCTCTTGATTTATAATAGATATACCCCTCATAAAACACTCCGGAATAAACTTCATCTTCTGCCAAAACATTCAATAATTTCTCCCAAGTATGCTTTTCAACATCATATTTCCACAATTCCGAGTAGCCGACAGTCCTTTGTGAACAATAAAAACAATTCCCCGCGGTGACAATCAAAGGAAAGAACACCTGCCCCAGTATCTCTTCACGACGTAACCATTCTCCGGAATCAAGATTGTATTCCCATAAAGCCTGACTCCCGAACAGGAATAAACTCCCGTTACAAGCAGCTAATGTTCCAACCTCCACCACCCGATCGGGCAAGGAAACAATCTTTTTCCAAGGCTGTTTTCCCAACTGACCTGATGGCCGGGTCTTAAACTTATAGGTTTCCCCATAAGCAATACCTCCAGCATTCTCGATAAAAGCACGGGCATAATAGGTGGTCGAAGGTCGTAGATCGTGCAAATATATCTGTTGATATTCCGTGATTTTACCCGTTACAAAACTTCCCGTTTCCCCAAGACTATCCAAACGCACCCGAGGGGAATCACCCCAACATATTCCCATTCGCTTAATATTCGTGGCACTCTTCTCCCGAATCATATACCCCGTCCTGGCCGAACGATCGGAAACCTCGCAAACCGGAGAAGTTGAAATTTTCCCAACACCGGCAACCTTCGTTTGGACACTTTTCACCTCACTATAATATACCTTTCCTTCTTTTTTCGCAAAAGAACGACAATAATAGGTCTGACCATACTCAAAATCATATAGATAAGTACTAAGATTATTTTTCGAACGAATCGCACAAATCGAAGGATAGTGACCGTTTAATCTAACGTAAGGATCAGTTCCCCAAACAAGTCCCACGGAATCAGGCTCTCCTTCCGTGTATTCATGCATAAAAATGTGTTGATACGTCTGGGCTGAAATAAATGATAGCATTCGTACACTCCCATCAGATGAAGGAGTATTGAATACAAACTCCGGAGAAACACCGGTAAATTCCGCATTTTGCACGATCGCTTGGCAATAATAAGACAAGTCAGGAATTAAATTAAACAACCTTACTCCATAGGTTGTATCGTTTGCCAAGGTCAACACGATTGTATCTCGATACTCTTCTCTTAAAAGGCTATCCATGCTGTAAACAAACAAAGCTTTCACTATTTTCCGTTCTCCTGTCGACTTTAAACATACCCGGAGATACACATCATTAGGTAAACAGGTATCCATTTCTATTTCCGAAACAGGAACTCCTGCCTGAGGTGAATAGGAACCACTTCCCAACGGAGAATTACTTTCCCGCACGCAAGCTTCCAAAACGAAAAACAGACAAATCGAAAAAAACAACACCTTCATATTATCTCCAATTAATCAACCGTTATTAATTGACAATCTATATCTTCTTCCGGGAAATATTGCCAAATACATCCCTCACACACCACATAGCCATCGTCTATTATCGCATCGCCACCGGAAAACATATTAATAAAACCTACACTTTCTACAGGACAATCTGCCTTACGCTGCCAGCTATCTCTGACCGCATCATAACGCAATAAAATCGGCAAATATCCTTGCGCACTTGTTTGATAAGCAAACATACCTCCACAACGATACAAATAACCGTCTTTCTGAAAAAGATAGGGAAGACTTCCCGCATAAGGCGCATCCGTACGTGATCTCCAAACCCCACTCGAAAGAGAATATTGAAGTATGCCACTACCTCGTCCCACATAAATACTAGAATCTACCGAAAATATGTAATAAGGCCACGGGAACACGTGACTCGACCCCAATATCTCATATTTTTCTTGCTGCACATCATACGCTATCAAACCAGACCTCGATCTCAGTATGTAATATATTGTCCCGTCACACAACACCCCTCCACGAAAATCACAGGAATTCAACGAATCAATTAATGAGCTCCATTCGTCCCTTGCAATATTATAACAGGCCAAACCATAATTATTCTCTTGGGAATTATAATTACAATAAAGGACACTATCCACGGAAGTCAATGCCAATCGTTCATGCTTAAGTCCTGGTAAATCCGCACATTTTTTCCAAGAGAGCGTGGATAAATTGTATTTCCACAAATTTTGCCAGGAATCCGCTAAAAAAAGGTTTTCGCCGGCTCGCACCAATATTGCATTCTCCGAAACTCGTTCTGGCAATCCCGTTACTTTCTTCCAAGGTTCATTGACTTTTTCCCCGGGAGTTTTTGTTGTAAAGGAATACTCCTCTGCATACGCAATTCCACTAGCATTTTCCACAAACGCTCGAAGATAATAAGTCGTTCGGGGAAGTAAACCGGTCAATTCAATTTGATTGTAATCCATAATGCTTTCCTCAATCACCCGATCGCTTTCCTCTCCTCGTTCTACCGTCGGATGTAACGAGGTCCCGAGACAAAAGCCCAAACGTTTTATCTTCGAAGAACTCCTACCCAATAGCATGAAACCGGTCTTTGCCGAGGATGAAGAAACATTCGTAACGGGAGATGTACTGATTTCCGCCAGAACCATCTTTGCCGTTTTGGCACTAAGCACTGAACTATAATATAATTCTTTTCCTTTAAAGACAAAAAAACGACAATAATAAGTGGTATCCAATTCATAATCCGTGATGTAGATTCCATACTGATGATTTTCTTGAAATTTCTCTATTTCCTCCGAATAGGAAGAATTTCTTCGCAAATAAGGATCTTTTCCATAAACAAAGCCGATAGAATCAAAACTACCATTTACTTGCGCATAAAAATCAACATAATCATAAGCCTGAAATTTCGCCCCTGTATAAAATTTAATCTCTGAATTTGCATTATCTTTTGTGGTAAACACGAACTTCTCCAAACAAGACTCCCATTCCTCATTTTTCACCGAAATACGACAATAATAGTCCTCTCCCGGTATCAATCCCGCCAATTTGGCTATATACACCGAATCTCCTTGCAATATCATAGGTATGGAGTCTCTATATTCGAGTCGTACCAAGGAATCCAAACTATAATAACAAATTCCTCCCACCACCTTCCGCCCTCCAGCAGATTTTAAATTCACCCGAACGGTTGCCCCATAACAAGTTATCGAGTCAACTGCAGAAAGTGCAATCTCGGGACGATAGGCTTCTTCAGCAAAAGAATTCTCTCCAACCGGGATACCGGTCTCCCGCACACAAGCCGTCAATATACCCAAGAGCCACAACAATATAGCAATCTTTTTTTTCATAGCCATTAAAAGATAATCCCTAACCCACCGGATAACTCCCAAAATTTACCATTAATACCCGACATCCCAGCTGACAGGCACAAACGGCGATAGCGGAATATCCCCCCTCCATCGAGTTCCACTCCGGAAAAAGAATCCGGTTCACATTGTAGCCATAAATCCCGCATTTTACTATCATCCACGTACTTATAAAGCGAAGCCCGCCATTGCACCCGGCGTTGCCCGTAACCTCCACCAACAAAGAAATAAAAACTATGCGAAAGCCGGTAAACGATTCCACCGGAGACTCCGAAACGGGATTTTCGCTCTTCGTCCTCCACCCGGTAATACGTCTCCCTGAGATCCCGGTTTATTATCCCGCTGCGGTTACACTCGTAATCGGAACCTCTACAGGAACGCACATCTGTTTTTAAACGCACGAACCATCCCCAACGACAAACCCGGGCAAACATAAGCCCCAAAGGAGCTGTTTCCGATAAACTGTACAACAGGATGTTCTCTCCACGCTCCTCCTTTTCTTCAACAGAGGCTCGTACTTCAAAAGCCAAAATGCCATTGATTTTTTCCAGCTCACTGAACACGTCCCACTCAACCCGTTTTTTGCCCCCGTATTCAACTCTTCCCACATCACCCGCAATCCTTTTGAGAGGGCCTTGCCAATTTTTCCCGTCATCAAGACTATAATATATCTCAATCCAAGTGTATTGCCGGGGAGGTAAATGTTGTAACCGATAGCAAATCTCGATCGTATTACCGACTCTCTTGAACGTCACATCCTGCACCTCTTGGGCATGAAGCGAGATACAAGCTAACAAACAAAAAAATATAATAACGACTTTCCTCATATACTAATTGTACTCGATTAATACTTTATCCGGACGTCCAAACAATTGGGGAGTCTGTTCCCCCCGAATCTTTCGGGAGACTTCCTCCACACGGGAAGAGATGTAATCGGACAATTCCCCGGTCGTGATTTTTCCGTCTCCATCCGCATCGGCAGCTCCCTTCAACCCCAATGCCAAATAATAAGTAAATAGTCCCGTACCGGACTGATCAAAGGCTAGGGAAGACTGGTCATTGCGCGAGGATGTGAACACAAAGAAATTCCGGTTCGTGTGCCACGGGGCTTGTCCTATCCGTCTGACAACCACCCCTTTGGTTCCCGAAATATTCCGCGAAACATAGCTTCTTGAATATTTCGTATCACCCATGAAGCAGGCATCCAGAAAGACCACCACGTTACGGGCCTTCAAGCTATCGAGGTCCCGGTAAAAGCGACTCAACCCGTAGCCACAAGAAGAGGCATTCATAATTTTTCCGTCTACGGGGAAAAGATAAGCCTCCTCTCCATTCTTTTCGGGTACGCCATGGCCGGAATAATAAACATAAACATCCGTCTTTCCTTTTTTTACCATTTTGCTCAACTTACCGTTTACCGGATCGAATAATTTTTCGAAGAAATCACCCCGCACTTCACTGTCATAAAAAGTCAACACACGATTTACGCCAAAAGTGTATTGCAGATACTTAGTCATGAGCATCGCATCCTTACAGGCATAGGGAGCAATCGGAAGATAGCGATAGTTTTCTACCCCAATCACGATGGCTATAGCCTCCTCGTTCGGTGTCTTTCCCCGGGGAATCCGAAGGATATCCTCACTCTTGGGCATCCCCCTATCTTGAAGAGTCTTCATCCGCAACACGTTTTCCAAAGTCGGATGCGACGGAAACACGGCATAACGCACTGGAGGTTCGTTGATCCCTAAAGGTATTCTCAATCTCCGGATCATAACATCGTTACTATAAACAGCCACGAAAACAGGCAAATCCTTGACAACACCCAACTGACGGTCGGAGGTAATTTGAAATTGCAAACTAACCGATTCTCCGATGGGCAACCGATCTTTCCCCTGTTCCGAGGTATATTTTATCAAAACATTCGCATCTGTTGACGAGACTCGATAGTTACACCCTTCCAAACTTCTACCCAAGTTGCGCAACACGACCTTTACATCTGCCGTCTCACCAGCCCGCAGTATTCCGGCATCATTCAACACCTCAACACCCATGCAAACGAGATCCGGCTCTAAACGCTCGACCGAATTAAAATACACAACGCTGGTATCCGGTTGTACCCCGAAATACTCCGATACGGAAAATCGCAACGAGTCGATTCCCGTACGCAAATCTTCACTGGCAAGAAGTGGGATGACAAGCATTCGTTCCGCCCCGGCTTTCAACTCCGAGAGGTAGATATTCTCCCGACAAATCAACGTGTTCCTAGAGGTATCTAATCTTTCAACCTTAATCCCGAAAGCACTTCCTTCCCCACTATTCTGAAAATACACGTACAGCTTCACCGGCTCTGCAGCCTCGATCAATCCATCCTCATTTCGATCCTGCAAACGCATGGATACCGATAACCTTGAAGGTTTCGAAAATTCGTACACGGGTTCTATCTTCACCCTTTTCCCTTCCGACTTTCCGGAAACGACACGCTGTCCGAAAAGTAGAGCGGGTAATAAACATATCCACAAAAGAATGACCACATACCTCATATATCAACACATTACTCGATTACAAAATTATGCCACACTTCAACACGATCCCGTAAAGGTATTTCGAACAACCATTCCAGAACAGACTCGTAATCCGCCTTCCCAGTATAAGGAATTTTCTCCCGCGTTGCCACAATAAGCATCACGTTATTCTCCCAATTATCCCGCCCGTTTTTTGTCAACACGTATTCCACATCACATTCACTGGGGAAATGGAACACATCGCCACTCCGAAAACAACGGTCATCTTCATAGCGATTCGGGTATACCCGAAAGCCACACGACGGGTCAAACACAAATATCTTCAAATAACAATCTTTAAACACCCGACAAGAAAACGAGAGTATCTCCCCCTGCCGATAAGTGTTATGTAATCCCTCCAATTCTATTTTAAATCCGGGATCCCGTTGCTGGGTCTTTTTTACTTTAGCCCGGATTCGCACCTCCACGAAGAGACGATCCGTAGCTTCTTCGTATATCTTTCTCACGGTTTTCTGGCTTACCTGCACGATTCCTTGAATCTCTCCACGCCCGATGTAATTGTACACCTGTTTATAAAACGAGGTATCTACTCCCTGTATTGCCAAAAAGGAATAGGCTATTTCATCCTCGACTCCCGCCTGTCGTAGGGCATCCCGCTTAGCCTCAAACAAGGCCTTTTCTTCCGCTTCTGCCAAGGAAATATCCTTTGTCACTTCCCATCGACCTGTGGCCTCCCGAACCTTTACCTGAGTATATCCCCCGATGTGACAGAACAATAAAAAAGTAAACACGAATATAAATTGCCGCATAATATTATTGTTTATATCCCAAAACCAATACAACTTCCGTTTCCCCACTTTTTAACACACGGAATAGTTCCATGATATAAACAAGATTTTTCAGAGAAGATGAACCGACAATTTTACTCTCTACGGTAGTTTGATGCTCTAATCTTTCCCCGTATTCTCCTTCATTCACAATCTCGGTATTGACTTTCGATAAAGTAGCAACCCGAGAAGCCAAACGCCCCGTCAATTCTATTTTCGCTTGATTTTCCGCCTGGAGCTTAGCGATGTTATAACTATTTCCTTTAGCTGTCACAGGAATTAATATACACGAAGTATCCCGTTCCCACCGTCTCAACATTGCGATCTGTTCCCGCATTTCAGACATTCCCGGTAATACCTGATATTTATTCCTAACGTAATCACGACATAACCGATCTATCGTATGTTGTTCTTCATTTTCTGAAGGGACACGTACCGCACAACCACCAAATAAAAATATACAATAAATACCAAGTAAAGTTATAAGGTTTTTATTCATAGCAACCAAGACCTTAATAATTCCACAAATCTAGTAATTATTTCAGAATTTTCACATTTTACAAGTAAACAAATTAAGAATCTATCCCCAGATTCGTGAAATCCCCCGTGATTTCAATTCTCGGCTCCGGGTATTCAAAAAGGGCAAAGCGGGATTCCGTGCGCCCTTCAGCATAATCCCACAACGAACTGTAATCCTCCACCCGTTCCCCCAACGCTTGCAATTGGCGCAAATAAGCCGCTATCGACTTGCTTTCCACGATATAAATACTCCCCTCGTGATCCACTTGGGGGCTATGTCGTCGTCCCACATCCAGAGAAAAATGTAAAATACGTTTTCCCTCCTTGGTCATTCCCACCGTCTGGTACGTCATGCTCTTCCCGATTCCCGGCAAGTTCATCACGTTTCTATCCGTGGCTAAAAACGGTTGCCGAAATTTATCCAATAAAAGCGGTAATTCGGCGGGAATCCTTTCCGGGTATTCGAGCAATTCCAAGACCTCCTTTTCCAACTCCATGGATAAATCCCCACCCGCTTTTTCCTCCGACATCTCTTGTACCGAACGACTATTCGGGGCAAACAAGGCATAATTTTCCTCGAATCCCTTCACGGAAAACGTGTAATACGTCAAAATACCGATTCGATTCAACACCTCTCTCAACCTCGCCGTATGCCCCCGTCGCGAAGCTGCCACGGTGAACACGGCCTGATTGGTGATCATCCACCCAGCCTCCAGCAGGCGTCGGGCAGCATGAATCGCCTCTTCCGTCACCTCCAAAGGCGACTCGAAATGAGTTTGTATGAAAAATTGTTGAATCCCGACCTGTTCCGCCTTCTCCCGGAATCTTTTCAACACCTCGATCAACCCGTCATTTACACGATTCGGCAGATAAGCCAATAATCTCGACCCCAATCTCACCCGTTGTATCTCGGCGTATTTTTTCCCTTTTCCTCGCCGCTTGTTCAATTCCCGCTTGCGCACGGCCATACGGAAAACGGCATCCAAGATTTTCTCCAACGTCTGGTTCTGACTCATCAGGGCATCGCCTCCCGTGATCAAAATATCCCGCAATTGAGAATCATGCTCGTAATACATCATCAGGCGTTCCATCTTGACTTCCCACCCGTCCGTCGGTTTCAGCCGATCCAAGTTAAAATTCAAGTGTCCTTTCTGAAAGTCGTACATGCGCTGGCATAAAGCACACAACCCGCCACAGGCCCGTCCCATCGAATCCGGGATAAAAATGGCCACCTCCGGGTAGCGACGATGAATATTCGTGGCATTGGGCAACAACCAACCGGCGGCATTCGGTTTTCCCGGCTCCACCACGTCCTCTTTCTCCCACGCCCGAATCTGCCCGAAATTTTCCACCAGCTCTTCGGAATAGATCACGTAACCGCGGATCGTGGAGTCATCGTACCCATCCGTCCGAATGCTTAACAAGGAAAGATAATACGGGGTCACGAAGAACGGGATTCCTTTCTGTTTCGCCCGGTGCAAAAGTTCCATCAATTCCGGCGATAACGTGTTACCCATGAACAGGTTCAACTCATCCGGATCCCGAACGGCCAGAGCCAAATGAAACTTGTAGTCCCCCCACCATTCACCCACTAACTCCCGTTTTCTTTCCGGGCTCATCTCCCCCTCGAAACGATAACGGGTATTCAATTTACCCCGCTTCTCTATTTTCCCGATTAACAAACCGCATATTCTCTCCCGGTTTTCCCAACGCTCCCGGGCAACATCTTCATCCATCCCGGTTTTCCAGCGTTCCCGCCATTGGTCACATCGCGCCCGATCGGGCAAAACGACTTCGTCTGTCCGGTATTTCTTGAATAGATAATACCAATCCAACAAAAAGTCCGGATGTATGCCATCCCCCTCTCCCCGTAAAGCTTGCCACAACCATTTGATCGGTTCGTAACGAATTTTCTGCCCCGTGGAAAAATCCCGAATATGCCGGGCCTCGTTCATGAACATCTTGAAAAATCGTTTTATAGACGAAGAAGTAGAATGCTTTGCCAAAGCAAGGCGCACGTACCCCCTCAAAAATTGTTCAAATTCTTTCCAATCCTTACTAAGGTTTGCACCTTGCACGATACTCGGGAACTCCCGCTCAAATAACGCCACCAATTCTATACACGAAAAACTCAATACATCTTTCTCCTTCACACTTTCTCTTTATCTTAGATTAAACAAATACGACAAACGGATATCGCCCAAACAAGTCCCCGGAAGTCAGGTTTTAGAATATTTATATAGGAAATAAATATCTGATGTTTACAAATATAAGGAAAAAAGAGAAAGTTCGCAACTAATAAACAAAAAACGCCAGAAGGTATTCGAAAAAAAGAGTCGTGTCAAAATTTTACATTTCAACACGACTTCCTTAATGAATGAGCTGATCTTGCTGTCTCTTAACGTGTATTCTTTCTCCACGAGAAAGCTTCCTTAAGATGTTGACCTTTTCCTATATTAAAAAGAAAAATATTTGCGCGTGTAATCCTCTACAGCTTTATCTTTCTTGGCTTTAAAATCCTGCAAACGCTCTAACGCCGCTTTGCTACCATATTTACTCATCACAGAATATAAAGCTGATAAGAAAGATAAATCATTCTCCTCCACGGTAGTAACATTTTTCAAATATTTCTCGATATCCACCACCTTTTTATCCAACATTTTCTCGGCCCAATCCATTTGTAATAACAGATTGTTCGGTTTTGTGAAATTACACGTTATCACTTCTTGACGAACTTTTTTCAACATATTTCTTGCCTGCTTCTCGTCTTTCAATTGTCCACACTTGTACGAGTAAAAGAAATGTTGCATCATACTCGTGTACTCTTTCAGCATAAATTTTTCCACCTCATTCCCCACATTCCTTTTCAAAACATCGATATGCTTCAAGATAAAATCATGATACTCGCATTGGTCCTTCGAGGAGAGCAATGGCCAGTATTGCGCTTGCACCCGTTCCTCGTCGGTTAGCATGTTGTATAATTCTAATCCCACTTTTTTTGCCAAGTTTTTATCGAACGAATCACCTACCGCCAACCAATAATCCAACATTTGCTCCTTGTTGCACTTTCCTGCATTATACTGATTTTGCAAATATGACAAACAAGTTTTTTCGGAAAGCCCTTGTTTCAATTTTACGATAAAATCCTCCGTTTCACTTGACCCAACTATTTTGTGTTGCAAACTCCCGTCCGGACGTATGATCAGAAAAGTCGGGAAAGCTCTCACGCCATATTTTGCCAAGGCCGTTTTTAATTCTTTTTTATCCATATCGTACTTGACGCACAGACAAACAGGGTTGAGTATATCTCCGACGGATTTTTCCGTCAACACGTTTGCAGCCATAAATTTACACGGACCACACCACGTCGTGTAGCAATCCACAAAGATCAACTTGTTCTCCGCTTTTGCTTGTTGCAAGGCCTGTTCGAATGGCATATCGCGAAACCGCACCTGGGCAAACTCTTTTTCCAATTCGTCCAATAAATTCGATGCGGGATCAAATTCTCCTTTTCCACCGATACGGTCTTTCAAAGAAAGCAATTGTTCTTTTTCCTTTTCCGTCCCATTGTTCAGAACCATTCGAACTCCCATAGAGCGAAAATACGTGCTATGCATATCATCTCCAAATTCATTCTCTCTCAAAAATTGAAGTACCTCTCCCATATTTTCATCCAATCCGCCCAATGCTAAACAAATATCCCGGTGTAATCTTAAAGAATCTGCCAATCCAGGGAGTGATTCAACATCCTTTTTCAACTCGAAAAGTTCACTTCTATACTTTTTTCTTACTTCCGGATTTTTCTCAACATACCTCCCTACCATTTGACTCGTCACGGCCAAAAATTTATAGAACAAAAAATGATACACTCTTTTTTCTCCTATCAACTTCACATACGTGTCTACATGGCGTATGAGAAATTGGAACTCTTCATCCGAGTATTTTACGTCACTTTGCAGATACCAATAATTGCGGGATAATTTATCTTTTTCTTTCCACTTTCCAGCCCACTCCGCGTATAATTTCTCTATCTCTTCCTTTTTGAAATTATCCTTCAACGCCAAAAGATAAGCTATCTGCTGAGAAGGTTTTAGCTTCCCTGCCGCATAACGTTTTTCCAAATTCGTCAACGAAGATTTTGGATCTAACCAACGCTGTATTTTCACTAAAAAATCCTCTACCTGCGCCCCTCCGAGAGCTCTATATTGTAAGCTTCCGTCCGGATTAAAAATCAAAAACGTAGGGAAAGATTTCACCCCGTATTTTTCCGCCAATATTTTTCCCTCCCCAACTTCCATATCAAATTTGATATTAACGCAACGGGTATTCAATATATCCCCGACTTCCTTGACCGGAAACACGTTATTAAGCATCGTCTTGCAAGGACCGCACCACGACGTATAACAATCGATGAAGACCCATTTTTTCTCGGCTTTTGCTTTCGCCAACGCTTTTTCAAAAGACAAATTTTCAAAATATACTCCCGTTTGGGCAAAAACGTTCATACATAGTATGACACATACTATACATATAATACTTTTTTTCATACAGTTACATACATTTCAATTAAAACTACCCCCTCCAACTCCCCCTTACACAGGGGGAGAGTTGATTAGCAAGTGATTTCCCCTCCCGAGTAAAGGGAAGTTAGGGGAGGTAGCCGTTAAAAAATAGACTTGTTAGATGGTCTCCTCTTTGTTTTTAATTCAGACTCTCTTCAAATTTCTCGACCAATTTTTTCATTATCTCGAATTTGCGGAGAATTTTGCTATACTCTCCGTATTTCGCGGTGAATATACTTTCCTTTCCCTGGTAAGCATACACTGCCGAGATAAACTCATGGAGATCTTCTGTTTTAGATAACGTTACTTTATACTCGTTATCTTCGCATCTCCATTTCAAAAATCCAAGGTTTTCACATGGATTTTGAGCCTCCGTGGAGGATGAAGCACAATTTTGGTCATAATACGTACCGGACTTTTTATCTTCGTCGGTTATAGCATAAAATTCATCCACCTCTGTCTGGTATTTCTCAGTATACATTTCGAGCGTTTTTGACGTGATAATACGTCCCGCCCACATGGACAACTCCTCATCATCCATATTTTGAAGAGATGATAGGTCTCCGCACATCACGCCTTTCAAGCTCCGGAAATAAACGGAATGAGTAAAAGGCAAAGGACGTTCCCCAAACCATCCTTTGGGTACATTGGCATGCATATAAACAGCCTGCACCAAAAGTAATGAATGAGGACGGTACTGCCCACTTTTCGGCAAGTAAGGAATCACCCTTTCTTCTATAACTTCCAGCGCTTTAAGCATATCTTCCTCGTTCACCGATAATCTGATACTATCAAAATCCGTATAAGTTCCAAAAACATAATACCCCGGATCAAATAACTCTGTATAGATAATCGGTTCTCCATAAGCATCAACCCCTCGTTCCTCCTGTCCTAAGGTATCATTAACGAAAATTGTCAATCCATAATCCTTATATATGCGATACAATGCTTGGTTCAACTCTCCCGGCTTATCTTTCACTTCAAACCAATCCGTGATATTTTCCGTCCCATGCACATCGTTATCCTCATCTTTGCTACACCCCGTGAAAAACAACGCACATGCAACAATTCCGTACAATATATATAATTTCATATTTCTATCATTTTACCTGTAAACTATTCTTTCTTTCTATCTTCCCGAACCGGGTTATCCACCATGGCACCTTGGTCAAATTCGATCTCGTAATCCGGTATCGGCAACATCCATGCATTATCCTCCCCGTAAGGCTTCAAGATATACGTTCCGTCATAAATACCTTGCTCCCTTGACATCGCGGAAGGGGAATATATTCTATGAGAAATCGATCTCTTTTCCGGGTATTTGGGCGATACAGCATAACGACGCAAATCGAACCAACGGTGCCCTTCAAAGCACAACTCCCGGCGACGCTCTTCCCGTATAAATTTCACGAGTTCTTCCCCTTGCAGATGATCAATGGCAGGTAATTTATCTCTCGTGTAACGGTGTTTCATGAATGTTTTCAGCGTGTTGATTGCCTCGCTTTTATCCAACATGGCTTCCGCTTCTGCTTTATTCAAATAAACTTCGGCACCGCGAATAATACAAGCATCGAATATTTCCACGTAACCTCCGACGGCTCCTTTTCTCACGCAATACAATCCGTTATCGATTTTTGAACTTGCCATAAATGCATTCAGCCGTAAATCTTCTGCTTCTTCATACTTGCTGTACAATCCGATCAGCTCATCCGAAACCCGATAACGTTGTGCTACAGCCGAAGCTTGATTCTCAAACAAGGGGTACCAAGAAGTCGAGCCTTGAGTAAAAAACATTTCCGGGGTAGTTTTCGTGTAAAAATAAGGTCCTCCTTCTGCCGATATGTTCGCCCCATTCAAATCAGTCAACGGGCACCCCAACTCGATGATCTTCTCGCATTCGGCCAAAGCCAATTCCCATTCGCCCATGTAGAGATACACCCGACTCAACAAGGTATGGGCAGCCTTTTCGTTGACCCGATAAATAGTCGGTTGCGTTATACCTTTCAAATTCTCGCAGGCATCCTTCAAATCTTTCACGATCTGCTTGTACACCACCCCGATCGCATCCCGACTATAATATTTGTCTTCGATATACTCGGTTATTTTCAAGGGTACCCCCAAATCTTCGTCGGCAGTTTCCTTCACGTAAGGTGCCGCATAAAGATTCACAAGCATATAATAACAAAAAGCTCTCAAGAATTGTGCTTCTCCCCGCACCCGACGTTGATCCTCTTCCGGATCATTCGGGAACTCGTCCACGTAAGCGTTAATCACGTTCAAATAACTGATACATTGGTAAAGGCGCTTCCAGTCCCAATCGTAAAGATCATCACCATTGATTTTTTTCCATGGTTCCTTTGCCCAAATATAAAAATTCCGCATAGCAGCTACACTAGCTTGGTAAGCATTTAAGTCGGTCTTACCGGTTAAATATTCCTCCGCATCGTCATCCATCAGATGAAGATACGGCCAATAGTGAGCCCCGGAAGAGTTAATAATTATAACTTGATTATTAACATCATTTTTCAAGTACCCATTTCCTATCAGTACTTCATTTAAATCTTCGCAGGAAGAGGCATATACTTTGTCATTTGAATACTCCTCCAAAAAATCTCCGCAAGAAGCAAGTATCAAGCTTCCCACACATAATACCATCGTGTATATTAACTTTTTCATCTCGTCAAAATTAGAAAGTTACGTTTAATTGAAGCGTGTATGTCGGTCGAACGGAAATATTGATCAGACTCGATGAACCCGATTGCGACGGATCCTGTCCCTTCAACTTTTTACTGCAAATCGTGAATAAATTCGAGCCGCTCACGCTCAAATAAGCCGATTGCATATACAATTTCCGACAAATTTTTTCCGGCACCACGTACCGCAAAGAACAACTTGACAATTTCAAGTAATCACCGGAAGCCACTCGCAAATTGGAATTATCATATACCTCCCACAAATTTCCTGCAAATTTAAATGCTGAATAATCAAACCACCACGGTCTATTTGCAGCCTCCCAGTCAGCCCCTTTCAATATTCCCGGGATATTCGTGTGTAACTCATCTCCCGGACGTTGCCAACGTTCTGTCAATTCCCTGCGCAGATTTTTCTCGGAACTCGTTACGCCACCCCCATTCGGGTACATCTTAAACAAACGGATTTTAGAACCGATGCTATACGCCAAATTGAAGGATAAACCCCAATTGCGCCATCCCAAGTAATTACTAATACTTCCCTGCAAGAAAGGCTCGCGGCAACCGGAATGTTCCATCACTTCCATCCATACATCCTCCCGATCCATCTCTTTATAGATATCTCCGAGACGTACACTCTCTCCATTCACTTCCACGTATTTATCCATACCATAAAATTCAGGGGCACCCGTGTCATGATTCAATCCCCTAAAGCGATAAGAATAGAATGTATTCACCGGACGCCCAGCGACTTGCACGTTTCCGCTCAAATAATCAGTATATTTAATCTCGTCCTGCAACACTTTATCTTTCGGTTTGATTTTATCGATCAATTGGTTAAATACCGAACCGAAATTAGGGTCGAAACGCCAGATAAATCCTCTACGTTCACCGCTCACGCTTGCACTGTTCAACATCGTGTTGATCGGCACGAAATTCAATGTCAACTCGTATCCTTGATTCCTTAAATTTCCTTGATTTACCGTGTAATTATCCCTTCCGTTCACGGGCGATATGGACTTGCTAAAGAATGCATCCTTCGTGTAGCGGTAATAATAACTGATGTTACCGTTAAATTTATTATTGAATAACGAGAAATCCAACCCGATATTGTAGGTCGATGTCCGTTCCCATTTCAAATTGGGATTAGGATAATTATCGATCAAAGAATAATTTTCTCCGAAGAAATTATTTCTCCCCTTCTTTTGGATCACCAAACGATGTGAACCTAATGCCGACATATTTCCTTGCCAACCGTAAGACATCTTCAAGGCCAAGGAATTCACCCAATACACGTTCTTCAATAAGTTCTCGTCCAAATTCCATCGGAAAGAAGCAGACCAAATCGGTAATAACCGATCGTTGCTGGCATCTCCGAAAGCATTGGATGCATCGATTCTTATATTACCATTCAAGATGTAAGAATTTTTATAGGCATACGAAACACTCCCAATCAAAGCCACCTTTCTCGTCAAATTATCCTTCAATGTTCCCAACGCCTCTTCCGTCTGTGTCCACATGAAATACTGCGTATATTGAGTATTTGATGAATACGACCATCCTACTGGGTTGAAAAAATTTCCTCTATCCGGCAAATAATTCCTTTTGGTGATCTTAAAACCGTTATAAGTCGATGAACTCAATTCTCCGATGACGTTAGCTGTAAAGGCATGCTCCTGTTCCTCATCCAAGAAACGATTATATGTTAATGTTGTACGGGCGGAATAATTCTCATTTTTCGTATTATCTAAGGTCAATTGACCGCCAAACGGTGCCAATGATGTAGGGATATTAACTTCCCCAGTTTCCATATACAAATTTTTCAATTTAAGTATATGCCAAGTATCCTCCCCGTAATACTCGTTGTTATCGGTATGGGAAATACCGTACGAGAACGTAAAATCCGCCTTCAAATCTTTCAATACCTGATACCCTAAAGTAATATTCAAAGAGATCTGATCGGTATTGATCTTGTTATAAGAATTCTTCATTTCGTTAAGTATATTGAAGCTCCGGTCATAAGCACCATGATAATCTCTTTGATAAAACCAAGGCGTCCCGTCTTCATTATAAGCTTTCAAACTACGAGCCGTATTGTAAGCATAATCAGCAACACCCACTTGCTCCGGCGTGTAATCCTTTTTCATGATTGAAGCATTCAAACCAAAATTCATGGAGAATTTATTATAGTTCAAGTTCAAGCGAGTCATAGCCGTATAGCGCTTATTCTCCTCCCCTTTGGTATTTCCATGCTCATCAGTATATCCCACGGAAGCATAATAACGAATATTTTCCGTTCCCCCGGAAATACTTAACGAGTGTGCATGCGAATACGTATCTTGCAAAAGAAGTCCCATCCAATCTGTATTCACCGTTTCCATTTCCCGTACTTGGCTAATAAACTCATCACGGGTAATCTTATTGCTCAAATAATCGGAATAAGCTGCTTCATATCCCACCCAACTACTCAGCGTGGGAACTTCCTGTTTTCCATCGACCACCTCTCGAGAATAATCGATACGTTCTTGAGAATTCATCACATTCACCGCACGGTCTGTATAACGGGGAGCTCTACGAAAAGTTCCCGACACGGAATAAGAAATCGATGGCTTGCCGATTTTCCCTTTTTTCGTAGTGATCACGATTACTCCGTTCGAAGCCTGCGGACCGTAAATTGCTGTGGCTGAAGCATCCTTCAATACGTCAATTTTATCTATATCATCGGGATTCAACCCGGAAATGGCATTACCCAATAAATTCACGAAATCCAAACTATTGATATCGGCAGGATCCACGTTTACCGGATCCGTCAAAATCATACCATCCAAGACCCACAACGGAGCCTGACTCCCTAATAAAGTTGTCGTACCTCGTATTTTGATCTTAGGAGTCGCACCCACTTGACCACTATTCTGCATGAATATCATACCCGGTACCTGTCCTTCCAACATTTGGTCCACCGTGCTTATTCCCGGTTGCATAATATCATCCATTTTCAAGGTTGTCACCGCACTCGTCAAATGACGTTTGTCAACGGAATAGTATCCCAGAGCAACGACTTCATCCATTACCTGCACATCCTCTTCCAAAACGACTGACAACGATTTTTCGCTATCCTTTACAAGCACGGAGCGTTGTTTGTATCCCACGAAAGAAAAAATCAACTCCAAGCTATCCCGTTTCGGCAAATCAAAGCTGAACTCTCCTTTCATATTCGTCGCGAATCCCAAGGCCGTTCCCTTCACCCGGATAGTCACTCCCGGTAACACTTCCCCTTTCTTATCTTTCACGACTCCTTTCACCGTGACTTTTTCTGGAACATTCTTTTCTGGTTCTGGACGAACGATAATCAACTTCCCGTCAAACTCGAACACCATTCCTGTATTCTCCAACACTTTGTTTAAAACGCTTTCCACGGTTTCATCTTTGGCCTTTACGGAAAACGTACCCAAACTTTTTGCCTGTTCCGTGTTAAAAACAAAGAACAAATTCGTCTGCTTTTGAATCTCGTCAAATAACACCTTAATTGAAACATTTTTCAGATCAAGATTCACTCGCTCTTGTTGTCCCAATGTCGATGCCGATAATCCTAACGTGAAAAACAGCATCAATGAAATACAAAGTTTCATCACTAGTAAGACTTTTCGTTTTCTATGCCCCCCTAAAAGTTGGCATAACCATTTTTTTCTCATATATTTGTAATTATTTTAAATTAATATTGGCGGCAGTATGTTTTCCTAGGACTCCTGCCGCTTCTTTTTTATTCTGTCACAACTATCGTTCTATCTTTTAATGCAAAACGCACATTTACCATTTTATTTATTGCTCTCAAAATCACTTCTACATCCTCATACTTCTCCATATACCCGGTGAAATGATATGCTTTCACTTTTTCACTACTGAAAAACACATCCACGTTATACCACCGCGACAACCTCTCCAATATCTCTTCCAAGCTCGCCTCCTCGAAAACGAAATACCCATCCTTCCAAGCAGTGTAAACCAAAGGATTTACCTCTCGAATTCCTTTAAATTGTCCATCATTACTAAACTCAGCCAATTGTGAAGGCTTCATGATATACTCCTCTTTCGAATTTTTTCCTTGCACCCCAACTTTACCCGACACCAATACCGTCTGAACTCCTTGCGGTCCATACGTATTCACGCTAAATTCCGTCCCGTAAACTTTCACTCGCATCGCGTCCGTTATCACGTAAAAGGGACAATTCGTGTCTTTCGCTACCTCGAAATAAGCCTCTCCCGACAGATATACCTCTCTCTTTTGATCGTCAAATGCCACGGGATATTTCATTTTCGATGAGGCATTCAAATACACCCGCGAACCATCTGACAACGTCACCGTGTATTCACCGCCCCTCGGAGTATGTAAAATATTATACTGCAATTCGGTCTTCGCACTTTTAGTTTCATTGTAAACAATTCCAGTTTCCCCGTTTGTTACTTTAATCCTTTCATCAATTTGAATATCAACCTGTTTCGTTGGAATCAACGATATAACATTTCCCGTTGCCGTGGTTAAAGTCGCTTTACATTCACCCGGCTCTATTTTCATACCAACAGCCATCGATGAAGCATTCTCTGCCGTCTGTTCCTTTTGCAACCAATAAATACTCACCAACAATGGTAATATCAAGATCGCCGCATATTTGTACACCCGATACAAGCGATGCCTCTTGTGTTTTGCGTGAATATATTCCACATAACGACACAGTTCCTTTTCTTCTCTCTCTTTGGAAGGAAACGGGCCGCTCATAAGATTCCATGCTTTTTTCAATTGATTGAAATAAATCTCATTCGCCGGATCCTCTTCCATCCACCGGGATAACATCAAAATCTCTTCCGGGGTAGCCACCCCATCCAAAACTTTTAATATTAATTCATCTTTATCAAAATTACAAGTCATTATTTTTCCGTTTTACACACTTATAACGACTAAAGACGAATTTACCCCCAAAGATTTTTTATAAATTTTGAAAAAAAATGATACACAATAACCATTCTAACTCTTTCCGTAAACGGGAAAAAGCTATTGTCATCTGGTTTTCAACCGTTTTCACGGAGATATCCAACTTTTCTGCGACTTGTTTATTGGATAACCCCTCCATTTTACTCAATTCAAATATTTCCCGACAACGTTCGGGCAATCGCTCTACTGCCTCTTGAATCGCCCCTATCAAATCCTCCTCTACTAACAACAATTCCGCCTCTGGGGTTTCCACCACTTTCGAGAAATAAAAGTCCAACAACTCTTGATTGATATAGTTACTCTCCACCTTACGATGCTTGATTGCATCCAAACAACTATTATATACCACCTTGTAAAGATAAGGCCGCAACAACATATTCCCTTTCAATTCCTTGCGTCTCTCAAACAATCCGCAAAAAGCCTCCTGCACTACATCATTCGCCAACTCCGTATCATGTAAAATACGCCCCGCATAATTCAATAATGGTGCATAATACGTACGAAATACCTTCACAAAAGCACATTCTTTTCCCTCCCGAAGTTCTATAATCAATTGTTCCGTACCATTATCCATTTCCATCATCGATCATCAAAATCTATCCGTTTTTTCTACCGGACAAATATACAATAATCTTTTATACCAAAAATTTCACTTTCTTTTTCTAGTATCTCGTTTTATTATTGGTCGCCTGCCAAAGCCTGAATTCCTCTCCCGCACCCTCTTCTCGTTTGTTCTCAAACGGGATGCAACGCATAGGGCCATCCAACACGATTTCTTTATAGATAAAAGAATCATCAAATCCCCCGGCAGCGGCATCTTCCTTGGTGCAAGCATAATACACTCGTGCCGGTCTTGCCCAGTATATCGCCCCCAAACACATGGGACAAGGTTCACAACTGGAATAGATCTCACAATCTTTCAACTGGAAAGAATCAAGTTGCTTGCAAGCCTTGCGAATAGCGTTCACTTCCGCGTGAGCCGTGGGATCATTATCGGGAACAACCGTATTTCCGGAAGTTGCAATAATTTTTCCGTCCCGCACAACGACTGCCCCAAACGGTCCTCCCGTCCCCTTCTCCACGTTCGCCACGGCAATACGAATTGCCTCCTTCATAAATTCAGGATTATATGCCATTTAAATTTTTGATTTATGATTCCTACCACACAACGGGGTACCCATTCTGTGATTCATTCTAAATTTTAAATTCTAAATTCTAAATTTTATATTTTGTCTGTTTCCCGCTTCTCCAAATCATGTAAATCCCGACCAGCACAAATGGAATACTCAACCATTGCCCCATATTCAAGGTCATGGTGTCTTCAAAGGCTTCCTGGTTCTCTTTCACAAATTCGATCACAAAACGAGCGGTAAAGATCAGTACCAAAAACATTCCGAAAAGAAATCCTTGACGGTCTTTCGCTTTTGTTTTCCAATACAAATGCATTAAAATAGCAAAACTGATCAAGTAACAGATGGCTTCGTACAACTGTGCCGGATGACGGGGAGTCATCGGATCTGACATCCCGGAATGTACAAAACGGAATCCCCAAGGCAAATCCGTCGGTAAACCGACAATCTCCGAGTTCATCAAATTTCCCATCCGGATAAAGAATCCTGCCAAAGCAATTGGAATTACGGCACGATCCAAAATCCAGAATATTGATTTCCTACTTACCTTCTTGGAATAGTACCACAACCCGGCAATAATACCGATTGCAGCCCCGTGGCTGGCCAATCCTTGGTATCCGGTAAAACGGAATTCCGGTTGAAACCGAACCGGCAGAATAATTTCAAACGGATGAGCGCTATAATATGCCCAATCATAAAAGAAACAATGGCCTAACCGAGCCCCGATTACCGTGGCAACCGCCACGTATATCCACAATTTGTCCAACCATTGCTGGCTTAATCCTTCCGACTTGAACATCTTCTCCTCCACTTTATACCCGCACACGAAAGCCAAGGCAAATAACAACCCGTAATAACGAATCGAGAAACCACCTAAACTAATTAATTCGGGACTGACATCCCAGTTGATAAATAATGAAACCATAATTATTTACGATTTAAAATTTATGATTGACGATTACAGAAAGAATCTAAAATCATCAATCATAAATCTAAAATTATTTTATTCTTCCCCCTTCCCGTGGCAATTCTTGTATTTTTTTCCGCTTCCGCAAGGGCATGGATCATTACGTCCTACTTTGGGACCCACTTTCACGGGTTCGGTTTTACGGGGAGCTTGATTGGTCTGAGTGGCAGGAGAATCACTACGTCCGGTACGCATCTTACTTAAATCAGTCCGTTTCTCTTCCGCCTGCTTTACTTCTTCAGGGGCATCAAAAGGAATTTGTCCTTTCATCAAGGTAGACACGACATTTTTGTTAATCTTGTCCACCATGCTCTTGAATAAGTTGAACGACTCGAATTTATAGATCAACAGAGGATCTTTTTGCTCGTAAGTTGCATTCTGCACGGATTGTTTCAAATCATCCATTTCACGCAAGTGTTCTTTCCACGCGTCGTCAATATGGGCCAACATGATGGACTTTTCGTAAGCCCGAATCAATTCCTCACCTTCAGATCTGTAAGTCTTCTCAAGATTAGCCACGACATTGTAAGCCCGTTTTCCATCGGTAAAGGGCACCACGATATTCTTGAACATTTCCCCTCTCTGTTCGAAAACATTCTTGATCACCGGGAAAGCCTGTTTAGCAATAGTTTCCGTTTTGCGACTGAATGTATCCCGTACTTCCTTGTACAATCTCTCGGTCAAGTCGTTGGCAGAAGTCTTCTGAAAATCTTCCTCCTTTATATCAAAATCAACGGCAAGATATTTCAACACATCCATGCGGAAGCCTTCCAAATCATTCGCCTCTTTGTGTTCTTCCACCAAAGCCTCACATACATCATACATGTTGTTGGCAATATCCACACCGATTCTCTCTCCCAGCAAGGCGTGACGTCTTTTCTTGTAGATTACCTCGCGTTGAGAGTTCATCACATCATCATATTCCAGCAAACGCTTACGGATACCGAAGTTATTTTCTTCCACCTTACGTTGTGCACGTTCGATGGATTTGGTAATCATGGAATGTTGGATCACATCACCTTCCTCGTGACCTAAACGGTCCATCACCCGGATGATTCTCTCAGAACTGAACAAACGCATCAAATCATCTTCCAATGACACGAAGAATTGAGAAGAACCCGGGTCACCCTGACGTCCGGCACGACCTCTCAACTGACGGTCGACACGACGAGAATCGTGACGTTCCGTACCGATAATGGCCAAACCACCTGCGGCACGTACTTCCGGACTCAACTTGATATCGGTACCACGACCGGCCATGTTGGTTGCAATTGTAACCACCTGTGATTTACCTGCCTCAGCCACGATATCCGCCTCCCGTTGATGCAACTTCGCATTCAATACGTTATGCTTGATACCCCTCAATTTCAACATACGGCTCAACAATTCGGAAACCTCGACGGAAGTTGTACCCACCAATACCGGTCGGCCTTCTCCAACCAATCGGGTAATCTCTTCGATCACCGCGTTGTATTTCTCACGTTTCGTTTTGTACACGTAGTCATTAGCATCCTTTCGGATCACCGGTTTGTTTGTCGGGATAACCACAACGTCCAACTTGTAAATATCCCAGAACTCACCCGCTTCCGTTTCTGCCGTACCGGTCATACCGGCCAGCTTATGGTACATACGGAAATAGTTCTGTAAGGTGATCGTGGCAAATGTTTGTGTGGCAGCCTCTACTTTCACGTTTTCCTTTGCCTCGATAGCCTGGTGCAAACCATCGGAATAACGACGTCCTTCCATGATACGTCCCGTTTGCTCGTCCACGATCTTCACCTTGTTGTCGATCACCACGTATTCAACATCCAATTCGAACAAGGTGTATGCTTTCAACAGCTGGTTCACCGTGTGTACACGCTCGGATTTGGCAGCATAATTTTGCACCATCTGATCTTTTTTCTCCAGCTTCTCCTCCTCGGTCAGGTTCATCTTATCGATCTCGGCCAATTCAGAACCCACATCCGGCAAGATGAAGAAATTCGGATCTTCACCCGCGGCCGTAATCGTATCATGCCCTTTATCCGTCAAATCGATAGAGTTTTGTTTCTCATCAATCACGAAATAAAGTTCATCCGTAATTTCCGGCATACGACGGTTATTCTCCTGCATATAAATATTCTCGGTTTTCACCAAGGTAGCCTTGTTGCCCTGTTCGCTCAAGAACTTGATCAATGGCTTATATTTAGGCAATCCCTTATACGCTCTCAACAACAATATAGCCCCTTGTTCCTCTTGTTTCCGATCACCGCTAGCCAACAACGTTTTAGCTTCCGTGAAAATCCGGGCAACCAATTCGCGCTGCATACGCACCAACTTTTCCACACGAGGTTTGTATTCATCAAACATTTGAATGTCTCCCTTCGGAACCGGACCGGAAATAATCAACGGGGTACGGGCATCGTCAATCAACACGGAGTCGACCTCATCGACAATCGCGTAATGATGCTTGCGTTGTACCAGGTCTTCCGGGTGAATAGCCATGTTATCTCTCAAGTAGTCGAAACCGAATTCATTGTTCGTTCCGAAAGTAATATCTGCTTGATAAGCTTTCCGTCTCTCTGGGGAGTTCGGTTCCGTCTTGTCAATACAATCAACCGACAAACCGTGGAACATGTAAAGAGGTCCCATCCACTCGGAGTCACGTTTTGCCAGGTAATCATTGACCGTAACCACGTGTACCCCGCGGCCTGTCAAGGCATTCAAGAATACGGGTAAGGTAGCTACTAACGTTTTACCTTCACCGGTAGCCATCTCGGCAATTTTACCTTGGTGTAACACGGAACCACCGATCAACTGCACGTCATAGTGAACCATATCCCATGTTACTTCATTTCCTCCGGCCATCCATGAATTGAAATAAACCGCATCCTCACCGTCAATCTCCACGAAATCTTTCGTTACGGCAAGATTACGGTCAAAATCATTAGCTTTCACGACGATCTCTTTGTTCTCCTTGAAACGTCTTGCCGTATCTTTCATCACGGCAAAAGCCAAAGGCAGTATCTCGTTTAAAACATCTTCCAGTTTTGTGTTAATCTGTTCTTCCAGCTTATCGATCCGGTTATAAATCTCCTCTCTTTCCTCGATCGAAGGTTTTTCATTTTCCACTTTTGCTTTCAACGCAGCAATTTCATCTTCTTCCGCTTTCACGTGAGCATGAATCTTTGCTTTCAGATCAGCCGAAATTTGCCTCAACTCATCATGGCTCACTCCCTTGATCTTCTCCCACTCCGCATTTACTTTTGAAACAATTGGTAACAACTCTTTCATATCCCGGTCAGCCTTGTTACCAAAAAGACGTTTTAATATATCGTTAAATCCCATAGTTTATACAATTGAAAATTGAAAATTAAAAATTGGAAATGACTAAGCACAAATTTCCTTTAGTCATTCAATCATATATCTAAAATCATACATCCGAAATCATTCCATTTCCCCAGGAGCCCGGATAGGATTGGCTGCAATTTCCGGTACTTTCCAACCCGGAAGAACAACAGATGAATATGTAGTACAAACTTTTACAGTATCCTCGTTTTTCGCGTGATTCTGATTGTAGAAATCGCCATAATCAAAATCCTCCGAGGATCTTTTCTCGGTAGAAACCGTAACTACCTTTTCGGTAGAAGAAACTAACAAACGATAACAATCCGTCTTCACGGATACATTTCCCCCACGCACATTTATCGGCAGGGTTGCCACGCATCCGGCGACAACATACAAGGCTGCTATCAAATATTTGTTCATTTCCATACCGCCAAAGATAATGCTTTTCTCCTAACTTTTTAATTTTTAGCTCTTATCTTTTATGTTTTAGTTTATAGTTTTTAGTTCTTACAGTTTTTCCCCGAAAGCCAAATCTCCGGCATCACCGATTCCCGGGTCAATGTAGCAACTTTCCGTCAAATGCTCATCCAATGCCCCCGTCCAAACCGTTACCGGTTCATCTTTCAAAGCTTCCGTAAGCTTCTCAATACCTTGACGACTGGAAACAATGGCTGCGATATGCGTGTGTGCAGGTCTTCCACCTTGTTTCAATAACTCATGATAAGCCACCACGATAGAGGCTCCCGTGGCTAACATCGGATCAACCAGTAACAGTTGTTTCCCTTCTAAACTTGGTGTATAAATCGAGTCGAAACGAATTTCAAAATCGATGTGATTTTCCTTGTATTTCCTTCTTGCCGAAATAAAAGCACTCCCGGAACGGTCAAAATAATTTAAAAAACCTTGATGGAAAGGTAATCCCGCACGCAACACGGATGCCACCACTACTCCCTCGTCTGCCAATCTGACATCAGCCACGTTAATCGGAGTCTGCACCTGCCGCGTTGCATAATGAAATGTCTTGCTGATTTCGTAAGCCATTACCTCTCCCACTCGTTCCAGATTCCGACGAAAACGCAACGGATCTTTTTGAATTTCTTTATCTCTAAGTTCTGCTAAAAAATGATTACAAACCGAATCCTCCTTGTTAATAATATGCACCATTTGATCTATTTCTTTTCTTAAACTTTTCTTTCACACACACACATCCTCTAATCTATAATTTTACAATCATAAATCACAAATCGTAAATCATAAATCCTTATTCTATTTCCTCATACTCCGCATCTTCAATTTCGCTACCTCCCAGTTTTTGTTGTTGCTCAGCCTCATGCGTCTCCTTACGCAACTGATTTACCTTGTAATGATTAATCAAATCCGTTATCCCGTAAAATATCGTAACAGCCCCGAAGAAAGTAATAATTCCTTCCTTTGCCGAGAAGGGGTTAGCAAAAACGATCAATCCGGCCAACAAAATAATTACCGGATACACGTAACTCAACGGAGCGATATACCCGAATTTTCTTGCTGAAGTCAACATCACCAATTGTCCGATACCCGCAACGATCAAGATAAATCCCAACAGGTACATCAACATATTGGTAAAGAAATCAGCCATCGACCACAACAGGATACCCAGGATGATACTCCCAATCCCGTTAAAAGAGGTCAATCCCCAGGCAGAACGTTCATCCTGATCCCGCATGGATACCAGGAAAGAAATAATCCCGGTAACGCAAAATACGGCACCGATAATTTTTACCGTGTAATTCAATACTTCTGTCGGCCACAGCACGAGCACAAGACCTAAAACAATCGCCACGATCGATTTAACGACGGTCCTTTTGTAATTTCCTGAAGTATAAATAATCTGCATAACTTGTATTTTTTAATTTATACGAAATTCGTCAACGAAAGTAGTGATTATTTTTGAAAAAATTAAGCCGGACGACCTGTCCGGCTTAATTTTTTATTTAATCAGTTCAACACTTCGCTTTACAAACCTGTTCAGCGCCTCGCCTTTCAGTAGCCCGTTTGCTAACAATGCCAAGTCAATCAATTGACCCACAACTTTATTACCTTTTCCGTACTCCTCTAGCAACGAGTTCTTTTGTTTATTCAGATCAGCAATGGTCTTATGGTACTCGCTCTTCCGATCTTTATCCACTTGAGGAATCTCCTCGTCTTTCTTACCCTTGTTCAACTCGTCCAGTTCTGCCTCTTTCTTTTCCGTTTCCTTGATCTCGAAATTAATCGGCTCCAACCGGGCGCTCATTTCCTTTTTCTCGTTCTCCAAGATCGTGTTCACTAACTTATGATCCGTGTTTACCACCAAAGTGTACTGATCACCCATAGCCCCGTAGAATCCCATACCCGGATTCATGGCTGCCATCTCTTTCATACGACGCATGAATTCAGAACGTGTCACGATCACCGGATCAGCATTTTCACCCATAGCTTCGAAATTAACCATGAACATTCCTTCTTCTTTCGGCAGTTGGGAAGTAAACACGGCACGTAATTCCTCTTGTTCTTCATGACTCAAAGAGACCTCTTTCGTCTCTTCTTTCGAAATCAACTTGTCGATCACATCCGAATCCACCCGAACAAACCGATGGTCGGAATTCTTTTGTTCCAAATGGTTGATAAAGTGCGTATCCAATTGTCCATCCATCAACAGCACATCATATCCTTTGCCCTTGACTGTCTCAATATACGTGTACTGCTCTTTTACATCCGTGGCATACAGGAATACCACCTTATTATCTTTATCCGTTTGGTTAGCTTTAATCAGGTTCTCGTACTCTTCATACGTGAAATATTTCCCTTCCGTGTTCTTGAACAAGAAGATGGTCTTGGCTCTCTCGGCAAATTTTTCATCCGTCAACATACCATATTGGATGAAAATCTTCAAATCATCCCACTTTTTCTCGTAATCTTCCCGTTTATTCGTGAAAATATCACTCAAGCTGTCAGCCACTTTCTTCGTGATATGACTTGAGATTTTCTTCACGTTACGATCGCTCTGTAAATAAGAACGGGATACGTTCAACGGGATATCCGGAGAATCGATCACACCATGCAACAATGTCAGGTATTCCGGCACAATTCCCTCCACGGAATCCGTCACGTACACCTGATTGCTATATAATTGAATCTTGTTTTTCTGAATCTCGAACTTGTTATCGATCTTCGGGAAATACAATATACCTGTCAAGTTAAAAGGATAATCCACGTTCAGGTGAATATGGAATAACGGGTCCTGAGCCATCGGGTACAACTCGTGATAGAATTTCCCGTAATCTTCCTCCGTCAAGTCGGCCGGTTTACGGGTCCACGCCGGATTCGTATCATTAATCACGTTATCTTCCGTCGTATCTTTGTATTCCCCGTCCTTCCACTCTTTCTTCTTTCCAAAAATAATCTCTATCGGCAAGAATTTGCAATACTTGGTCAGCAACTCGTTCACCTTAGCATCTTCCAGAAAATCTTTCTCTTCCTCACTGATATGCATGATAATATCCGTACCTCTCTCGGCCTTTTCCGTCTCCTCCAAGGTATATTCCGGATTTCCTTCACATGACCATTTTACAGCCTTCGCCCCCTCTTTATAAGATTTGGTCACGATTTCCACCCGATCACTCACCATGAACGAAGAATAGAAACCTAATCCGAAATGCCCGATAATGGCAGCAGCGTTATCCTTGTATTTGTTCATGAATTCCTCCGCACCGGAAAAAGCGATCTGGTTGATATACTTTTCCACTTCCTCCTGTGTCATACCGATACCGTTATCTGATACCGTCAATGTTCCTGCCGCTTTGTCAGCCTTCACTCTTACCTTCAACTCACCAAGTTCACCTTTAAACTCCCCGTTCGAAGCCAACACTTTCATTTTCTGAGAAGCGTCCACGGCATTCGAAACAATCTCTCTCAAAAAAATCTCGTGATCCGAGTATAAAAATTTCTTGATAATCGGGAACAAATTCCCTGTTGAAACTCCAATCTTTCCTGTTGACATAACTTTATATTTTTAATTTAATTATACTTCAAATTTCACGACAATTGAATGACAATAGTTATGCCAAACCCTACACCCTGCCGAATTGGCAGTAATTCCATACGACCTCCTCTATAAACGAGGATGCACCCCGAAGGAGGGAGTTGGTTTGCTGTAAAGTTGTATATAACTTTCAAATTCATTACCTTTGCCCCCTGCAAATAAAATTAGGAATGAAGGTAAAGAAATTTTATATAGAGACTTACGGCTGCCAAATGAACGTGACAGACAGTGAAGTAGTTGCGGCGATCTTGGAAGATAAAGGATATCAACGAACGCAAGAAAAAAGTGAAGCAGACGTCATTCTGGTGAACACGTGTTCCGTGCGTGAAAATGCAGAACAACGGGTTCGCGGACGGGTACAAGGGTTTTCCGAAGTAAAGAAAAAGAACCCGCACGTGCTGGTAGCCATCATGGGATGTATGGCGGAACGTTTGGGCGAGGCTCTCTTCGAACAGGAGAAAAATGTGAATATCGTGGTCGGTCCCGATGCCTACATGGATCTCCCGCTTTTAATAGAGAAAGCCGAAAAAGGTGAAAAAGCAATCAACATTGAACTTTCCACCACGGAAACCTACAAAGACATATGCCCTTCCCGTATCGACGAAACTGCCATTTCTGGTTTTGTTTCCATCATGCGGGGATGTAACAATTTTTGTACCTATTGTATTGTTCCGTACACCCGGGGCCGCGAGCGTAGCCGGAGTCCCAGGAGTATCGTAAATGAAGTCCTCGATCTCCAATCCAAAGGTTACAAGGAGGTGACGCTACTCGGTCAAAATGTAAATTCTTACCTTTGGCGGGGAGATAATCTGGAAGTAAATTTTCCGGCATTGCTTGCAATGGTTGCCAAAACGGTTCCCCACATGCGTATTCGTTTTGCCACATCACACCCGAAAGATATGAATGACGACATTCTACGTGCGATCGCCACCTATCCCAATATTTGCAAACATATCCACCTGCCTTTCCAATCCGGAAGTAATTCCGTACTGAAAGACATGAATCGAAAATATACCAGAGAATGGTACCTTGACCGGATTCATGCTATCCGAGAGATTGTCCCTGATTGTGGAATTTCCACGGACGTGTTCGTCGGCTTCCACAACGAAAGCGAGGAAGATTACCAGCAAACCCTTGCCTTGATGAAAGAGGTTATGTTTGACTCCGCCTTTATGTTCAAATACTCGGAACGTCCGGGTACCATGGCTTCTCGTAACTTGCCGGATAACGTGGACGAGGAAGTGAAAGGACGCCGTTTGCAGGAACTTATTGATATGCAGGTGGAGATTTCTCACCAAAGTAATTTGAAAGATGTGGGTAAAGTGTTCGAGGTTCTCGTGGAAGGTGTTTCCAAAAAGAAATCGGATGAACTTTTCGGTCGCAGTAGTCAAAATAAGGTGATCGTATTCCCAGATAACGGGGCTAAAGTCGGAGAACTCGTTCAAGTCCGTGTCACGGAATGTACTCCCGCAACTCTTATCGGTGAAGCCATTAAAAATTGAAAAATCAACTATTACCATGTCTCGCAAACTCCTCAATGAAGAACTGAACCGACTCACCACGGAAGAGTACAAAGATGCTGAAAAACTCCCCATCGTGGTCGTACTGGACAACGTGCGCAGTTTAAACAATATCGGTTCCGTGTTCCGCACGTCCGACGCCTTCCGGCTTTCCAAGATATACCTTTGCGGTATCACAGCGACACCACCCCACCGGGAAATACACAAAACAGCCCTCGGAGCGGAAGAAAGCGTGGCCTGGGAATATTTCGAGGAAACGACCGACGCCGTCCAGGCATTGAAAAACGAGGGGTACATGATCCTGTCTGTGGAACAAGTGGAAAATAGTATTTCCCTGGAGCAATTCGCCATCGAAAGTGGAAAAAAATACGCTTTTATCTTCGGGAACGAGGTGAAAGGCGTGCAACAGGAGGTCGTTGATCTTTCAGATGACTGCATCGAGATTCCCCAATTCGGGACAAAACATTCATTCAATATATCCGTCACCGCCGGAATCGTACTGTGGCAGGTCATTCACCCGCTATTCTATAAACAACTAAAATAGTTTACGAACTCATTTTCATAGCTTCCACGATTTTCACGGCTTCCACGGCCTCTCGCACATCATGAACCCGGAGAATGCGTGCTCCCTTCAACAGGGAAATCGTGTTCAACACGGTTGTTCCGTTTAATGCTTCTTGGGGTGTGATCTCCAACAAACGCCAGATCATCGATTTCCGGGAAATTCCCACTAACAAAGGATACCCCAAATCCAAGAAAGACTCCATCTTATCCATCAATTCGTAATTATGAGCCACGGTCTTTCCAAACCCAAATCCTTGGTCCAAAATAATATTATTGAATCCCAAGGTATTCAACCGGGCAATGCGTTCCATGAAAAACTCCCGAACCTCTCTCACGACATCATCATAATGCGGATTCACCTGCATATCCTGAGGTGTTCCCTGAATATGCATCATAATATAAGGAAATCCTAATTCCGCTACCGTTTCGAACATTTTCTCATCCATCGTTCCCCCGGAAATATCATTAATTATAATCGGTCCGAGACAATGACTAATTTCTCTCGCCACATCCGCCCGAAATGTATCGATAGACACTGGAAGATGCGGATGGTATTTACGAATCAACTCTACGGCAAAACTCAACCGGGACAACTCCTCTTGAGCATCCACGAACGCCGCTCCCGAACGGGTAGAATATGCCCCCACATCAATAATCGCTGCACCTTGTTCTACAATCTCATCCACCCGTTCCATAATTTTCAACTCGCTCGTGTATTTTCCCCCGTCATAAAAAGAATCCGGTGTCACATTCAATATACCCATTACCACGGGTTTCTCCAGACTCACCTTTTCCGCTCCAATCGTTATATGTGTCATAATTTTCAACTTTCAATTTCCAAAATTCAATTATTTGAGTACTTTTACGGGACAAATTAACAATTTATTTTTCAGATTTCATTATCAAATGATAAATAGAGTATGCCAAATACAGCACAAGAATATGATAAAGTGATAGATATATGTCAGGATATCTTCGTGAAAAAAATGCAGGACTATGGAACTGCCTGGAGAATACTTCGTCCGACCTCCATCACGGACCAGATATATATCAAAGCAAACCGCATACGCAGTATAGAAGAAAAGGGAGTTACCAAAGTTGGGGAAGGGATCGTTCCCGAATTTATAGGAATCATCAATTATTCCATTATGGGACTGATTCAACTTCAACTGGGAGCGGGTAACGACACTCCCCAGGATGAAGTTCTTCGTCTATATCAGAATTATTTCCAAAAAGCGAAGGAATTGATGCTTGCCAAGAATCACGATTACGATGAAGCTTGGCGGGAAATGCGGGTCAGCTCGTACACTGACTTGATACTGATGAAGATAAACCGCACAAAACAGATAGAAGATCACCAAGGTGCCACGATTATATCGGAGGGTATCGATGCCAATTATTTCGACATGGTAAATTACGCCGTTTTTGCGCTGATTCGCCTTGTTGTAGAACAAAAGTAAGGTCTAACCTGAAAATCAATAGCCATGAAACTCGTCAAAAACCTTTGCAGGATCATTGTCGGGATCGTATTTATCTATTCCGGATTCGTGAAGGGGATTGACCCGTTAGGATCTGATTACAAATTCACTGACTATTTCAATGCCTTCGGCATGGGCTGGATGAATGCAACCACGTTGTTTTTTTCCTTTGCACTCTCTCTGGCAGAATTTCTAATCGGAATTGCCTTGTTGTTTAATTTATGGGTGTCCCGCTTGGCGTGGGGTTCCTTGTTATTCATGGCTTTTTTCACCCCGCTGACCCTCGTGTTGGCACTGACGAATCCCGTGAGTGACTGCGGTTGTTTCGGGGACGCTATGGTACTGACTAATTGGCAAACCTTCTGGAAAAATATCATTTTGCTTCTGTTGACCATCATGGTCTTCGTGTACCGGAGGGAATATAAATCATCGCTCCCCTTGATGGGACAATTTTCGATTCTCGCCCTGACTGGAGCCGGGATGTTATGTCTTTCCATTTATTGCTATCATCACCTGCCCGTGCTGGATTTTCGTCCTTACGCTGTCGGCAAGAATATCACGGAAGAAATGAGACTTCCCGAAGGAGCCGAACAGGATCAATACGAAGTAACACTAAAGTACAGGAACAGGCAAACCGGAGAAATCCAATCTTTCACGGAAGAAAACTACCCGTGGCAAGACACGCTGAACTGGGAGTACGAAAGTAGTTCGGAGCGACTGGTAAAGAAAGGATATATCACACCGATTCATGACCTCGTGATCGAACACCCCACGCTCGGAAACATCACCGACGAGATTCTGGAAGACAATAATCATACCATCCTTGCCGTAGCATACCACCTTAACCAGAGTGACACGCAATGTCAACCCGTCATCAACCGACTGGCAGAATATGCCCGAGAAAAAGGGTTCCGCTTCTATGGTTTAACCTCATCCACAGAACAGGACATTCAAGCATATAAAAAGCGGTATCACGTTCCCTACGAATTTTGTACGGCAGACGAGATCCAGCTAAAAACCATGATTCGCTCCAACCCCGGCGTGATTGTTCTTCGGGAAGGTACAATTCTTGGCAAATGGGCCGGAAAAGATGTTCCTGATGTGAAAGAATTACAGAAAACTGACTTAACAGCTTATTGTGTGCATTCAAGGGAACAAATGCAACGAATTTATTTGGTTTACTCCATTATCCTTCTTTTCTTTGTAGTATATTTACTGGTTCCACGTAAAAAAAGGAAAAGAAACTATTAAGCATAAACAATTCAAAACATAAAGATATGAGAAAAAAGATTGTAGCAGGTAACTGGAAAATGAACAAAACCTTCGCAGAAGGAGTTGAATTGGCAAGAGAAGTGAATGACTACGTGAGATATAAAGAAGGTGGAGAAGGCGTTCTCGTGGTTCTCGGCACTCCCTTTATCCATTTGGCAAAAGTGGCTCATAATATCACGGAAACTTCCCTCATGGTTGCCGCACAAAACTGCGCAACGGAAAAAGCCGGAGCCTACACGGGTGAAGTCTCAGCTGACATGATCGCTTCCACAGGAGCAAAATGCGTGATACTGGGACATTCCGAAAGAAGAAGCTACTATGGCGAAACAAGCCCTATTCTCGTGAAGAAGGTGGCACAAGCTTTAGATAGCAAGTTGGAAATCATCTTCTGCGTGGGCGAAGTGTTAGAAGAAAGAGAAGCCGAGAAACACTTCGAGGTAGTGAAACAACAGTTGACCGACGGGCTCTTCAATCTTACCCCAGAACAATTTGCACACGTGGTAATTGCTTACGAACCCGTTTGGGCTATCGGAACCGGTAAAACCGCTACTCCCGCTCAGGCTCAAGAAATGCACGCCTTTATCCGTTCAGTTGTAGCAGAGAAATATGGACAAACCGTTGCCAATGAAACTTCAATCCTTTACGGAGGAAGTTGTAACCCCGGAAATGCCGATGCTATTTTCTCCAATCCCGACGTGGATGGTGGACTTATTGGTGGAGCCTCTCTAAAAGCGGCAGATTTCTTCGAGATCATCAAGGCAAGAGCTAAACACTAAGATAAGGGCTTTTAGTCTTTAGTTAGCATAATGCTTACGTGCAAAAAAATTGAAAGGGGCCTTCTCAAGCCCCTTTTTTCTTATCTCGTTACCCGAACTCGTTTCGCAGTCTCCCCTGTTTCATCAACAGCATGAGCTACATTACGAGCCAGTTCTATAAATGCTTGTCCGGTGACACTATCTTCATCCAAAGCTACCGGGCTACCGTTCTCGCCTCCTTCCATGATACTCTGCACGATTGGAATTTGTCCCAACAAACGCAATCCTTTCTCGGCCGCAAGCTTTTTGGCCCCCTCTTTACCGAAGATATAATATTTATTATTCGGTAGTTCGGCTGGAGTAAACCAAGACATATTTTCTACCAACCCTAATACAGGAACCTGTATTCCAGGAGATTCAAACATATTGATTCCCTTCACGGCGTCAGCCAATGCCACCTGTTGTGGTGTACTAACCACAATCGCACCGCTCAAAGCCACGGTCTGAACCAACGTCAAGTGAATATCACTCGTTCCCGGAGGAAGATCTATCAACATAAAGTCCAACTCATCCCAAAAACCACCTTCCACCATCTGTTTCAAAGCATTGGAAGCCATTGGTCCTCTCCAGACAGTTGCAGAATCCGGATCCACGAAAAAACCGATTGACAACAACTTCACCCCATATTTCACAACCGGTTCTATCAACTCCTTACCTCCTACTTCTACCATGTAAGGACTGGCCTCCTCACACCCGAACATTTTCGGCATAGAGGGACCATAAATATCAGCATCCACTAGCCCGACTTTATACCCCAATTTAGCCAAGGCTACCGCCAGATTTGAGGCTACCGTTGATTTACCAACTCCCCCCTTACCCGAAGACACTGCAACAATATGTTTCACCTTCTCCAAGGCTAGAGGCTTCTCCAAATCATGTACGAATACGGTTTCAATCTCTACGGTTGCATATCCTAATTTCTCTTTCAACAGAGATTCGCATTTCTTTTTCACCGCTCCCACAAACGGGTCATTGGACTTTTGAAATACCAAGCGAAAATCCACCTTACTGTCCTCGACCTTTATATTCTGCACCATATCCAGCGCAACGATACTTTTCGATGTGCCGGGATATTTCACTTCCGACAAAACGTCACGTATCTCTTTTACTACCTCTTGCATAATATTTATTTTTTATAAATCTTCCAGACAAAATTACTGTTTATAAATTAATTTCCCAACAAACATTCCATGACTTACCGACATTCGGTTGTTAATTGCATGTACAAATCATAAGCCCTACGATTTTCAATTCTTATATTTTATCAAGAATCAAAGCCTGCAAACGCTTCAAATCAAATTTCTTGAAATGTTCATCCGGTCTCTCAATCCCGTTCAACTGCAAATAAACTTTCAATGCCAGACGATGTAATGCCACCTGTAACACGTGATCATGATCAAAAGCCAAGCAAGGAACATCCGCCAAAGCAAACCAACGGGCATCTGCCGCATCGTCATACCCGGCCACTTTCATGTCCACGGGATTCACTAAAGCATAGTAAGCCACCGTGATCGTTCGTCCCCGGGGATCTCGATCCACATCGGAGAATGCCTGTAATTGCTCCACGAACACGTTTTTCAACCCCGTTTCTTCCTCTAATTCCCTCACGGCACATTCGTCCGTCGTTTCGTCCATATTCAAGAAGCCTCCGGGAAATGCCCAATAACCTTTATAAGGTTCACCTCCCCGTTCCACTAATAACACTTTTAATATCTCACCGTCAAACCCGAAAATTACGCAATCCGTGGTCACCGCCGGACGAGGATATTGATAACAATATTGTCCTTCCATTGTCTTCACTTATTAAAAAATAACTATCAAATATAACGAATAAACCTCAAGCTAGTTTTCCCTTTCCCCATATTTGTAATATATATCCATGAAAAATGCTCGGGAACGTAACATTTAGCCACGTTTCAGCATAAAACGTATATTAAAACTTGCATCATGAAAAGAGTCGAAATGTTATTATTTATGCTAGGGATTGTGTTCATCCTCACGTTCTGGCTGGCAAGCCGTGAAGAAAAAATACCGTTCAAATTCTGGTATTATACAGACGTAACCTACGACGCATTTGCATACACCCGGGACACACTTTTTCCATCAACGCCCAAAAACTATTGGAATGATTTTTTTCAACCGTATGACATAACTCGTGCAGAATCACGTAATCAATAATCTCATCCGGCAATTTCATCAATTTCACGTTCAAACTGATATTATTATCTGCCGAACAACTGCCCCAGTTTGATATATTATTCCGAAAAGACAATGCCCGGTAACGGAAACCGAACTGCTCTGCCAATTCCTTTACTCGTCCCGGCAAATAACGCTTGCTTTCCATGCGATAAATCTCTATCAAGAAATTCTCCACGTAGGGAGCAATCTTCGAGTATGCCGTACCACGAGGAATATATAGGCGAATTTCTTTCCCCTCAATCTTGTAATATGGACGAGGTTCATCACAAGCAAGCACTTTCAGCACGTGAAACTTTGTCTTCACTTCGGAATCCATACCTAACCCCACCCCTGTGTCCTGCTCGTAAACTTTGATCTTCGCTAAATTCTGCTCAATCCAATCTCGTTGTGTATGCACGAATTCTTCTACCTGCCGTCCGCTTACCCCGAAAGGAACGTTCACCCACACACCTCTGCCCGGTGCGATTCGCACTGAGAGAAAACGGATATTCTTTCCCCGTCTTACCTTTACCTTACCGATTCCCGGTAATATAATCTCGTCATTCATCATCAAAAAAAGCTACCACAGAATATGGTAGCTCAAACATTTGGGGGCAATCATCATTTAAGCGTGCTGTTTTACCAACTCGCTTAAACGGGTAAATTCTCCGTCTACTGTTTTCAATAAATCAATAGATATTCCTTTATAATAAGCTCTAACTTCTTTCTTATCGTTAAATGATTTACGGGCAGAAATTTTAGTTCTCGTTTCATTTCTGTATTCAACCATCTTTTTCACTATGTTAACAACTTCCGACTCGCTCTTTCCCACACTAGAATTGTAATTCATACAATCGGCGATTACCGCAAAAGTCAAATAATCAACATCTTTCTTCAATCTTCTAATACTTGCCATAACACTGATATTTAATTTCCAACAAAACTAATAAAGAATATTATCCTAAACAAACTTATTCTCAAAAAAAATATTTACTTCTTTTATACCCGAGTAGGTATTTTTCCCGCCTCCAGCATCATATCCAACACCAGCATGGCAGCCATCGCCTCTACCACAGGTACCGCACGAGGCACTACACAAGAATCATGACGTCCCTGGGCCACGAAAGTCACCTCTTCCCCAAAACGATTCACGGTTTGTTGCTCCCGTCCTATCGTTGCCACAGGTTTAAAAGCAACTCGGAAATAAATATCCTCCCCACTCGTGATTCCTCCCAAAATTCCCCCGGCATGATTTGCCAAAGTCCTCACTTGCCCGTTTTCCATCACGAATGTATCATTATGCTCGCTACCCCGCATACTTGCAGCATGGAATCCCTCTCCATACTCAAAACCTTTTGCCGCATTAATTCCCATCATGTAGTATCCCAACCGAGCCTGAAAACGATCAAACACGGGTTCTCCCACACCGACAGGAACACCTCGGATAACACAACTCACCACTCCTCCCACGCTATCGTGTTCCTCCTGTACTTTTCGAATAAACAATTCCATTTCCCTCGCTACCACCGAATCAGGACAACGAACCACGTTGTTTTCCGTTTCCTCCAAATTAAACTCGTGATAAGACTCTTTCAACGCAATCGGTCCCACCTGAGACGTGTATCCATAAATGGAAACCCCTAACCTCTTTAAAACCTGACGGGCTACCGCTCCCCCTACAACACGAACCACGTGTTCCCGGGCTGAGGAACGTCCTCCACCCCGGTAATCCCGAACACCATATTTCTCCTGCATCGTGTAGTCGGCATGAGACGGACGGAACAAATCCTTTATCGCATCATAATCCCGGCTCCGCTGATCCTTGTTCCGTACGATAAAACCGATAGGTGAGCCCGTCGTCACGCCTTCAAATATCCCTGAAAGTATTTCGACACGATCTTCCTCCGTTCTCGAAGTTGTCACGGAAGACTGTCCCGGTCTCCTTCGGTTCAGCTCATGTTGAATTTCTTCCTCGGACAAGGGAATTCCCGCCGGACAACCGTCAATCACACCCCCAAGCGCCTCCCCATGTGATTCGCCAAAAGAAGTTAACGTATATAACCTACCAATCGTGTTCATAACAATTGAAAATTGAAAATTGAAAATTGAAAATGAAGGAGAGCAACACTTCAATATTCAAAGATCAACGCGGATTAAACTTTTGGTCTGTATAAAAAATGGAAAATCAAGACTTGATCATCTTCATTTTCCATTTTCAATTCTGCATTTTCAATTTTGATTAGTGGCAACAACCGTCACCACAAGAATGCTCTGAACCGCAACCGCCATCAGATCCACAACCGTGACAACCGCCACATTTGTGTGAATGTAAGTTTTCTAATTCTTCGTCAGTAGCATCTCTTACCGCCAACACTTTACCCTTGAAGAATAAATCTTTTCCTGCCATCGGGTGATTGAAATCCATAGTTACCACATCATCGCCCACGGTAACGATTGTACCATTCAGGTGACGTCCCAGACTATCCTGCATGGGTAGCACATTTCCGGGAATCAACTCCTCAGCCTCAACTTCTGCGAATATATCTTTAGGTAACTCAACAATCATATCCTCATTCACCTCACCGTAAGCATTAGCAGCCGGAATATGGAAATCGAAAGAATTTCCCGTGTTCAAGTTCAACAGGTTCATCTCGAAATATTCCAGCGTTTGCCCTTGGCCGCAAATAAACTCCAAGGGAGTCTTCTCATCAGCTATCTCAATGGGTTCTGCATCCGCTGCCGTTCTCAACTCGTAACTCACGGTTACAAACTTATTCTTTGTTATCATTTTTCTGTTTTTTAATTATTCATCTGCAAAGATACAACTAATTAAGCGAAATGCTTAAAGCGAAAAGCTAAAAGTTCAGAAAAGCTTAAATGAAATCCCAATTATATATGTTCGTTAACCATATTTAGTTACGAACAGTAGATGGTGGCACCATTTCATTATCAAATGAACCAGTAATTTTATCCATCATTTTAATGACTATTTTTCAATATGAACGAAAATTTCACATTCTATATATCAACACATCAAATTAATATTATATTTTTGAACGTGTATATTAGTTCCACAAAAGTATCATGGTATATCAATTCAAGGTTCAACTTAAAAACATATCCAAGCCTCCGGTATGGAGAAAAATTATTATTCCGGCAGATTTTACATTTCAGAGGTTTCATGATGTGATACAAACCGTTTTCGGTTGAGAAGATTATCATTTATTCGAGTTCCAGGATAAGGAATATCAATGTACAATTCGGATCGCAGTCCCTTCTGAAGATGATTTTGATTTTGAAGCCAAGACTCTAGATGCTTCAAAAGTTAGGTTATCTGACCTATTCATAGGCAATTTTCGTAAACTTTTATATGTGTATGATTTTGGAGATAATTGAGTACATGAAATAACTCTGGAAAAAATTTTTGACGACAAACGGAAAGAGGCTTTTTGCCTTTCAGGCAAGGGCAATTGTCCTCCGGAAGATTGCGGCGGCCCCTATGGATACGAGGATATGAAAAATATTTTCCAGACAATGCCTGACAGTAAAGCCACTGATAAATATCGAGATTGGCTAGGATTGGACAAAGATGAAATCTGGGACTCCACCACCTTTAATATCGATAAAATATTACAAACTTAACAGCCATTTCCATACCGGAACGACTTCAATTGTTTTACCGTTCATTTCTACCACCCGTTCCGTATCACGGGTAATAATCAGCAGCTTCTTGCATTCTAATACTTCGGTAATTTTTAGCAAAGCTTTTACTTCCCTATCAAACGTGCCGTCGCTATTGTCGAGATTGTAGCATACCTGAATCGCTGTGTAATCATCAGGAATGTAGAAGTCTACTTCAATGCTTTGATTATAGAAATAAACAGCATCATTTCGCCCGTATTTACGCAATAGATTTACGGCTACCATGTTCTCCAACAAAGAAGTGTTTCCATCCAATAAAAAGAGGTTGAGAATACCGTTATCCGTGAAGTAGTACTTCGGTGAAGTTTCCTTATCGACCAATTTACCTGCTATGTTTTGCACGGGATTGATAAGCCAAGCATCTTTGGCGTATTCCATATAATTAATAACGGTCTGTGTTCCTACCTTTGCTCCGGTTGAAGATACGATATTCGCTATGCGGGTAAACGATAAGGGTTGTTTTACGCTTTCAGCCAGTTTCTTGAACATGATACGCAAAGCGAACGTATTATCTACTGTATGACGGGCTGCAATATCTCCCAAATAAATTTTCTGATAAACACTGGTCAGGTAATCCCGCTTGGCAGAAAACTCTGCTCCTTCCGGGAATCCACCAAAGTAGAAATAATCGTTGAATTTTCGTAATATTTCGGCTTTGCCTTCCGTAGATAGGAGATGATTAGCAGTTGCAGGAACATTGTTTGCTGTCAAAAATTCTTTGAAAGAATACGGATAAACATCTACTGGGATATAACGTCCTCCTAAAGTCGTTTGGATATCCTGACTTAACATTTTGGCATTACTTCCCGTGATGTAAACCCGATGTTTGGTGTCAGCCATTCGACGGGTAAATTTTTCCCATCCGGAAACGTTTTGTATCTCATCCAAAAACAGGATAGGCTTCTTTCCGTACATTTCCAGATGAACTTCTAACAGCAGATTCAAATCCTCCGCTTTCATTCCTGTAAGGCGTTCATCTTCAAAATTGATATAAAGTATTTCATCCCACGGCACACCTTGCGCCAGTAGTTGTTGCATCCGTTGATATAGCAGGTAAGACTTTCCCGCTCGCCGGATACCTACAAAAACGTAGTTCCCAAATTCCTCAAAAGTGAAATCGCGAGGAATTACCTTGTATCTTGGGACTTCCAGTTGATTGTCGGCTATAACCACTTTCAGAATATTCTTGTCCATATCTTCCCGTTTTTATTCTACTAACAGCACAAAGATAGCGTATTTTTATTTTGTGCGCAAAACAAAAATGACAATTTATCATTTTATTTGCAGAATAAAAAATCTTCTATTCTAAAGTTGGTATGTCTTAAAAAGAAGGATAGTGTTTCAAAAAGTGTGTAAATCCCAAATTTTTTATTTTTGTGATGCAACTTTCAAAAATGAATATTTATGGAATTTACACATGAACAAATCTCGGAAATAATTTCAGAAATTACAAACGGCGAATCAGGTCTTCAAGGCTTGGTATCACAAGCGATGTCACATTGGTATCACAAAAATGTATCTGCACAGATTTTCTTTGGAATCAAGTGGACTATTTATCGCTTTTTTTGGCGGTAACCCCACTGAGAGAAAGATATTTACAACGTAATATCCTGTTTATAAGAAAAAAGGGAGAACCTATAAATTCCCCCTCTAGTGATCCAGCTGGGACTCGAACCCAGGACCCCAACATTAAAAGTGTTGTGCTCTACCGGCTGAGCTACTGAATCCTTCAATCGTGTTTCACAATTGCGGTTGCAAAGGTACATCTTTTTGTTTCTCACACAAATTTATTTTGAATTATTTTCACGCATTTTCTACATGAAAAGAGTAAAAACCTCATTATGATTTAATTGAGTCTCTCATTCCCTCATCGTAAATTCGGACAAAAGATTGAAATGATCAGTATATGTTACTTGTTTTACCAAATAATTACAAAAAAATCATTCATGAACACACCTAAATAACGTGAGTTCGAAATAAATCAGCATAAAACAAGAAGAGCGCCCACACAAGGATTTGGAAAGAATTAGAAGAGATAGTTATGGAAAAATAATCCGGTATTTAGTCCGATTTAATACACGAAATCAAGATTGAAATATGATTACATCTGGATCACTACCGTGTAAAACGCTATTAGAACGCTATTAAAACCCTATTAAAACGCTATATAGAATAGCGTTTTAATAGCATTCTAATAGCTTACTAAAAATTTTATACACGGTAAAGATCTGCTAGTGACCATGATTTGTTATACTTTTGTTGTTTTAATAGGGGCTCTATATAGTTTGATCACTCTATGACGTCAAAAGCAACCGAATTATTCATACAAATAACCATCGCCATATAGCAATTATTCCGAAAAAACTTCATACATTGTGATGGCATTTATACAACTTAAATCACAACTATGTTTATCAGGAAATCGGAGAAAAAAGGAATCATCACCCTGGGCATCCTTATCATGGCATTATTCGTGCTGCCACAGGCTATTCATAAAAACGAATGCCCCGTTTTCTTGATTCCTTATTCACAATTTTCTGATACAACACACTCTCTTCCCCCAAAACGCCTTGCAATTGAACTCAATTCGGCAGATAGTGCGACATTGGTCAGCATTCGGGGCATTGGACCGTATTACGCAAAAAAGATCATGCGTTACCGGGAACAACTGGGTGGTTTTCACTCTACACGACAGCTCAAGGAAATTAAATTTCAACACCTGAATATAGATTCATTATTATCCTGTTTCTCCGCAAATCCCGCACTGATCAAGAAAAAGGATCTGGACACCATGAGTTTTAAATCCGTTCTGCATCATCCTTATTTAGTGTATGAAGATGTTCAACTCATCTTCAATGCCAAACGAAAATTCGGTAAAATCAACTACTCCATCCTAGAATCCCAAAAAATTTTACCATTATTTAAACTCAAAAAAATAAAACCTTACTTTAAATAATTTTTATTTCACGTCTGTAGTTTATTTATCTGTGCGAAAAATTATGAAGGAAGCGAATATTCCGATTGTCAAGAACCTCTAAACACGAAATTAAAAAGTTCCCATCAAGAAAACAATAAGTTTTGGGCAAAATTTTTCCAATGGTTTACGTAGAAAAGGAAAAATGGAAATCACCTCCCTCATAAATCAAATTATTCTTCAAATCTCACACAAAATCACAGACATACACTAAATGAAAATTATTGTTCATTAGAGAAAAAATTCTAATTTTGTCAAAAATATATCACACAAAAACATGGAGAAGGATCAAATCATACTACTAGAACAACTTTTCAATCGTTACTTTAGTCATCTGGTTCTTTATTCTAGAAAGCTAATTGGAGCACAAGAACCAGCGGAAGACATTGTTCAAGACGTATTTCTGCACTTGTTCGAGAGCAAACGTCTGAAGTATACGACTCCTTCATTTTTATTTACTTGTGTGAAAAACGCTTCTTTAAATTACATAAACTTCTCAAAAAAGAGAATGATTAGCCTCTCTCCCATTCAAGAATTCATCCCGGATAAAGATATACAAGATGAAATCATCCATATGCAACAACTGGAACGACTGGATACTGCCATTGAATCATTACCAACCAAATGCAAAGAGATATTCAAGCGGGTATATCTACAAGGTCAACGTTATGAAGATGTCTCCATGCAGTTAGGTATCTCTTATCATACCGTGAAAGCACACATGACATCTGCTTTTAAGCATTTACGTAAACACCTTCTGATATTACTTTTCTTTCTTCGAAATGTTAAATTCAAGAGAAAATGAAAAAAAGTTAAGGAAATGACTAGGTATATTCTGCATCATATTTGTTATTATTACAAACAATACACAGAACTATGCCAAACGAGCAAGAAAACAAAGATGAACAGATTATTCAAGAATGGATTGAAATTAAAAAACTTCAGCATCCCAAATATTGGATGCAAATGAAAGATAAACTTCAAATTGTCATTCATCAGAAACGTAAAATACGAATAATAAAGTGTGTTGCCATATTCACACTACCTGTTTTGGCATGTGGGTTTTATCTCTTACAGAATAATCTCTATCACACTCCTTTGCGAACCGAACAAATCTTGGCAAAGATATTACCGGGTGATAAAAAAGCTATTTTACATACATCAAATGGTAATTCACTTGTTCTTTCTGGAGATACATTCTCGTTGACTGAAATCAATGGGACCCAGATATCATCCACGCAAGACGAAGGAATCGTCTATACCCCACAAACAACGAACAACACAATAAAAATCTATAACACACTTGTAGTTCCTCTTAAAGGAGAATATAACATCACACTCTGCGATGGAACCCAAGTATGGCTAAACTCCTCTTCCTCATTGAGGTATCCCGTTATCTTTTCAGATTCCGTCCGGGAAGTACACTTGGAAGGTGAGGCTTTCTTCATCGTAACCGAGAATAAAGAAAAACCGTTTATCGTAACAACAAAAGATTACTCCATCAAAGTACTGGGAACAGCTTTTAACGTGATGGATTACAATGATGACAATTATTCTCACACGACGCTGGCAAAAGGAAAAATCGAAATATTACACGGGGACAAACGCCAAATATTAATCCCAGGCGAGCAGGCAGTTCTGAAAGACGGGAAAATATCCATAAAGAAAGTAGACCCGCACTATTATACCACGTGGATGAACGACCGTTTCTACTTTGACAGCGAATGCTTGGAAAACATCATGAAAAAATTATCTAGATGGTACGATGTACAAGTTACATTCAAGGATGAAGCAGCAAAACAATATCATTTTGAGGGAAGCGTACCTAAATACAGTAGCATCAAAGAAATTTGTAATATTATAGAATTAACGACACACGTGAGGTTTGAACTGGAAAAGAATAATATAATTGTTAAACTAAAGTAATAGAGAATGTAAATGTCATTTTTGTATCTTGATATCAATCTGAAATGACACGATAAACGAATCATTAAAAAACTCAATACCGAACTGAAAAGTATCGGTAAAGGGGAGGATCATACAATGAAGTATAACTATCTAAAACGAGAATGTATATCATTAATCCAACGTTTATTACTTGTTTAAAGGCACGCTTTAAAACGCCACGCAAATAATAAACTATCATCTATATATCAAGTGATTAATATTTTGTCGCAGTTCCATAAAAAGATTTTTCTCTCCTTTTTACGCTCATAAAACGTTCGTTTATTGAGTGTAACTTTTATGATAATTAATACTTAAAATAATTAACATAAACCATAACACAACTTATGAAAAGAAATATCAATAACCCACTAAAACGGTATCTGTTAATAACATTTACCCTATGCTTTGTCTCCCTCTCGTTTGCAGGGAACAGAACTCAAATTCAGGACAAGATCATCAGTGTCGATTTCAAAAATGAAACTTTGGCAAATGTCCTCAAAGAACTAAAAAACAAAACAGGTTACGAATTCCTGTATAACTTGGAAATAGTTAATAAAGCCCCGCTCGTCACCGTGAAAGTGGAAGAGAAACCTTTCACGCAAGTTTTAACACTCTGCCTTGAAAATACAGGTTTCACGTATCAGATTATCGACAATACAATCGTTATAAAATTAAAGGAAAAAAATGATAATACACCACAGAATAAAGAAATCAGCGGTGTCGTACTTGACGAGAATAACACCCCTTTACCCGGTACAACGATCATGATAAAGGGAACACAAATAGGTTCTGCCACGGGTAAAGATGGCAAATTCAAACTGACACTTCCGAATATCAAAAACATCACACTAGTGGTTAGTTTTCTTGGTTTTGAAACACAAAATATCGAACTATCAAACCAGAAAGAGCTCAAGATTATTCTCCAGGAGAAAAAAGAAAGCCTGAAAGATGTTGTGGTTACCGGTTACGCTAACGTAAAAAAATCCAGTTTCACGGGCTCAGCTATCCGGGTAGAGAAAAAAGAATTATTAAAGGTTGCTTCACGAAATGTCATATCGGCATTACAGGTCTTCGATCCTTCTTTACGCATCATGAAAAATAACGACATGGGGTCCGACCCGAATACAGTCCCCGAATTTTACATCCGCGGGCGCTCTGGTGTGGGCGTTATGGAACTCGACAAAAATTCCGTATCCAAAACAGCCTTACAGAATAACCCCAACTCACCCCTGTTTATCATGGACGGATATGAAGTCAAAATAGATAAAGTGTACGACTTCGACCCTAACCGGATAGCGAACATCACGATTCTGAAAGATGCTGCCGCAACAGCCTTGTATGGTTCCCGTGCCGCCAATGGTGTGATTGTGATTGAAACCGTGGCTCCGCAACCCGGCAAACTTCGTGTTTCCTACGATTTCATGGGAGAATTAACTGTACCGGATATCTCTGGCTACAACTTGATGAACGCAAGTGAGAAGTTGGAGGCTGAACGCTTGGCAGGCTTTTTTGACTCTGAAGCACCCGTAACATACCAAAGCTTGCAACAAGAATATACCGAAAAAAGAAACAACATCATGGCAGGCGTAAACACTGATTGGATTTCCTTACCATTGAGAAATCCCTTTAATCACAAACACAGTCTGTTTGTCGAAGGTGGTTCCAACAATTTTCGATTTGGTATCACCATGCGTTACGACGTACAAAACGGAGTAATGAAAGAGTCTGGGAGAACTCGTATCGGCTCTTCTTTTATGCTGGATTACCGGGTAAAGAACTTACAATTGCGCAACGAAGTCAATTATGATGTTACCAAAGGTACAAACTCTCCTTACGGGGATTTCAGTGAATATACTCGCCGCCTGCCTTACGTGTCTTACAAAGATATTGAAGGGAACTACGTGAACGACTTAAAATGGCATATTAACGATACACGTTTAAATCCTTATTACGAGGCAAAACTAATGAAGAATTTCAGCCACAATAATTATAGTTCATTGACTGATAATCTGGGGGTGAACTGGTATATCATGGATGGATTCCAAATGAAAGCCCAATTTTCGATCACGAAAACAAACGAATGGTCTTCCGTTTTCGTCGACCCGGAATCTGCCACGTTCAAAAGTAGTACAGAGGACTTAAGCGTACAAAAAGGGACGTTGGACAAAAGCGATTCCGAAACAATAAACTGGAACTTCAAAGCATTCGCCAATTACGTAAAGACCTTAGGCTATCACAATATCAATTTCTCAGTTGGAGTCGAATTAAACGAGAACAAATACAGCTACGAAAGTACCACTTTCCGCGGGTTCCCTTCTGGAGAGCTAAGTTCCCCCATGTACGCTGAAAAATCGGATGCTCCTACATTCTCCGATAATCATACCCGTTTATCCAGCGTGTATACCGCTTTAAACTATTCTTTTCAAGATATTTATCTACTGGATGCCTCCTATCGAATGGACGGTTCTTCCGAATTCGGGACAGATAATAAAACAGCTTCATTCTACGCTATCGGTGCAGGAGTCAATTTCCACAAATACGATTTTATACAGAAATTGGATAAAATCAGCCAACTAAGATTAACCGGCACTTACGGACAAACCGGTAAAGTAAACTTTCCCGCCTACGCCGCAAAACACACGTATAAAATCTCGGACAAGTATTATGGCACGGGTAACGGACTGATGCTATTCTACATGGGTAATGATAAATTAACATGGGAAAAGACAAATGAATTAAATCTTCGTCTGGTTCTGGGATTATTTAACGATAACATCACATTGGAAGTCGATTGGTATAACAAATTGACTAAAGATTTAATCACGGACGTAACTATTCCTGTATCCACGGGATTCGAGTCTTACAAGGATAATCTTGGAGAAGTACGAAACCGAGGATATGAAATAATCCTACGTGCCAACATATACAAAACGCAAAACTGGGATGTTATTCTATACGGGAACATGGCACATAACAAGAACCGGATCATGAAAATCTCCGAGTCATTAAAAGCATACAACACCCGTGTTGACGAGGAATTCGCCAAATTTGAACACGATAAAAAGAACTTAACCTATGCCAAACCGCTTATAAAATACGAGGAAGGCGGTTCGTTAACAGCTATTTGGGGTATGAAATCCTTGGGTATCAACCCAAGTGATGGAAAAGAGATATTTGTAAACCGGGACGGAACAATTTCTTATGATTATGTTTCCTCACAACAACAGATTCTCGGAGACAAGGAACCGGATGCACAAGGTAGTTTCGGGGTAAACCTGCGTTACAGGAATTTCTCATTGTTCGCTTCCTTCATGTATGAATTCGGCGCACAAGTATACAACACGACTCTCGTGGAAAAAGTGGAGTGCGTTGACCTGCGTTACCAAAACGCAGACAAACGCGTACTAACACAACGCTGGGAATCAGCCGGACAACGTACCACGTTAAAAGATATCAAGGATAGAAGCGAAACGACACGCCCGACATCCAGATTCGTGCAAGACTACAACGCAATAGATTTCACCTCATTGAGTTTCAGTTATGATTTTAATCGTGAATTAATCCATCGTTTCGGTTTGAGTATGCTCCGCCTGCAATTTCAAATGGGTGATGTCGCTCATATCTCGAATGTGAAACAAGAAAGAGGACTATCCTACCCTTTCAGTCGTACATTTAATTTCTCTTTAAATGCAACTTTCTAAATCATAATGCTATGAATAAAATAAAATACTATATCATTCTGGCAACCATCACTTTATTTACCTTGAATGGTTGTGGAAACTGGTTAGATGTTTCTCCTAAAAATCAAGTAACGGACGAAAAATTATTTGATGACTATTCTGGCTTTCGTAATGCATTGAACGGAATATACCGGGAACTTTCTCAACAAAGTCTATACGGGCGGGAACTCTCGTGGGGATTGATAAGCGTACTCGCACAGGATTACGATGCCGATAGGCTGAATAAAGCTTACCCGGAAGTCGCAACTTACAACTACGATCTGGCAGATACCAAAAAAATGATCGACAATCTATGGATACAGATGTATAATGCCATTGCAAACTGTAACAAATTAATTGAAGAGATTCAAAAAAAAGACGGAACATTCTTCCCGTTGGGAAAAGCAGAAAAAGACTTAATCGAGGGAGAAGCCCTTGCCTTGCGCGCATTCATTCACTTCGATTTATTACGTTTGTTCGCCCCGTCCCCAAAAGTGAATGCAACTGGTACGTACTTACCTTATTTTACGACTTACCCGTCAAAATATGAACCGAAACAAAAAACATCCGATTTCTTGCAACTCGTGATCGGTGATCTGTTGAAAGCTAAAGATCTGGTAGCCTATTTTGATTCTACTCATGTAACAGAAACTGGTTTGTATTCTGCAACATGGAGATACACCCCGCAAAATATAAATTTAGGTCGCTTTTTCCATTCACGTGGTATCCGACTAAATTACATGGCTATTCACGGTTTGCTCGCCCGGGTATACATGTATGCCGGAGATGAAACTAATGCTGAAAAAGAAGCTCGTTTCGTTCTGGAACATTTTGTAGCATCAGAAGGTGGTGAAGATGCGTTACGTTTTGCCACAACAAGTGAATTAACTTCAGGTAAAGGATTGCATACCAAGTACAAATCGGAAATTATGTTTGCCCTGTATGATGACAAATTAACGGACTTATACGACGAATTTAAAACCACAAACAACACACGTTTTGCACTAAAGGCATGGACGGACTTCTTCACGGAAGACGGGGACGATTCGAGAAAGAATCTGGGTGAATATAATTATGAAACAGGATTATACAACTTACTAAAGTGGCAATCTTTCGACACGGAAGTTCCTGATGTCACTCCGAATTTTAACCTGATTCCGGTATTGCGTCTATCTGAAATGTATTATATCATCAGCGAATGTCGCTATAATACCAGCGACGCAACGAACGCCCAACTATACTTACAAAAAGTCAGGGACGCATACAAAGCCGACAACCGGACAGTTGACATGAATCGTTACCAAAAGGAATTAACGCTGGAAATGAAAAAGGAATATTTAACGGAAGGTCAACTATTTTTCTTTTACAAACGCCTGAACATATCCATCGAAAATGGTGGAGAAACCGTAAACGTGGGAAATAAATTTATACTTCCCATCCCGGAGAAAGAAGATGTATTCTAAACAATAAAGGAGAACAACTATGAAAAGAATATTACTATTCGGTTTATTAGCAGGGTTATTGAACGCTTGCAGCAAAGAAAACATCCCTTTATATGACTCACAGCATTACGTGCAATTCGTGAATGATTACACAGATTCAATGGAGATATCGTTCTTCTTCTACGGTTCGGTACAACAAATAGAAATACCGTTGCCCGTAAAACTTGTGGGTATGCCCTTAACCGAGGCAAAAGAAATAGTATTAAAAGCAAACAGTCAATACACAACAGCATCATCCTCTCAATTTGCACTACCGGACAAAGCTTTGTTTAAAGCCGGTCAAACAATGGACACGCTTTACATCACGTTAAAACGGGAAGGCTTGAATCAAAAAGTACGGCTAGTTGTCGATATCGCTGACGGTACGGAAATACTTAGCGGGCAGAGCCTGTATTCCCGACAAATTATATGGTTCAGCACGGAGATATCCCGTCCAGCATGGTGGGATAATGACGTAGAAGATGTTTTCTTGGGAAAATATTCCATACCTAAATTCCAAAAATTAATTGATGTTACAGGTACCGGTAACTGGGAAAACAAAAACTATGACGAGCGTAGAGCCCTTGCTTTACAATTCAAACGGGAATTATTACGGTTACGTTATGCAGGAACACCTTATCCGGACGAAGAATTGGGATTAGACGATATGTCCACGGATATCCCTGTATTAGGTTATTAACCATCACATGAAAAGAAAGAATATTATGAGAAAATTAATGATATTATTTGGGGCATGGTTCATCTGCGGATTAGATGCATGTGTGAACGACGACGGGAATTACAATTATTTGCCTCAAGATTTAGTGACAATAGAATTACCGGGAAGCTCAAACTTTGGCTCATCCTGTATCGAAGGAACAGAATTCGTTCTCGAACCCAAAATTACTTGGAAAAATCCAGAAGATGAAGTCTATTTCACTTACACGTGGATCGTTGACAAGGACACAATTTCACATGATAAGGTGTTGAAATATATTTTCCCAGAAATCAAAGACTTCTACGTGTCATTATATTTGACAGACGAGAGAACAAATATTTCCTATAAGAACAGTGGAATATTTATTCTCCGCGTGGAAACTCGTTACAAGACAGGATTCATGGTACTTTATAAAGAAAGTAGCGGGACTTCCCGTCTTGGATTCATAAAAGTACCTGGTAACGGTGAAACACCAGATGGATTTAAATATTGGAATGAAAAAGAATTATACAAACAATTCCACGAGGGAGAAGACATGGGAAGCAATCCCGTGAGATTAATTCAACATTTTTCTTCAGGTATCAGTGCAAACGATCAAATTCTCGTTATTCAACGCGGTGGACAAGGCTCCTTAGAATTGGATGGGGTAACTCTAAAAAAAGTTATTTTAACGAAACATGAATTTGTAAATGAAGAACTTCCCACAATATTCGACCCGTTGGATGTTTGCTACAACGAGAGAATAAACCTGTTGTTAAACAGTGACGGAAGTCTATACAATCGCATGATTACCATTTCGGATGCATTTCAATCCAATGCTTATAGTAATATACCTATGAATATTGACGTGGATAACGGTGTCAGTGGTGGTAATATCACACTATTGGCACAACCGGCAAACTCCTCGATGACAAACACGATTTTAGCGTATGACGCTACACCGGAACACAAACGTTTTATTCTAGTTTCCATGGCAGGAAACAACCGTGCAGGAATGGCTGTCGTATCCTCAAGTGCAGGAGAATGGCCGGCAAACTATGTACCGCTGGACAATCTGGGGGATTACAATCTGGTATACGCTTGTCCTTATAAAGACGACCTGATGACCAGTTGGAACGATGCCTATTTTTACTTCATCTTAAAAGATGCAAACGGAAAACACTGGATACAATCTTGCTACATGCCATCTTCATCTATTGGGAAATTACAAATTAACCCCGTTAGTGATATATTAAAAGAATTACCTCAAGGAGATCAGATCACTGCTAAAACAAAGTTCTTATGTCATCGCTCCGGTGATTATCTGTTCTTCACTGGCGGTATAAATAACGACATACTATATTGTTATCAAGTGAATACAAACAAAACAACCGTATTTTTCAATGCAAAAGCTACAATCACGGCTTTAAGTTTCAATGAAGGATACACGATGTTCGGTTATACAGGAATTGCTATCGGAACCACAAACGGAAAAGTTCATTTTGTTGATGCTTCCAGAAATTCCATTATATCAGAGGGCAACCCGACTATATACAAAGAGTTTGAAGGATATGGCGAAGTTGTTGATATTATCTACAAACACACATCAGCCATGATGCAATATAATTAATTTAAATATACACATAGTGAAAAAGCTGGCTATAATCCAAAATAGTCAGCTATTTTTTATATTTATTCACTCATATCCGTGCTTCTACTACATCTAGGCCCCAAAATTTATTGGATACATTATTTCGACATCTGTGATGTTTCCTTCTTTATTTTACTAATCTATACTCAAGATTCTCTGAAGCGGCACACGAAACTATATTTCAAGCAATAAACGAACCATTTTTCCTTCAATATCAAATTGTCGAACACGGAAACATTATAACATAATATCTTTACACCATTAAATTATTCCCAAAAACACTTTTTTCATCCATTTCTATTCTGTTTTAGATTCTTCATGCTTAATTTTGTATAACTTTGTATAGAACAATACATGATAGTCTGTCGTAAATGATTTACGACACTATCATTTACGATGCAAACAACACACATAACTTATAGCGTATGAAAAAAGTATTTGTAACACTAGCAATTATTATCGTGCTAATTATTGTCACTCTGATGGTTATACCCACCTTTTTCAAAAGTGACATACTACGATTAATCGAGGAGAAGTCCTCAAAATACATCCAGGCCGAACTGGCTATCGAGGACGTGCATCTAAGCATGTTCAAGAACTTCCCGAACTTAAGCGTTTCACTAGAAAACGTGGTCATTTCCAAGCAAGAAACGGACACTCGGGACACTTTAATCAATATTCCTCTTTTCGAAGCATCCGTAAATTTACGTTCCTTAATTTCCGGTAAAGAGATCATAATCAATAATATTTTATTAAAAGATTGTAATTTTATGCCTAAAGTCAATGTCGATGGAAAAGCCAACTGGGACATCATGGTTCCCTCCGACACGACAGAGGTGAAAACAGAAGAAACACCCACGGAAACCACAGAAGAGTCCGGATCGGAAACCGCCATCGCTTTCAACAACATCGAAGTACGTAACTTGATGTTAAATTACCAAGACGAGCAAGCACAGATGTTTGCCCGGATTGATGCCGTAAACATGGCATTGCAAGGAAATTTTTCCGAAACGAACACCATACTAAACGTGTTATTGGAACTGAAAAACATATATTTACGTCAAGGAAAGAGCGTATGGGTTAACAACACCGATTTCAACTGGCAGGCTGAAATCGCTGCCAACTTGAAAGAACTCCAATTCGACATCAAGAAAAACGATATGTCATTGAATGACTTGAAATTAGATTTAACCGGAAATATCGATATTGATGACGATAAATACACGATGGACTTGAATCTAAATGCACCCGACACGAAATTCGAAAGCCTGTTAGCGTTAATTCCCAAAGACTTCCAGAAAGAAATCGAGGGTGTCAAAACTTCCGGAGAATTCCAACTTAGCCTATCTGCAAAAGGGGAATATTACGAGAACCACCTTCCCACTTTTGACTTGCGTTTCAACATTTTAAACGCGAATCTGAAGTACCCGGACCTTCCAGAATCGGTTGAAAAAATCAATCTAAAACTGGCTGTCACCAACCCCGGTGGACCCATTGCGCAAACCAGGGCTGATTTAAGCACTCTGACTTTCACGGTTGCCAACAACCCGTTCAACATGAACCTGCTTGTAGTAAACCCGGACGACCCGACATTAAAAGGGGGAATGAAAGGCATTATCAATTTCGAGAGTTTAAAAAAAGCTTTACCATTAAAAGATATCACTTTAAATGGAATTTTAACAACGGATCTCTCTTTTGATGGAAAATATCAATATATCGAGAAAGAACAATATGAAAAATTCACGGCAAACGGTAAGATCGCCTTACAAAACGTGTTATTCAAGAATGCAGACTATCCTGCCGGAATTTCCGTTCCATCCGGAGAGGTAACCATCACCCCTGCCCGGTTGAATTTGAAAGACCTGAAAGTAAAAATCAACTCTTCAGACTTCGCCTTGGCCGGTTATCTTGCCAACTACCTACCGTACATGTTCAAAGATCAGACTTTAAAAGGCAACTTCACTTTGAATTCAAACAAAATAGATTTGAATGAATTCATGGCAACCATGACGACTTCAGAGTCCGACACGACGCAGGCTACAACAACACAAAGTTCTGCCCCGGCAGAAGAAACTTCAAGCGTATTGGCTATTCCCAAAAATATCGAACTGGCCTTTGGTACGAATATCAAAGAAATCTTGTTTGACAGTCTCGTGATAAACTCCATCAAGGGAAATATCGAAACATCCGGTGGTATTGCCACGCTAAAAAACCTAAGCATGGACATGCTGAACGGCAACCTGATCATGAACGGGGCCTACAACACGGCAAACCCGGACAAACCCTCCGTGGACTTGAATTTGCGGGTTACCGACATGGATATTCACTCGGCATACAACGCCTTCTCTTTCATCAAGCAAAGCCTACCGATCGCCATGAACTGTAATGGTAAAATATCCGCTGCCATGAAATTCAGTTCGGAATTAGACAAGGAAATGAGCCCGATCATGACGACGGTCAATGGTGGAGGTAGCCTCTCAACCAAGGGATTTGTTCTGAATGATAATCCAGCTATGACCCAACTAGCCAGCCTGCTGAAAAATGACGAGTTAAGCCGTTTAAGCATTTCCAACTTGAAAATAGATTTCAAGATAGAGCAAGGAAATATTATCGTGGATCCATTTACTACTAATATCGCGGGTAATCCAACCACATTCTCTGGTAATCAAACCGCTGATGGCAAAATGGATTACACGATGTCTATGAACATTGCCCGCAAATATTTCGGAAAAGACATTGACAACGTACTGAAGTCCATCCCCGGAGCCAATAACATTCAATCCCTGGACGTTGATGTCAAACTTGGTGGTACATTGGATAAACCGACAATTACTCCCGATCTGTCCAAAGCATTGAAAAAAATAGAAAAAGAAGCTGGTAAAGAATTAAAAAACAACCTTTTGAAAGGATTGGATAAACTATTCAAATAAAAGAAATGGAGGAGCGTAAAACTATTCTAAAAGAATTACCACGCTCCTCCTATATATTTTCCATCAATATCTCCGGCATAATCATCAGACAAAACGGTATTTAAACATCAACGCCCCTCGTCAATTTATTAACAATCAAAACCGGGTCGCTTAAAATAACGGGCTTTCGGGAAAAAGTGATCAATCTCCAATCCCAACTGTTCCAAAACCACGATCAAATGAGATATACTCGTTTCAAAGTTTGACAAACACGTTCTCAAAACCATCCACGCATTTTGAGAAATCTCGACAGCCAATAATGCAACCTTTGCCGATCCATTATAATCATCCTCTTCCTGTGTGGCATTAATTTTATCCGAATAGATATAATACCCGTACAATGCTCTTCTAATCTTAGCGTGGATTAAATCCAAATACCAATTTACCTCTAACAATGCATCCTTGACTTCTTTCGTTCTGGGTGCATCACCCTCTTTTATATTGGCCTCATCAAACCATTGATAAATACTTTCCTGACACTTCTCTGCCAATGTCTTATAGATCCGATCACATTTCACAAGATCTTCCCGTTCTATCTGCCTACCCGCCTCTTCATCCTCATCTTCCAAATCCTCGTAATCCTCTCCCCAGAATCCCCGATCCACCTTCTCCGAGGAATAAATATCTTCTATCGCCATTCCTCTTTCTTCCGCCAACTCTCGCAACACGTCAAAAGTAGAATCAAAAATATTTTTCAGACGAGCCAACGCCGACTCGTCATCATCCGGCATCTCCTCACCCAAGTTTACTTTCGTCCGTTCCTTCAATTTCTTCCCCATCATGAAACTCATGCAACGAAGCTGCAATGGACAACGTTCACACCATCTGTCGCAATAATTATAGATACCCGGTACGAAACCAGTATCTATAATCTTTTTTTCTTTTTTCTTAGGCACGCTCTATAATCTTAACCGATTAATTTTTTATAACGTATGCGTTTCGGGGTAACATCTCCCAAACGTTTTCTCTTACTTTCCTCATATTCAGAGTAACTCCCCTCAAAATATACCACTTTAGAATCACCCTCGAAAGCCAAGATATGGGTTGCGATACGATCCAGAAACCAACGATCATGCGACACGACCACGGCACATCCCGCAAAGTTTTCCAATCCCTCCTCCAAAGCACGTAACGTGTTCACGTCAATATCATTCGTAGGCTCGTCCAGTAGCAGCACGTTAGCATCTTCTTTTAATGCTAAAGCCAAATGCAGGCGATTACGCTCTCCACCAGACAATACCCCGCATTTTTTTTCCTGATCTGTCCCGGAAAAATTAAATTTGGAAACATAAGCCCGGGCATTCACTTCTCGTCCTCCCAAATTTATCAAATCACTTCCTCCCGAAATTACCTGATAAACCGTCTTCTCCGGATCTATTGCTTTATGCTGTTGATCTACATACGCAATCTTCACGGTTGAACCAACTTCAAATGTTCCTTTATCCGGTTGCTCCATGCCCATAATCAAACGGAACAAAGTAGTCTTTCCCGCCCCATTTGGGCCAATTACCCCAACTATTCCGGCCGGCGGCAATTTAAATTCAAGATCATCGAACAACACCTTATCCCCAAAGGCCTTCGCTACATGCTCGGCTTCAATCACCTTGTTGCCCAAACGAGGACCGTTTGGAATAAATATTTCAAGTTTTTCTTCTTTCTCCTTCACATCCTCATCCATCATCTGATCATAAGCCTTCAAACGAGCTTTACTTTTTGCTTGACGAGCCTTAGGGGCCATACGCACCCATTCCAATTCCCGTTCCAGTGTTTTCCGGCGCTTACTTGCCTGTTTTTCCTCCTGTTCCAAACGCTTGGCTTTCTGTTCCAACCAAGAAGAATAATTTCCTTCCCATGGAATTCCCTCTCCCCGGTCTAATTCCAATATCCAGCCAGCCACATTATCCAGAAAGTAACGATCATGTGTCACGCAAATCACCGTACCGGGATATTGATGCAAATGTTGTTCCAACCATTCCACAGACTCGGCATCCAAATGGTTCGTCGGTTCATCCAATAACAAAATATCCGGTTCCTGCAACAACAAACGACACAAGGCGACCCGACGGCGTTCTCCCCCGGAAAGGAACTTCACTTCCGCATCCGGTTCCGGACAACGCAAGGCATCCATTGCCCTCTCCAACTTCTGGTCAATCTCCCACCCACCATGATGCTCAATTAATTCCGTCAACTCCCCCTGACGAGTCATCAACTTATCCATCTCCTCATCACTCATCGGTTCAGCAAACTTCATGTTCACCTCCTCGTACTCTTTCAACAAGTCCATCACCTTCTGGACACCCTCCTGCACGACCTCTTTCACGGTCTTGGAATCATCTAATTGAGGTTCCTGAGGCAAATAGCCGATAGAATGCTCCTTTGACCAGATTACTTTACCCTCGTAATTCGGATCCAATCCGGCAATAATTTTCAATAATGTCGATTTTCCAGAACCATTCAAACCGATCACCCCGATTTTCGCCCCGTAAAAAAAGGAGAGATAAATATCCTTTATAATTTTTCTTTGAGGTGGTATTGTTTTACTCACACCCATCATGGAAAAAATAATTTTCTTCTCGTCTGCCATACCCATTAACTTACATGATATTATGTTTCACTTCTAGCACACAACTGATTATCCTTAAAATGGATACAAAGATATATTATATCTTCAAATTTTAAAAATATACTTTATTTATTATACGAAGTTTCAAAACGGATGTGTGAACCAAAAGCGTGAACCATTCCCAAACTCCGAATTAACCCCGATATGTCCACCTATCTGCTCCACGATACTCTTACAAATAGATAACCCCAAACCTGTTCCATGAGCAAAACTATTCAATTTCACAAAACGATCAAAAATCTGTTTCTGCTTCCCTTTTTCAATACCCACACCCGTATCCGTCACAGATATTTCAACCTCCCCATCCCTCAACATATATCCCACGGTAATTCTCCCGGAAGGTGTAAACTTGAAAGCATTATTCACAAAATTGGAAATCACCTGACGTAATCGATTCTTATCGCTGTTTACCCAGCATTCCGGCAAATTTGGTACTATACACAAATCCACCCCGGACGGAACTTTCACTCGGAGTGACGTCACGATATCCTCACACAACTGACGCACATCTACCCGATCATACACGAAGTCAAAAGTTCCCGCCTCAATTTTCGACAAATCCAGTATATCCGAAATTAATTGCAACAACAATTCGTTATTCTCCTCCACGATACCGATATATTGCGCACGCTCTCCCTCCTCCTGGGCATAAGCCAATAAATTGGAAAAACCGACAATAGCATTCAACGGGGTCCGAATTTCATGGCTCATATTCGCCAAAAATGCCGACTTCAAACGATCCGACTCCTCCGCCTTATCCTTTGCCATGATCAACTTTGCCTCAGTCTCCTTCAATTCTGTAATATCATAATTAATGCAAATCATCTCGATCATGCCCTCCTGCGGACTATAATTCCTCACTAACACGTTTACCCGAGTCCACGTGTAATGTCCATCAGCCCGTCTAATACGCATATCGTTCCGTAAATGCGTCCGTTTCCCCGCAATTACATCTGAGAAAAAAGCAAGCATCAAATCTCGATCTTCCGGATGAAAATGCGAATACACCCCAATAATCTGTGACAATGGCGTCCCGATTTCTTCTCCCACGTTTTCATACCAACTATCCAGACCGTACCCTTCATAAGTCAAGGCGTTAAAATGCGCATACCCGACTTGTGCATAATCTCCCACCAACGTGAAAAAATTCTTGAATTCCTGGATTTGGTTATATGCCTCCGTGGCTTCCGTCCGGTCCAGACTAATCAATAAATAATTGATCAAATTATTCTGTGCATCGTACAACGTTGTCACCTTTGTCAATAAATTCAAACTCCCACTCTTTTTAGAAGTATAAAGGCCTTTTAATTTTGAAAAATCATATATCAGAGAAAAACTTACATCCTCTCTTTTCCTCATTTTTTCTCTCATTTTCTCCGGTATCAGATGATTTTCAAACATATTAATTCCCAAAACATCCTCTTTCTTTGCCACCCCGAACATCTCAAGATTTCGATCATTCAAGTCGACCAAATACCCGTCTTTATCATATAACTCTATCCCGACCGGAATATTTTGATATATATTACGCAACAAACGTTCACTCCGGTCCAACGCCTCATGAGCAGAGAACGTATCGGTCATATCTGAAAACATCAACACAACCTCATCCGCACAAGGAGAATACATCACGGCATGAAAATATCTATTCTTATCCTCCAGATAATAATTTACATTCCGTGCACCCCCATTCTGCATCACTCGTTCCAAATCCGGCAACCGCTCCAAAAAATGCGGATCGACCTCACTAGCATATTTCCCGATCCAACTATTTCCCCTCGTACTGTAAAGAAGTTGGGCCATTGCATTTGAATCCATGAAATAATAATCCTTCACATGTCCATCCTCAGTATAATACAATTTCATCCGCACATACCCCACCGGCATATGCTTAAACAAATCGGACAAGAACTTCTTCTCCTCTTGCGCCTTCTCTTCCGATTTCCGGAGTTCTATACAAATACTGATAATATTTACCATCGAGGCAAACCACTGGTAATCCTCATTTTTCCACACGTGAGACTTATCCAAAATATCGATACCGGCATACCCGGACACTCCATTTTTTGAAAACATCGGGATAACAATGAGCGATTTCACTCCCTGTTCCGTCAAGCGTCTTTTTTCCTCACTTGCCTCTTCCGGCAACTCGTCCAAACTCGTCAAAATAATCGGGGATGCCTTTCCTGCCAACTGCTTCGTCCACCAAGGAATATTACTCATCGGAAATTTTTCCATGTAACTCTTTTTCTTAAAAGACTTGTAATTTCCCGCTTCGTAACGACATATCTGTGTACGATCTTTCCAATCATACTCAATAATATAAGTACATCCCTCCGGATAATGCTGTATAATATCGCCCAAAATCTTATTGATAACACCGCTCACATCCCCGGAACGAAGCAATGAAAGCAACGATCGTGAGATACTATTTTGCTGGGCGAACAAATTATTCACACGCACCATTGCTGTTTCCTCCGTATCCACGTTCTCCGGAAGATCAAGACACTCCATGAATCCGTAGGTTTTCATGTTCCCCTCCGGATCCACCTCCTTGGAACACAATTTCACTCGTATCCACACTACTTTTCCTTCCACCTCAATCGGGTAAATTTGGTCATATATATTCTGGGTTTTTCCAAAACGAAATTCATTCACCGTTCGCAAACGATAGTCCTCTCGGATCAATTTACGAAAATCGACAAAACTAATTACCCCATCTTCCCCCAAATTTAACAACTCTCGAAGAAAATCAGAACAAACATACTGCTTTTGGGAGAAATCGGCTTCCCACCAACCCATTCGTGCCTTATTCAACAAATCTTGAACATGCCCACTATCGAATCGACCATTATTATCCACGACCTTACAATTTTGATTTACACTAACGCCTAATTTTACAAAAGTAGTAAAATATCATTCACCCTTGGTGCATTTTCAAATTAAAATAGGTTATTAAATTTTATTTTTCAATGCTTCTCATATTTTAGTACAAACTTCTTTTTTAATGCCACACTGATTTATTTGAAACCCCATCTCGTTCATTTCAACCAAGAAGATTTTCGCTTTTAAACTTTTCACCCTATATTTGTCTGTATAAATTTTCGATATGAGTGACTATATTAACGGTATCGATACATTTAAAGAATTGTACACGGATCACTTTCAAGCCGTGTGGGGATTTTGCAATTCCTACCTGAAAGATAAGGAACAAGCTATGGATGCCACGCAGGAGGCATTCTTCAAATTGTATGAACGTTTGAATGATTCGTACACCAAACAAAACGCAGTTGCATTCATTTACATCACGGCAAAAAACATCTGCATGGACATCCTGAGACGAAATAAATTCACGATCGAAGACGCCGAAAAACTAAAGGAAGAATTACCCTCTGAAGACTCGTTTCTAGAGGAAATCGCTACCCAAGAAATGATCCGTTGCGTACATGCCGCTATCAGCCAACTCTCCGGGCGTAGTCTCGAAATCGCCACCCTCGCATTAGAAGGCAAATCCAACCCGGAAATCGCAACCATATTGGGAATCTCCCTTAATTCCGTGAAATCTCTCAAAAAAGGAATGTACACCCAATTACGCAAGATCATCGGGCACAAATACATCATACTTTTCTTCGCTTGTATTTCCCTAAAAAAGTTCACTTAATCCGGCATTCAGAAAAATACAGATGGATTCTTACCTTCTTTTTCTATCGCGGAAAAGGAATGCTCCGAACGGCAAACAGATTCCGGCAATAACGACCTGGTAGGCCCCGTATAAAACACGCGTATCGTTAGCCAGGGCGTTGCCAACAACCGACATACTTCCTCCTTCCTGATCCAATCCGAGCGTGATGATCTGCCACAAGACCACGAAAGCAGCAAGCAGTGAAAAAAATGATCCGAGATACAATAAGCCCGTGGACATATCTTGCTTTACTCCTTTTCGCAAACCGAAAAGAAATACCAGTGCAAACATGACAAACGTAAACCACCCAACAGTCCGATACCCCATGATCATCCCTAAACTACCTATTTCATACCAAGGTAAAAATGTCGCGATCATACCAATGATAGCGATCAAAAAAATGACAAATCTTTGTTTACTCATAACATTCTATATTTTTATTTTTCATTCAAATTTCACTCCTTCTCGATAACGTTTACGAAACAAGTAATGATGAAGTTATCACCTCTTTATTTAAAACAAGTATAAACTTGTTTTTTTTGAAATTATTTACCGTTTTTACTTGAAAATCGCAAGAACAATGAGTAGTTTCGCGCTTTAATAATTAAACAAGGAAAATTCTCACAAATATTGCGTCTACATATGCTAAATGATTATAATATAATATTTAACTTTAATGTTTTTTTGTTATGAAACCGACACATATTGAACACATCGGCATCGCAGTTGCCAATTTGGAAGAAGCCATTCCATTTTACGAAAAAGTATTAGGATTGGAATGCTACGCTATTGAAGAAGTAAAAGATCAAAAAGTAAAAACAGCTTTCTTCAAAGTAGGACAAACGAAAATCGAATTATTGGAATCCACGGATCCAGAAGGACCTATTGGAAAATTCGTGGAAAAAACCGGTGGCGGTATGCACCACATGGCATTTGCCGTAGAAGACGTTCAAGCTGCATTGAATGACGCTAGTGCTGCTGGTTGTCAGTTAATCGACAAAGCTCCGCGTGGTGGCGCTGAAGGTTTAAGAATCGGATTCCTTCACCCGAAATCAACCTGCAGAGTATTGACCGAACTTTGTGGAACAAAATAATTCTCAGACAAATAGCCTATATAAATTATCATATTATGACAAATCAAGATAGAGTCAAGGAGTTAATCGAATTACGAGCTCAGGCAAAACTTGGAGGGGGAGAAAAGCGTATTGAATCTCAACACAAAAAAGGGAAATATACGGCTCGGGAAAGAATTGCCATGTTACTAGACGAAGATAGTTTCGAAGAGTTTGACATGTTCATCACACACCGTTGCTACAATTTCGGTATGGAGAAAACCAAATTTTTGGGAGATGGAGTAGTCACTGGTCAGGGAACAATCGATGGACGTCTCGTATTTGTTTTTGCTCAAGACTTCACCGTTTTCGGAGGAGCACTTTCCGAAATGTTAGCTCAGAAAATCTGCAAGGTAATGGATAAAGCCATGACCGTAGGAGCCCCCATTATCGGATTGAATGATTCAGGTGGTGCCCGTATTCAAGAAGGAGTTAACTCGTTAGCCGGATATGCCGAAATTTTCGAAAGAAACATCTTGGCCTCTGGAGTAATTCCTCAAATCTCAGCCATATTCGGTCCTTGCGCGGGAGGTGCCGTATATTCTCCTGCCCTAACGGACTTCATTCTGATGACCGACCAATCATCTTACATGTTTGTAACCGGCCCTAAAGTCGTGAAAACCGTAACGGGAGAAGATATCACAACCGAGGAATTGGGAGGTGCAGAAGTTCACTCCACGAAATCCGGTGTTTCTCATTTCTTGGCAGAAAACGAGGAAGAGGGTATCGCTATCATTCGCAATCTGCTTTCTTACTTACCTTCCAACAACTTGGAAGAGGCGCCGATTGAGGTATGCAATGACCCGATTGACCGTCTGGAAGACCAGTTAAACGAGATCATTCCTGATAATCCGAACTTGCCATATAACATGATGGATGTCATTGAAGCCATCGTGGATAATGGAAAATTCTTGGAAGTTCACAAACGTTATGCCCGTAACATTATTGTCGGTTTCTGCCGTATGGGTGGACGTTCTGTCGGTGTTATCGCTAACCAACCGAATTTCTATGCCGGAGTTCTTGACATTGAAGCATCTCGTAAAGCAGCACGTTTCGTTCGTTTCTGCGACTGTTTCAACATTCCGGTGTTGACGTTGGTTGATGTACCGGGATTCTTACCGGGACGTGTACAAGAATATGGTGGTATCATCACTCATGGAGCAAAATTAATGTTTGCTTACGGAGAAGCAACCGTTCCAAAAGTAACCGTTACTTTACGGAAATCTTACGGAGGTGCACATGATGTGATGTCATGTAAACAATTACGTGGAGACTTTAACTACGCATGGCCCACGGCACAAATTGCCGTTATGGGAGCCAAAGGAGCTATTGAAGTATTGTACGGTAAAGAATTAGCTGCAATCACTGATCCAGAGGAAAAAGCTAAATTCATTGCCACGAAAGAGGAAGAATACAACTCGGCATTCGCGAACCCGTACAAAGCCGCTTCGTATGGATACATTGATGATGTAATCGAACCGCGCAACACGCGTTTCCGCATTATCCGTGCCTTCCAGTCTTTGCAGACCAAGCGCGTTGTTAACCCGATGAAGAAACATTCAAATATACCGTTGTAAGCCATATGATCACATTAGCAATAAACTGGGGTTACGCACTCCTCGTTACAGGCGTAGGGATGCTGACAGTATTCCTGTTATTGATTCTTTTGATCTGGGTTATTAACTTACAGACCAAATTGACGAATCAAGTAGAAGATCATGCGGAAACAATTCAAGACGTGGAAAAAGCTGTAGTGACGACGGATGCTCATCCGACACCTCACGAACAAGCAGCCATCGCCATGGCTATGCATCTATATTTTAACTCTCATGATGAAGAACCTCACGTGATCACGATCGAAGAAGTTGAAAAACGTTATTCCCCGTGGAGTTCTAAAATTTACGGCATGAGAAACCTTAATAAGTAAAATAAACAGATTATGAATAAATTCAAAATCACCATAGACGACAATAACTTCGATGTAACTGTGAATATAACGGATCATGATAAGGCTACAGTTGAGGTGAACGGTATATCTTATGAAGTATCATACGAAAGCAAAAACACGGTTGCAACCACTGCTCCTCGTAAACCTGCTGCCATACCGACTTCAACCACTTATAAAAGTTCCACTCAAAATACATCTGCTACAAACAACAAGACGACCAGCATTAAAGCACCGCTTCCCGGAACTATTTCCGCTATTAGCACAAAAGTTGGCAGTCAAGTAAAACGCGGTGATTGTCTGGTAGTCATGGAAGCCATGAAAATGGAAAACAATATCGTGGCAAGTGTTGACGGTCAAGTGAAAGCAATACATGTAACAGTTGGTCAGAGTGTTTCTCAAGATGATCCGCTTGTTGATTTGGTTTAATTCTACTGTAAAACAATTGAAAATGAGACAAGTGGAAAAATACCTGTTAAAAATAAGCTTATTACTCGGAATATTTATCATGCCTTTTGCCGCTAGTGCAGAAGAAATTGATATGGGCGAAAAAGTATCTAAATTCTTAAACGATACAGGATTTGCTCATCTGTATTCTGGAAATTGGCTGTGTTTAGTCATGATAGTTGTGGCTTGCGTGCTATTTTATTTGGCTATTGTGAAAAAATTTGAGCCGTTGTTATTGTTACCTATAGCCTTCGGTATGTTATTGACGAACTTACCCGGAGCCGGATTATTTCACCCGGAATTATTTGACGGAGGACACGTTCATTGGGCCAACTTCACGGATTCCAATAACGTTGGTTTGCTAGACTATCTTTACCTGGGAGTAAAATTAGGAATCTATCCTTGTATTATCTTCATTGGTGTTGGAGCTATGACGGATTTCGGTCCATTATTAGCAAATCCTAAAAGTTTTCTTTTGGGAGCTGCAGCCCAACTCGGAATCTTCGCCACGTTCTTGGGAGCTCTTGCATTAGGCTTTACTTATGCTGAGGCAGGATCTATCGGAATCATCGGAGGTGCTGACGGACCGACAGCCATTTACCTGACGTCAAAATTAGCACCAAGTTTACTTGGTCCTATCGCAGTGGCAGCCTACTCATACATGGCTTTGGTTCCCGTGATCCAACCGCCTATCATGAAAGCGTTAACAACCCAGAAAGAACGGGAAATCGTAATGCAACAATTACGTAAAGTATCTAAAAAAGAGAAAATTGTATTCCCGATCGTTGTAACCATATTTGTATCTTTATTGTTACCTTCTGCAGCTCCTCTAATCGGGTGTTTGATGTTAGGTAATTTGATGCGTGAATGTGGTGTAGTTGAGCGTTTAAGCAAAACGGTTCAAAATGAGTTAATGAACATCTGTACGATTTTCCTAGGTATCTCCGTTGGAGCTACCACCACGGCAGCTGCATTCTTGAACTTCCAAACGCTAGCTATTTTGATTATCGGTGTTCTGGCGTTCAGTATTGGTAGTGCCGGTGGTGTATTACTGGCAAAATTCATGAACTTGTTCACCAAGAACAAGATCAATCCATTGATCGGTTCAGCGGGAGTTTCTGCAGTTCCGATGGCAGCCCGCGTATCACAAAACGTGGGACAAGAAGCAAATCCGGGAAACTTCTTGTTGATGCATGCCATGGGTCCGAATGTGGCAGGAGTTATCGGTTCTGCCGTTGCAGCCGGTATATTATTGTCATTCTTAGGATAACTAATATTTCAGACTACCTCAAAATTTACTTTGGGGTAGTCTTTTTTTCTTTCTATTTATACATCATTTTCCTTTAACTATTACCAATTCATTTCAATTCATGGGACTTAGAGGTTTCGGTAGCGACAATTTTTCCGGTGTTTTACCGGAAGTATTCAAAGCACTAGAAGAATCCGCCTTCGGACATCAACATTCTTACGGGGAAGACAAATACACGGCAAAAGCCATCGAGGATTTCAAACAACTATTTGGAGACAACATTGACGTGTACTTCGTTTATAATGGAACAGGAGCCAACATATTAAGTCTTTCAGCCTTTACGCATTCATATAACGCGATCATTTGCGCGGAAACAGCTCATATCAACGTGGACGAATGCGGGGCTATCGAGAAACAAACCGGCAGTAAATTGTTGACCGTTCCCACATTTGACGGAAAACTCACCCTAGGATTGATTCACAATCACATGCATGGATTTGGTGACCAACACCACGCCCAACCCAAAATCATTTCGTTAACGCAGTGTACGGAACTCGGAACAGTTTACACGCGTGATGAACTAAAAGAAATTTGTGACTTCGCTCACGCTCACGATATGTACGTCCACATGGATGGAGCCCGCTTGGCAAATGCTGTTGCATATTTGGGGTGCACTCCGGCCAGCATCACCAAAGAAGTGGGAATTGACGTTTTAAGCTTCGGGGGAACCAAAAATGGTATGATGTTCGGCGAAGCCGTTGTTTTCTTTAATACCACGATGTCGAAAGAAGTTAAATATATCCGGAAACAGCTGATGCAGTTACACTCTAAATCGCGGTTTATTGCTGCCCAGTTTTCGGCTGTTCTAAAAGACAATTTATGGTTGAAATCAGCCGCACACGCGAATGCCATGGCACAGAAGCTCGCTAACGCGGCAGAGCAAATTCCTTCCGTGAGTATCACGCAGAAAGTTGAGGCAAATGAAATTTTCGCCATCATTCCGCGAGAAAAGATTAGCAAACTTCAAGATGAATGCTTCTTTTATGTATGGGATGAAGATGCGGCCGAAGTTAGATGGGTTTGCTCGTTTGACACCACGGAAAATGATGTCATCGAATTCGCAAACCTATTGCGTCAGGAATTGTGTTAGAAGATGAATAGAGAAATTATTATCACAGAAGACGGAAGTACTACCCTGTATATACCGGAACTAAACGAACATTACCATTCTATTCACGGGGCCATACAGGAATCTACACATATATTTATAAAAGCAGGCATTGAATATTACGGGCAAAAAGATATCCGGATTCTGGAAGCCGGTTTCGGAACAGGACTGAATGCCTTCCTTACACTGCTTGAAGCCCGAGAGAATCAACGGAAAATAGTATTTCATACTTTCGAGAAATACCCGCTGACACCTCAGGAAGTGGAAAAGATTAATTATTCCGACCTTTTTACCCCGGAAGATGCACCCTTCTTTCAACAATTACACAACGCCCCCTGGGAAGAAGATGTTATCATTACCCCTTACTTCACGCTCCACAAGCACCAAGCAGATTTCGAAGAAGTCAATTTTCACGAATATTTCGATATCGTCTTTTTCGATGCTTTTGCCCCCGACGTACAGCCTCGCCTATGGACGGAAACTATGCTTTCCAAATTTTACAAAGCGCTTAAACCGGAAGGAATTCTCACGACTTATTGCGTGAAAGGAACCGTGAAACAAGCCCTCCGTAATATCGGTTTTAACTTGAAACGCCTTCCCGGTCCCCCGGGAAAACGGGAAATGTTGAGAGCGGTGAAACAATTTTAGATTTTAAATTTCAAATCCCAGCCGCACGGAACAAACGCTTTTTCAATCGTAAATCGGAATTCATAAATTGTAAATTATTCGAATGTTTTCCAAAGACTTAAAACAATTACTTGACGAGAAGTATTTAGAATACAATAAATCGGAATTCTTTATAGAAACCGATCCGATCCAGATACCAAAGTGTTTCGAGGAAAAAGAGGACATCGAAATTGCCGGATTCCTGGCAGCATCATTAGCATGGGGACAACGCCCCACGATTATCAAGAAATGCAAGGAGTTGATGCAATTAATGGATTATGCACCCCATGATTTCGTGATGCAGGCGGAAGATCAAGACTACGAACGTTTCTGTAATTTCAAACACCGCACATTTAATAGCTACGATTGTGTTTACTTTTTGAGATCCCTAGCGAATATTTATCGCCATCACGGAGGCTTGGAAACCGTTTTCACACGGGCTTACCAAAAACATCAAGATATGTTCGAAGTACTAAAAGAGTGGTATTCTGTTTTCACCTCTTTACCTGCCGAAGCAAGAGTACTGCGACATATTGCTAACGTGGAGAAGGGGTCAGCAGCGAAGAGGGTAAATATGTTTTTGCGCTGGATGGTGAGACACGACGGAGAGGTGGATTTCGGCCTGTGGAAAGATATTCCAACCTCTGCCCTATTGATTCCACTAGACCTACACACGGGTAACGTGAGTCGTCAACTAGGCCTGCTTACCCGTAACCAGAATGACCGGAAAGCCGTGGAAGAACTTACTGCACGTCTCCGGGAAATGGACCCTATCGATCCGATTCGCTATGATTTTTCACTTTTCGGGTTGGGGGCTTTCGAGAAATATAACCGTTCTAATCTTTAGATTCAGAGGGATATACAACTTCTCATGTTAATCCAGTAACATTCCGGCCGCCACCTCTTCAGCCACTTGCTTGGATGTTATTTGTTCCAGAATAGCCAACCCGAATTTAAAAGCGTATGCCGGACCTCTACCCGTGATCACGTTACCATCAACCACCACGCCATGAGGTTGCATATCGGCATCCGGTAAATATCCTTCAAATCCCGGATAGCAGGTCATTGTATGCCTTTTATTCATTTTTATTTTACTCAACACCAAAGCCGGTGCCGCACAAATAGCTGCCACGTAACCACCTTTGTCATAGTACTCTTGAATTAATTGCACCAATGCCGAGCAATCTCCCAAATTCTTGGCCCCCGGCATTCCTCCCGGACAAATCAAGAACTCTGCCTCCTCTTCTTTCACGTCATTCAACAAAAGGTCAGCCACCACAGAGATTCCATGTGCACCCGTAACCTCTTTTTTATCGGAAATAGAAACCGTTTTCACCTCAATCGTTCCCCGACGCAAAACATCCACTGTTCCGAGAGCTTCAACCTCTTCAAAACCATCTGCTAAAAATAAAAATGACTTCTTCATAATTCTTATAATTAAAATGATTCTTCAAAATTACGAAAAATATGGCAGGATTCAAATTCCCAATTGCGGATATCAGTTCCCGCAAATCCATCTCGCATCATGCACCTCATCCTATCAAGCTGCAAGAGCAAAGAAATCGTTATCCAATCCTTACACACAATTAATCTACGACAGAGCAGGGTATTAAAACTTTACAAAACTCGTCTGCCATTACAAAAATTTCCATAACTTTGTTTTCAATGAGCATAGCGATTCAATCAAACACACGTTAATATTATTATCATGAAATTCTTTGTCTTCTTATTATTTACATGTGCAACGATAGCTTGTAGCAATTCAAAAAGAATAGTCGAGAATTTAAGATGGGAAGAAACATCTGTATCTCACTTTATGGATGAAAGAGATGGATATAAAGGTGTTTCTTTACTATATTTATCATCTGTATTTTGGCTAGACATGGATGCAAAAGGATATAAAAAAACTTTATCTGTCTTGAATTATAGCCTCGAAAATTCAAAACCGATCAAAGTTGGTCTTAAAAAAGTTAATGATAAAATAGAAATCGTAGCAGCAAAGAAAATCAATACCAAATAAGGTGAAGTAATAATAACCTACAAACAAAAAAGCGCCGACCGGCGCTTTTTCATTTATCCTAGATAAGTTTTTAATAGCTTACTTCTGGAAGAGTGTCGCAGACGGCGAATAGCCTTTTCCTTGATCTGTCGAACACGTTCGCGGGTTAACCCAAACTTCTCACCGATTTCTTCCAATGTCATCTCTTGGCAATTAATCCCGAAGAACAGACGAATAATATCACGCTCTCTTTCGGTCAACGTGGCCAATGCCCTCTCCACTTCCGTCGACAAAGACTCGTTAATCAACGTCTTGTCCGCAACAGGAGAATCATCGTTTACCAACACGTCAAGCAAACTGTTATCCTCACCCTCAACGAAAGGTGCATCCACAGAAATATGACGGCCGGACACCCTCAACGTATCGGCAACCTTTTCTGCCGGTAAATCCAACGTCTCTGCCAGCTCTTCCGGAGACGGACGACGCTCATGCTCCTGTTCGAAACGAGAAAATGCTTTATTGATTTTATTCAAAGATCCAACTTGATTCAATGGCAAACGTACAATACGCGACTGCTCGGCCAATGCTTGCAGGATAGACTGACGAATCCACCATACAGCGTATGAAATGAACTTGAAACCCCTCGTTTCGTCAAACTTCTCTGCTGCCTTAATCAAACCCAAATTCCCCTCGTTGATAAGGTCCGGAAGACTCAAACCCTGATTCTGGTATTGTTTTGCAACAGATACCACGAAACGAAGGTTTGCCCGAGTCAGTTTCTCCAAAGCCCGCTGATCCCCTTTCCGGATTCGTTGGGCAAGCTCAACTTCCTCTTCAACCGTAATCAAATCCTCCTTACCAATCTCTTGCAAATATTTGTCAAGAGAAGCACTCTCTCTGTTTGTTATAGATTTTGTTATCTTTAGCTGTCTCATAGTCTTCTAATATTCTCCCCCAAATATGTCGCAAAGGTAGAACAATTTATCCATAAACCAATATGTTAAAATCGACACCTTTTCAATATTAACGTTTTTTAATTTTGCAAAGATAAAGCATAGTATTCGACACGTCCGCGCGGCGAAACAGTCGTCACAAGAACGCCCTCATTTTCTGCTGCTTTCAATGCCCGAACCAAATCGTCCTTATCATAAATTACCGTGTTATTAATTTTCACAATAATATATCCTTCTCCCAAACCAATCGCTTTAAACGGGCCATTCTTTATATCTACAATTTTCACGCCCCCGTTCAAACGATAGCGGTAACGATCCTCCCGACTCAACGGTTCCACCGTGGCTCCCAGTATTCCGGTATAGTTTTTATCCACTAAAGCCACATCACCATACGTGTTTTGAAGCACCACGTCAAAATCCTTCAATTTTCCACCGCGGCTCACGGTCACGGAAATCGTGGTTCCCGGATGATATTTAGCCAACTGCCCTTGAAACTCCGGCCTTGTCTTTACCTCTATACCATTAATACGTTTGATCACATCTCCTTTCTTTATCCCCGCTTTGGCTGCCGCCCCGTTAGGTACCACGTCATAGACATATATTCCGCTCACTTCATCCGTTCCCAGTTCTTTCGCCACGGCCGGAGTCAACTCTTCCCTCCACATGGATATTCCCATCATGGCTCTCTGCACCGTACCGAACTCCTTCAAGTCCCCAACCACCTTCCGGGCAATATTAGAAGGTACTGCAAACGAATACCCCGAATAAGAACCCGTCGGAGATTCGATTGCCGTATTTATTCCAATCAACTCTCCCTTGGCATTCACCAACGCTCCCCCACTGTTACCGGGGTTCACGGCAGCATCTGTCTGCAGGAATGATTCCAGACTCATCTGGCTCCGGTTAATTCCCAACTCTCTCGCTTTGGCACTAATAATTCCCGCCGTAACCGTCGAGGTTAAATTATACGGGTTACCCACGGCCAAAACCCACTCTCCCAACTCCACGTCGTCCGAATTCGCGTACTCCAGGTAAGGAAGTCCGCTTGCTTCCACTTTTAATAAAGCAATATCCGTGTTGGGATCCGTCCCGATCACCTTGGCCTCATATTCCGTCTTGTTATCCAAAGTCACGGTAATCTTGTCGCTCTTGTCGATCACGTGATTATTCGTGATAATATACCCGTCCTCGGAGACAATGACACCCGATCCTATACCCATCCGTTGTGGAGTCTCCCGCGTACGCGGGGCGTAACCGTAGAAAAATTCCAATAGCGGGTTACCTATATATTCCCGTCCCATTTGTACCGTTTTGACATGAACGACAGCCGGAACTGTCTTTTTGGCAGCTTCCCTCAAATCCACGCTACCCGCTCCCCCAACAGGAAGAGCCGTGTTAGTCGCACGTAAAACCGGACGAACTGCCGCTGGAGATGCTATTTCCAATTGTGAAACCGGAGCGGCACTTTCTCCTCGCATGGCATCTATTGCCACGAAAGCAAGGCAACCGCCAACAACCCCAAGCCCTAAATTCAAAAATGATTTTCTCATTGCCATATCTTTATCACCTTTATAGATTAAACGTAAACTATCCACATTTTGTTTGTGTACTACAATAGTAGCAATATCCTTGCCAACTGATTATTAAGAAATTCTTAATTAATATACCTTAACTATGTTTCTCCTTGGGCTAGCGACAAGCTGTTACCCATCTTTTTAACTCCCCTTTATCGTGATCACGGAATCTTTTCATTCTAAATTCTAAATTCTAAATTTTACATTTCGTATATTTGTACCTGCGATTTCGATAATTTCAATTTACATGATAACACGTATAAACAATAAAAAGAGTGGTAAAACACGTACCTCCTACTCCTTTCATTTTCTGAAAGATCCCCGGACACGTGTCGTTGTAGGGTTGATTTTTATGCTATTTTCCATTTACCTGTTGGTATCACTGATCGGGTTCTTTTTTACCGGCGGCATGGACCAAAGCCTGGTTGACAAAACAACCCGGGAATTAATGACCAACCCGGATATCGTTGTCAAGAACCCGGGACGAAAACTGGGAGCATTTCTTTCCGATTTGCTCATAAACCGATGGTTTGGAGTATCGTCATTCATATTTTGCTACCTGTTATTTATCATCGGACTACGTATTGCCGGACGCAACATAAAAAAATTCGGGAAAAAAATCATCATCAGCTTTGTCCTGATCATCTGGCTCTCCTTGCTGTTCGGATATATTTTCACCTTCCTACCCACGGGATATGTATTCCCGGGTGGGGCTCACGGCTACTTCGTATGTTTTTGGCTAAACTCCTTTATCGGAGAAATCGGTTCATTCTTCCTATTGATCGTTTCATTTGCCGCCATTCTTTTCTTTGGCTTTGAAAACGCCTTCAACAAATGCGTGGCCATGCTCAAAAATTATCTCGCCCGCCGAGCCCAACTCAAAGAAGAGAGAACCTTAGCTCGTGAAGCCGCTCTTGTCCGGAAACGGGAAGAAACGGTAAAAACCGAAAAAACGGAGAACCTGCAAGAAAAAGAAATAGACGTTGACATCAAAGAAAAAGACGGGTTAAACCTAGAAACGGTTCCACCCGTTGAAAATGAACTTTTCTCCTATCACGAGTTCGATATTACCGATCCGGATAAAATAGAAACATCGGAATCACACGATACGGAAGAAGACTTCACGACGGAACATCATTTCGATTTACACGCGGACAAAAACCATGAAAATCAAGAAGAGCACGGAGGAGATGACACCCCGCACGCCAATAACGATATCGAATTGACCGTCATGGCCGACAAACTGGAAGAGCAACTAACCAAAAACTTGCTGCCGGACACCGACTATGACCCGACACTCGATTTATCGAATTATCAATACCCCCCGCTGGAATTACTCGAAGAACACTCTTCCGGTTCGCAAAAAGTAACCGCAGAAGAGCTCGAAGAGAATAAAAACACGATTATCGAGACATTACGCCATTACAAAATCGAGATCACCAAAATCAAAGCGACCATCGGACCGACAGTCACGCTGTACGAGATCGTCCCCGCCCCCGGTATAAAAATCTCGAAAATCAAAAACCTCGAAGACGACATCGCGTTAAGCCTGTCTGCCTTGGGGATACGTATCATCGCCCCGATACCCGGAGCTGGGACCATCGGCATCGAAGTGCCGAACCAGAATCCGGAAGTCGTTTCCATGCGGGGCATCATCGCGTCCAAGAAATTCCAAGAATCCAAATATGCCCTTCCGGTAGCATTGGGACGAACCATCTCGAACGAACCTTACACGTTCGACTTGGCCAAAATGCCCCACTTGCTGGTTGCCGGAGCCACGGGACAAGGTAAATCCGTCGGATTGAATGCCATTATCACCTCGCTCCTATACAAAAAGCACCCGTCACAACTAAAATTCGTGATGGTGGACCCCAAAAAGGTAGAGTTAAGCATCTATTCCGTCATTGAAAAACACTTCTTGGCGAAACTACCGGATGCCGAGGAAGCCATCATTACCGATAACGACAAGGTCGTCGCCACGCTCAACTCCCTCTGTATCGAGATGGATAGCCGCTACGATCTGTTGAAACAAGCTCACGTGAGAAACATCAAAGAATACAACGAAAAATTCGTGAAACGGCAACTGAACCCGAACAACGGCCATCGTTACCTACCTTATATTGTAGTAGTGGTAGACGAGTTCGCCGACCTGATCATGACCGCTGGCAAAGAGGTGGAACAACCGATTGCCCGTATCGCCCAATTGGCCCGTGCCGTGGGAATTCACATGATCATTGCCACGCAACGACCTTCCACGAACATCATTACCGGAGTCATCAAAGCCAACTTCCCGGCACGAATCGCCTTCAAGGTGGCCTCCATGATTGACTCCCGTACCATTCTGGACTCACCGGGAGCCAATCAACTGATCGGCCGCGGGGACATGTTGATCTCCAAGGATAGCGAAATGGTGCGCGTACAATGTGCCTTCGTCGATACGCCGGAAGTAGATGCCATCACGAAATTCATCGCCGACCAACAGGGATACCCGGAGGCATACGCCCTTCCCGAATATGTTTCCGACACGGAAAACGGGGTGAGTGGAGATATGGATCTTGGAGTAAAAGACCCGTTATTCGAAGAAGCCGCCCGTTTGGTTGTAAACACCCAACAAGGCTCAACCTCCTCCATCCAGCGACGCTTCTCTATCGGCTACAACCGGGCAGGAAGAATCATCGACCAACTGGAAAAGGCCGGAATCGTGGGACCGTTCGAGGGGAGTAAAGCCCGCCAAGTGCTTATTCCCGATGAATATAGCCTGGAACACATTCTTAAAACCGTAGATGAAAAATTTTAAGAACGCAAAATTTAAAAACGCCAGCCCTGTGCGGCTGGAATCTAAAATCTAAAATTTAAAATCTAAAATTAATAAGGTTATGTTTTTAGAAAAATCGTACAGAGGCAACAACAAATGGTATTTTTACATTCTCACGCTCATCATCGTGTTTGCAGCGGTTCAAGTAACGTCAATTCCGTTAGCCGTTTATAGCATCATCATGCATCCCGAAATGCTCAGCGGCGGAACGAATAATCTGCTGGCCGTCACGAACACCAACCTAGGCTTGGCCCTCCTGCTATTCACGTTTGCCGGGGGTGTTGTCGCCCTCCTATTATGCGTGAAATTTCTTCATCACAAAAAAACAACGGACATACTCACGGGCAGAGATCGCTTTGACGTGAATCGGGTATTTTTCGGTGCCGCCGTATGGGGCCTTTTAACGCTTGTCCTGCTGGGAGCACAATACGGATTCGGAGACACCTCCCATCTTGTATTCCAATTCCAACCATTCAACTTCATCATGATGTGCATCGTCATTTTGATCTTCATCCCCTTCCAAGTGGCATTCGAAGAATTCATCTTCCGGGGCTATCTGATGCAGGGCTGTATCCTGCTTTTCAAATACAGATGGGTAGCCCTGCTGCTCACCGGCTTGGCCTTCGGGTTACTCCACGGCACCAATCCCGAAGTAGATCGCTTCGGCTTTTGGGTTGCCATGCCGCAATACATCTTGATGGGTTTACTCCTCGGACTGGTAGCCATCTGGGACGACGGGCTGGAATTGGCCTTGGGACTACACCTGGCCAACAATGTCATCTCTTCCCTCGTGGTAACACACGACGCCTCTGCTTTACAAACACACGCCCTGTTCAAAGACATGGCCCCCACCGCTTCCCACACGGATACCGTGGTAATGCTCGTTTGCGGGATCATTTTCCTTTGGATTTGCAACCGGAAATACAAATTTTTCTCCAAAATCAACTTGTGGAGAAAAGTAGAACGGGAAAGTATAAAATGGGAAGTCATCGAGTAAACGAAATTCTTAAAATTTTCTTAATACTCGTGACTCTTTCATAACATTGCCAATAAAATAGTATCTTTGACCGAAAGCAAAAATGCGATAACAAATACATTAATTTATAAATCGAAGTTTCAAAAAAATGAGAAAAATTACATCTTTAATGTTCGCTCTCATCTTTGGGCTATCTTTCTTAGCTAATGCTCAGGATGTTCAAAACAACCAACCGAAAGGTTACCAATTCACTGATATCAAGAGATTACCGGCAAATTCCGTAAAGGATCAAGCGCGTGCAGGTACCTGCTGGGCCTGGTCAGGGATCTCCTTCTTTGAGTCAGAAATGATCCGTATGGGTAAAGAACCTATCGATCTTTCAGCCATGTATATCGTAAGACACGCTTACAGCGACAAAGCAACCAAATTTGTTCGTTTGCACGGAAACATGAACTTCGCTGTCGGTGGAGCTTTCTGCGACGTGATGCACGTAATCCAAAACTACGGTATCGTTCCGATGGACGTGTACAAGGGATTGAACTACGGTGAACCCAACCACGCTTTCGGTGAAATCGATGACGTGTTGGCCGGTTACATTAACGCTGTTATCAAAAACTCAAACAAAAAATTAAGTACCGCTTGGAAAAAAGGCTTTGACGGCATTCTGGATGCTTACCTTGGAGAAGAGCCTGAAAAATTCGAGTATAACGGTAAAGAATATACCCCGAAAACCTTCGCTGCCGAAGTAGTCGGATTAAACATGGATGATTACGTGAGCTTGACTTCATTCACTCACCACCCCTTCTACTCACAATTCGCGATCGAAGTTCCGGATAACTGGTTGTGGGGCATGTCTTACAACTTACCGCTAGACGAACTGGCACAAGTGATGAGTAACGCCATCGACAACGGCTACACTTTTGCTTGGGCTTCCGACGTGAGCGAAAAAGGTTTCCAGACCTCTCACCCCGGAATTGCCGTGGTTCCGACAACCGACACGAAAGAAATGAGCGGCGCCGAGATCGCTAAATGGGAAGCAATGCCTAAAGGCAACCAAAACCCGGATGCTTTCAAACAAGGCCCGGCTCCCGAAAAAGAGATTACTCAGGAAATGAGACAACAAGAGTTCGACAACTACCTGACTACCGACGACCACGGTATGCACGTGATCGGTAAAGCAAAAGACCAGAACGGTACGGTTTACTACATCGTGAAAAACTCTTGGAATAAATACAACAAATTCGGCGGATACTTCTACGCTTCCGAACCTTTCATGAAATACAAAACGATGAACATCATCGTCCACAAGAATGCCATCCCGAAAGATATTCGCAAAAAACTTGGAATCAAATAAATTCACTCTATCAAGGGATAGAGAAAAACGATAAAAAAAGGCCGTTGATCCATCTGATTAACGGCCTTTTTTTCATAATTTTGCGAGAAAGAAAAAGAAATATATAAAATCATAACCGATATGAATCTAGCGAGAGAAATCAAAAAAGACATTTACTGGATTGGAGTCAACGACAGAAGAACACATATCTTCGAAAATTACTGGCCTCTTCCCAAAGGTGTTGCTTATAACTCTTATATCATCGTGGACGAAAAAGTAGTAGTCATCGACACGATCGAAAGAAGCAAAATGGATGACTACGTGGAAAACATCGAACAGCTACTGAACGGAAGGAAAGTCGATTATCTCGTGATTAATCACATGGAACCGGATCACACCGGAGCCATCAAAGCTTTATTGTGCCACTACCCGGATGTAAAAATCATCGGTAACGCCAAAACCTTCCCCATGCTGAAAAACTTCTACGGGGTTTGCGAAAACTTGATGGAAATAAAAGAAGGCGATTCTCTCGACCTTGGAAAACATAAATTGAATTTCTACATGGCCCCCATGCTTCACTGGCCGGAAACGATGGTTACTTTCGAATCAACCGAAGGCATCCTATTCAGCGGTGACATTTTCGGAGCATTCGGAACGCTTGATGGAGGCATCTTTGACGACGAGGTAGACCTGGATTACCTGGAAGAGGAAATCAGCCGTTATTACTCCAATATTGTTGGAAAATACGGCCAACCGGCTCAAACCGCACTGAAAAAACTCGGTGGCCTTCCGATCCAGATGATATGTGCAACCCACGGACCGATCCGTCGTTCTCACATTGCCGACATCGTGGCCAAATACGACAAATGGAGCAAGTACGACACGGACAAAGGAGTCGTGATCGTGTTCAGTTCCATGTACGGGAACACGGAGAAAATGGCAGACATCATCGCCCGTTTCTTAGCTGAGAAAGGCATCAAGAAAATCCGTATCCACGATGCCTCCAAAACTCACCCGTCATACATCATCAACGATATCTTCCGTTACAAGGGAGTTATTCTCGGAAGTTGTGCTTACAACGGCAACGCCTTCCCGACCATGGAAACCCTGCTATTCGAACTGGAACACATGGGCGTGAAAAACCACGTGGTTGCCTTCTTCGGTGGCAAAGCATGGGCTGGCGGTGCAATGCCCCGTTTCAACCAATTCGCGGAAAAAATCAAATGGGAAGTTGTTGCTCCTGCTTGCGAAGCTTACGGTTGCCCGAAAGACGAAGATTTCGAAACGTGTCGTAACATCGCTTACGCCATGGCAGATAAACTGGATGAAATCTGTTGATTTCAATAAATATGAATAAATAAAAATAGGGATGAAAAATTTCATCCCTATTTTTTTATTCCTGTTTATTCTATTTTGCTTTAAACATCTCGTCAATATGTTTGGCAGCCCGACGACCGTCACCCATAGCCAAAATCACCGTTGCTCCACCTCTCACGATATCTCCCCCGGCAAAGAACTCTGACAAGTTTGACTGCATCGTTTCATCGTTTACCACGATTGTACCCTTGCGTGAAATTTCCAGTCCTTTCACGGAATTCGGAACAATCGGGTTAGGAGAAACTCCGACGGCCACAACCACCACGTCGGCATCAATCGTGTACTCGGAACCTTCCACCGGCACGGGACTGCGGCGTCCGCTGGCATCCGGTTCACCCAAAGCCATCTTCTGCACCCGTACCTGTTTCACGCGTCCCCGTTCATCGGCAATATATTCCACCGGATTCGTCAACGTGATAAACTCACATCCCTCTTCCTTGGCATGCTTTACCTCTTCCAGACGGGCAGGCATTTCCTCCTCGCTCCGACGGTAAACGATCATGGCACGCTCCGCGCCCAACCGTTTTGCCGTACGCACGGAATCCATCGCAGTATTACCACCTCCCACGACAACCACGTTCTTGCCGCGGTACACCGGGGTATCGGAATCCTCGCTATCGGCACCCATCAGATTTACCCGGGTCAGGTACTCGTTGGAAGAAAGAATACCGTTATAGTTTTCTCCGGGAATATTCATAAACCGGGGAAGTCCGGCACCCGAAGCCACGTAGAAAGCCTGGAAACCTTCCGCTTTCAAATCCTCCACGGAATCCGTCATACCCACGATAAAATTGGTAACGAACTTCACGCCGATCTTCTTCAGGTTCTCGATCTCCACGTCTACCACGCTATTCGGCAAACGGAATTCGGGAATACCGTATTTCAATACACCGCCGATCTCGTGCAACGCCTCGAACACGGTTACATCGTAACCCAATTTTGCCAAATCGCCCGCACACGACAACCCGGAAGGTCCGGAACCGATAACGGCCACTTTAATTCCATTGGCATGAGCGACTTCCGGCACGGCAATATGCCCGGATTCTCTCTCGAAATCCGATGCAAAACGCTCCAGATAACCGATGGCAACCGATGGCTTCTTCAATTTTTGTAAATAAAAACACTTGGATTCACATTGTTTTTCTTGAGGACAAACCCGACCGCAAACTGCCGGTAAAGCACTCGTGCGTTTCAGCACGGCCGCGGCCTGCAAAAATTCTCCTCGCTCAATGTTTTTCACGAATCCGGGAATATCAATACCCACGGGACAACCTCCCATGCAAGTCGGGGTCACGCAATCCATACAACGGGTAGCCTCCCGCATAGCCATATCGGCCGTCAAACCTTGATTTACCTCGATGCGCTGGCTCTTGATACGTTCCTCTGGGGTTGCTTCAGGCATACGAACGCGTTCTATCGAAGTACGATCTTTACCTGCCACCCGCTGACGCAATTCCTGACGCCAGGGAGCGTTCCGGTCGCTCACGCCATGAGCGTGTTCAGCTTCCTCCTGCTTCTCCTCCACCTCATGCAACTTAGCCACCTCGGCATCCTTGAATCCGCCTAACCGGGACAATATCTCGTCAAAATCAATCAAGTGTGCATCAAACTCCGGTCCGTCAACGCAAGTAAAGCGGGTCTTTCCTCCCACGGTCACCCGGCAAGCACCACACATTCCGGTTCCATCCACCATCAACGCGTTCAAACTGGCCACCGTCGGGATATCGTATTTACGAGTCAGTTTCTCGCAAAACTTCATCATGATTGCCGGCCCGATGGTCACGGCCAAATCCACTTTTTCACGCTTGATCACGTCTTCCATCCCCTCCGTGATCAAACCTTTTTTTCCATAGCTTCCGTCATCCGTCATGATAATCACTTCGTCCGAAGAAGCCCGTATTTCGTCCTCCAGAATCACTAAATCCTTATTACGTCCGGCAATCACTGAAACCACCCTGTTTCCGGCTTCCTTGAAAGCTCGCACGATGGGCAGTAAAGGAGCCACGCCAACACCACCACCGCAAGCCAACACGGTCCCCACCTTCTCGATATGAGTCGGTTTACCGAGGGGTCCTACCAAATCCGTGATATAATCCCCCACTTCCAAAGCGCACAATTTACGGGAAGATACTCCCATCACTTGTACCACTAATGTAATACTTCCTCTTTCCAAATTAGCGTCAGCAATGGTCAACGGCATCCGCTCGCCCTTCTCTCCCACGCGTACAATCACGAAATTACCCGGTTTACGGGACTTTGCTATCAATGGAGCCTCAACTTCCAGCTTTACAACTTTTTCTGAAAAATAAGCCTTACTTAAAATTTTATTCATAGTCTATAGGTTAATCTATTCTACTTATTTCAACCCCGCTATCGTTTTCGATTTCAAGCCGCAAAGATAACGAACCCCTCGGAAAAAACAACTTTTATTTCGATTAATGGTAAGATCCGTTAGAAGTAGGCAACAGACCGGACACGCACCGAATGACATCGCCATGTTCCCTAAATAGCAATGCCAGTTACCAAACGGCTATGAACCGGAGAGGACACGTCTGTCCCTCGTTTGTCGTCCCTTATTTCCCACTTAACTTGCACCAAACTGGTCGCACAAAGTAAAGCAACTTCCCACGAACCAGCACTTCGGAAAACTCATGTCATTTCGTGACAATCCGAGTAATATTGCTATTTTTGTTCCCGAAAACAAATTACACAGAGATTATGGGCAATAAAAACGATAAAAAGGAACGGATCAACGTGGTTTACTCCACGAACCCCAATTACCAGTACGAATACAATCAAGAGGAGGAACAGGAAACCCTGGCCCCGGAAAAACAGAACCTGCGGGTAACCCTCGATTCCAAACAGCGCAAAGGCAAAACCGTCACCCTCGTACAAGGTTTCGTGGGCACGGAAGAAGATCTGAAAGAACTGGCTAAATTACTGAAAAACAAATGCGGCGTGGGTGGTTCCGTGAAGGATGGAGAAATTATCATCCAAGGGGAAGTAAAAGAAAAAGTGTTGACCATTCTCCGGGACAATAAATACCGGGCAAAATAAAAAAAGAAACTTACCCCCTCCCACTCCCCCTTACACAGGGGGAGTGTTGATCACCAAGCAGTTCACCATCCCGTGTAAGAGGGGTTAGGGGTAGTCGTCTTAATACAACACTACACCCATTTCACCAAAGCAAAATCCTGCCTGTGAGGAAGTAATGTATTTTTCGGGAAGATTCTCAAACCCAGCATGAAGATTCCGGGATCATCGGGTGTCACTTCAATGGAATACATGGCTTTTCCGTTCTCGAAGGAGACGGGTAAGAACTCCTGCGTGAAACAAACCTCGATTTTCTCGTCCTTTTTCATCATGGCAACCAGTTCTACCCCGATGTCATCAATCGATAACTCACCCAAATCAAGTATCACTTTTCCTTGGTAAGATCTACCTAAAGAGATGATCTGTTTCGATTTATCGGGAAGAATCAAACCATCCACCTGCACGGAATCCCATTCCCGGCTGACCTTTCGTTTCCACTCCGCAATCTGCGCGGCTAAAGCATAATGATTGTCACTCAAACGGTGAAAACGGCGAGACATCGGTATATAGAACTTGTCCTCGTAGTCCGTCAGCATCCGGTTAGTCGTGAAGTTTGATGCCACTTTAGCAATCGTGTTCTTGATGTATCCAGCCCATTTACCGGATAAACCATTCGCATCCCGTTCATAAAATGCCGGGGCAATTTCCGATTCGATGATATTATAAATCAACTCGGCATCCAATTCATTTTGGAATTCCTGATTCTCGTAAGTCCTTTCCATCGGTAAGGCCCAACCGGCATCCTTTTGGTAGCCTTCAACCCACCAGCCGTCCAGCACGCTGAAGTGCATGACACCATTCATGGCGGCCTTCTCCCCGCTCGTACCGGAAGCCTCCTGCGGGCGAGTCGGGGTGTTCATCCACACGTCCACGCCTTGCACCATGTGACGGGCCAAGTCCATGTCATAATTCGGGAGGAACAATATCTTACCCAAGAACTGCGGGTATTTGGAAATCTCCACGATCCGCTTGATCAAATCCTGACCGGCCTGATCCGCCGGGTGAGCTTTTCCCGCGAATATAAACTGAACGGGACGCTCCGGGTTATTCACGATCTCGTTCAACCGATCCAGATTACTGAACAGCAAATGAGCTCGCTTGTACGTGGCGAAACGACGGGCAAAACCGATGGTCAGGATATCATCCCGCAAGGTGTCTTGAATCTCCACGATTTGCCGCGGCGTGAAGTAAGCCGTGCTCTTCTCGTTGGCCAAACGATGCTTTATATGACGGATCAGCCGACTACGCAGAATCATTCGCACCTCTCTGATCACTTGATCCGGTACCTGGTAAATTCCTTCAAAACAGGTTTTATCGTAATGATGCGTTTTGAATTTCTCTCCAAACACGCTCAACTGTATTTTCTTCCATTCCGGGGCCGTCCACGTCGGGTAATGCACGCCATTGGTTACATAACTGATATGCAACTCTTCCGGCATGTATCCCGGCCATAAATTCTTGAATATGTCCCGACTCACCTTTCCGTGTAACCAGCTCACCCCGTTTATTTCCTGCGACAAGTTGGCGGCCAAGAAACTCATGGAGAATTTCTCGTTCGGGTCATTCGCGTTTACTCGTCCCAGCCCTAACAATTGTTCCCACGTGATCTTCAAGCGATCGGCTTCAAACCAGAAATAGTTTTTCAACAAGTTTTCGGTAAATGAATCGTGTCCTGCCGGAACCGGCGTGTGTGTCGTGAAAAGCGAAGACGCCCGAACGACTTCCATGGCCTCGGCAAATGAAAGTTGGTCGTCCGCCACGTATTCCCGTAATCTTTCCAACCCGGTAAATGCCGCGTGTCCCTCGTTACAATGGTACACGTCTGCTTGAATGTTCAATTTCCGCAAGGCCCGGATACCTCCAATGCCTAACAAGATTTCCTGCTTCAAGCGATTTTCCCAATCGCCTCCATAGAGGTAGTGCGTGATGCTCCGATCGCCTTCCTGATTATCCTCGAAATCCGTATCCAACAAGTACAACTCGACCCGTCCGACGTTTACCTGCCAGATTCGAGCATACACTTCACGTCCGGGGAATGAAAGACTGATTGTCAACCAATTTCCTTCCGCATCCCGTGCCGGAGATACCGGTATTTTCGTGAAATCCTGTGCCTCGTATTCCGCCTCTTGATTTCCCGCGGCGGAGAATTTCTGCGTGAAATAACCGTAACGATACAGTAATCCGATACCCGTGATTTTTGTTTTTTTATCACTTGCCTCTTTCAGATAATCGCCGGCCAACACGCCAAGACCTCCCGAATATATTTTCAGTGAAGCGTGTAATCCGTACTCCATGCTGAAATAGGCAATGGAAGGGCTATTCATCTGTTTCTTTTCTTCCATGTACTCGGAGAATTTAGCGTACACGGCGGCCAGACGAGCCACAAATTCCTCGTCATTTTCCAGCTCCTTGTATCGATTTAAAGAGATTTTGTCTAAAAGAGCTATCGGGTTATGGCGGGTCTGCATCCATTGTGAAGGATCGATGCTTTTGAACAGATCAACGGCCTCCTCGTTCCAACACCACCACAAGTTATTCGCCAATTTTTCCAAGGCACTTAATTTGGCAGGAATGGAGCGATGGATGATCACGCTGATCCAGTTCGGAACATTCGTTGCCGTCTTCTTCTCGATAAACGACCATTGTTCTTCTTCTATAACCGGAATTTCATCCACCCGTTCGTTCACTTTATCGAGTGCAATTTGGTAAGCCTTTTTGTAGTACGAGATCAAGTTTTCCCAAAGTGCAATTTTCGATACCTCTTTGGCATTTTGGGCCACGGCCTGATACTCTTGGGGGTTCAGGGCAGCAATCGCCTTGATTTTATCGGCGATTTTCTCGACCACCTCTTCATTATTCCGGTCATCCCGTGCAATGACTTCAATGCCCGGATGTGCTTTTTTATAATAGGATTCTACCCATAAACCGAAACCAGCCAAGGTAGTCGTGATTGTTGGCACTTTAAACGCCAAACTCTCCAGAGGTGTGTAGCCCCAAGGTTCGTAGTAAGAAGGGAAAACCGTTAAATCCATCCCCACGAGCAAATCGTAATAAGGCATATTAAACACGCCGTCATTTCCATTCAAATAACTCGGTGAGAAAAAGACTTTCACCCGATCCTCCGGTCGATTCGACAAGCGTTGTTCCCCGATTTTGCACAACACCGGATCGTTTTGCGGGTCAGACAATTCATGCGTCACGTAAGGATGCGTGATTTCGATTGCCTGGTAGGGACGTTCCAGGTTATTCAGCAATTCTCCATTGACGCCCTTGTGACCGGCCGGAACCAAAATAAATGCCAAGATATCCCGTTTGTTATCCGCGTCGCGGTTCAGACGTCCCAACGCCTCGATAAATACGTCCAGTCCTTTGTTTTTAAATTCGTAACGTCCACTGATTCCCACGATCAAGGCATCTTCAGCAACCGTCCGTCCCAAAAGGGCCTGAGCCACTTTCAACAATTTTTCCCGTCCTTGTTGACGTTTCACGGGATAATTTTCCTCGCTGGGCGTGAAACTGTTCTCGAATCCATTCGGTGTTACGAGATCCACTTGCTTACCCAAAAAGTGCTCACACTCTTTCGCTGTAATGTCACTGACCGTCGTGAAGCAATCCGCCCACTCTGCCGCCTTACTTTCCAGGGATTGTTTGGAATCCACCCCGAAACGATGGGCCGTTTCCCGCGGGTTATACTCTTTCATCGGGTCATAAAGGGGCAGGCCGTTCCCGGCAATACTACGTCCTAACACGGTGGCATGAGTGGTGAACACGCATCCCACTTGCGGAAGGGCATTTTTCAAGTACAACATACCACTTCCCGTCATCCACTCGTGGAATTGGGCTATAATACGCTGACGAGGAGATATATGGTAACGAACAAAGCTCTCGATCACTTTTCCTGCCGCATAACCGAATAACACGGGTTCGATGTAATCCCATTGTCCGGTCAACGAATCCACTTGAAATTTCTCCCAAAAAGAGGTCAATATCTGATTCTTCTGGGGTATAAAAGAGGTGAAATCGACCAATATAGCCACGGGGTTACCAGCCACGTTCCATCGCCCGACCTTTATTCGCAAACCCTCCTGCGCCGCTTTCACCCGCCATGATTTAAACAAATGGGCATCTTCCGTGAATTCCGGGTTCGGCTCATTGTACCGCCACACGTCCGGACCGATTAATATATGATTGTTTTTGAATTCTCCGGCTAAACTCAACACTTTTGTCGAAATTACCGTGTGAATTCCTCCAACCTTGTTACATATTTCCCAACTTACCTCGAACAAATAGGCAGGATCTTTCAATTCCAAATTGCTCATATTTAATGTTTAATGTTTTGACTTAACTTGTTTCTCCCCGGCACTCACCTTTTCGTTGTCTTCGCAGCACTCCCCTCATTCTTTGCACGAGGAGCCCGTTTCTTTTTTTCTGGACTTTTTTCTTCTTCGGTGATGTTGTCGCTCGCGATATTACGCATTTTTTCCATATCTTCCACACGTGCTATAAAGTCACTCAGCACATTCATATAGTTTATGAATGCTTCGTACGGGGTTTCATAAGGTGAAACATAACGATGATAGTCGTTATCGGAGAACAGTTTCGTCCGCATATAGTAGAAATGGTCGCTAGCCTGCAGGCGAGAGTAGTCTTCGTTCAACTCCGGATCATTTAATGCTTCCACTTTAGGCTGTATTTTGAACAACTCTTCAAAGGCTTCATTTTGCAATTCATTTCCCAGCCACCCGGTAATATCTTTTTCTTCATCCGCCCAAGAAATGGGGTAAGGCACATGCAAAGGAGCCACCGGCTGATGTTTTTTCACCGCCTCACCGGGGGTCAGGAATTCAAAATCGGTGGTCGAGAATATGTATTCAGGCAGAGAACGCATAAACTCGAAAATTCCGGTTTCCGCCAATTGGTTTTCACCAAACGTCTCGTAGTTCATAAACAAATTCACGATCTCGCTATCCCGCGTACTATCTTTTAACCAACGGGCATATTTATCTGCCGTAAGAGGCCATTCATGCCAGCTATGATCTGAAAAACGCAGGGTCAAGTCGTCGCTTAACCGGGAATTTTTCAATAACAGTTTCAACCGGGGATTCATCACGTTCGTGTAAACGAAATTCGGACTCTTCCACCCCAACACATGCTTTGCCCCATCGGTCAGCATGGACTCAAAGCCCATGGCAGCCACACGTTCCCCGATCTGATCGGAATATATCAACGAACTATTTCGCAACGTCACGGGTTTTTGCCCGAACAACTCTTCCATTTTAGCGGCATGTCGTCGTACTTGCCTCTCGAATTCATCGGTATCCGACAAAGATGCCAAAGAATGGGCATAGGTTTCCGCCAAAAATTCCACGCAACCGGTCTTTGCCAATTCTTGAAAACTTTCAATCACTTCCGGGGCATGAAGAGCGAATTGTTCCAATGCCGAGCCGGATATGGAAAAACTCACTTTAAAATTCGTTCCATAGCGCTTGATCAAATCCATGATCAAATGATTCATCGGCAGATAACATCTTTCAGCGATTCGCCGTATGGTGGAACGATTCACGTATTCGTCAAAGTAATCATGACGTTTACCTATATCAAAAAAACGATACCTTCTTAATCTTACGGGTTGATGTATCTGGAAATAAAAACACAATGTCTTTTTCATAATTTTACATTTTAAATTTTACATTCTACATTCCCAAAACGTCCTTGTACACGTTCTCCACTTTCAACGCTGCATTCTCCCATTTCAACTGGTTCACCTCGTCCAATCCTTCTTTTCCGGCCATTTTGCCTAAAGCGGGATAAGTCAGCAGCCCATATATGGCATCAGCCAGCGCGTCAACATCCCAGTAATCTACTTTTATGGAATGTTTCAAGACTTCCGCCACCCCGGACTGCTTGGAAATAATGGTGGGTACCCCCGCACGCATCGCCTCCAACGGGGATATCCCGAAGGGTTCGGACACGGAAGGCATCACGTACACGTCACTATACGAGAACATTTTCTGGACATCATCACCCCGTAAGAACCCGGTAAAGTGAAACTTCGTGGCGATTTTTAACTGTGCCACACGTCGAACCGAGCGATTGAATAAATCCCCGCTACCGGCCATCACGAATCGGACATTCGGGTAACGTTTCAACACCTTGTTCGCCGCTTCGATAAAATATTCCGGTCCTTTCTGGAATGTAATTCTACCCAAGAAAGTAACCACTTTTTCTTTCACGCCACGATCAACTTCAATGTCCTCACGCGTTTGAAAATCCACGGCATTATGAACCGTCACCACTTTGTCCGGATTGATCCCGTAACGATTGATCACGATGTTTCGTATCAGGTTGCTCACGGTAATGACCCGGTCGGCAGCTTCCATGCCGCGTTTCTCTATATCAAACACCTGCGGGTTGACATTTTCCCCGCTCCGGTCAAATTCCGTGGCATGTACATGGATGACCAACGGCTTTCCCGAAACTTTTTTCGCCACGATCCCGGCCGAATAGGTCAGCCAGTCATGCGCGTGGATAATATCAAAATCCTGTTGTGCCGCTATTGTCCCCGCCACCATGGCGTAACGGGCCACTTCTTCCATCAGGTTGCTCCCGTATTTACCGGAAAATTGGAACTTGTTACGAAAAACGATATGCTCGGAATGTTCGCCCGTCTTGATCGTCTCCGTTACCGTTCTTTCGAAGGTTTCCGGATCCAGATAAGGAACAAGATTCGAACCGATTTCCATAAAGTTTACATTCTGCCAGTATTCATCCAAGGTGGAATACTCGCTCATCATTTCGACATCACTCGCATTAATGATTTTCACGACACTTTGATCTTCATCACCCCCGGCTTTCGGCATGACGAACATCACTTTGACTCCATGTTTAGCCAAGCCTTTCGTCAACCCGTAACTGGCCGTTCCCAAGCCCCCTGCAATATGCGGTGGAAATTCCCACCCAAACATCAATACTCTTATGCTCATAATATATTCATTTGCAAATTCGGAAATGGTCTAATTCGATTCATTTTCATATTTCCTGATTAATTTCATACTTCGAAGTACCTCCCCGACACTCCAGGCCTGAGAAATACTTCCATTCGGATGATGTGGTGGATCGCCATCATACACTTCTGCAATTGAACACAGGCCGTAAAGTGTCATGTCATCCTCGTATCCATCCAATAATTCTTTAGCTTCCGGCAAGAACTGCTTCCCGTAAAGTTTAAGGTTAGCCTCGATATATGCCCCGATCAACCAAGGCCATACGGTTCCTTGATGGTAAGCGTTATCCCGCTCCTCCTGATTACCCTCGTAATGCCCGCGATATTTCGGATTTTTGGGAGATAATGTCCGTAATCCTTTAGGCGTGAGCAGCTCTCTGGTAATCACTTTCAGCACCCGTTCCTTCATATCATCCGTGACCGGAAAATAAGTTAAAGAACAGGCAAACACCTGATTGGGTCTCACATCCAGATTCTGTCCTTTCTCATCCGCGTAGTCTGCCAAATACCCCTTCTCATCATTCCAGAACGTTTCCACGAATGATTTACGAATCAATTCGGGCATATCCTGCCATTCTTGAATGAAAGCATTGTCTTTTGCCTCTTCAGCCAACCTCAGCATGTAACAAACCGCATTATACCAAAGAGCGTTGATCTCCACGGCATATCCCGACCTCGGTGTCACGGGTACTCCCCGCACGACGGCATCCATCCATGTCAGTGCTTTTCCAGGTTGTCGGGCCCAGATCAATCCATTCGGATCCATTCTCAAGCCCGGGTTCACGCCATCCCGGAAAGCGGTCAAGATTGATTTCATTTTACCGCCATAATTTTTCCATACGACGCCCGGCTCTCCCTGGGCTTTATCGTACTCCTGAACGGCCCAGAAGAACCACATCGGGGCATCTATCGAATTGTAGGCCGCCTTATCGCCTTTACCGATGTTCGGGAACAAACCGTTGTGCAGTTGGCGAGCCATGGTATCAAGCACCTCTTTACAGGTTTTCAGATCCGACCCGGCAGCCAGCGTCAATCCCGGCAAAGCAATGAATGTGTCGCGACCCCAGCGTCCGAACCACAGATAGCCGGCAACAACTTCCGTATCTTTACCTTCATGCACGATAAACTGGGAGGCAGAATAGGTCAAACAACTTTCGAAGTCATCCCGACGCTCCCGTTTATTTTCCATTTGCTGAAATTTACGTTTCAACGCGGATGTCTTTACCTCTTCGGTTGAAGCTGAAAATATGATGCTTTCTCCTTTTTTAATCGGGACTTCGAAATAACCGGGAACAAACAGATCTTCCTCGTAGTCATAGCCCCGGTTCTTTTCCTCCAAGTATTCTATATTATAATACCAATCAGGCACAGGCACAAACTCGTTCTCCTTGCTCAACTGCATGTTCAATGCCGGAAAACCGACATACAATTTTGAACGGATGCCATTCTCCACGTGGTCGAATTTGGTGTTTGCCATCATGTTCGCCTTGCTTAAAGCATGAACATTGCGATAAGCCAAAAACGGTTTCAACCGCAAGAATGTCTCCGAATGAGCGTCCTCCAATGTATAACGAATCATTAATTGAGTTTCGTTGTGCACCAACAAAATTTCTTTCTTCAGCACAACTCCCCCCACCCGGTAAGTAAGCGTGAACAAGGGATCATAGGCCAGATCCACGATATATTTATGTCCTCTAGGTTCATACACCCCGGGATATTTATGGATTCCCAAATTAAAAGATTGCCCGTGTTGAACGATCGTCTCGTCCAAAGAGGATAACAATACATGATTCTCTCCCCCGAATTCCGAAATCGGTAATACAAGTAACCCGTGATATTTCCTCGTGTTGCAACATACAACCGTTGTCGAAGAATATCCCCCGGCTCTATTGGTTGATAAAACTTCTCGCTTCAAAGAATATTCCAGATTTACCAACTCTTCTTTGTTGAATTTCAAATAACTCATCATCTAATTTTAGATTTTAAATTTTAGATTTATGATTAACCATTATCTCTATACCTAAATCGTAAATCACAAATCGTAAATCATTAAGAACGCTTTAATACAAATCCCGTCCTCGCGGGTATATACAAACTCAGTTGTCCCCTACCCGGAGAAACGTATCGGGTAAAGTGTTCCATTTTCTCGTCAATTCTACCCAGCCCGTCAAAATTCTTGCTATCCGTGTCCAACAGCATCGTGTATTTTCCGGAAGGAGCGTCAAAAACGTAATCCGGGAACGACTTTTCCGGGTTAAAGTTGAACACGAACAGATAGTCTCCGCGGGTAAAAATCAACACCTGACGCTCGTTGTCCCGCACCAACGGTTCCGGACGCCAGTGAAATACACGTGTTTCATTCACGGTCTGGATCATCGACTTGTCGAACGCGTTCAAAAAGCGGAAACGAAGATTTTCATCATCCACCAAACTCCATAAACGCCGGGCATGGTCGTAACTCCACCCGTTACCCTCTCTCGGAAAATCGATCCATTCAGGGTGCCCCCATTCATTTCCCATGAAGTTCAGATAACCGTCGGCCGCGGTTCCGATAGTCACCAAACGGATCATTTTATGAAGTGCCATTCCCCGCTCGATAAGTATATTCTTGTCAAACACGCCCATCGAAGTATATATGGCCTTATCTACCAGACGAAAAAATATGGTCTTGTCTCCCACCAATGCCTGATCATGACTTTCCGCGTAACTGATCGTATGCTCTTCTTCCCGTTTGTTGGTCAACTCGTAAAAAAGATCGCCGACATGCCATTCCTCATCCCGTTTCTCTTTCAGTAATTTAATCCAGTAATCCGGTGTTCCCATGTTCATCCGGTAATCGAATCCCATGCCGCCATCCTCTATCGGGCTGGCAACACCCGGCATACCGCTCATGTCTTCGGCAATCGTGATTGCCTCCGGATCAACCTGGTGAATCACCCGGTTAGCTAGTGCCAGGTAAGTAATTGCATTCTCATCTTGATTCCCGTCATAATACAAGTTATATTCCGTGAAGTCTTTGTCGAGGCCATGATCCCAGTATAACATACTGGTAATCCCGTCAAAACGATAACCATCAAAATGAAATTCCTCTAACCAATATTTACAATTCGAGAGCAAAAAATTAAGCACTTCATGTTTTCCATAGTCAAAGCATCGAGATCCCCACAAGGAATGGAATCCCCGATTTCCGGGGTAGAAGTATTGATCGTAACTACCGTCAAAACGACTTAAGCCTTCCACTTCATTATTTACCGCATGAGAATGAACAATGTCCATAATCACCCGGATACCCATGCCATGAGCCGTGTCAATCAAGGCTTTTAACTCATCCGGAGTCCCGAAACGCGAACTCACGGCGAAGAAATTTGCCACCTGATAGCCAAAGGAACCATAATACGGATGTTCCTGCACGGCCATCAATTGTATGGTATTGTATCCCAAATCAACAATACGCGGCAACACGAACAAACGGAATTCCGTGAAAGTTGACACTCTCCGATGCTCCGTGGACATGCCGATGTGGGCCTCGTAAATTAACGGATATTCTGATCGTTTGGGGCTTTCGTGACGCATCTGGTAAGGATTTAACGGATCCCACACCTGCGCGCTGTATATTTTCGTGTATTCATCCTGAATGACCCGTCGTACATGGGAAGGCAAGCGTTCCCCACTTCCCCCGTTCCACTCCACGAGCAAACGGTAAAGCATTTTATGCTCCAACGTCTCTTGAGGCAGTTTGATTTCCCAATTTCCGTTCCCCACTTTGGTCAATGCATAGTCAGGATGTTTCCTCCAGTCATTAAATTCCCCTAACAGGTAGATGGCCGTGGCATTCGGTGCCCATTCCCGAAACACCCATCCCTCATTCGTTCGATGCAACCCATAATACAAATAAGAATTACATGAATCGGACAAGCGAGTTGTCCGGTAAGTAAATTCCCGTTCCATCGCCAACACTTGCCGGTGTCTTTTTTCTATAATTCCAGCAAATGGCCTTAATAATTTATCGTCTTCTACGAGTTTTAGCATCATATATCTATTTTATTTCTATTCTTCATCTAATAATATATATCCCAAATGAACTATTTTTATGTTACGTTCCGGTTGTGATACTATTACTAATAAGTTACGTAGAATCGCGGCTTTTGTTCTCTTGCAGGTCTATAAATCCTCCCCCTTTCTATAAAATCGACCTACAGTAGTTTGAGTCGAATACAACAACCTTCTATTCTGCTACAATATACAACTTTTGAACCACAAATCATTCTTTTTGAATATAAATTTGTTAATCATGTAAAATATTACAATTTTTCAATCTTTTGAAAATTTCTTATCTTTGCTCACCTAATGCAAATCGAGTATGAGCAATATATTAGTTAACACGGCATATTTCCCTCCCGTTCAGTACGTTGCAAAAATAGAGGAGTGTACTGAAATATGGATTGAACAATACGAAAGCTATGGTAAACAAAGCTACCGTAATCGATGTGACATTATGACTGCCAACGGGGTTATGACGCTATCTGTACCTGTCATGAAAGGCTCGTCTGTAAAGATGTTGACCAAAGACGTGCAAGTTGACTATTCCACGAACTGGCAAAAGCTCCACTTCAAAGGGATCGAGTCGGCTTACAAAAATTCCCCGTATTACGATTACTACATCGACAACTTCATGCATTTTTTTGAACGGAAGGAGAAGTTTCTGTTGGATCTCAACACCAAAATTCTACAAGAGCTCATGGATAACCTGCAACTCCACCGCCCGATCAAATTCACGGAAGATTATTACCCGACATACGACACGCTCACCGATTTGCGGGATGTTATCCACCCGAAACCTTCCCGCCGCCGGGCTGAAGACCCGTTTATCGCCAAACCTTATCACCAAACCTTTGCCGAAAGATTCCCTTTCGCTCCCAATCTTAGCATCCTCGACCTATTATTCAATATGGGGCCGGAAAGCCTAGAATATTTATGATTTATGATTGGTGATTGGTGATTTGCGATTCTATCAATGCTTTAGTTCCCTGAGGGGCTTTAGCTATTGACGTGGGGAATTTTATTTTCATCTAAAATTATTAAAGTATAATCACGGCTATAAAGCACTATCTTTGTTAATAATCTAATCTTTCAGTATTATGCCGATCAACAACTCTAAAAATTATCAATCTATGCATGAAATCGTAAAATACTCCCCTCTTTTTTACGATGCCAATGGTGTGTTCCATAAAAATGAATGGACTTCTTGTAGTGAAATCGGGAAAAGTTTTGATGGTAAGAAACTAACTACTGAAGAATACTTCACAACAGAAAATAATTATATATTAGCTATGTGTGAGATAATTCGTGTAACAGGCTCTGCTCACATGACAGTGGAATATCTTGAAAAAGATGAACTATGGATAGAACAACGGATGAAGACTTCAAAAATAAGAGAGCAAGATTTGTTACTTTTGCCAACAGCATTAAAGGTGAAACAAGGAGACAGGTTAAGTATAAGCGAGTTTTCCGAAGTTGCGAGATTATGCTTAAGAGAATATCTTTATGGAGAATTTGTTGACATAAATTATCGGCTGCGAATCATTTTCGGGTATGATTATTACATGAGTATTGAAAGTGATTTGGATAATGGGATGTTAAAGAGCATTGCCAACAAACATTCTTTGTATCTTGACCCAAGATAGAACATATTAAAACATGGTAGAAGATATGAAATTCATAGCACTTAGCATTTTGTGCTATCTTATGGCATGTGTATTTACACCATTCTACTATTTTGGTATGGCTGACGATGATTATTTCTTAGGTAGCATATTTTGTTTACTCTTCGGATGGGCTGGAATACTATTTCATGAAGGATTTTTGAAAATATACTTCTTGGCATGGTATTCTAATATAACATACGTTTTTGCGATTAGGCGTTTAATAAAAAACCAATATAAGCGTTTCTTAACATGGAGTTTTGTTACAATTGGATTGGGCTTTATGTTTGCATTTATGGTGCATGTATAGCGTATATTTCAAATGATGTGATTGAGTATTATCTGTCAAGTCCTGTGACAGGTGATACAATGTCCATTGCAGAGGAGCATTTGGGATATAGTGAAGATATTTTACAAGGTAACAATCTCACATCACTTGCTTCTCAACTTAAAAAATCTTCAATATGGTATTTTTGGTGGAATTAAGTATGTTTATGAAACGCATTCGGAAGAATAAGATATACAGGTGGTTATCATATATCATTTGTGCAGTTGCTTTTTTCACGACGTATTGTTATATTCACAGTATCATTGCACATACCATCATTCACTTCCCTGTGTGGATGTGGGGTGTCATTCCAGTGATAACAATTATCGTATTATTGCTGAACAATAGAATTAAGAGAATAACTGTATTTTTGAGTATTATTTTGGGAGGTTGTTTGGGAATTCTTATTACAGGTATAATAATCGTTTTATTCTATACAACAAATTATTGGTTCGCCAGTTCCCAGGAATACCGTCTTGACGCATACGTTATAGGAAAGAAATATCATAAGGGAGCTACGGGTGGTCGTCGCCATTTTAATCTTCCAGAATACAATGTGTACTTAAAATTTTCAAACAGCAAAGAATTATTTGATTTGGATGATCCAAAAGCTTACAAAAAATTCAATCAAGGTGATATGGTAAGAGTTTCCATAGTTAACGGTCTTTATGGTATTCCTATCATTAAGAATTTATCTTCAAAATAAATCGAAGAAACCATATGATGTTGAAAGAAACAATATTATTGTTTAATTGAACCAAATCCACCAAAACCGTGTTCCCACTAAATATACACCTTCAATTTTAACAATCAATTTTTCTAGAACAAGAATCTGTAATTAATATCTCCTCAAGAGAAGAATTTAATAATTTTATCTCGTATGGATCATGAGTTATACAATATACATTTTTACTCAAATCAATAGCAATAAAATCTCCATTTTCTAAATCAACTAAATGATAAAAGGTCTTTTGCTCCAATTTAACCTCATAAACATTTGAGGGAATAATCAACTTTCGTTCTTCAAATGTAAGTAATTTTTCTATTCGAAAATAATCATTAGAAACTATCATCTTTTTTTTAAAATATCTAGTATCAATATTAACTACATCAATATCAAATTCATTATCACAATTAATAGAGTAACCAGCTAATGTACCTGATGTACATCCGATCGTGTACTCGAGATACTTTCCTGATTTTTTATCAAAAACTTGAATATTAACTAATAAATATGAAGCTTCATCAGGTTTATCATACCTATCCACTATTTTCGAATTATAACCAAAAGTTTTCCAGTGTGGTAAATCCCCCAAACCACTCAAAACTGTTTCTAATAGATTTGCATCTATTTGTTCTAACAAATAGTGATATTGACAAGGTAGTTTTTGTAGTGTATTTTTCAACAAATCCATTTCCCATTGTTCTATTCTCCTCCTTCCTTTCCTACGAAACAATCTTTTCCACATAATCAACTAAAAATTTGTAAACCAATTATATTGTTTAAACCAACCTACTTCAGATTTTATACCTGCACGCAAGAATCTAAATCTATAAGAATCAAGTAAGGTAATCGTACCTCGCTTTCAATTCCCCGCCCGTGGTCTTGACCTCACTCAACAAATTTAAGACATTGTACGATAAATTCAAAGCACGGCGACTATCATTTGTCAAGTTGCCGTTTTTGTCGTAAGTATAGGTGGAAGTTGCCGTGGAACCCGGTAAATAAATATCTCCCGTGGGGGATGTCCGGATATTCTCGGTTAATCCCGTCAACTAGTTACCCATGCACCCACAACATCCAACCAAGTACACCCTTGATTTGTCAACATTTTCGCAATCGAATCCATAAAACCGAGCTACAGCGTATTCCAAAGAGAAGTTCACGCTTTTGATTTAACTCTAAACGTCAATTTTTAAACTTGTAACTTTTAATGAACTTGTAACCTGCAACTTTTTAATTCGCTGAAGACGAATTAAAAAATCTGTTTCACCACCTTCAGCGTATGCGTGTAACGCTTTAAATCTTCATTGAAAATACCGTGATGATCGATTTTATCCACCCGGACTTTTCCGGAGGCATGGATAATTCGCCCCTGTTCCCATAAAATACCGACATGAGTAACGGCACCTAAAGAATCACCGAAAAATGCAAGATCTCCCGGCTGTGCCTCTTCTAAAAAGGACAACGTCAGCCCTTCACAGGCCTGTTGCTCGATATAGCGCGGAAGCGTAATCCCCGCCAGACGATACACCATTTGTACTAATCCGGCATTGTCGACACCATTGGGAGTCCGTCCCCCCCAACGATAAGGAGCATTGTAATACATCAACGCGTATTGAATGAGTAATTCCCGTAGACTTTCAATCCCGACCTCCCGTAAAAAGCCCTTCACAGCATACTCCTCCTCCCCGATCATCAACTTTTTCGCGTAGGCATCATAGAACGGCAGCACACTCCCAGCCACCACCAACTTGTTTTCCCAATCTCCCTTTTTAACCACCAGATTAAAAACCTCACTCATGACCATTTGATCGGAGGCCTGATACTTTTTCACGAACTCTTCACTTACCTCCTTGTATATTTTACGATCAATCCACCCACAAGTATTATCATGTAACAAGCGGATATTAAGCCATTTATCCTCCTCTTCCAGTACCTCGTACACCTCCCCGAACAACAACTGAGAAACCATTTCGCTCCGTTCCGATTTTTCCCGTCGCATGGGGATAACACTTAAATCCGCTATACCAAAAGTCATACCGTACAAAATTGAAAATTGAAAGTTACGAAAATAGAGTTTTTTTATCTAACTTGCAATCGAATTCAATGATTAAAATACAATCTGATTATGAAGAAGTTAGTCGTTTTAACAGGAGCCGGGATGAGTGCCGAAAGTGGAATTCGTACCTTCAGGGACAGCGACGGTCTATGGGAAGAATACAATGTCATGGACGTTTGTACCCCGGAAGCATGGCAACGTGACCCGGAATTAGTGAACCGATTTTACAACGAGCGTCGCAAGCAGCTCTACGAAGCACAACCCAACGCCGGACATTTTGGACTCGCGGAACTCGAAAAAGACTTCGACGTCCAGATCATCACGCAAAACATCGACGACTTACACGAACGTGCCGGAAGTACGAAGGTTTTACACCTACATGGAGAACTCAAAAAAGTCAGAAGCAGCCGGAACCCGAACTTGATATACGACCTTGACGGTTGGGAATTAAAGCTAGGCACGAAAGCCGAGGATGGAGCCATCCTACGTCCTCACATTGTTTGGTTTGGTGAATCCGTTCCAAATATCGAACCGGCCATAGAGCTCGTCCAACAAGCCGACATTCTCGTGATCATCGGGACTTCGCTAGCCGTGTACCCGGCAGCCAGCCTGTTGCATTATGCACCTGCCGGTTGTCGTATCCTACTAATCGATCCGAAAATACCAGAAAGTGTCAAAAACAGCAAAATTGAATTCATTGAAAAAGGAGCCTCCGAAGGAGTTAAAATCCTGAAAGAAAAACTGAGTAATTTATGATTTATGAATTACGATTTACGATTGCCCAAAAGCGTCCGCCCGTGCGGCAGGAATCTAAAATCATAAATCGTAAATCTAAAATTCGTAAGTGACTGGAATCTAAAATTTAAAATCTAAAATCTAAAATTAATTTATGGCCCGCGGTAAAAAGCCCCTACTGGAAAATATAGAAATCAAAAAAATCGCCGCAGAAGGCAAATCCATCGCTTACGTGGATGAAAAAGTATTATTCGTGCCGAACACCGTACCCGGTGACATCGTCGACGTACAAGTCACCCGGAAACGTAAAAGTTTTCTGGAAGGCTTTATCGTTAACGTGCGAAAATTCTCTGATATCCGCACGGAACCTTTTTGCGCGCATTTCGGAGTATGTGGCGGATGTAAATGGCAAAACCTCCCCTATCAGTTGCAGACTGAATTTAAACAACAGGAAATCGTTGACAACCTGCAACGAATCGGTAAGGTTGAATTGCAAAATGTATCCCCGATTATCAGCTCACCCAAGACTACCTACTACCGGAATAAGCTGGAATATACCTTTTGCAATAAACGCTTTCTGACACGGGAAGAAATCGCCAACGGTCAAGACATCGACCGGACTCCGGCCGTAGGTTTTCACGTCCCCGGACTATTCGATAAGGTGATCGACATAAAGAAATGCTATCTGCAAGCCGAACCGTCGAATGCCGTGCGTAATTTTATCCGGGACTATGCCATCGAGCATGAATTCAATTTTTATGACATCCGTGAACAAGCCGGATTTTTACGCACCTTGATCATCCGTACCTCTTCCACGGGAGAAGTCATGGTCATCGTTACGTTTGGTGAAGAGAATAGAGAGGCTCGGGAAGGTTTATTGAATGCCCTCGTGCAACAATTCCCCGAAATCACCTCTCTCATGTACGTCATCAATGAAAAGATGAACGATACGATCACCGATCAGGAAGTGATCTGTTTCCATGGGAACGACCACATTTTCGAACAAATGGAAGATCTAAAATTCAAGATCGGCCCGAAATCCTTCTACCAGACCAACTCCGAACAAGCTTACAACTTGTACGCGAGAACAAGAGAGTTGGCAGGATTAACCGGAAACGAGGTAGTATATGACCTTTACACCGGGACCGGAACCATAGCCAACTTCGTGGCCCGTAACGCACAAAAGGTCATCGGGATCGAATACGTTCCGGAAGCCATTGAAGATGCCAAAATCAATTCGGCTCTCAACAATATCCACAACACGCTATTCTATGCTGGAGATATGAAAGACGTGCTAAACGAAGAGTTCATCCGTCGCCACGGTCACCCCAACGTGATCATCACCGATCCTCCCCGGTCCGGTATGCATAAAGATGTCGTGGATACCATTCTAAAAGCAGCTCCTGAACGCATTGTTTACGTGAGTTGCAATTCTGCTACCCAAGCTAGGGATTTAGCCCTTATGGATGCAGATTACAAGGTTATGGCCGTACAAGCCGTAGATATGTTCCCGCACACGCATCACGTGGAGAATATTGTATTGCTACATCGCAGATAATAATATTCACCTAAAACAAAAAGATTCCCTCTCTTGTGCGTAAAGAGAGGGAATTATCTTTATAACTAGCTATTTTCTTTGGAACTTATATACAAGTTTAAGTACATGACAAAAATTTGAATACAGCGGCACCATCATGAATAACTATCGAATAACCTCATCAAGAAGCATGCTCAAATTTTGCATATCAACTTCTATCGGTTTATACGCAAAAGTCATTCGAATTTTAAAATCTTTATCTATCAACAAAAAACGCGGGATACTTGAAATTCTATATATCTCTAAAAATTCCTTATTCGTACAAAGCCATTCCTCCACATTCTCATGCTTTCCGTCTTGCTTCACATAATCCCGCCATACTTTCACGTTTTTATCTATTGAAATTGCGATAAATTTAATATTTTCCTTCTTATATGTTTCAGCTAATGCGGCAAAATTAGGCGCTATCGCTTTACAGGGATTACACCAAGTTGCCCAAATATCCAAGTAAATCGGCATTCCTTTATAATCCGACAAGCGATGTTTTTCCCCGTCGACATCTTCGAACTCAAAATCTTTCATCTCAACCCCCTCTGTCACATATCGATTTTTATCCACAACATCCAACATGAATTTTTGTAAACGAGGATCCGACAACTGGTGTGCATATGCTTTCACTGCTGCACTATATTCAAAATTAGGATCTTCCAACTTTGTCCGATAATAATCATATAACTCTAAAAACCGGTCAAAATGCAGACGGCTCAAACAACCCTCTTGTAAATTTTCCAAAACGATCAATGCCGTTTGTCCATGGACATACTGGATAATTTCATTTTCAGCATATTTTCCTAACACATCAGTCATTTTACAAACAATCTTCGGGACGATCTCTGCCATTCTTTCACTTTTCCATTTTTCAAAATCCCCTTGACTTTCAAAAGATTCACCGTATCGCTGTGAATTTAAAATTCGGTCCACATACATACTATAAGCCGTAGCCCGTATTAATTCCAAACGCACACGAGTATCGTGAATAAATTTTCGATTTTTACTCACTTTATCCAAATCCAACCTCAACGAATCTGCCACGCGATCTACTTGTTTGCAATAGTCTTCAAATGAAAGAAATTCCCAAAACGTCACAGGCGATAATATATTCCCTCCTCTTAACATCTTTTGATTCAACCAAGAATTTTCATTCTTTACCCCTCCTTCAAACACGGAATTGTATTTATGGCGATGATTACATTCTACTTTCAATTTTTCTCCAGGTTTTAAATATAAAACCATATCTTGTAAGTAAAAAAATTCACCCTTATTATCTCGTACTTCAACAGAAAAATGCCAATCCCCATTATCCAAACGATAATCAGGCTGAATGGTATCTGCTAAATTAACCAACAAATATTCCGATTCCCGACTCAAAACCGGCATATAACGTTCAAATGTATAATGATCTTTCAAAACGACCTCTGCCTTTTCTGATGTATTACAAGCATAAAGACAACACAAATAAAAAAAGACAAATAATATTTTCATTTATCTGATAATTACATTATTCCACAATTCCTTGATCGACAAGAATTTCTCGCATTAAAGTATATTTTTCTTTTACTTTAGGATACTCTTGATATTTTATTTCAAATTCTTCTGGCGTATATGTCAATACAGCTAAAACAAAATCCTCTATATCAGCATCAACATCAGGTAACCAATACCACCATTCTTCTATGGGATTCGGTTCCAATTTTGAATATTTCGAATGATCATAATCCAAAAATCCGTATGTTTCCCATCGAGCCGACGGAAGATAGGTCTGTCCCGGATAACTAGGGGCAGGCTTCACATTAACCTTATAATACGTCCACTGTTGTTCATGATTGTAGCTTACTTTCTGAAAATCATTCATTTTTACAGGAGTTTTCGTTGCCAGATAATTTGTTGTTAGGTAAACAAGAATCCGATTAACAACTTCTTCACATTCACCCTGCCCCATTTCTGCAATCGCAGGAATGTTACCTATAGCCAAGGTTTCCATTCCTTGATAAACTTCAAGAAGGGGAAGTACCGGCATTCCATATTGAAAATTATATAGCGAATCCAATAACAGTATAGAAGTCTGGTGAAAAACTTTCGGCATTTTAGGCAACAACATTTCATCGACAAATCGAACACCTGCCAATAAATTTTCCTCAGATTTAATTAACGAAATTCGTTTTTCAACAAAATTTGTATTATTCGCACCATTTATCGAATAATTCAAATCCAATACGCGATAATAAATAATAGGATTTCCATCATAATCCACCCCCCGCTCTTCCCGACCAATCGTATCATTATAAAAAACAGGTATTCCCCACTTTTTATATAAACTGTAAACAGCCTGATCTACAGAAAAATCCGAATCATCTGTAATTACAAACCAATCTCTATCCTCTTTTGAAGGATATAAATTATCCTCTTTACCACATCCGGTAAAAAAGAAACATAAGAACATTAAATATATTACGCTTCTCATCGTTATTCCTATTTATTATAAAAAACTTCAATTTCCGGTCGGGGATCATTATCTTTTATTTCCCCCCGGTTAAATTCTATAACATGTTGAGGTACGGGCAAAACGTAAGATGCCGAATTTTCATTATACCGTTTCAAACGATAAGTCCCTTGGTATTCTACTTCCCAATTAGCATTTACTTCGTACTTGTCATGCAATACCTCTGTCTGGAAAGGACAACGTGAATTTACCGCGTAACGACGCAAATCAAACCAACGATGCCCTTCAAAACACAACTCCCGACGACGTTCATCCCGAATAAAATGAATCAATTCATTTCCCGAATAATTGACCGGGGTATAATTTGCTGCAACGATTCTTTTTTCCCGTAATCTCTCAAGTACGGCCCGAGCCTCCACATCTTTTCCTATCAATGCCAACGCCTCTGCTTTATTCAACAACACTTCGGGTAAACGAATCAAACACTCGGAAGAAACCATTCCATCTTCTGGTTTCGCCAATTTACGGGGAACATATAACGTCTCATAGTACATCGTTTCATATATACAAAACTTCTGTCGTAAATCATTAGCATCTTTCTGAAACAACTCCAACAAATCGGTAGAAATCTGATACATATCTCCCTTCATCAAATCATTGATTGCATTTCCTCCTTGGGAAAATATGATCTCGGGAGAATCCTTATAGGTTGTACTCGTTGGTTGAAGCGTACCCCATGTATCCGTTGACAAGCTAAGCGTATTATAATCCAACAAACCATAATTCGCAGCCAACACACTATCTGCAGCAGAAATAACGTTATCATACTCTTCCATGTAAAGATAAATACGGCTTAAAAAAGCCTGTACGGCATGATAATCTGCCCGATACACGGTTTTCTTTTTCTTTCCTTGCAATAATCTTTTGGCCGACGCTAAATCCTCTAAAATTTGTTTGTAAACTTCTGCTACCGTATTACGAGTAAAATATATATCCTCAATATATTCAGTTGTCTTTATCGTTACTCCCAAATCAGTATCAGCCGTTGCTTTCGCGTAAGGTTTTGCATAAAAATTTACCAGATAATAATAATACACCGCACGCAGGAAGTAACATTCACCTTGAATCCGCTCTATCTCTTCGGGAAAATCATGAATTCCTTCACTCTTTTTCAAGATCACGTTAACCACACTGATATGTTTGTATAAACGCTCCCAGGTATTATCTTTTACCATTTCACCCTCTTCGTTCGTATAAGGATAAGGAGCCCAAGTATAAAAGGCACTTAATCCTTCCCGCTGAAGATTACCATAATACACATGCTCCAACACATCATCTGTCATCAAATGAATCCAAGGGAAATAATAAGCTCCTTGTAAAGAGACAAGCTCACTCTGTTTTGCTACAGGCATATACCCTTCCCCCACCAAAATCTCATCTAAATCTGCTGCAGTCCGCGCATAAGTCAAATCTTGTGAATACTCTTCTAAAAAATCACTACAAGAAGCACATCCAAACAAGATCACACAACATATATATTTACAAAATTTTCTCATATTGTCTCTTTTTAAAATGAAACACGTAAACTTATAGAATAAGACGGACGTAAAGAAAGATTCAATTTATCCGACGATCCGGATTGTGAGGGATCTTGTCCTTTCAATTTAGAATTACACCATGTATGTACATTATGTCCCGTTAAACCGATACTAGCCGCTTTCATGTGCATTTTCTGACACAATTTTTCTGACAAGGAATAATTAAACGAAAAAGACTGTAATTTCAAATAATTACCACTAACAACCCTCAAATCAGAATTATCGTACATTTGCCACAAATTATCAGCAAAACGGATTGAAGCATAATCATTGCCATTCCACCATAATCCATATCCTATTGTCTCGTGATACGAATTATTGGGTAACAATCCGGGAATATTAGTATGCTTTTCATCGCCCGGTCGTTGCCAACGATGCACGAACTCCCGACGCACATTATTCTCCGGAAGGGGTGCTATCGTAGAACTGTTTTGATTACCATATAACTTCAACAAACGAATTTTAGACCCGATAGAATACCCTAAATAAACATTCAATGAAAAATGTTTGTAAGAGAAAGTATTCGAAATACCCCCCTGAATCACAGGAACACGCGTACCGGAATGTCTCATTACCTCCATATATACTTGTTCGCGATCCATCTTCAAATATTTTTCTGCTACCTCGTCTTTGTTAATTCCTTTAAACATTGGACGTCCGTCTTCCGGAGACAATCCATCAAAACAATACGAGTAGAACGTATTCAATGGTTTCCCTTTCACCAAGGCCGTACCGTTCAAATAATCCGTATAAAATATTTCATTTTCTGTCTTCTCAAAGTTATTCCCATTTACAGCTTTCGTTAATAAATTATTCACAACCTGCCCTAACTGAGGATCTATATCCCAACGAAATGCACCAATTTCTCCTGAAGACTTGATTGGAGTAAAATTAAAACTCAACTCAAATCCTTTATTTTCAATAGTTCCTGAATTAATAACATATTCATCTCTTCCGTTAATATCCGACACTTGTTTAGAAAGAAAAGCGTCTTTCGTCTTCTTATAGAAATAAGAGACAGTACCTCTCAACCGATTTTGAAAAAGTGAAAAATCAAGCGAAACATTCAACGTACCGGTTTTCTCCCAACGTAAGTTCGGATTCGGGTAATGAGCAATCGTAGACATATATTCTTCGAAATATTCATTCATATCCCCTTTCTTGATAATCAATTCCGGTGTTTGGGAATCCAACATATTTCCTTGGTATCCGAATGAAGCACGAGGAGAAAGAACATCTATCCAATGCACATTCTTCAATAAATTAGCTTTCATATCCCATGTTCCAGACACAGACCACACCGGCAGCAATTTTTCATTACTGCGACTTCCAAATTTATTAGAAGCATCCGCCCGCGTATTAAAATTAACCGTGTAAGCATTATTATAAGTATAAGATAAGGTAAAATAACCGGAAAGTTCGTTCGTGACATTATCCGTCATTATCCCTTTAGCTGTCTCATTTGTTAATGCCCATTCTGCATAAGCCGGGAATTGGTTATAATCCACGGAAACAAACATTTTTCCCCGTTCGGGAATATATCCCCGAGCTGTTCGTTGAAGTCCCTTATATGTACTTGAAGAAGCCTCGAAACCAATTGCAGCATTTATCAAATGCTTCTGATCCTTATCTAAAAATTTATTAAAATCCAGTTGTAACCGGGTTGTATAACTTTCGTTACGCGTGGTTGTCTGTCTATATTCACCTCCATAAGGCATCTTCGAAAAAGCCTTCGTCGCCAAGAGCATCTCTTCCCCATAATTCGTTCCCCTCAAGTTAGCGGCATACCATGTATTTGCAAGTAGAAAACTCTCCTGCAAATTGTTGTTGATAGCATACGAAAATATAAACTGCCCTTTCAAACTTTCATTCAAACTGTAATTTAAATTTGACGTTAATGTAATACCCGAGTTCGTGTATTCATCCCGACAATTATTCATCTCATTCAAGGCATTAAATGCCAGTCCGACCTTTGTACTTCCAGGACCACCTTCCCTATTATAATAGAATAGTGTTCCATCCTCATTGTAAGCTGGAATTGCCCTGGAAGTATAATAAGCATAATTCAATATATCTATTTCACTATTGGCATAATTTCGCTCGCCTTTATTAGCAGTTAAAGAGAACTGAAAAGAAAATTTATTAAACGTACCATTTATATTCATATTCGTCGTGTATCGCTTGTTTCCTTCTTTCCGAATAACGCCCACTTCATCTGAATATCCCAACGAAGCATAATAACGAATATTATCTGTTCCCCCGGAAAGACTTAAAGTATGGCTATGAGAAAAAGCATCACGCATCATCAAATCAAACCAATCAGTATTAACGGTTTCCAAGCGATCGATTTCCTGTAGCATCTGTTCCCCGGTAATATTCCCCTGGTAAAAATCGTTCAAAACACCTTCATATCCCACCCAATTCGTAATAGAAGGATACGATAGTCCTTTTTCCATAATTTCTCGGGAATAAGCGATACGCTCCTTGGAATTCATCAAATAAATACTTTTATCCGTATATCTCGGACGAGCCGTAAAAGTTCCAGACATACTATATGACAAAGCCGGGGTTCCCACTTTACCTTTCTTCGTTGTGATCACGATAACTCCATTAGCGGCCTTAGCTCCATACAGCGCGGTGGCTGATGCATCTTTTAAAATATCGATTCGCTCAATATCTTCCGGATTAATACCGGAAATCGCATTCCCTACCAAATTTACAAAATCCAGACTATTCGCTAGAGAAGCATTCACGTTCACGGGATCATGCAATACAATCCCATCTAACACCCATACCGGCTCTTGATTTCCCAACACGGTAGAAGTCCCTCGTACTCGAATTTTCGGAGTTGCTCCCACTTGTCCCGAATTTTGCATAAAAATCATTCCAGGAACTCTCGACTCCAATAACTGGTCAACCGTTTGTACTCCTGCCACTCTTATTTCATCCATTTTCAACGTCTGTACGGCACTCGTGTTCATCCGCTTGTCAATATTTTGGTATCCGGTAACAATCACCTCATCCATCGATTGTATATCCTCCTCCAAAACAACCCGAATCGTATCCCTCATGTTGGTTGCAAAATCAATTTTTCTTGATTTATATCCCACGAAAGAAAACTCCAACATTCCATTCTGCGCTGGCAACTGTAATGAGAAAAATCCTTTTACATTAGTAGCCGTACCTATAGAAGCACCGACCAATTTCACCGTAACTCCCGGCATCGGAATCTTATTTTTATCAGTAACCACTCCTTTCACATTAATCATCTGCATTGAAGTTCTCGCGTCTTTTTGAGGAACAATTAAAATAACTTCCCCATGAACCATAGCCTCCAAACGAGAACCATTCAATACGGCTCGCACTGCAGTCAACACTTTCACATCAGTCAAATTCAATGTTACTTTCTTGACTTCCTTTTCCAACTCCTCCCGCTTGTAACTAATCGAATTGTCACTTAATAGATTAATTTGCTGAATAGCTTCCAAAACCGAAACTTGATTCACGTTTAAAGAAATCAATTTTTCAGATTGTTGTCCATAAACATTTGGCAGGACCACGATCATCCAGATCAACATGTTCATGCTAATCCATAGCCATCGCCTACCGAAAGTAGAAAACATCTTCAGATGTTCCATTTTACGATTCTTTTTCATAGATTTGTAAAACATTTAATTATTAAATATACCTTGATCTATCAAGGTTTGAATGACCGGAAACATCTTCCACATGTTTTCGGTTATTTTTTTAAAGAATATAAACCACCGTTCCTCTTATTTCAAATTTGGGTCCTCCCAACAATGTCAACGTTTTCAACACACTCTCCAAATCCTCATTCCGATCAATTTTCCCTGTAAAAGTATGCTTTACACTCCGATCTCCTTTAAATTTATACGTCACATTGTACCACCGAGCCAACATCCTCATCACATCGTCCAACTCATCATCATCCAGCATGATAATTCCATCCCGCCACAAAGCCTGTGTTGCCACATTTACCTTCTTCACGGTAATCTTATCCGTCCCTTTCGTCCAACTAGCCTGCAATCCCGGCTTCAATGTTTCCGTTAAAGACAAATGATTCACGCTCACCAGCACTCGTCCGGTAAGCAATGTAGTCTTTGTTGTCAATTCATCCGGATAAGCTTGAATATCAAACGTAGTTCCCAGTACATGGGTCTCCATATCCCGCGTGTGTACTATAAAAGGATGCAAAGAATCCGAAACCACCTCGAAAAAGGCTTCTCCACTCAATTCCACCCTCCTGTCCTCTCCATTAAACGTTACCGGATACTTTAACCTAGAATCGGAATTCAAGAAAACTTTTGTCCCATCACTCAACACTAACGAATAAATACCTCCACGAGGGACTTCTATCGTGTTATATTCAACCTCAACACTTTCCGTCGGTTTTACATCATACTTCACCAATCCCGTCTGAATATTAATACTTGAGGATTTCGTGTTCACCAGAGTATCACGATCTTTTAAGGCAATCTTCTCGCCATCGTTCAAGATCAATACAGCTTGTGCCGTACCCGGTTCAATTACGGCCATTCTCGTAACAGGCTCTTCCACCTTTTCCCGTTGTATTCCCCACCAGAGTCCAACAGACAGCAACAAAGCAACTCCCGCGGCATAAGCACTCCATTTCCTCCACCCGATATGCTTCCGTTCTTTCGTCAATTGATCTAATTTTTGCCATTGCTCCTTTACATCTGAAATCTGCACGACCTCCTCAAACTCACCCAACGGCAATTTCTCCCGGTATTCCCGAAACCACGCCCGATGTCTTTCAGACTCTTCCAGCCATCCCCGTAGCGCCGCTTCCTCCTGCTCCGAAATTTCTTCTCCGACAAGTAATTTCCGGGTAATAACGTCAGCAACCTTTATCTCTTTTTCTATATGATCCATAACACACTATTTTCTAAACTACATCCTATAATTTCACAAGTCTAGAAAACGGGTGAATAAAAAAACGATTTTTTGCAAAAAAATTATCCGACAAATAAAAATGGCAATAAAACCCGCAAGTGTTTCAATTTCTCTCTCAGAACTTGATATCCCGCTTTTTTCAACGTCTTAACCGTGTTGGGAGAAATTTGCATGGCAACAGCGATCTTTTCCACGGTCATATCCTCCATGCTTAACTCGATAACTCGACGAGTTTGGGCAGGCAATCCTTTCACGGCCTGTTGCACCTCCCCACAAATTTCCGCAGAGACCAACAAATGGTCCTCCACTTCATACTCATCCCATTCCATTGCCTCTAAAATACGCTTATGAATAGCCTCGTCCCGGAGTTGAACCATAACCTTATTTCTGACAACTGTAAACAGGTAGGTCTTCACTGCCAACAAATTATTAAAATTCACACGATTCTTCCAATATAGAACAAAAGCTTCCTGAATAACATCTTCCGTCTGCTCTTTATCATGTAGCATCTTGTACACGTAGTAAAACATTCGTTGATACAACTCCTCGTGTAACTCCTTAAAAGCTACACGATCTCCTTTAGCCACTCGTTCTATATGCAAATTATCGAGCATGAATCATCGATATTGGGTTATACCAACACAAATATAAAAGAAAAGTGAGATAAAATCTCACTTCCTATTATTAAATCTTAATCTTTAACTTTTGCCCCGGTTTCAAATTACTTGCCGATCGATCTGTCAAACCATTCCACTTCATGATATCCCGGTTAGACACGCCCGGGTATTTCTTGGCAATCGACCACAAATTTTCACCCCGTTTAATCGTGTAGTAAAAAAACTCTCCTTCAGCCAAAGGTTCTGCCTCCACCTCCGCATTTGCGGCCACCCCCGCATATTTGGCATTCACTTTCGACTTGTAGTAATCCACCTTGTTATGAGGCACGTAAACCGTAAGTTTCTGCCCGATATTAATACGATCTCTCGTCATCCCGTTCCAGTATTTCAAATCGGACAAACGCACGTTAAACCTCTCGGCAATCTTCCCGATCACATCCCCGCTCTTCACCGTGTAAACCAATTTGGCTTTATTGCTGGGAACAGCGTGGGCATGGGCGTATTTCTTAAAACGGCTTTTCGGATCGGCCGTACGGTCACTATCATTAAAATACGTCTTCCGGTTATAAGCAAAAATCGTATCTTGTTTATCGATAAACTCTCCTACATAATTATAAGGAACCCGCAAGGCATAACTCTTTCCAAAACCGGCAGGTACGATATCCGAACGATACTGCGGATTCAAATCCCGGATTTGTTCCACGGATATATCCACCAACTTAGACACCTGCTCGAAATGCAAGGCATCGGAAATCATGATCGTGTCGCACATTGTGGGTAATTCATTCTCCAACGGGAAAATATTATGCTCTTTGTGATAATTAAACGTGTACATGGCAGCGATAAAAGCCGGTACATAACCGCGGGTCTCTTTCGGCAAATGGAAATAAATATCCCAATAATTCTTTTTACTTCCCGACCGCCGTATGGCCTTGTTCACGTTACCCGGTCCGCAATTATAGGCAGCGATCACCAGAATCCAATCTTCGTAAATACTATACAGGTCCTTCAAAAAACACACGGCAGCCTCCGTGGATCTCACCGGATCACGACGTTCGTCAATGAAAGAATTGATTTCCAATTTGTACATCTTTCCTGTCCCGTACATAAATTGCCACAATCCGCAAGCCCCCGCACGGGAAAACGCCCGCGGGTTCAAAGCGCTCTCGATCACGGGCAAAAACTTCAACTCCTGCGGTAATCCCTCCCGATCCAGAATCTCTTCAAAAATAGGGAAATAATAAGAACTCAAGCCCAACATCGTCCCCACTTGAGCACGACGTCTCACGGTATATAATTCAATATAGTTTCGCACAATATCGTTATAGGAAAGCTTTATCGCAGAATTCAATCTATCCAAACGCTGCAAATAAACAGAATCAGGCACGGAGGGCCCTGTCACCATCTCTGTCAAATAAACCGAATCCACATAATCCCCTTCTCCCAGCCTGTTAACATACCATTTACTATACAACTCATCCAATCGCTCGATGAAAGCCCCCGGAATAGAATCCGTCAACAACACCGGAGCCCCGGTATTCAAGCGGGGAGCACCCAATCGCACTTTCAACGAATCCCGATCGCTCTCTCCATATACTACATCTGAAAATAAAATCACACAAAGCCACAAAAACACAAAACGCATGTTCACTCCTTTAAAAATTAAAAGTTAATGTTAAACCTACGGTTCCCCCACTGACGGGCGAGAATCCGGTTGAGGGACGAAGATTCATAGACAAATCGTCGTTGATCTCAAAATCATAAAAATGTGCAAATACCGTAGCATCAATGATTTGTATCGCATATATAGCACCGGATACGATATACAACAAATCCCGATTCCGTTTATAATTATCTTTCTTCGTTTTCAACTGTTCCTGTAAACGCTTTCGCATGGACGCGTTGTAATTCTCTGCCGTTTTACCCGGCAACATCAAATTGTCCCAGCTCGAATGGGCCGGGTAAGGCGTTTCCGGATCAGCCTCCAAAGCGTTCAGATAAGCCGTGTAGTCCACGAATGCCGTACGGTATTTCTTGTAATACTTCATATTCCACGACAACCCGTACACGGTAGCCCCGATACCCCCGTACAAAATCGGCAACTTCCACCATTGCCGGTTATAAATCTGCCCGGAACCCGGTAAAATCATCGCCATGATCGTGGCCCGATGGGGAGAATGAGGTTTTTCGTTATCTCTTTTTCTAGCTCTCCTTTTCAACACTTCCTCTTTCCCCGTGAATGTCAAAGAATCCGAATGAATGATCGTGTCTTGCAAAAATACAGGAAAGTCCGAACGATATTCCGATGCCGTCACTCCCGTACAAACAAGCAAAACCGGGATAATCAAAACTATTTTCACTAAAATATTTCTCACTACAAAGTCTATTTCTTATCCACTTTATCCAATAATTCAACAATTCGTTCCAGATCACTATCCGATTTAAAAGAAATCACGATCTTTCCCCGTCCCTTCTCGTTTCGTTTCAAGTCGACCTTTGTGCCAAAATAACGAGCCAAATGAGTCTGTAACTCCATGTAATCCTCAATAGGCTGACGTTTCCTCTCGGCCTTCTTCTCTTTTTCCTCTTCGGGCTTCATCAACTCACGAACGATTTCCTCGACCTTCCGCACGGAGAAATCGTATTTCATGATCTGCTCGAAAACCATGTATTGGGTTTCCGGATCTTCTATATTAATAATAGCACGGGCGTGTCCCATACTGATTTTCCGTTCCTTGATCGCTAACTGTATCGGAGCGGGCAATTTCAACAAACGCAAATAATTAGAAATCGTCGTTCGTTTCTTACCGACTCGTTCACTCAACGCGTCCTGCGTCAAGTTACACTCGTCGATCAAACGCTCGTACGAAATCGCAATCTCGATAGCGTTCAAATCCTCCCGCTGGATATTTTCAATCAATGCCAATTCAAGCACGGACTCCTCTTCCACTTTACGAATATAAGCGGGAATAGTTTCCAATCCTGCTAACTTAGATGCCCGGTAGCGACGTTCCCCGGCAACAATCTCATACTTCCCGTCTTCCACTTCCCTCACGGTAATGGGTTGCACGATACCGATCGCCTTGATTGAAGCTGCCAGTTCGTGCAAGGCTTCTTCATCAAAAACGGTTCTCGGTTGGCTCGGATTCGGGCGGATATCACTTAATTTCAATTCCTCCTGTAACGCCGACGAGGCCGTCCCTCTTGGCTTTGCCTCCTCTGCCGCATCCGACAACAACGCACCCAAACCTTTACCCAATGCACTCTTTTTCGCCATCTCTTATTAATTTTAGATTTAATGATTTTAGATTTTAGATTTCAGCCGCACAAACACCCCCTCTTTCCTACTCTAAATTCTAAACTCTAAATGCTAAACTATTTCTTATTTTTCTCCAATAATTCGTTTGCCAAACTCAAATAATTCACGGAACCGCGACACTCTGCATCATAAAGAACAACCGGTTGCCCATAACTCGGGGCCTCTGCCAGCTTCACGTTCTGTTGAATCAACGTGTCGAAAACCATATCCTCGAAATGCTTCCGGACCTCGGCAACCACTTGGTTCGACAGACGAACACGCCCATCATACATGGTCAGCACGAACCCCTCAATTTCCAGAGACGTGTTCAGCCGTTTCTGGATAATCTTGATCGTATTTAACAATTTACCCAATCCCTCCAATGCAAAATACTGGCATTGCACGGGAATCATCACCGAATTGGCCGCGGCCAATGAATTCACGGTCAACAAACCCAGTGAAGGCGAACAATCGATTAATATATAATCGTAGTCGTCTTTCACCTTTGACAACACCTTTGCCATGACACTCTCCTTCTCCTCGAAATTCAACATCTCCAACTCGGCTCCTACCAAATCTATATTGGAAGGCAACAAAAACAATTTCTCGATATCCGTTGACAGAATCGCCTCTTTCGGCTCCAATCCATCCACCAGACATTCGTAAATAGTCGCCTTCAATTCCTTTAAATCATATCCTACACCTGTTGTCGCGTTTCCTTGAGGATCAGCATCAACCAACAACACCTTTTGTTCCAGTACAGCCAAACTAGCCGCCAAGTTCACAGACGTCGTTGTCTTTCCAACACCTCCTTTTTGGTTCGCGATAGCTATAATTTTTGACATAAATTCACGTTTTTCGATTATGTGGTAAAAATACAATTAAAAAGAATACGTCCCCCATTTTTGTTCAATTTTTTAATAACAACGCCTACTTTTTTACTAACAATAATTACCTTTACACCGGGAACTAAAGAACCGAGGGTAAGATGAAAAATTCAACGAAAGAAATTATAAATGAAATAAATACATACCGGGACGAAGCGAAAGCGGCTTTTCTGCCCCGTTTTTTTAAAACGGGTAAAGGAGAGTACGGTGAAGGGGATCTATTCATCGGGGTGGTCGTTCCGAATTTACGCGTCGTTGCTAAAAAACACTTCGACGCGGACTTCGACACGCTCCGGGAACTGCTCGCCTCCCCGTACCACGAGTATCGCCTGACGGCACTTCTAGCCTTGACCTATCGTTACGCCAAATTCAAAGACCTCGCGTCCAGAGAAGCTTGCGTGAATTTCTACGTGAGTCAGGTGGATGCCATCAACAACTGGGATCTCGTAGACCTTAGCTGTTACAAGATTCTGGGCCACTGGCTCTTCGACAAGGACAAACAACTCCTTTACGACTGGGCAAAAGAGAATCACCTCTGGAAACAACGCATCGCCATGATCACCTGTATGCATTTCGTGAAACAAGGCGAATTCAAGGATGCGCTCGCCATCGCCGACCTTCTTCAACACCACCCTCACGATCTGATCCACAAAGCCGTGGGCTGGATTCTCCGTGAAATCGGCAAAGAGAACGAGCAACTCCTCGTCGATTACCTCACACCTCGCTACAAGGAGATGCCCCGTACCATGCTACGGTACGCCATCGAACGTTTCGAGGAAGGGAAACGGAAAGCCTTCCTGCATTCAAAAGTTTAATCAATTTACAATCTTATTCATTTTTGATTTATGATCTATCATCCAAAAGCGATTGTTTCAAGCAGGAAAATCTAAAATCAAAAATCAAGAAATCCAAAATCAACAAATAGCATGATTAGTTTTTTACAAGTCGAAAATCTTAGTAAACGCTTCGGGGAACAACTCCTGTTTGAAAATATAACTTTCGGGATCGGCAAAAATCAAAAGGTCGCTTTAATTGCCAAAAACGGGATGGGCAAATCCACCCTGCTACGTATCATAGCGGGCAAAGACTCCGCCGACACCGGAACCGTCATCTTCCGCAATGACATTTCAATCGGTATTCTGGACCAAGACCCGGAACTCGATCCGGAAAATTACGTGTTCGAAGAGGTCTTCAACTCGGAGAACCCGACCTTGAAATTAATAAAAACATACGAACAAGCCGTGAAAGACAATGACACGTCGGCACTCGAAGAACTCATCCCGCAAATGGATGCCCTCGCCGCGTGGGACTATGACACGCAAGTGAAACAAATCCTATCGGAACTCAAGGTGGACAAGTATAGCCTGCGTATCAAGGAACTATCCGGGGGACAGCGCAAACGAGTCGGGCTGGCCAAGATATTGATCAGCAACCCCGATTTCCTGATCCTTGACGAGCCGACCAACCATCTGGACGTGGAAATGACCGAATGGTTGGAAGAATACCTCGAAAAAACAAATGCCACGTTGCTCATGGTGACACACGACCGTTACTTTCTGGACCGGGTATGCGACAAGATCATAGAGATCGACGATTTCGGGTTGTTCGCTTACGAAGGAAACTACTCCTACTATCTTGAAAAAAGAAACGAACGAATCGAAGCCCGCAACGCCTCGATCGACAAAGCCAAGAACCTGTTGCGCACGGAACAGGAATGGATGCGCCGGATGCCGCAAGCCCGCGGACACAAGGCAAAATACCGGATCGACAACTTCTATAAAATAAAAGAAGTGGCCTCACAAAACACGACGGAGCAGCAACTGGAACTCGACATTAAAGGCCAACGCCTGGGTAAAAAGATTCTCGAACTGGAACACGTGAACAAGAGCTACGGTGATTTCTGCGTGCTACGGGATTTCTCCTACAAATTCATTCGGGGAGAAAAGATTGGGATTATCGGGAAAAACGGGGTTGGGAAATCGACCTTCCTGAACATCATCACCCGCCAAATAGAACCGGACAGCGGAACCATCGAAATCGGTGAAACCGTGGTTTACGGTTACTATAAACAAGACGGGATCAGCTTCAAGGAAGACGACCGTCCCATCGACATCGTGAAAAACATTTCCGAGAAAATCGACCTTGGTAACGGACGGGTGATGTCGGCATCGCAATTCCTCGAGTACTTCCTTTTCCCGGACAAACTACAATATTCCCTCGTGGCAAAACTTAGCGGAGGCGAACGCCGGAGACTTTACCTGCTGACCGTCCTCATGAGCAACCCCAATTTCCTGATTCTTGACGAGCCGACGAACGACCTCGACATCATGACACTGAACGTGCTGGAAGATTACCTGAAATCTTTCCAAGGCTGCTTGATTATCGTGTCGCACGACCGCTTCTTCACGGACAAAGTGGTGGATCGGGTGTTCGCTTTCGAGGGGAACGGCGTGGTGAAAGACTTTCCCGGCAATTACACCCAGTATAAGAACAAAAAAGAAGAAGAGGAACTATTGCGGAAACAAGAAGAGAAGAAAATCCCTGCTACCCCCAAACCCGTGAGAGAAAAGGAGAAAATCCGCAAACTGACCTTCAAGGAAAGACAGGAAATGCAACAACTGGAATCAGACATGGAAAACCTGAACACGGAAAAAACAACCCTGGAAACCGCCTTGAACTCCGGAACACTGGATACGAACGAGCTGGTGAAATCTTCCCAACGAATAGCCGAGATTATTGACCTCCTGGACGAAAAGGAAATGCGCTGGCTGGAACTCAGTGAAATCGAATAAAAAGAGATAAAAAACTCCCTCTAGGAGAGCAATCACTACCGCATCCAAGAGGGAGTATCAAAACTCTATATTCCAACACCCTCCCCCTTCGGGGCAGGACTGTTAAGTTCTACGAAAAAAGATACAACCACTAGTTCTTTGAAATAATTATCTTTGCCACAAAAACAAGAATGATTGATCAAATCCATGCATCAAATTAAATACTTGACAATCGTTTCCTTTAACAAAGGAGCCGACAACGGCTTAGTCAAATAATCATTACAACCGGCCTCTAATGCTTTTACCCGATCATCATCAAAGGCAAACGCTGTTAAAGCAATAATCGGAATTTCACGGGAAATTTCACGAATGATTCGAGTTGCCTCTAGCCCGTCCATTTCCGGCATTTTTATATCCATCAGGATAAGATCAGGTTGGGATTGTTCATACATCTCAACAGCTTCCCTTCCATTCCAAGCGTGAAGCAACGTGTAAATCTTCCCGATAATTGCTTTCAATAAAAGAAAATTACTCTCCACATCCTCCACCACTAAAATTGTTCTCCTTGCGCTTATAGTTTCTTTCGTCTCGTTATTTTCCATATCATATCCCCCATTTTCTCTACAAGTATTTTCGCACATCCTAAGCTAGAATTTTGAGCAAAGGTATTCAATTTTGTAAAACAATCAAAGATTCTCACAATCTTCTCAGAATTCCCTGATACAGTTCATAACATATTACGTACATTTGTGAAAAATAATAAGATATGCAACTCCGGAAAAACCTCACTCTCTACTTATCAGGCATCGCGGTCTTCACGCTGCCCCTGCTTTTGTTATCAACGGCATTTGTCCTGGACGAGAGTTTGGGTAACCGGGTAGCTAAAATTTTCTGGTTCTACAAAGTCATCATCGTGGCCGGTATAGCCTGCATCCCGCTGGCGTGGACACGTCCTTTTCGTTTTTCGGTGCCTGACCTACTGGTTCTTCTATACGCGGGCTACTCCCTCTGCAACGATCATTACACAGGTTCGATCACTCCCACCCGGACGGGTCTCTTCCTATTGATCATCGTCACGTATTTCATATTCCGACGGCTGACCACCTTCGCCCCTGTCGGTTTCACGCACGCGGCACTTCTTCTCTCCGGGGCAATAGAAGCCCTCTGGGGACTCACCCAGCTCTACGGCTTCGCCCCCTCCCAACACAGCCGCTTCGAATTGACCGGATCATTCTTTAACCCCGGCCCCTATTCCGGCTTTCTTGTAGCCATCCTACCGTTAGCCTTACACTACACGCTTACCGCCTGCCGCACAGCCCGCATCCTGTCAGGTGCGGTACTCGTACTTCTCCTACTCGTCCTGCCTGCCACGTTAAGCCGCGGGGCATGGTTAGCCGCCCTCGCGGGATGTGCCATCGTACTAGGCAACAACTTCCATCTATACAGCCGACTAAAAGCCCTGTTTCAAAAACACAAACTCACACTTTCCATCACAACCGCCTGCATGCTCCTTCTTACAACCGGGACACTCATCGGGATATACCAGTTAAAAAAAGAATCTGCCGACGGACGCTGGCTCATCTGGAAAGTTTCCTCCACCCTCGTTGCCTCCCACCCGATAACAGGTGTCGGGTTCGGACATTTTGCCGGAGCATACGGGGATGCTCAAGCGACCTATTTTGCCGCCAAGCAACGTCCAGCGGCAGAAGAACTCGTGGCCGATGCTCCCGAGGCGGCCTTCAACGAATTCGTGCAAATCACGACAGAAACCGGAATCATCGGTTTATTACTTTTCCTGACAATCATAATTGGAGCCTCCCAAGCTGCCCGGCACTCCAACAACAAGGCCGCGACGGGGGTGCTCGGCTCGTTAGCCGCCTTCCTCGTTTTTGCCTGCTTCTCCTACCCGTTCAACGTGTTGCCCCTTCTCGTCCTCTTCACGTTACTCTTGGCCCAATGCATACCCGCCCAACCCGGTTCCCGCTGGCTTTCCGGCATCTTCTACGCGCTCCTGTTTCTCCCCGTCTATTTCCTTGCCACCGGACAACAGGAACAAGAACAAACCTATAAACGCTGGCAATCCGAGCAAATCTACTTCAACATGCAGATATTCGAACGTACCGTCGATAATTACAAAAAACTCTACCCTCTCTTGAAGGACCAACCCGCCTTTCTCTTTGAATACGGTCAATGCCTCTCCCGCACGGGACAACCCGCGGCCAGTAATCTCATCCTTGAAGAAGCCTCCCGCCTGTCTTCCGATCCGATGATCCGCAACATCATGGGCAAAAACTACCAAACCATGAAACAATATACCCAAGCGGAAGCCTCCTTCCTCAAAGCCGCCCACATGGTTCCCAATCGTCTCTACCCGCTCTACCTACTCGCCCAGATGTACAACGAAAGCGGCCAAATTGACAAAGCCATCACGACCGCCCGCCTACTGCTCGAAAAAGCCCCCAAAGTCCCCTCTTCCGCCACCGAAGAGATGAAACGAGACATGCAAAAACTAATTAGAAATCTTCAAAACCCCTCCTCATGCAACGAATAAAATTCATCTGTTTCGCTTTAACGCTCCTATTGGGAGCCTGTTCAACCTCTTAAAGGAATTAGTGTATAGCGCAAGCCGCCTTCCCTATTTGGCTCTATACGAGAAAAAGGGCGGTACGAAATATAACCCCGTTATATTATATTTTCAATCCGCCATAATACTCAAAATATAATTCCCACCCCGTATCTTTTTCAATTTTATTCTCGGGTCCTTTTCTAGAAGTTTCCTTATGTACGAGATATATGAACGAAGTTCTTCTAATAAACGATTATTTTTTTCTTCATGCAGGTTTCGATTCCATAGCTGCATACACAAATCTTCCGGGGAAACGCCTCTATCTTTATTAGCACAAATGATAGATAAAATACATCCGTGCATATAATTTAAGAGATGAGCTTTACCATCGATGGTCAATATATAAGTCTGCCTGTTAAAACTTACTCGATCTGTCAGTTGGTCCTCCATACCATTTCCCCAAGCTCGGCACAATACTTTTTTCAAACGAATTTCAAACTCGCTGTTAGAAATCGCTTTATCAATATATTCATCCGCCTCGTATCCTTCATCTGTCAACAGGGTATGTCTATTTGTTGAACTTAATATCACGACCGGAGTTCGATCTCCTCTTGACCTCATCCATCTTAATATTTCATCCCCCCGTTTACCGGGTAAAATCACATCCAACAATAACAAATCAAAATTTCCATATTTACACATTCTTACGGCTTCATCTCCATCATTAACCGTACACACGTCATACCCCATCGCGATTAGAATATCCAGATAAAGTTCCCTGGTCTCAGCATTATCCTCCGCGTACAAAATCTTTATTTTTCGTCCTTCTTTTCCCATATAGGTATCAATATTTTAAAACAACTACCTTTTCCCAATTCACTTTTAACTTCTATCTTGCCCCGCATCTTTTCTACAATTTCAATCACATAAGGTAAGCCTCTCCCACATCCTTTCTTTCCAGTCCCTTCCACCCGGTAATATTCGTTAAATATAACCTTCTGGTCTTTATCACTTATTCCTATCCCGCGATCTTCCACTTCTATCACCATCTTATTGTCTGCTTGGTATGCACGCACCCACACCCGGATTTCATCCTTCGAATACTTCACCGCATTATCCAACAAATTACGAACAATCAATGTCAAACATTCCGCTGACGAGTAAACCACATAATTCGGCAATCGATAATCCAATTCTATTTTTGGAACCTTTTCCCCTTGATGAGCTTCTCTCTGCTGATCTATCAAATCCAACAACAATGTCTTCAAATTTACATCCGTCAATTTTAACTTTGTCTTATGCAATATAGAACAGGCAAGTATACACTCATCCATATTTTGTAAAATTTCATTTAAACACGCACAAGCCCGTTCCGCTTTTATTTTCCCATACGCCGGCTCCGAACATTTCAGTTCGAACCATTGCATAATACCGCCTAGTTGTTCCACCGGAGTCTTCAAACTATGCAAGTCATCCCCAATCCATTTTATCTGACATTTCCGTCTCTTCTTTTGCCGGTGATAAGCCAACACAAACATAATAGCAAACCCGGCCAAAACCGCTCCAACTATAAAAATCCATACGACCAATTCTATATATTGTTTATAATACCCACGAGGAAACAAATAGTAGATATTTATACTCTCACCACTAAGAAACCCCAATTGAATACTCCAGACCCAATTCATTCTTTCGGGCAGACGTCCTCTATCGGGAAAAACTTCCAAGACCTTTCCCGTGGAATCCACACGTTGGAAAACAATCAACAATTCACTCAATCGGCTATTTAAATTCAGCCCCACCATGCTATCCAATATCTGCAAAGTTATTGGTTTCAACACGTTCAAGTCGCAAGCAATCCTCAAATAAACATCATCCATCACATTTTTCGTATCCACTTTAAAAACATACAAAGAATCTCCCAACATCAACACCAACTCACGTCCTCCTTCTTGAAAATAATAGGCACGCACGCCTCCACCACAAAGCATAAACCCTTTATGATTCCAATCCTCGACCTGCCATCGAACATTGTCATACAATTCTTTTTCTATCAAAAATTTATCTTTCTGATAAACAGATTTTATACTCCAAAATTGTAAAATAAGAACAAGGACAATAATCACTATTATTGCTATTACCTCACTCATATTGGATAACTTTTCCCGTATATTTTTCAATTGTTCTATCATTCTATTTTTCTCATTTTATTAGCATAAAAGTTATTGTTTATACAACACCCACACCCTAACTTTGTTCAAGGAAGAAATACTAATTACAATATTAATTAAAATAATGATCACATGAAAACAATTTTCAAAAAAAATGCGAAATTCGTATGCTTGTGCATAATATTATGCTTACTTTACAGTTTTATTTATCAGGAAAAAGAAAATGATTTAAAACTCCGCAATATCGAAATGCTCTCTCGGGGAGAAAACGAGACAAAACGGAAATGTGTAGAAGGAGGTGGATTTTGTGTTGACAATGATGGAATTGCATATGGAGGAATGCGTGTAAACACAAATAAATAAATCTATTATGAAGAAAATAATCTATATCGCTATATTTTTTGCAGCATGTTCCAAGACCAACGACTTGAACATACCACAAGAATTTCAAACTTCCGGTAACGAAGTCCATGTTGATTTCGTTGCAGACCTTTCCGACTATGGTATTTCTCGGCCGACCAAAATAACCAAACACGGAGATATCCTTGCCATAGGCCAACCGCATGGAGAAGCCAATGTCAGCCTTATTGATTTAATCACACATACAACGAATCAGTGGTTACCCTTCGGCAGTGGTCCAAACGAGGCCTATTCCATTTACAATCTTTCTGTAAATCAACGGGGAGAACTTGCAGCTTTCGATTTCTATACAGGAATACTCCATCGCCACAACCCGACTACATCGAGTCGTTCTGCCACACACCCCCTTGCATTAACCGGAGAAGAAAAACATCTTTCCGTCATACAAGGAGATAATTTTATCATCTCAACCGGGCTCTACAAACAAGGTCGTTACCGATTCTATTCTTTAGACAATAATCAGACGACCTATTTTGTCTCGTATCCCGAACATCCACAGTATCCTGACCTATCCCAACACCTGCAAAGTATTCTTTGGGCCAGTACGGTTTTATGTCTTCGCCCAGATAATAAAGCATTCGTCTGTACTGACATTCGTAGCGGACAAATCGATATTTGCAACATCGAAGAACACTCCATTTCATTAGTTTGCCGTCATTGTTATTATTACCCTCATGTCGACATAGACCCAAAGGCTCATGGCCCAGTGGCATACTACATGGATAACCTCGCAGGATTTCAGGATGTTGCCGTTTCAAATGACCGCATTTTTGTGCTTTATTCCGGAAAAACATACAAAGATGAAAAACAAAACATAGCAAACTGTTCAACCCTGCTCGTTTTCGATTGGGACGGTACATTACTCGAAACTCGCACTCTCCCTCAAATGGCAACATTCATCTCTTACGACCTGGAAGAAAACGCACTCTACGGGACAACTCCCGACGCTCAACTAGTTCGCTATAATATATAGGCATAGAATCATGAAAAAGAAACACTTCATATTATTCATCGTGTTACTGATAACCTCTTTGGGTATTATCGCCACTTGGTTCGCGTTCGCCACTCAACCTGACAACTTTAGCAGTGCGCCCCTCACGACCATCGAAATCCCACAAGATTCTATCAACCTGAAAACAATCCGTTATGACGAAAAACCACAGGCTATATTTACTCTAAAGAACACGGGTTCGCATCCCCTCCTCATAAAAAACGTGCTTACCACCTGCGGTTGCACCAACCCACAATGGGAGAAACGCCCCGTCCTACCCGGACAAACAAGAGAAATCATTGTCACGTTCAAGCCCAACTCGCTAGGACGTTTTACGAAAAAAATACAGGTGTTATGTAACACCACGCTCAAGTTGCACGACCTAAGGCTAGTAGGTTTCGTGACAGAATAAGAAAGTTTAACCCTATAAAAATAATAAAAGGGAGAAAAATGGCGGTGCCGGAACAATCCTTGCAAGAAAACCTCCGACACCACCTCCTCTCCTAAAAAGAAGAAAGTGTAAAGATAAAAAATTTTGAGACACACGTCATCTCTCTCGTTGAAAGGATATATACTTGAAAAAGGACGGAAAGAATTTAAAATTATAAAAATAATAACAGCTATGAAGAAGAGTATTTTCGTACTATTAGCAAGCATTTGTATTGCATTGTTTTTTGCAATGAACGTGAGTATCAACCTATCTAAAGATCAGTCCAAAAGTGGACTTGCTTTGAAAAACATCGAAGCACTGGCAAGAGGTGAAACTCCTGGTGGAGATAAATCAAAGCCTAAAGGCACATATGGTTGTACGCCTAGAGCGGGGTTTACTGCTTACAAAATATATGATGATGCTGGTTGTAAATGTTCCAAATGGCCCAATTATTACCCTGCATCAGAAGTGTGTACTTGCAGTAATTATTAAATCAGAGGGGAGTTTTCCCCTCTTCTAATAAATAAATTATGAAATATATATTACTATTTTTTACACTCTCTTTCACTTGTTGTACAACAAGTAATTTTTTCAATAGTAAGAACATTATTATTGATAAATTTCCTAAAGACACCACGCTCTTTGGAGAAAAAATTAATATTGAAAGTATAGGTACGAACTATTTAATAATTATAGACACTTTACTTATATGTTTTAAAGCTCAAGGAGTAGATAATTATTTCGACATATATAGTACAAACACCCTAAACAAACTTGGAGCTTGTTTAACTACAGGAAGAGGTCCAAACGAATTTCTTTCGATACAATATAATGGCCAATATTTCAATGATTCTTTAGGCATTCGCATGTGGCTCAAAGATGATGCAAATTTAAGAATAAGTTTATTCAATCTAACTGAATCAATTAAACAAGAAAAAACCATAATAGATTCTTGTATATATCTAGACAGGGTTCAAGAAGGATACGGTTTTCTAATTAACGATACATTAATAAATATTGACCCATATCCCGAAAACGTGTTTTTCAAAACATACGAATTATCTACTGATAAACTTTTAGAACCGATCAAAATGTTCAAAAACCCATATCCCAATCATAGTTATCAAGACCAAATATTCGCCATGACAACAACTTTGCGTCCTAATAATAAACGCTTTGCATCTTCAATGATTTTTTTTAATCAAATAAATATTTATTCGTCAAATTTTAAATATAGAAAATCTCTTTCTATATATACTCCAACTCCTTCCATTAAACAAGTTCTAAATACCCCCCGTGAAGAACGAATAGTATATTATTCTTTGGTAGGATCTACCATGAAATATATATATGCTTTATATATCAACCAACCCAATTCCTCTTGGGACACACCTAGAAAAATTGAAATACATATTTTTGACTGGGATGGTATATCCATCCAAAAATTAATAATTCCCCAAAATATCATATACTTTACAATAGACGAAAAACATAAACAACTATTAGGAATCACATCCGATGAAGAAATATACAAATATGATATTAGCATGTGTATATAATATGATGATCTACATTATATTATTCTCCTGTTCTTACCTAGAATCAAAAGAAGATGCAAGAACAATTGTAAAAAGGTGGCTTAATCAAGAAATTACATTTCCTGATTCAATCAATACAACAAGTCAAGATTCTCTTTGGCAATTTATGTTAAAAAAAGAATTCAAAATTCTAACAGTAATAGATACAAATATATGTACTGAATGTAGATTAAAATTATATGATTGGGGAAAATTAATTCGAGAAATAGATACGATCTCTCAAAACACGTCTTTTCTTTTCGTTGTACATGCTAAAGATTACGATATTGTCAATTCATGGATCAAAAAGAATAAATTCAGTTATCCAATATTTTATGACTATACAAATAAAATGAATACATTAAACAAATTTCCTAAAAATCCTCAATATCAAACATTTTTGTTAGATAAGGATAATAAAATTCTATTAATAGGATCTCCTATCGGCAATCACCACATTTGGAATCTATACAAACAAATTATAAAAAAAGAATCTGAAATATGTCCTTATAATACATAAAACTCTTCACCATGAAACCCATTTTATACACCATCTTAATTTGTACCTCAATACTCGCCTGCTCCCGTTACCCGGCAGGAGTGGAAGAAACCCTATCACAAGCCGGGAGAAACCGGGGAGGACACTGGCAATATTCCTACGTAGTCCGGCAAAAGGTAAAATACATATTCAATGTGTTCACCCTGAAACAGAACCTACTTGTACTCCACAAGAATGCTAAATTTCAAATGGATAATTTTAGAGCTTGTCACAAACACTTCCCCTCTTTTTTCAAGAGGGGGAGGATATGAAATACCCAATCACTATCCAAACACAAAAAGTATATTAAACATCCCCCTAAAAAGTAATCATGAAATTCTACCATTTATTATTCATCATAATCACACTTTCATGTTCAAACTCTTCCACGAAAGATATCAACACCATTATTATCAATTATGATAAAACTTGTAATTACCCACTATCAAATTTTATTACCAATTGCAATATTGTTAAACTAGAAACATCAGATTCAATTCTAACTGGAGATATCTCTGATATTGAATTTCATGAAAATAATATTATAATACTCGATAAAAAAAACAATACCGCTCAAGTATTCAATCAAAAAGGAGAGTTTATTCACCAATTATCTAATTTAGGACGTGGCCCTGGAGAATATTTATACCTTAACGACATAGCAACGAACTCACAAGGCATATATCTTTTAGATTACACCCAACAAAAAATTCTTCATTACGATTACGATTGGAAATTCCAGAAAGATCTTTATTTCCCGTTTTACGTTTCTGAAATAAACTGTATTCATGACAAAATAATGCTTTATACCGAAAGAAATGGAGAAAAAGAAGATTATCAATTTTATCTCGCAGACAACTGCGGTAAAATTCTAAACAGATATCTACCAAGGAACAACAATTGGGGGAATAACACATTTATAACCTCCAATGTTTTCACCCAAAACAATAATTCATTCATTTTTGCACCAAGATTCAATAATACATTATACACCCTACACGATACAATCGCAACTCCCATATATACTCTTAACTTTAGAGACAAAACATTTCCAGAAGAACGAACAAACATCACAAAATACGATATTAATGACAACAAATTCCCTTACATCGTAAGAAGAAATATATTCTTATGCAATAATTATCTGCTAATCGATTACGTGTATCAAGATAAACGCAATTTTTATTTGTATGATATGAACTCGCACAAGTCTCAAAACGGATATATCACAAATGATTTAATAACAGACTTTCGCTTTTTCCCACAAATTGTAAAAGACAATAAAATCATCGATTGGATAGATGCTGCATCACTTATAGAATACTTTCCACATGTTGTTCAAGAAAACCCTATATTACACGATCTAAAAGAAACAGATAACCCCATTCTTTTCATATACAATTCTAAATAAACAATGACATATAAGAAATAACAACATTAATAATCTCATTATGAAACTAATAAATACATTTTTATGGTTATATTGCATCCTAACATTTTCTGCTTGCAAAAATAACTCTTCCAAAGTTCAACATTTATCCCTAACTCCTTCATCTATCATCCAAGATACTCTTTTCACACAGATACCAGGAGCATTAATTTTGTGTGGCGATCATTATCTAGTTTGGGAAGATCCTTTTAATCCAGAAAAATTTTTACACATTATCGATATAAATACTAGAAGAGAAATTAAAGCTATAGGAGAGTTTGGACGAGGTCCAAAGGAATTTATCACCCCTCTATCCATTAAGTCTATAGGAAATAAAATATTCACCTATGATCTTAATCAAGACAAACAAGCCTACTACTCTATTGACAGCTTACTAGTAATGAAAGATCCTTTCATTCTACTTCCGTCTTTACCCATCGAAGATTGCCTAGATATCGTTCAAATAGCAGAAGGAGAATTTATTTCAACACATCCTCAAAACGAACAACTCTTTCAATGGATTCATCAAGATTCAACTGTATCCTTTTTTGGCAAGAGTCCAATAAAAGAAAAACTCAAAGACTACTATAACTCTCGACAAGGAACTTTATCTTATAATCCATATAATCAAAAATTAATTTATAGTGCAAGATTATTCCCTTACATTGCTTTATACGAAAAAGAAGGAAATAATTTCCAATTAAAATGGGAAAAAACATCTTCTAAAAACTTTTATGAAATCAAAAACGGAGATATTCACTTTATTGAAGAAGCTCTAGTTCCTCACGAAATAATTCTTACAAAAGATTATATTATCACATTACAAAAGGAAGAAAATGCTCCTTCCTCTACCAAACGTACAGCAGGTATTCGGGATCTTTCTCAAGTTCCTAATACAATATTTGTATATGATTACGATTTTAATCTTAAAAAAATCATTGATATGGGAATGCCTATTTTGCGTATCGAAACTAAAGGAAACTCTAACACAATATATGCAGTAGGCATTGATTTAGATTTCTGCATTGTGACATACGAAATATAATACTTCTTTTTGGAAATCCTATTATGAATAAACAAGTATGGAATCTCTACAAACAATAATGAATAAATGAAATCGTTAATTTGCCCCATCATCATTTTAATCATCATATCCTGTACCCAACAAGATATAATGATTGGGAGGAATATTCTCATAAAAGAGTTTCCCCAAGAAATCAATCTTAGCGGGGAAAAACTCGATATTACAAGTATCGGGGTAAACAATATATTTGTTGTCGATACATTTCTTATATGCTATAAAGCAATGGGACTTGATGAGTTTTTCGATATTTATAGTACAAACACTTATCAATCTCTAGGAAAATTTCTCTCCCCGGGCAGAGGTCCAAATGAATTCTTAAACGCAACATACATGGGCCAACATTTCAAAGATTCATCAAATACCTATATGTGGATAAAAGATGAAGCCTTAATGAAACTTACCTTATTTAATCTAACGGAATCCGTAAAACAACAAAAAACAATTATAGATAGTTGCATATATTTATCTAACTCTTGTATTGGTAATAATTATATTATTGGAGATACACTCATAAGTATTGTAAATTCCTCTTCAGATCTATTTTTGAGTTCTTACAATTTACAAAAGGATTCCCCTTTAGAACAGCCAATTATAATGTTTCGTGATCCTTTAAAAAATATCCAAGAATACATTTTTGGTATGAATATTCAAATACATCCTAATCGCACAAAATTCATATCAGCAATGTCAAACTTTAATCAAATAAATATATTCTCTCCCAACTTTACAGATATTACAACTTTATCCATTTATAAACCAACCATATCAATAAAAGAAATTAGTTTAACTCCTGATATTGAAAGAATTCGATATTACTCTAATGTTTTTGTAACGAATTCATCGATCTACGCTTTATATATCAACAAACCGACATTAATATGGAGAGAACACGAAAAGAGTATTGAGATACAAGAATTTACATGGAATGGCACTCCTGTTCGTAAATTCACAATACCTAATGATATTATTTATTTTACTTTAGACCAAAAACATAAATACATATATGGTTTTAAAGACAATGAAGAAATCTATAAATATGATATCAGCAATTACATTTAAAGTATTAATATATAATGAAAAAGAAACAGATAACCCCATTCTTTTATAGTACAATTATCATATCAAATAAATAAAATGAAAAAAATCATATACATCATACTAATATTAGTATTAGCATATAATTGCCAAAATGAAGGAAAAAGTAATGAAAATATTTTTATTGGCGAAACTATTTTTATTGACAAGTTTCCTTTAGATCTTTCTCTGAAAGGAGAATACATTTCTCTCACTAGCTTAGGGGCTGAATCCATGTATTCTATTGATACATTTTTAATATTCATTAGTTCTAAAATAGATACCTTTTATTCTGTTTATTCCACAAAAACGGAGAAACATATTGTAAATCTCTTACCTAAAGGCCGTGGTATTAATGAGTTTAGTAATGCCAATAGTCCTTTATTTAATTGTATTGATTCAAATTGTATGAAAATTTATCTTTTTGATAGAACCCATTCATGTATAAGTACTTTGAATCTCACAAAATCACTTCAAAACCTTACTACGATATTAGATAGCAATACAATCGATCTGAATATTGAACCAGAAATAAAAGGAGCTTTTTTACTTAATGATTCTTCATTATTTTATCATTACTTCAGTTTTAGTAATAGAAACGAATATTATTCTATTTACAATAGAAAAACCAATACATTCATACAACAAGATTCTATTTATAGACATTCAATAAATAATATTGGAAATATTTTCCTATGGACTACCCATAGTTGTTACAATTTAAGAGAACAAAAATATGCAACAGCCATGGAATTTTTAAATCAAATCAATTTATATTCCTTATCTCAAAAGAAAGCGATCAGTTTAGTATATAATGGCAATATATCTGATCTAAAAAAAGTAGAAGAATGTCCTATGCCTGAAAAGTATACCTATTATGTGGATTTTACATCTACAACGAAACTACTTTTCGGACTTTATGCAAATCAAACACGAAAAGATTGGGCTCTAAAAGACAATATCACAACAGAAATTCATGTTATTGACTGGGAAGGAATTCCTAAATTTAAACTAAACATTCAAGAAAAACTTTCTAAAATTGCCATTAATGAAAAAGAAAAAATAATGTATGGCTTAACTCTAGAAGAAGAAGTTTATAAATACAATCTTGAAGAAATATTATAATTATGATATCAGCAATTATATTTAAAAGTATAAAACAAACTGGAGGAATTCGAGATTTATCAAAGGTTCCTAATACCATATTTGTATATGATTATAATTTCAATTTAAAAAAGATTATAAACATGAGTATGCCCATCCTACGCATTGCAGCAAAAGGAGATTCTAATACATTATATGCAATAGGGATCGATTTAGATTTCTGCATTGTGACATACGAAATATAAAACACTATGCAAATACACTATATATTAATTTCAATGTGTCTAATCTTTTTTTCTTCATGCCAAAAAGGAAAAGTAGAAAATATCAAGTTCAGAAAAACATTATCAATAGATTTCGATAAATATAAAAATCAATCACTTGAATTATCAAATTCTATCGATAGCATAAAAATAGTTTCACTAAAAACAGATTCAATTTTTATAATTGGAGGAATAAATAATTTATATTTTAATGATCCATATTTCTTTTTAAATGATCCTCTATCTCAATGTATATATATATATGATATACATGGAAATGGAATATCTAAAATAGCAAGGAAAGGACGAGGACCGGGAGAATTTCTGTCTATTACAGATTTTACGACATTAGAAGACAATACTATCGTGATATTAGATAACCTGGGAGGAAAAATCATCTTCTACAATCTTTTAGGAGATCTTATTCAAGAAATTAAAATTGATCGAAATATTAATATCGATAACATTTCAAATATCGATAATGATCATCTCGCCCTATTCACAGGATATTCAGATAAAAATTCATGCATTTCTATCTTAAACATCGGAAGTCATGAAATAAAAAAATTATTATTAAATATTCCCCATTACGCCCAACACAGCCAGTCGGAATTAAATCAAACATTTACAAAATATAAAAAATCCGTGTTGTTTAAATCCATATTTGATTACAACGTGTTTCAAATAACACCGGATAGCATCATCCCGCAATATCAGTTTGATTTTAAAAAATACAATATTTCATTTGAATCTTTTGATGGAAAAATCGAAACTAGCATCGCTTATATCCGACGAGACAATTACATTTCTGAACCAGACTATTTACTTGAAAATGATAAATATATTTACTGCAATTTTTTTAAAGGAGGGAAATTTTACGAGTTATACTATAACAAACAACAACAACGACCTTATCTATTTAACGCAGAAACTTTACCCGAAAAATTCGCATCTATATATTCCAATCCCAAATATGCAAAAAACAATTATTTCATTTTTACGATTGCTGATGAAGATCATCTTCATACACTTTTAAAACTTCATCAAGATACTACGAATCATATCAAATTAATATATACGCCATTAGTCTCTCAAGAAAATCTTGAAAACAATAATCCACATTTATTATTCATTTATACAAAATAGCCATGAATACATTAGGTTCCACTATATTATTTATTTGTATTACAATTCTTTTTTTTAGTTGGAAATCCAAGTATGAAAAAGAAAACAGATACCCTTCTTCAAAACAATGACATATAAATAACAAATATGGAAAAAACTATATATACATTTTCTTTATTTTTTCTATTAGCATGTGGTAGAAAAGAAACAATCACACCATTGAACATCTCACGAGATATTCAACCATCAAGAAAAATTCAAATACAAGAAAAATGTTTCTCAAATGGAATATATCGTGATTCTGTTTTATTTTTTATTGCAGAATGTTCTCCTGAAGATCGTTACATTTACATGTTCAACGATTCTCTCCAAGAAATTTCCCGTTATGGAGAAAAAGGTCGGTTATTCAACGAATTCAACATGCCTTTTTTTTACAGGAACTGTAAACTACACGAAAAAGATTCGCTCATTCAGATATATGACCTTAACCTATTCCATGAAAAATATTTGAATGAACAACTTGTCAACACGGCTTATGATTTCATCAATGGGAGAAACCTTCCATCAAAGTTATATTTTTCAGAAAATCTCAACCAAATTGATAATAATACCATCATTGGCAATACGATAGAAATAAATGATGGCATATTCTTCATTTACAACTATGACACAGATTCCATACATTGGGTTAATTATAATACAGGACTTTATTTTAAAAATCCCGAGATTAGATTTGCAGCCCATAAAAACATCACCTGCGCAAATTCTCAAAAAAAAGTTTTATATGTTGGATATAGATTCCTCGATCTTATCCAATTATATGATACAAATGGAACATTATTAAAAAACATTCAATTTTCCATGTTGAAAAAACCATTCCAATCCAAGCAACATACAGGGATATCATACGACAATCCCATCTATATCATAGATATGTATGCAACCCCTGAATATTGTTATTTATTAAGAGCGAACATGCCCATCGAACAACTTAATGCTACCCAAGATCATCCTTGTCAAATTCTTATTATGGATTGGGAGGGAAACCTAAAGAACGTATTGCAAATACCATTCTTTATAACTCCTTTAGTTGTCAATGAAGACAACACGAAATTATTTTCTATATATCCTAACACCAGCGATCCGGAATATGCCTATTTAGTCGAATTTGATATCTAAAACATGAAAAACATATTATAATGAAAAAAATAATTACAATAATTCTTTGCACTATTTCTATAATAGCATGTAAAGAAAGAACCATTTTTACGAATGAGCCCATACAAATATCACATTTTCCTAAAACAATCACCCCATCAGCTGAAAAAATAGATATCGAAATAATAGGTATTAATAATTTGTACATCGTAGACACCATTTTACTCGGTTTCAAAGTAAAAGGAGAGGATGGATTCTTCACGTGTTATTCTTTACCTAATTTCAAATTCTTAGGAAATTATATATCTGCAGGAAGAGGTGCCGATGAGTTTTTAACCTTAACCTATAACAAACAATTTGCAATCGATTCGTCAAACGCGAAAATATGGATATCGAGCCATCTAACCCGTGAAGTGTCCGAAATAAATTTAACATCATCTATAAAAGAACAAAAAGTCGTGTTTGAAAAAAGATTTTTTTTAGACTCTATCACTGATTCATACTGGTTCAATATAAATGACTCCATTTTCGCCACCTACCCGTCAACGGACAATCTTTACTATACCGTATACAATTTAAAACAACAACAACTTGTAACGCAAAAAAATATCTTCACTAAAGATATAAAATTTGATGCTTCAATTTACGACATAATCGGGACAATATCGCCGGATAAAACAAAAATGGCACTAGCCATGTTTAATATGAATCACATCATTATTCATTCAACTAACGGTGATGAAATTATCCCCTTAACAATATACCATACATCAAATACACCACACGAAATTTCACAACAGGATTTCATGGACAGGAAAATATTCTATTCAGACATTAGAACCGTAGATAAATTCATTTTTGCTCTATACATAAATCATTCAACAAAAGAAATTCGAGAGGCAAACAAAAGTGTTGAAATACATGTATTCGATTGGAATGGAGAACCTATATACAAAATTATCATACCAAACTATATCCGCTTTTTTGACATTGATCAAAATAACGGATACATCTATGGATTAAATCCTTATGACGAAGAAATTTATAAATACGATATTCGCAATTATCTCAAATAAACCATATATATAAAACATAACACCCCTAATTACCCAACTTATGAAATTAATCTATTTACCCTTTATCATTTTCTCCATCCTATCTTGCAAAAATCAGTCAACAACTCAAATTGAAAAATTACACATCGATAATATCATTCAAATAAAAGGAGAAACCATTTCTCAAATCCCGGCAGGATGTTACATGGAAGGAATCATAAAAGATACATTCCTGTGTTTACAAAATAGCTGCTCTGAAAAACAATTTCAAATCTTCAGCAATAACTCCAAAAACATGCTATACGAATTTGGTGCTACCGGCAGAGGACCTAATGAATTTCAATTTCCGTTGATCATCAAGAGTGATACAAACACCTCGTCCCTATTAATCCATGATTTAATACATAATCGTTTAACCCGGTTTTACTTAAAAAACGACACCTCTATCCATAACACGATATTACCCCCCGAACTAACCCGCTCGCAAAATTTAAATATCATAGATTCAACCTTTGTCCTATCTCCCATAGGCGAAGACAGCGTACTATTTTACCTTTACGACAAACACGCCAAGATTATAAAAAAAATTGATTACGAACCTCAATTTTACGTATCAAGAAGAGGGAATAAAAGTGATGCCTACGCCCATATACTTTCAGCAAATGCCCAACATAACAGCATCATTGCGGCATTCAAATATATTAATTTGATTAATTTTTATCACTCTGACGGCTCTCTACAAAAAAGCCTTTCCCTTGACCTCGCAAATGATGAAATTGACTACTCCGAATTTCAATTATCAGAGGATATGCTTGTCACGTCATATAAAATGTATAGTACCCCCCATTTTTGTTACATACTATGGACAGGCTTCCCAGCAAATAAAATATATAACCACCATCCTTATCTCCTAGTATTTACTTGGAATGGGATGCTGGAAAAAGTTTATCAATTTGACTTTTTTGTAAACTTTATCATTGTTGACGAAGCAAATAGACAATTCCTAGGCGGAGTAGATTCCCCCAAAAGTGAATTGGTTGAAATTAAAAGATTCAACTATTAATACCTATAAAATCACCCCTTATGAACAACAAAATACAAATCATCATTTTACTAGGTTACCTTCTTTCCGCTTGTAACGTCACGCCTAAAAATCAAAACAACACGCTTGTTCCATACCTACTGACGGACAACGGGGTAAACTCTAAAATAAAACTATCCGAAATAATTACCCGACACTACCGCGTCATCCCTCTCGAAACAAAAGCAAAATGCCTGGTTGGCAAGATCGACAAGATCATAAAACGGGACAGCGTATTCTATATATTATCAAACGAGAGAAAAATAGAAACATTCAACCAGGAAGGCAAACACTTGTCCACGTTGGAAAAAATAGGACGAGGGCCGGACGAATACACGTACATCGGGGATTTTGATGTTTACTCGAAAAACGGCCAGAAAGAGATATGGCTATGTGACATGAATTGCATCAAAATATACAACGCCGAAACCATGCAACACGTGAAAAGCATCTATTACCCGTTTGTTGTCAACAAGTTCAAGAAAACACCGGATAATTACATACTACTTATGACGGGACAGAACAAAAGCCTCATCTCCCTATCCGACCCGTCTGGAAATATCATCGATTCATGCGTAAACACGAAAGTAACCAACACGATGCTCAAACCCGTGCAATTCATCCCTTACAAAGATAAATTCATCTACCAAATCGACCTGACAAACAGTTGCGTATCCTACGATCCGGAACACAAACAATTTCAGGAAAAATTCATCGTCAACACGGAAAATAACTGGTTGAGCGAGCTACAATATGATGCACTGTTCCAAGAGCACGAATATGGTTTCCTTAAATACCTGAAAAACTACACTTTCATAAAAACCCTCCGGTACATGAACAAAAAACTATATATCGTGTCCCACAAAGACAAAAAACGTTATTTACACATCCTCTCTAATTCAAAACAACAAACCATACAATTTGCACCTAACACCAGAATCATAAATGATATTTTTTCATCTGACAATAACTTGAATTTTATCTCATCACTAAATATGGGAGAAAGTGATGATAGCATACTTCTTATCTTGGAACCTTCGGTCCAAGACATTCGACAAATAAAAAGAGGAAGTGATTCTCAAAGAATCATCTCCAAGATAAATGAAAATGACAACCCGGTAATTCTGGAATATTATTAATCACACCCCCAACCATAAATAACAATATATAATCTATCCCCATGACAAAATCAATACTATACTTTTCCCTCATCTGCACCCTAATACTCGCCTGTACCCGCTATCCGGCGGGAGTGGAAGAAACACTCTCACAAGCCGGGAGAAACCGGGGAGAGTTGAAAAAAGTGCTGAACCACTACCTGGAACACCCGGAAGACTCCTTGAAATACCAAGCCGCCTGCTTCCTGATTGATAACATGAAATGGCACCTATCAACCGAGCAAGCCGTTTTTCCCGACTCCTCCCTGTTCGAATGGCACACCCGTTTTGACAGCCTGTACACGAACATGATGCTCGGAATCCCGGATTCCTCCTTGCACACCGATCGTAACCGGGAGAGATACTGGCAACATTCCTACGTGGCCCGGCAAGTGGCAAGCGTCTTTCCACCCGACACCCCCACGATCGTCAAAGGAACATTCCCCGACCCGCGATGTATTTCTTCAGCGTTTTTGATCTCGCACATTGAAAACGCTTTCCGCGCGTGGCACACCTCCCCTTATGCCTCCTACCTCACGTTCGAGCAATTCAAGGAAATGATCCTCCCCTACCGGGCCGTAACCGGGTATCCTTTTTACGAAAACGGGCAAAGGTTAAACGATATGTTCCGTAAACACCTTGACCAAAGCGACGAGAAAACCTATGCCAAAATCATCAATCGCTACAACCTTTACAAAAACGGCATCCATCAGATGTTCCCCTACTACCGGCAAATACAACACGTGGGGACCTATGACATGTTTATCGGACAAAACTACGACTGCATATCCATGGCGGATAACTTTTGTCACGTGTTCAGGGCCTACGGGATCCCGACCGCCGTCGATTGTAACCTTTCTTACCGGGAAAAGAGCGGGAGACATTTCCACTGTACCCTGCTGGACAGCACCGGAAAACGTTCCAAATACAACCAAACCACGAACCACGCGGCCAGCGAACCTTCAACCTCCGCTTCTCCCAGCTTCTTCAGAAACACGTTCGGCGCGCAAGACGACAGTCCCTTCATGCTAAAAGCGGAAGGAGAAACCCTGCCGGACTATTTCGACACCCCCTGCATCCGGGAAGTGACCGACGAGAACTACCGGGTAACCCCGGTACAACTCCCGATAGGGAAAGAACTATCCAACAACCTGGTCTACCTGTACACGTTCAACGCCTCGCAAGGCCTTATCCCGGCCACGTGGGGAACCGTGGATCATCAACACCGGAAAGCCCGGTTTAAAAACGCGGTTTATAACGTCCTCTATTTTCCCGTCTACCTGAAAGGCGACAGCATCATCCCGTTTGCCTCCCCCTTCTACATCACCTCCCCCGACACGCTCTACACGTCCGCCACGCTCGTACCCGTTTCACCCGAACAGCCGGAAAAAAGGGGACAACTCCTCTTGCAACGCAAATACCCGGAGAAAAAAGCTTTAAAATACCGGGCAAGCCAGATGATCGGGGGACGTTTCGAAGCAGCCAACCGGGAAGATTTCAAGGACTCCGTGTTACTCGGCACGATCACCACCACCCCCATCCTCAACGTGCAGGAAATAACCCCGGAAACGTGCAGGCCATTCCGCTACTACCGGTACGTGGCCCCCGACTCCTTCCCCAGGAGCAACATGGGACTCCTGGAATTCCTCACCGACGAGTACACACCCGAAGATTCCTTGAAACCGGCCACGGCACTCCCCGTACGCTCTCCCGGGGAAACCGACCGCGAGCGGACAGAAATACGCTATTGCAAATTACAGGCCGACACCAGCAAATACCGTCGCCTACGATACACCTACGCCTACTATGCCAGCATGCAATACTCCTCACACGAAAAAATCGACCTGATGCCCTTAAAACGCCCCATGAAAGTGAAAAAGATACGCTACGCCCCGGCAAACGCGGAAAACCACATCGTCGCGGGTCATACCTATCAACTCATGTACTGGGATAACGGCTGGAAAAACGCGGGCATCCGATCGGCTCGCTACAATTTCCTGCAATTTGACAACGTGCCGCTTGACCGCATCTACTGGCTGCGAGACCTAACCGCCGGAAGAGAAGAACATCCCTTTTTGTACAAGGACGGGAAACAACTATTTATCTACCACGATACCATCGTGCCACGGGATACAGAATTTTATCACGTTAAAACTCATTTTTAATCACACGATATTACTCCCTTTTCAAATATAGTGACCCGGCGGGCTTACCCCCATTCTGCCTTCCCCTGCCGGATCACTACATGTACCATAGCAACACCATCCTCCACGTCTCCTCATCACCCATTTACCTCCACATCCATCAAATTTCACAATATCATATCAACTATTTCATTCAAACAGCAAAATTGTCTCACTTTGGCACGAATTGTCAGCACGTTACCGTCATGCTACCCGCCCCGGTACGCCTTACCTTTGTCAACAGAAAATCACGAGATACCCGACAACCCGAAAAGAGTTAAGCGGGAATTCAAGGAGAAATAAGGCACGACAAAGGAGTGGTTGACGCATCGCCCTCGTTTCATAGCCGTTTGGCAACTGACTATGATCCCCCGGCACCACGTCAGCACGAGATGCGGGATAGCCTTTTTCCCGCCGAATTGACCCCGCGATTTCGCGAATTTCAAGATAAACAAATAATGAACTTTAAAATTTTAATAACATGGCAAAACATTACAACTCGCTACTAAGAGGCCTGAGCGGCCGGATCGGTAACACGATTTTCTACAGAAACGGCAATCAAGATTGCATCCGCTCCTACCCGCTGGAATATCACGACGCGAACACCCCCGAACAGCAAAAGAACCGGAAACGGCTAACCGTGGCCCTGCGCTTCTACCAGCAACTCAAAGAGACCTTGCTCAAAGAGGTGTGGAAAAACGAGGGACATCGCCAGAAAACAAACGGGTACGCCCTCTTCATGAAGAGAAACATCCACGTGTTCACCCCCGAAGGGAAAATCGCCGACTTCTCCCGCTTGCAAATCGGGATCGGCAGACGACAAGATGTCAATAACATGGCGTACTCCGTCAGCCCGGAAGATAAGGTTACCCTGCAATGGGACGACAACTCGGGTTCCCCCACCGCCAAGGCTACCGACCGTCTGATCGTGGTCGTGCTGTACGGCAACCGATCGTTCACCCCGGTTGTTCTCGACCATCTCCCGTTCCTGCGGGAAGACGAGATCGCCACGTTTTCCCTGCAACGCAAAAAAGGGATCAAAGCACATATCTATTGCTTTTTCGCCTCGCAAGACTATACCCATTTTTCAAACGACAAATACTTTAAATTATGAATCGACACGAAACATTAAAAGAGTACCTAACCGCTCTCTACCGGGCTGAAGCCGTGGTTACAGACAACCCGTCGGCACCTCTTTATTTCAACGGGAGCCGCTCCCTGACCGATTACCGCATCCACTTGCTTGACGTGGAACTACCCATCATTACCTGCCTAAGAAGCATCCGGCAGGAAGAAGAAAAGGATGACGCGCTGGCCATTTCCGTTCGGGTAACCCTGTTGGAGCTGCAAACCCTTTTCGGGGAAGAGAACGGACAGTCCACCCACCGCTACTTGACGATCACGCGCGAGGGCATACCCATCGAACGGAAACTCCTGGGTGCTTCGCAACTGGAATTGCTCGAAGAGTATCTCCGTTTGCAACAAGCCTCCTTTCTACGACAAAAGAAATGGTTTGATTCCCGCCCGATCCCTTTACCGTTTCCCGGCACGTTACGGGGCAACGCCACGGACATCGCCGAGCTCATCGCCTTGCATATCCACACGTCGCTGGCGATCGTCCCTGCCAACAAGTACCGGATCAAGGAATTTATCCTATATTTCTGCCAAGCATGGAACCTGCCCGCGGAGAAAGATTACCACACGCTGATCAGCCACACGCTGGCCCGCCCTCACCCGACAGCTTATATTGAAAAACTGCTGAATGAATTACAGAAACATGTCGAACAACTAGATTGTAAAAGAAAATGATACAAATAGAAAACAACACGGACATCACGGAAAAAATCGTCACGATCCTCCACCGGCTATCGGAACATCTTCAGGGGTTCACGCAAGAGCTAACGGAAATCCGGGAGTTCATGAAAAAAGCCACCGGGGACATCTCCCCGCCATTGCTTGACAAGGAAGCACTGTGTCGAAAGTTGAACATTGCCGAACGCACCTTGTACCGGGACATTAAAACCTACAACATCCCCGTTCACAAACTCGGCAGCCGGCTCTATTTTTACTGGGAAGAAGTGGAACAATCCCTAAAACGCGAAAAAGTATGAGAACGGTCACGAACCTGGTCAGCGCGGTAGGTGACATCGTCAACCGCCTGACACTCCCCGGAAGGGAGAAGAAACAACTGGAAACAGACATTCTGCGCCTGCTGATTGCCGTCGAGGAAAAAACCATTTCGGAACAGGCTGCCGCTATCCGTGAAGAAGCCCGGGGCAACTGGCTGCAACGGTCGTGGCGACCGATCGTGATGCTGGTCTTCACCGTGATCGTTCTTGCCGGAACGTTCCTGAATCTGCCGATACTCTCCGATACCTCCCGTTTTTGGGATTTACTGGAAATCGGGCTTGGCGGATACATCATCGGTCGAGGCGGCGAACAGCTCGTCAGTTCCCTCTTCAAACGTTCCCAGAAATAACCCGCGTACTCATTCTAAATTTTAAACTCTAAATTCTAAATTCCCCATTCACCCCGTGGATATTCTAAACCACCGTCTGGTTGACTGCGAGGCAGTTCACCTGACATGCTCTAAAAATACCCGACCGCTCGCGCCCCCGGACACCATCGTCCTGCACTACACGGCAGGTTCAAACGGTCTGGCATCCGCTCACTACCTGACCCGCCCCGACGTGACGGCATCCGCTCACTACCTGACCCGCCCCGACGTGACGGCATCCGCCCATCTCGTCATCGACCGGAAGGGTGACATTATCCAGCTCGTGCCTTTCAACGTGGAAGCGTGGCATGCCGGGAAAAGTTTTCATCTCGGAAGAATTAACCTGAACCGCTACTCCATCGGCATCGAACTTGATAATCTCGGCAAACTTCGCCGGGAAGGTGAAAGATTCATCGCCGAATGTGGCAAGGATGTACAACCGTCGGACGTGTTCGTCGACGAGGCGAACGGGCAACCCACCTATTGGCACCGCTACACGGACGAACAGCTTAAAACGGTGGTCCTCGTGTGCCTGTTACTGATGGACCGTTACCCGATCCGTTATCTCCTGCGCCACTCGGACATCACGCCCCGGAAAATCGATCCGGGGCCGGCCTTCCCGCCGGAGCTTCTGGAACTAAACCGATAATTCAATAACAACGACCTGCACCTCGAACGAGGGCCCGCGGGCGAGAGGCAAGGTCTATTTATTCATTTTAAAATTTCAAACCGTATGGCAAAATTCAATTCTTACCTTTTAGGTAAAGTCAGAAAATCAGTGGGCAACATCACCACGTGTATTTTCAACAAAGAGAACATCGCGAAAGCCAAAATTTTCACCCGGAAGGACGTGAAAACCCCGGAAATACTGGCGCAAAGGGCTAAAATGAAAGCCATCGTCAGCATCGCCCGCAAGTTGCTCCCCGTTATCCGGAAAGGCTTTGTCGGCGTGGGACGAGGCACAACCTCGAACGCTTTCACCTCTCTCAACATAAGTCTGGTTGAGGTTGACGAGCAATATAACACCACGGTAGATTTTGAACGCCTGCTCTGCGCGTCCGGTCCGTTGTACACGCCGAAAGTCGGTGTCAGTTACAACGAGTCGAATAAAACGTATGCCTTTTCCCAAGAGATGCAAGACGACGAAGGCGACGGTTTCTCCTGCGCCAACGACAAGGTGTACGCCGCCCTGTACGAAACCGCACTCAACCAGACAAGGCTCGTGACACTCCGGGAAAGAGCGGGAAGCGGGGACACGAGCGTCGATCTCCCGGAAGACTGGGATCCGACCAAAGTACACGTCTACTGCTTCGCCACGTCAAAAAACGGGCGCATGGCTTCCGACAGCCGACACTTGGCAATTGCTTGATTTATGATTTCAGATTAGACGATTTCCACCCGCTAATCAACGTTTTCAAACATAAATCGTCATTTTCATTCTAAATTTTAAATTCTAAATTCTAAATTATTACTATGAACATTTATTTTTTAATCGGTATGTTTTCCACCTTGAGTCTGAACACGTTCCTCACGCAAGTATCCGACAGTTTGCTGGCCGGAAGCGTGAGCCTGCTGGGCGGAGTGTTAAGTTCCATCATCGTCGCCTGGCTGAAAAATCGCTGGCACATGAAACGTTAACACCCGTACTGTAGCGGCTACCCGCTAAAAGGAAGATCCCGAAAAGTTTTAATCGACTTTTCGGGGTTTACTTTTCCGCGTCAATAAGTAGCTTTGTTACACTTATACATTTTACGAACATGACAATAAACGACATAAAGGCTTTGATTGGTTCCGGTGAGTCACAAACTCTAGAGCTGAAGAATTACTCCTGCAACCATCAAGGAACCTCATGAATCATATCCATACAATCTGAAAATTCCATCAACAGGTCTCAAGCATGACCTAAGTACGACCTAAGTACAACAACTAATTGAATTTATGGGCGATGACTATATGGATATGAAAGAAATAGTACCACGTCAAGCGCCACTGAAAATTCTCATAATCTTATCATGTTTCCTTTGCTTTTTCTCCATTTTTTAGTATATATTTGAGGCATTATCCACTTGGGGAGAAGCGTGAAACATCTGTATGGTAACTACATGTTATTTTTACTCCTGAATACGTGAAACACGGGATGAAACTATATTAATCTTATACAAATTTATCACTTATGAAAAAAGTTGTCTTCAATATAATCACATTCTTGTGTATTGCCGCATGCTCGTCAAACAAAGAACAAGATAATCTCATCACAATTCACCTAGATCCGACATCCCGTCAAACTGTAAACTGGGAACAATTATTTGACACGGCATCTATGCAAGTAATTCCTCTTGAAACAACAGATCAATCTTTATTAGCATGGGTAGATAAAGTGATAATAACAGACACGGTGTATTCCTTTTCTTCTAACAATAGCATATATACATTTAATCAAAATGGGAATTTTTTATTCAAAATAGCCCATCAAGGAAGAGGTCCCGGGGAATATCTTGTACTAGATGACTTCTACATAGATGAAGACAATCATTATTACATACTTGACAATAACAGTTTTAAAATCATAGAATATTCCTCAAAAGGAGAGTTTATAAATGAAATAAATACAGGACTATTCGGTCTCGCATTCACAAAAGTATCCAATGATTTATGGGCTATATATATCGGTTCATCAAAATCTCCTGATTCCCACTGTCGTTTAAATTATTTTTCTAAACAAGAGAAAAAAATCATACATGAATTTATCGAGATTTCAGACAATGAATTAAACTGGAGACATTTTAAAGATAACAATAACTTCATACACAGGGATGCAAAAAATTTATTTTTTACCTATTCCCTAAATGATACAATCTACCAATTAACAGAAAAAGAACTCATCCCTTGTTATCGATTTGAGTGTGGGAAATACCAAATACCACAAAAGGTGCTAAAAGAATCGTACAATGATGTTTCCGATTTTATCGAAATGATTAAAAATCATGATTACGTGACCCGTATTACCCCGGTACACCTCACGGACAAAGAAGTCATGTTCGGCTTTCAATATCAAGACGATTACCTACATTCGCTTTATCAACGTCATACAACAACAATCATAAATCACTATCAGAATTTTCTTGGAATTCCCCATTTTTCTATTTCAACCCAAGAGGCTATTTTTCCCTCCGGATATCAAAACGATTATTTCTATTATCTGATCGACCCCGCCTTTATTCCCGACAAATTTAAAAATACATTTTCACATATGCACAAATTGCCAAAATTAGAAGACAATTCAAATCCCATATTATTGAAAATTAAATTATTATAAAATTTAAAACATGTTTGAGAGAATACATATTATAATCTTTTTAATGATATTTGTTTCATGTAAAACAAATTCTCAACAAGGTAATATCAATAAAAAAACACTTTATTCCGATTTAGACCACGAACATTCTATTCCTACAGAAAAGTTTTTTTCTAAAATAGAAGTTATTCCTTTAGAAACGCAAGAGAAATCCATCATACGAGGTATTGATAAAATCATGGAATACCAGTCTTGCATCTATATTTTAGATCGACGACAAAAAGCCGTTTTGATATTTGATGGTCACGGGAAATTTATCTCAAAAATAAATTCTATCGGTAGGGCTCCTGACGAATTTTACATTCTAGAAGACATTGAAATTAACACGTTTAGAAATACATTAGAATGTTTAGATCCCATGGGAAAAATTTTAACTTACGACCTTATGGGAAATTACCTCTCCACCATTTATTTACCACATCCTCCCATGGCATACCATTATCTACATGTATTGAATCAAGATTCCATTTTGTTGTACACGAACCCGACAAGAGATAACGACTACACGTTTAGAATTTTTTCTCGTCAACAAGATACGATTATAACCCAATTTTCAAAGCAAAAGAAAATTATCACCGGAGAATGTAAGTTGCCCGTACAAATATACAAGGAGAGGCTATATTTCACACAAGCATTCAACAATGAAACCTACCAAATCTCTAAAGATACGCTTTTATTCGCTTACGAGTGGAATTTTGGGAAATACACCTACAATCTATCAAAAATGAAATTACCCGATTTAACAACTCCTGAAGAACAGATCAAGTTTTATAACGAAGTTATGTATTCTCCCAAAATTCCATACACGTTCAATCTCAATAGTCAAAACGATCAATACTATTATTGTTCGCTTTTTATGAAAAATAAAATGCTGCATGTTTTCTATAACAAAGCAACAAAAGAAACTACCGTTTTTTCTACAACAAAGGAGAAAATTGGTATTTATCCATTTTATATGGATAACGAAAAAATCATCGGAATGACCGATGAAGATTTGATGCCTATAGCATCGCTAATTGATGCAAAAAGTGCATGTATTACAAATCCGGAAGCATTAACGGATAGAACGGAAAATTCCAATCCCGTGCTTGTAAAATACTATTTCAAATGAAACCCACTCACAATCTTAAACGGAGACCAATAGAAGCATTGACAAGAGGAAATTCCAGCAACATGAACGTACTCTATTTCATTGTATGTTTTGTACTTCTATATCAATGCAGGAACGCCCAGCATATAAAAGATCAAACCATCATTCATTCTGTTATAAAAGAAGATTTTCAAGGAATTGTTGCCGATTCTCTTTTCTCTTCTGTAACATACATTCCATTAGAAACATCAAAAAATTCTTTACTTGTAAGTATAAACAAAATCCATATTCAAGATAGCACTATATATATACTAGATAAAAAACAGAAAGTCATTTTTGCCTTCGATTTAGAAGGAAAATATAAGAATAAATTAGATAAACTCGGTAGAGGTTATGGTGAATATCTTTCATTAGATGACTTTTTCATCACGGATAGTACGATTTACATTTTGGCATCTGATCAACAAAAAGTTTCCGTCTACAATTTAAATTTCGACTTCAACTTTGATTTCCCTATTGCTACACATGGGACATCCATTACATTCAACAATGACAGTCTATTTATTTTTACGAACTACTGTTCTACAGAATTACAAAATTTTTATATATACAACAGGTTTACAGGAGAATATTTAAACAAATTCGGTCCATTTCCCAAGAAACAGCTAGGAATTGCATATAGACAGACGACCTTTGCTAAATACCAAAATTCCGTGTATTGCTTTTTCCCGTACGACTACTCTATCTACAAGTGTCATGAAAAATTAGAAAAAGTCTGTAATATCAATTTTGGAAAAGATTACATGTATCCAGAAAATTTTAAAAATTATTCAGACGAGGAACGTATAAACCATATTATGCGGTATTCTGATCCCCTTCAACAACCCATTGGGAGAATAGATAATTTATTTATATGCGACAATTTTCTCTTTTTCACTTTCGTGAAAGGCATCTTTCCCTACATTTATTTCAAACACACGCAACAAGATGGCGCTCACGTTGGAGGTATTATTAATTCTCGTCAATTCCCACTAATAAATAATGATTTCATTTATATTGACGAAAACACGTATATATGCTTTTGTCAAGCAGAAACAATATTTTCCCTTGATAAAAAAGGAATTCAATTACCTTCAAATTTACGACCTATAAAAATAGATGACAATCCTATTTTAGGTTTATACAAATTAAAAAAAAACTAACATGAAACTGATAATTATCATAGTAATACAATGTATCTTATTAAGTATTGTCATAGCTGGACAAATTAAACTACATCAACAAAATCATTATTTACTACAACTAGAAGAAAAATACATCGAAACAGAAAAAACAAAAGACCTATTTCAGAAAATAATTGGAAATTTTTACACTTTTGAAGGATACTCAGAGCAAAACTATTCGGGTAAAGATGAGAATGGGAATGACCTTGAGCTTTCTAAGATAATTAATAATGATCAGCCTATATTAATTTTCAAATATCAAAATACAGATTGTTCACATTGTATTGAAAAAGTATACGAACAAATACAAGATGCTATATTAAGCATAAAGGTTCTATTCATTTCAGATTTTCAAAACTTTACATCAATGAAATATATAAAGGAGAAATATAATCTGAAAAATGTTATGTTCTTAAGAATTGAAGATATGCCAAATACAACAATTACACCTTGTGTCTATCTAATTAACAAAGATATGAAAATAACACATTTTCTTTCTATAACTACAAATGATATAATTCTACCCTCTTATTTAAAACAAATAAATTTATCAACAGGAAACATTATCAATTAAAAGATATAACTCAATAAAATATTGAATCAAAATTCTCACAATCTTATCATGTTTCCATGCTTATTTCCAGAAAGTTTTCCTCAACTTTGGGAAATAATAAAAAAGAACCCCGAGATGATTAAAATTGAATGTGACAATAGCGTTGAAAAGCAAAAAATACTCCTTACTCTATTACCTTGCACTATATTCCTATTATTATCCGTTATTACCTCTTGTAAATCATATCCTCCACAAGAGGCAGAGAATTCTATAGTCTGGAAAGTTGACCCACACACCAAACTATCCTCCTACATTGATTCAGTAGAATATATCGTGTTGGAAACACATCCGGACGGTCTATTTAACATGATCGAAAAACTCGTCGTACAGGATGATAAAATATTTATTCTCGATTTCCGAAATCGGAATCAAGTATTGGTATTCGATACCACCGGAAAATTCCTGTTCCCGGTTGGAGCCTTAGGACGAGCCCCAGGAGAATTTCTTGAAACCCGCAATTTCACGGTGGATTCAAACCACATCTATATCATCGACAACTACCAATCCCGTTTATTACTATACGACCTGAATGGGGCCTACATTGAAACCAATCAATTACCAGGCGTCTTCTACGACATCGCCATTCTGGGAAATGGCGACTACATGTTCAGCTGGCAACCACTCAAAGATCTGCCCGTGAAAAAAGAGAATAAAATCACCATTACGGACAAGAATCTAAACATGAAAAAGGAATTATTACCGACGAATGAATCCGATTGCTGCAACTTGTCCAAACTCTATTTCTTTACACAAAACGATGACAACATCGTGTATCACACCCTATTATCCGACACGATCTACCTGTTTGACCGTCACGATGCCTTCACGTTCTCAACCTTGACGATAGATTTCACCGCCCATTCCATCCCCATGAAATGGAAACAGGACTATTCGAAAGTCACGGAAAACCATCAATACCTGTACACGACACCTTTTGTTACCCCTAAATATATCCTTGGAAGTAATGACTCCGAACCATATCTTATCGATCGGAAAAATAAAAAAGTCATCGTGAATAGCAGGGAAAAAGACGATTATTTTCTATTAGAGCCAGAATTCGCGGAAGGAAACAACGTTTTCTCCTATCTCTTAAACGACACGTACCAAGTCATGATAAAAGACGGCATGAAAAGAGCCCCGGAAGAAATAGAGGAAAAATTGGAAAAGGATCATTATGTCCTAATCAAGTACATTCTCAAATAAAAAATTACTATCTATGAAAGCTCCAATTTACATTTTACTTATAGTCTTGGTAACCTCATGCAATAAAACCATTGATATAAAGGGTAAAACACTTTATACCGATTTAGACCATGCCCCATCTATACCTACAGAAAAACTTTTTTCTAAAATAGAAGTTATTCCTTTGGAAACGCAAGAGGAATCCATCATACGAAGCATTGATAAAATCATGGAATACCAGTCTTGCATCTATATTTTAGATCGACGACAAAAAGCCGTATTGATATTTGATGGGCACGGGAAATTTATCTCAAAAATAAATTCTATCGGTAGGGCTCCTGACGAATTTTACCTTCTTGAAGACATTGAAATTAACACGTTTAGAAATACATTAGAATGTTTAGATCCCATGGGGAAAATTTTAACTTACGATCTTACAGGGAATTACCTCTCCACCATTTATTTACCACATCCTCCCATGGCATACCATTATCTACATGTATTGAATCAAGATTCCATTTTGTTGTACACGAACCCGACAATAGATAACGACTACACGTTTAGAATTTTTTCCCGTCAACAAGATACGATTATAACCCAATTTTCAAAGCAAAAGAAAATTATCACCGGAGAATGTAAGTTGGCACCACAAATATACAAGGAAAGGCTATATTTCACACAAGCATTCAACAATGAAACCTACCAAATCTCTAAAGATACGCTTTTATTCGCTTACGAGTGGAATTTCGGGAAATACACCTACAATCTATCAAAAATGAAATTACCCGATTTAACAACTCCCGAAGAACAGATCAAGTTTTATAACGAAGTTATGTACTCTCCCAAAATTCCATACACGTTCAATCTCAATAGTCAAAACGATCAATACTATTATTGTTCGCTTTTTATGAAAAATAAAATGCTGCATGTTTTCTATAACAAAGCAACAAAAGAAACTACCGTTTTTTCTACAACAAAGGAGAAAATTGGTATTTATCCATTTTGCATGGATAACGAAAAAATCATCGGAATGACCGATGAAGATTTGATGCCTATAGCATCGCTAATTGATGCAAAAAGTGCATGTATTACAAATCCGAAAGCATTAACGGATAGAACGGAAAATTCCAATCCCGTGCTTGTAAAATACTATTTCAAATGAAACCCACTCAAATACCTCGCAATTTACAGTCCATAAAAATAGACGATAACCTAATTTTGGGAATATACAAATTAATTATTTCAACGAATTAATCATTATTCATCCATCACAAAATACCATATAAAACTATGAAATATTTAATATACATATCAACTATTTTATTTTTGAGCTGTCAGTCTCTTCCTCCTCAAGTCCATATCATAAGTAAATTTCCACGTACTCTAAATGTGGAAGGAGAACCGATAACATCATTTGATAAAGAGCTTGGAATCATGAGTTTGCATGTTACAGACAATTATTTCTTATGCGGCTCACACAGAACGGATCATCATTTCTCTGTTTATTCTAAAAATAATATTTCAAAAATTACGGATTTATGCAAAAAAGGCCGTGGACCCGGGGAATTCATTGCTCCAGCCTATTTCTCTCAATATAAACTCGAAAACGGGGAGACTAAAATATGGATACTGGACAGAGGTAACTCCATGTTTCACTTAATTAATATTGAAAAAAGCATACATGAAAAAAAAACATATATAGAAACCACTCTTTCTCTTGCAGACTATAATAGACAATCGTTCAGAGAGCTTTTTCAACTAAATGATTCCACTATATTCGGTACTGAAGATTTCAAAGAATGCAAGCATTTCTATATAAACTTGCGAGACTCCGGCATCAAGTATATAAATCCCATGTTCAAATTTGCAGATGATCCGGACCCATTTCCCATCGCTCAAACCATATCCACCATCAACCCTAAAAACAGATATATTGCATCCGCATATTTCAACTTTCCTCAAATTGATCTCATTAATAACACGGGGAATATTTATAAAACAATTCTGTATAATGAATACATTAATCCAAGACACGTGACACCTCTACATGCAAATGAAGAATATTATTCTACTATCAGCAGTGATTCTGACTACATTTATGCACTATATAACAGAGGAAATAGCCTTGTTGACGAGATAAAAACGACATCTTCCATTTTCGTTTTCTCATGGGATGGAGTTCCCGTGTGTGAAATTAAGATCCCTTATGCCACCTATCTATGTGTTGATCCTATAGAACACATATTATATAGCATAGATATTAATAAAGAAGATCATATCGTATCAAAACTTTCTTTACACGAATATAATTTTTCCAATCTATGAAAATATTAATTTACATTTTAGCCGCAATTTTGGTAATATCATGCAATAAAACTATTGATATAAAGAGCAAAACAATTTATTCCAATTTAGACCACGAGCATTCCATACCTACAGAAAAGCTTTTTTCTAAAATAGAAATTATATCGTTAGAAACCAATGAACAATCCTTGATACAAAGCATACGTAAAGTCATAGAATACGATTCATGCTTATATATACTTGATTCTCGTCAAAAAGCAATACTCATTTTTGATACGACCGGGAAATTTATATCAAAAATTCACACCGTAGGTAGAGCCCCTTCTGAATATTTTTTACTCTACGATATCGCGATCAACACGTATTCAAAGACATTAGATGCTCTTGATCCCATGGGAAAAATTATAACGTACGATCTTAAGGGAAACTATATTTCTAGCATACATCTACCACATCCACCCATGGCATACCATCATATTTCAATTTTAAATAAAGATTCCATCCTATTACACACAGAACCCCGCATTACAACAGATTATACATTTAGAATTTTCTCGAGAAAGGTGAATTCTATCACGAAACAATTTAATAATCAACAGGAATCTATAGCGTGGCTAATGAAAGGAGTTCTTCAAGTCTATAAAGATACTTTATATTACTCGCAAGCTATACATCATGAGGTATACAAAATTATTCGTGATTCACTACATCATGCTTATTCATGGAATTTTGGAAAGTATTCGTATGACATCAACAAAATGCAACTCCCGAATTTAACAGACCCTACAGAAGAAATGAAATTTTATAAAGAAGTCATGTATTCTTCAAAAATTCCATACACTTTTCGTTTCAGCGGGCAAAATGACCAATATTATTATTGTTCCATTTTCATGAAAGAAAAAATGGTTCATGTTTTTCATAACAAAATGTCAAAAAAGGATATTGTTTTTTCCACCATGGAAGAGAATATCGGAATTTATCCACTAGCTATTGATCATGAAAAAATAATCGGAATCACGGATGATGATTGGATGCCATTATCCGTCTTGATGAATGAAAACGCGAATATTTCAAATCCAGAAGTATTTAAAGAGTTAACCGATAATTCAAATCCCATTCTTGTAAAATATTATTTCAAATGAAACCCTCTCAAATACCTCGCAATTTACAGTCCATAAAAATAGACCATAACCTAATTTTTGGAATATACAAATTAATTATTTCAAGGAATTAATCATTATTCATCCATCACAATATAGTTTGGTGGGTATAAAATGTAAAGATCATGAATTAAAAACAACTTAACAACCTAATAGACAACACAAATCACATTTTTGTAATATATACTCAAATAAAGCTCTTGATTGAAAATTCTCATAATTCTCTCATGTTTCCTTTGCTTTTTCCAAAATTTTTAGTATATATTTGAGGCATTGCTTTTACTGCTAAAAGATATAAGCAAATTTATAAACCCGAGAGTAAAGGCGATGCCGGAAAAGTTCTTCGCAAAAACGATCCCGACAATCGCCTACCCTCTCCTAAACAATGAAAGGAGGTCGAAAAATGTAAAAAAATATTGAAAAAATAGTCATATAATATTTTTAAGTAACATAAGTATAACAATTAAAATTCTTAATAATGAAAAATAGTATTATTATTTTAGCGTCAATTCTTACACTTGCTATTATTATCAGTGTCGGAATGAATTTTAGCATAACTACTAAAACTACAAATCTTTCAATGAAAAACATTGAAGCATTAGCTGATGGAGAATCCTCTCTCACGGGATATCAAAATGCAAAACGAATCTATTGCGTCGTACCTGCTGGCAAAACAGGATGTATATCACAATTTGGAAGACGATGCAGTGAAGACATATTCTGTACACATTGAAAATATAAGGTGCCCTTTGAAAGGCACCTTATAAAACATTCTATATAAATAAAAAATATACAATGAAATATATTATACCTTTCATATTATTTTTATCTATTTCAAGTTGTAAATCAACCAATAAACAAGCAAATGAGGTTGTGAATAGTTCAAAAATAATACCACAAAATAACATTTTAACTTTAAGTTCCATTTTCAATAGTTACAAACTTATTCAGTTGTCTGGAATTACCTTTACAAGTATACAAAAGGTTGAATTCATAGATTCATTATTAATTATAAAAGGGAAAGCAGCTGATTCAGAGCTTCATATTTTCAATGCAACAGGGGAATATATCCAATCTATAATAAAGACAGGACGAGGTTCTGAAGAGACTTTAAATATTCAAGATTTTATTATAGATTACGATAAAAGAAATGTTGATATTCTATGTGATTATGGAAGAAAAATTATCACCTATTCTTTAGAGAAAAGAAAAATTATCAATACAACCGAAATCTGCTCCGAAATATTTTCAGCTCAAAATTTACAAAAAATAGATTCTAATAGATATATTTTATATAAACAATGTGGCTTTACAAATGACAAAGAATATAAAATCAATATTTATAATATACAAAAAAACTTTTTGGAAAATGGTTTCTTACCAATAAATAAAAAATCTAGTGAATATATTTCTTTTTCTCAATACAATAACCTATATAAAAACAACAATAACTTTTATTTTTACGAGACTTTCATCGATACTATATACCAATGTACATCCCAAAAAATAGAAGCATATTGGTATTTTGATAAACAAAAATATACTTTCCCTCAAAAATTATTATATAAAGGGTATCAAGGGCTAAATGAATTCATTGATATTTGTAGAAACAATCAATATATATGGGGACATATTAATGTTTTTGAATACAAGGATATGTTCTTTTCTCTCTTTAATTACAACAAAGCACTATATCTTAATATTACAAATAAGACAAATAAAGAATCTACATCTTATACAAAGATATATGATGACCTTGTAACAAATGAAAAATTAGAGTTAACACAATTAATTCAAATAGGAAATAATACTAAATACTGCTTTTTTTATATAGAACCATTCGAATTACTTGAAATCATAGATACCAAAAAACAAAAGAATACTTATGCAGAATATAGAGAAAAATTTCAAAACAATTGTCACTTTATTGAAAAACTGAACTTAGACTCCAATAGTATTTTAGTTTTATTAGAAAAAAAATAATCTTATGAAAAAAATATATTTTTACATATACTACTTTATATTACTCATTGTCATTATAATGCTATTTATCAATTTTTTCGAATACAAAAAAATAATCAAGCAATATCATTCTTCCTCAACAAATGAAATCATTCTTCAAGAAACAATTCAAAAAATTCCTACATTTGAGGCATATCAAATTCGAGATAGTATTTTATCAAAAAAAATCGAAAATAAAATAATTCTTTTATTCCCATATGATATTTGCGACGTATGTTTCCAAAGTATTTTTCAAGCTCTTTCCGAGACAGATTCTATAATTAAAAAAAACGTCACAGCTATTGTTTCAAATAAATTCGCTCGGAATTATAAAATTTATGATTCAAAATACAATTTAAGACTTGGGAATGTTTTCTATTCTAATAGTTTAGAAGATCTCTCCAAACAGATAGATAATCATATTCTAATTTTCTATTTTAATGAAAAACAGCAAGTCATGGCACCATTATTAATCAACCAAACAACTAGCTTTTTCACAAAATATTTAAAAAAAATGTACGTTTCATTCATAAAGAAACCGTTATAATTGAATTACGATAAAATTTTTATACTCTTATCATATTTCCATGCTTATTTCTAGGAAGTTTTTCCTAAACTTTGAAAAATAATAAAAGATCAAAATGTTTATTTTATATGTATTATAGATTTATACTACCATTAACCCTCCTCTTATTGGCATGCAACGGGAAAGAGAAACAAAAAAAAGAAGACGAGCAATATGCCAGAATCGAACAGCAGGACGAGAAGACCATCGTGAAAGCACAAGTAGCCCGGGAAGATCGGTTTAACTTGGAATTAGTGAGTAACGGAAAAGCAGAAGCTAATCGAAAAGCAACGCTCAATTTCGATGTGGCAGATGTTGTGAAAAAGGTGAACGTGAAAAACGGAGATCGGATAAGAAAAGGGGATATTATCGCGGAAGTGGATGATGAAAAAGCAAAACAAACGTTGGAAGATGCTCTGTTATCACTAAAAAAAGCCGTTCTTGATTTGAAATTATCTATTATAAACGAAGGATTTAAGACATTGGATGATACGATAAAGTTAACCGCATTGCGCAAAGAAGCCATGTACTTGCAATGCGGTTATACATCTAGTTTAAAAGCTTTCGAAAAAGCGGAAAAAGAGTACACGCTCATAAAAACCAGGGCTCCCTTTGACGGAATCATTGCCGACTTAGAGGCAAAACCCTATAATCAAACCTCTGTCTACAAATCTCTATGCACGCTTATTGACGATTCAAAAATGGAGGTCGTATTTAACGTACTGGAAACCGAAATCGGAAATCTCCATTCGGGCATGGAAGTAGAGATCACCCCTTACGCCAATCACAAATACACGCTGACCGGAAAGATCACGGAAGTAAATCCCCGCATTGACGAGAACGGCATGGTGAAAGTGAAAGCTGTCACAGATAACCAACAAAGGATACTGGTGGACGGAATGAACGTGAGCATATTGATCAAACGCCAGATCGATCACAAGATCATCATCCCCAAATCGGCCGTTCTCCCCCGACAAGGCAAAAAAGTTGTATTTGTATATCAAAAAGGAAAAGCCATGTGGCGATATGTCACCACAGGATACGAGAATAGCACGGAAGTCAGCGTGGAAGAGGGTATTTCCCCCGGTGACACCGTGATTTACGACAATAATCTCGGACTGTCACACATGAACACCGTTGTAATTGAAAATTGAAAATCATAAATCATTAAATCTAGAATTAACATGCGTTTATCCGCTTTTTCGATTAACACGATATTTGTTGTCATGATGCTTCTGGGTATCAGCTTAATCCCGAGGTTGTCATTACAATTGGAACCGTCATCCAGATCGAATAAGCTGAATGTTTCGTTTTCGTGGAACAATGCGAACCCAGAACTGCTGGAAACAGAAGTCACCACAAAACTGGAAGGTGCGTTTGCTCGAATACGAGGACTAAACGAGATACATTCCACCACGGGAAACGGCTACGGAGCTATCGAATTGACGCTTGACCCAAAAGAAAATATTGATGCCGTGAAATTGTACCTCTCCTCGATCATCCGTTCGGTTGCACCGGGCTTACCGGATGGAGTCCGCGTTTCAGGCGTTAGCGGCGGGGAAATACATGATGGACGGATACAGGAAACGGAACGCAGGTTATTGATGACATACGTGTTGACAGGCCCGGGAAACTCGAAAGAAGTGGGGAGTTTCGCGGAAGACCGGATCGTCCCGATTATTTCCACCATGCCCGGAGTCGAAAGCATGAACGTTACCGGAATCGTCCCGTTTGAATGGATCATGCAATACGACCGGGAATTATTTGCCGATATCGGTCTTTCGGCAAACGATATTTCCAATGCCGTTTCGGAGTACTATTTCCGAAAAGACGGCGGAAAGATTCTCACGGAAACCGTCCCCGAGAAAAAATATTCGTACCTCGTGTTTAAAGGCAATTCCGATGATGACAAAACAAACATCATGAACTTGCCGATCAAGGTGATCAACGGCAAAATCATCTATCTACACCATATCGTCGCACTCGATTACCAAGAAAGTGATCCCGGATCATACTACCGGATTAACGGGCTGAACCGGATAAACCTAAATGTATATGCCGAGAAAAATGCAAACATGATTGAACTTGCCGGACGGGTCAAAACAGAGATGGCACAACTGACGGAAGGTTTTCCTGAAAATTACTCGGTCAAGCTCATCCGGGACAACAGCACCGAAATCAAGGACGAGCTATCGCAAATTCTCAACCGGACAGGGGTGACCATCTTAATCCTACTCCTTTTCGTGTACCTCGTGAGTCGGGATTTCCGTTACCTTGGCATTATCACGATCTGCCTGCTTGCCAATTTGTCGATCGCCCTCGTGTTCTACTATTTTTTCAAAATAGAACTCCATCTTTACACCCTGGCCGGCATCACCGTGTCATTCGGTATCATCATTGACAGCGTGATCGTGATGACCGACCATTACCGCCACTTTCACAACCTGAAAGCCTTTCTAGCCGTACTGGCAGCCACGCTAACAACCGTGGGAGCGTTAACGGTAATTTTCAACATGGATAACACCATCATGAGGAACATGTGGGACTTTTCGGCTGTCATCATCATCAATCTGGGAGTATCCCTTGCCGTGGCTCTCTTTTTCGTGCCGGCACTCATGGAAAAAATTCCGCTAAAACGACAGAATCGTAAACGCAAGATACACCGCCAAAAACGAATTGTCCGTTTCAACAGAAGATATTTGCGTTTTGCCCGTTTCACGAGAAAGTATAAAAAGATTGCCATCATCATCACGCTTCTCGGTTTCGGATTTCCCGTGTTCCTACTCCCGTCGAGCATAGATCGGGAGAAACGGTACAGCGCGGCTTACAATACCGTTTTCGGGAGTGAAACCTATCTCACGATTAAACCTTATATAGATAAAGCCTTGGGGGGATCGCTCCGTCTGTTCATGGAAGGAGGCGGTGATACATGGTTACAAAGCCGAAAGGCCACAGAAAGCCAGAAAACACGATTAACCTTGAGCATGAACATGCCGCATGGCGCCACGATCAAACAAATGAACGAGGCCTTCGAGAAATTGGAAAACTTTCTTTCCGGATTCGAAACGATTGCCACGTTTACCTCCGATGTTTCCTCTGCCAATCGAGGTGAAATGGTGATCACCTTCCAGGAAGAGCACGAGAAAGACGGCTCCCCGGAACAGGTGAAAAACGAGCTGATACGCTTTGCCAACACGATCGGAAACGGGGATTCGGAGGTGAACGGCGTGGGACGCGGATTCTCGAACCGGACAAACGATGAATATCGAAGTGAAAGCATCAAAGTAATCGGTTACAATTATCGCAAGGTTCTGCAATACGCCGATATATTGAAACAACGTCTGGAAAAGAATATCCGGGTCAAGAAACTATACATCGGTAGCAACCGCTCCCCGAAAGCCAAAGCATTCGCCGTGGAGGTTGACAAAGGAAAACTGGCTCGCAATAACTCGAATATCAGTAACCTGCTGGGTAATTTACATTCGCTGACCTATTCCGGGATCTCTTCCACCCGGGCATACATAAATAATGAATACACCACGATTGACATCCGACCGGAGAAAAAAGTGGAGGCCAGCGTGTGGGACGTGAGAAACCGTCCCCTGCGGGGAGACAAATCGGTATTCCGCCTGGAAGACGTGGGAGACATCACGGAAGAAAAGAATTTCGAGAATATCACGAAAAGAAATCAAGAGTATGAAGTCGAAGTGCAATACGATTTTATCGGGGCTTATCGCCTGTCGGAGAAAGTAAAAGAACGAGAAATGAAGGCCATGAACCAGATGATGCCCGTCGGTTTTCGGGTGAAAGAAGGTAACGACTGGAAAAACTACTGGCAGAGAGATATTGGGGGAATTGATGCCCGTATCCTGTATATATTACTGGTCATCGGGATCATCTATTTCATTTGCGCCATTTTGTTGGAATCTTTGCGTCAGGCTGCAACGGTCATCTGTATCACTCCCATCTCGTTTATCGGTTGCTTTCTGGGAGGGTACTTTTTCGGCATCGGTTTTGACGAAGGTTGCCTAGCAGCCTTTATCTTGTTAAGCGGGCTATCGGTGAATGCTGTACTTTACATCTTAAACGATTACAACATCAAGGTCCGGGAAGGCGCTCCCCGGGGAATACGAACCTACATAAAAGCCTATAATGCCAAAATCATCCCCATTTTCCTAACGATTGCCTCTACCCTGTTGGGATTTATCCCCTTCTTGATCGGGGACATCAACCCCTTCTGGAAAAGCCTGGCCATCGGAACGATGAGCGGCCTGACCTTCTCGCTCCCGGTGTTGATCATTTATTTACCGATGACATTCCGTTCGCCCGTGGCGAGTTACAAGTTAATAGGTTGTAAGTTACAGGGTAAAAAAAAGTGTTGGTTTGTGGGGCGAAATTTAAAATCTAAAATCTAAAATCAATCTATGGTAAAGTTTTTATTACAACGCCCGGTAGCCGTCATCATGAGCACGATAGCCTTTATCGTACTAGGAATCGTGGCCTCTTTCCGATTGCCCGTGTCGCTCATGCCGGAAATCGATATTCCGGAGATTACCGTACATTATACTTGGGACAACGCTTCGATTAACGAGGTAGAGAATACACTTACCTCCGGGCTACGGGGACAGTTGCAACAGATACCGAAACTGACGGAAATACAATCGGAATCCAAGGAAGGGAGCGGCTTGATCACGATGAAATTCGAGTATGGCACCTCACTGGATTATGCCTTTATCGAGGTGAACCAGAAAGTGGATGCCTGTGTGAATAACTTCCCGAAAGAGGTGCAACGTCCGACGATCATCAAAGCCTCCACTTCCGATCTGCCTGTATTTTACATTCATATCAACCTGAAAGAATATGATTCGGAAGAGAAATTCTTGGAATTCTGTGAATTTACCGATGCCGTACTGAAAAAAAGGCTGGAGCAGTTGCCGGATGTTGCCATGGTAGACATCAGCGGAATGTACTCTCCCGAACTCTATATACTCCCGGATGAAGCCAAGCTGAGAAGCCTGAAAATCACACAGGATCAACTAAAATCAGCCATCGACAATAACAATCAAGTTTCGGGAAGTCTTTCCGTAAAAGACGGGTATTACCTGTACAGCATCAGTTTTGCTTCCCAAATCACCTCCCCGGAAGAGCTGGAAAACGTTTACTTGAACATCAACGGCAGACTTCTGCAAATCAAGGACATTGCCCATTCCGGTATTCGCCCGAGAGAAAAAAGAGGCATATTCTTTCACGAAGACAAGCAATCCCTCTGTTTGGCGGTGATCAAACAATCCAATGCACGGATGTCGGCCATGAAAGAGAAGGTCACGGAACTACTTGACCAATTTCGGGAAGAGTATCCGGACGTGGAGTTTTCCGTCTCCCGAGATCAAGCACTATTACTAAACTACTCGATCGACAATCTTGTACAGAGTCTCTGGCAAGGAATATTACTGGCCATCGTGACCATGCTGTTTTTTCTGAAAGATGCCCGGTCACCTGTAATTATCGCAATCAGTATTCCCGTTTCGGTCGTGATCAGCATGTTATTTTTTCAACTAGCCGGCATCTCGATCAACACGATTTCACTATCGGGGTTAATACTCGGGGTCGGGATGATGGTGGATAATTCCATTATCACCATTGATAATATCAACCAGCACCGGACGAGAGGAAAATCCCTGTTCCAAGCCTGTTTGGACGGAACAAACGAAATCATCACACCCCTCCTTTCTTCGGTACTGACTACCTGTGCTATATTTGTCCCGTTAATTTTCATGAGCGGTATTGCCGGAGCCCTGTTCTACGATCAGGCAATGGCCGTGGCCATTGGATTATTCGTTTCGCTGGCCGTTTCGATCACGATCGTCCCGGTCGTGTTCCACTTGTTATTCATACACGCCAAGGAGGGGAAAGCAACTCGCTTTATCCAACGCATTAGTTTCAAGCACCTTGAAGATTATTACACGAGTATATTTCATTTTATCTTTCGTCACAAGTTGATTGTCATGAGTGCTTGTCTTTTGATTCTCGTGCTCGGTTTCGTGCTGGCATTTCAATTACGTTTGGAGCGTATGCCGACAATCGATACGAATGAAATGATCCTACGGGTAGATTGGAATTCCAGTATCCACATGGACGAAAACGAGCTCCGGGTGAAAAATATTATTGAACGATTTGGTAATACATGTGAAGAAATCAGTTGTCACGCGGGAGAAAAGATGTTTTTCCTTAACCGGGAAAAGAACCAGAACATCAACGAGGCCGAATTTTACATACGTACCCTCCATGCCGAAGAACTGGAACAAGTTATCTCCTCCATCCGGGAATACATCAAGGCGGACTACCCGGCGGCAAAGGTCGATATTGCCAAGGTGGACAACCTGTTCGAACAATTGTTCAAAGACAATGACGTCCCACTAGTCGCGTACTTTAGCGGAGAATCCCGTCGGGGCGGCCCGGAACTGGATAGCGTGAACACGTTCATCGAATACCTTGATTCGATTATGCCGACACTACAACTAGACAAACCTTCAACGTCCGAACGCATCGTGGTTGAAATTCTACCGGACAGGCTAGCCCTGTACAAAGTCAATCAAGGAGCCTTGATTAACGTGCTGGAAAAAAACATCAGTAAAATGAATATCGGGAAATTAAACACGGGTAGCCGATATGTCCCGATCGTTATCACGGGAGAAGAAAAAACTATTCTCGACATTATCCACTCCTCTTTCGTGAGCAATAGCGACCAATTGGATATTCCCATCTCTGCCCTAACCCGTATGGAAAGGAAATTGGATTACAAGAGCATCATCGGACGTAAAGAGGGGGTTGTTGTCCCGCTAAACATCTATCATGTCGGTGATTCCACGGCACAAATCATACAGAGGATTAAAAAAGAAGCCGGTAATCGAAGTTTAAATACCACGTTTGACGGACAATATTTTTCCGGTCAGGAAACCCTTTGGGAAATGGTCGTCGTGGTCATCGTGGCCATTCTCATGCTCTATTTTATTCTTGCCGCACAATTTGAATCGCTGACCCTACCGATAATCCTTCTCGTTGAAATTCCACTGGACGTGGCTTTCACGCTACTTATCCTGTGGTTGTCCGGAATCTCTCTCAACCTGATGTCCATGATCGGAATCGTGGTGATGAGTGGTATCGTGATCAACGACTCGATCTTAAAGATTGACACGATCATACGCCTACAGCGGTCAGGTCTCGCGTTGGAAGAAGCGATTCACGAAGGAGGTGTACGGCGGTTAAAACCCATTCTAATGACCAGCCTGACCACCATTTTCGCCCTCGTTCCCATGTTGTGGGGGAATGACATCGGAACACAACTACAACGCCCCATGTCCATCACGCTGATTGCCGGAATGACGGTCGGGACCTTTGTCAGTTTATTTATCATTCCCTTGTTTTACTACTATTTAGAACGTATTTTTATCTCAAGAAAAAAATGAAAAAAGTAATCAAATCCATATTCCAGTACGTGGGAGCTATCTTGCTAGCCATCGTGATTGCTGCCCTGTTGCGCTTTTTTATCGTGGACTTTTACAGCATCCCTTCCGACTCGATGTACCCCACCATCGAACCGGGCGATTTTATCGTGGTAAACAAATTGTACATGGGAGCCCGTTTTTACAAAAACTTCGACTTTTTGGACGGCTCACACCCGGAAACCGTACGGGTATCTGGATTTGCTTCATTGAAACGCAATGACGTGATCGTTTTCAATTTCCCCACACACACGAATGGTCGCTGGGACATGGATTTAGGGACATTTTACGTGAAACGATGTATTGCTCTGCCGGGCGACACGCTATCAATCATCAAAGGTATCAATCACGTCAACGGCAAGACGGGGTTCGGAAACATGGAAGAGCAGCAACGCTTACATCATTACCACGGGGAGTACGCCCCGGGAATTTACAACGCTTACCCCTTTGATTATTGGCATCGCTGGAATATTCAGGACTTCGGTCCCCTGTACCTTCCTGCCGCAGGAACCACCATCCTGATCGACACGCTGAATTTCTCGCTCTATCGTCACCTGATCGCCTACGAAACCCAAATTCCCGTACATGTGCAACAGCGCCAGCTCTACATCCGGGATTCCCTAGTTCGGGAATACACGTTTCAAAAAAACTGGTACTTCGTGGCCGGAGACCAAGTCTTCAACTCCCGGGATTCCCGTTATATCGGTCCCATCCCTGAAGACTTTATCGTGGGCAAAGCCTCGTTCGTCCTCACCTCAAAAGATCCGCACACGAAGGACTACGTGTGGCGGAGATTTTTCAAGAAAATAAAATAAAGGGGAATTATATCTTTAAGCAATAAAAACATAGATAATAGAAGAGGAAAACTTTGATAATCATATAGATTTTTATACATTTGCGGATGAGAATGCTGAGTGTATACTAAAGGAAAGAATGAGTTCATTTATAAATATTTAATTAAAAAATCAGAACTATGTTAGGATCTATATTTACTTGCTCATTGTTGTGTTATTACTTGTTTCTATGTGGAAAGTATACGAAAAAGCAGGAAGACAAGGCTGGGAAGGTATTATTCCTATTTATAATCTTTACGTGATGCTTCAAATCATCAATAGACCGTGGTGGTGGCTTTTGATCATGATTTTTGTTCCTATCGCGAATATTATCTTCTCCATTATCGCTTTAAAAGAGTTTTTGGAGAAATTTGGAAAAGGCATTGGATTCACCATCGCAACTATTTTCTTCCCTTATATCACCTTCCCGATACTAGCATTCGGAGATGATCAGTTTAAGAATGAATAATTCGCTACATATATGCAAAATAAAAACCGGCAAAGTGCCGGTTTTTTTACGAATATCTCTGGACATGACCTATTAGCGATCATAATTGTTTTGAATTACTTCTATAATATGACTTAACCTTTATAGTCTTCCCCGTTTAAATAAATTAGTAACCCTTCCACAGCATCTTCCAATAAATCCAACACCAACTCAAACCCGGAATCCCCACCATAATAAGGGTCGGGAACGCTATCCCGGTAAGAGAAACGCTGACAGAAATCTGTCATCTTGTGTATTTTATTTCTTTCTTCTTCGGAAGTAGCCATACGTTGCAAGTCACGGATATTCTGGTCATCCATGCCGATAATCATATCGAAATCAGAAAAATCAGCATCCGGATAAAACTTTCGAGACAAACTGGTCAAATCATAACCTCTTCTTATCGCATGACTCTGCATCCGTCTATCTGCCGGATCACCGGAATGATAGCCACTAATACCAGCCGAATCAATGTAATATTGTTCTTCTAATCCTCTTTCCTTCACGTAATATTTCATAATCGCCTCTGCACTCGGAGAACGGCATATATTACCCAAGCAAACAAACAATATTCTTTTCTTCATATTGATTATAAAATAATTAAAATATTATCATTTAAAATAGTTTACTATATAGTTTACAAAAAATATCATGATTTATGGAACAAAAATAAAGAGTTTACTCATATTCTCCCTATTACAAATTCAGCTTACTATTCAAATTTCACGAAAATCAATACTAAAACTTGGAACAAGTCCATATTTTGCATAACAATTTCTCATTATTTCGACAAGTTTTTCTGACGTAATATTAATATTCCCTTTTGTTTCGGGAACAATTACTGCATCATGAATATGGACAGCCCGGATACGCTTGGCATATAAATTTGATAGAATATCATGAAATATTACTGATTCCAATTTCATCATTGCGACAGAAAGAGATGCTGTTTCCTTGTCAGCGTGAATATCATTTTCCTTGATATAGCTAGAAATTTTTTTATCCTTAGCCGGATTCTTCCATCTGGCGATTAACTTATAAACACTTGGATATTCCCCGGCAAACTCTTTTCCAAATTTTTTCCACGCCAAACCAACTTTATTGGAATAAAACACCTCGGCAAACATTATTTGCTTTAGCTCGTTTCGGTCAACCTCTGTATGTCTTGCTAGAAACTCGTCCCAAAATTGCCCGGTTGATGTCATGTAGATGTAAGCTAGTTCGTCCGGTGACAACTTTGTAATTTCATCTAACTCTATATTATTGTTTTTTAATTCGTTATAAAGATATTTACCAACATAATGATTAGATTGTGTCTCAATTTCTTCTTTCTTTGATAATATGAAATTGATTATGCTATTTGATGAAGATATTGATATGTTCTTGTAATTGAAAATGAAATATATGAATAAAACAGGATGTGAATTACGTGCATCAATTTGGTATTTTATATTCAAGTACTGTTTTAACTCTCTTTGCAAACTTGTTAAAACATGGTAAATTCTTCTTGACTTGTCAATATTAAATATCGAGTAATGACCTCGGGATATATAGTCTATCACGTAATTGTAATAGTTTCTTTTATCCGGGTTTTGTTTAATTTGTTCTCGCACGTAAGATTGTAAGCCTTCTTTATCCTTTATTTTCACCATGTTCAAGGATTTCATGTAGTTTTCCTTGAATCTAGCGCCATAAAGGTCTTCCAGTTGCTTTTCCTTGTACTGGTAATAGTTCTTCAATAGACTTTTCAATTTTTCGATATACTTGATAATTGTTCTGTTAGAGGTTTGAAATAATTCCGTTTTATGGAGAAGTTGGTAATTTGTAGAGTAATAACCGGCCAAATAATCTGGAGCATTCTCGTAATGTATTCGTTCTATTAAATTCATTTGTATTAGGACATCCAGCATGTTTCTGTAATCCGGACCTAACACAGCCTTCAATATTTCTGCATTTACCGGGGCATGTCCATGTTCGTTTGTTGAACATCTATATATTATAGCGTGACACAAGAACACACCTTTCCATGTTATCTTTTCTTCTGATTGCAGGGGCTTTCTTGGTTTAACTGGAATTTTTACTGGTTCTAAATCTTTGATTTGTACTTGGTCTTCTTTAGATACAGGAATGTTTATATCATTATAAGATTCTGAATAATCTAAAATAAAGGTCTTGGTACAAGATTCCCTGTATAATTCTATGAATTTATCATTGTCAAATTCCTTAAATCGATATATAAAGTAGTTCTCCGGCATACTCGTCTTTTTTTCAAATATACTATAAATATAATAATACATCAAGTAGTTCAAATGTAGTTCAACTATTTGAACTATTTAATAAAAAAAATAGCCCCCACTCTATCAGTACGGACGAGATGGTGTGCGAAAATTTTTCCAGTGAAAAAATGAATTGATGTAACATTTTTAGTTCAACCTATATTTATATATAAACTAAAACAAATGAATAACCAAGTGAAATACGACTTAGACAATTCGACCCGAGAAAAAATGCGACAAAAAAAATTAGGAGCTAACAATCCAAATTATGGTAAACCACGAACCCCTGCCACAAAAGCAAAGATTGCTTTATCACAGCGCAAAAGTTGGACGCAACGAAAAACTGGCCAGAACCATGAAAAGGATAATGCCTATTTTGGAAATATTGAATTCAATAGCAAAGAGGAAGCAATTGATTTTTTTGAAGAATTGAACCGAAAACATGGTAAAACGATAATCATTTCAGAGAGTAAATTCGAGGCCTTGATTGACTTTTTACTAGAAAAATGCATTTGTGTTGATAGTAATGTATGCCATTCTTAAATCTTTATATGCCTCATTCAATATGATTATTACCTTTGAAAGAGCATCAATATAAGCATTCATTTCTATATCCCTCACATATAATCTATCGGTAGTGGGGTGTATGTTTTCAAAATTCTTTTCATTTTCAGGGATTGGTTTTAGAATCCGATATGAATTATTTAATTGATACACGACAAAAGCAGCGTAATCTTTAATAACAACTTCTATATAGTTTTGATTTATAGAGCATTTATTAGTATCTTTATTATAAAATTTGTCATCATACCATTCAATTCTTTTATATTTTCTTTTTTTAGTAATTAACGTAACATCATCCCACCTGTCAGAATAATATATTGTGTCATTTTTCTGTTTGTTTAAAATTAGCGAAACCTCTGTTGTTTCTCCCTTATATATCTTTAAATCAAAACTATCCATTGCATTTAATTTATGCATGCCTATATAAACGTACGCATAATCACTAAATGCAGGAGTATATATTGCCAAGATTTTGTTTGTCATGGGAATTTTGTAATAAAATGTTGTTTCCTCGCATGAACTAATTAGTACTATAAATAAAATTAGGAGTAACGATTTTTTTAATTTCATACTATATTATAATTAAAAATTCCGCTAAAATAAACCAAATAGCTTAAAATAAGCAATTTAGAATTTCTTATCAATTACGTTTCATCAAATACAATAAGATAACTTGAATCATACCTATTCTGTATGCAAATCCTTGATAATAGGTATGTCATAAAGGCCTTTACACAAGGTAACTTTTACTGTGTCACCTTGGTCGCATTTTTTATAGATGTCAGAATCATCCAAGCAATAGTATTCATTGTTATCTAAAAATATTAAGTTCACATTATACGTTGAAAAACTAATATGCTTAGCATGACTATCTCTTTTATTATATTTCTTGCCCATAACATATGCGTCTCTATGGTATGATTCAGAATTAGCAAACCAATAATTAGTTGTTACAAACAATGTAATCAATATGCCCGTAATAACGATGCCGATACAGCCCCCGAACAAGATGCTCAAAAATATTATTATTTTCTTCTTTATTCCTACAACTAATAATAAAACAATAATTGTTATAACAGGAATGATTCCCCATAGCCAAAATGGGAAAGCGATGATAGTATGTGAAAAGATACTCTGAATATAATGGCATATCATTATGAATACAAAAGCATAAATAATTGATGATATCCACTTCATAATCTTATTTTTCCTTATGCACTCGGCTAAGTGTACAAGACGATTGAACCAATCACTATTTGAGACCTGTTCAAAAGTATTAAATTTTTCTATCTTTCTACTTGACATAATAATCATATTTCTATTTTTCTGTTAACCAATTGGTACGTTTTATTCCGAAATTATTCCAATCCCAATGCTGATAAAAAACATTTGAACGTTGAGTCGCTCGCCTCTTTGCCAGAGGCTTGCTCCCATGCCGCCCTTGCCTTGCTCACGCTCTGTCTGTCTTGTTCTATTGCACGGCACACTGCTTCCTCGTCCGAACTGTCAATGATAGGTTTCCGACCTCTGCCAAGACGAGTTTTCAACCTATCGATGCCTTCGGACTTGAAACGTTTTACCCAAGCGTTTACACTCACGTGCTCATTTTCGTCTGCGCTCCCGCCGCTGCCGAAGACAGTCCGTCTGCTTTCAGTAACACAGCACGACAACACATACGGAAACAATGCTTTTCGCCTAAGCGAAATCCTTTTTCGAGTGCGAGGCGTTTCGCCTCTGTCAACTCCAATACTTTTGGCTTTCCCATTAATCATAAAACGAGAAATATCAAGAAATATTTTGTATAAACTAAATTTGTTTACTTATGGTGAAATGCTCTATTTGGGAGACTCTTCTTCACTTATATTAGTTGAAGATATATTTTTGCGGTGTTAACCTACGATATACTCTATCGGAGTAAAAAGCTCAATATCATTGTTCTCAACTAATTCTTCTATTGAAGATTTTACAATTTTCCAAAGTTTGGATGTCTCATATTCTTCATATGGATGTTTCATTTTTTGTTCTTATTTTTAGGACCATTAGGCCAAATTTGTTGTTCATTATAATCAATTTCCTTAACCTTCTATCAGAATTTATTATTATTTTATATTTTTTTACGCTACATATTTGTCGACTTGATACATGTTTTGCGCAAAATGAAAGAATAAACAATATACGAGAAGATAATGGGTAATATGTTGAATATTCCCAGCCATACAAATGCAATGATGCTAAAAGACAGAAAACCGCCATTGGTTATAGTCAAAGAAATGATGACAAGCAAAAGCAACACGACACAACCATTCAATCCTAAGTGCCATTTCAGCAAAGCATTCTTTCCGTTTGACTTCACTAAAATCCAAGCAAGCACAGCAATGTTTACATTCAACAAGGATATACAAGCAGAAAGGATTACGCCCCCATAACCTCCCAAATATAAAACTATAGAAGGGACTATGTAAGCGATAAATGTAACTATGGCAACTGAGAGTAAATATGTCTTAATACCTTTATTTCTTAGTTTCATTTTATATCAATTTTTAACCAGTAAAACACTCATTAAAACATCATGAATGTACAGCAAATGAACAATTGTTTCAATAAATTAAACATCCTTTTCACGTATTCCATAGCTCTTTTGGATTAAAAAAAACGAATGAATTGAAACACAACAAAAACAACGGTGTGTTGTGTTTCTCATTGGTCATTTTTTTTAGAAATTGTCAATAAAACACCTTTCCGGATAATACAATGTTTATTTTGATATGGTTTTTCGTGAGATAAACCAAAGTTGCGCAACGAACCATAACTAATCCCAAGGGTTTTACTATCGAAAAATTGATAAATTGCAGCCAAGCTACCCAAATAATAATGTTCTCCATTCATTTCTAGATGAATAACAGTTCTCTCTTGTTTCCCTTTTTTCACCACGTGTTCAATTTTTATGCAAAGATAATTAAATATGACGGATACTCAATATTTGTCATATTTTTCTTATTGAAAACTTGCATATATTAAATATATGTCATATATTTGTTATGTAATCAAAACAAAAAAAGAACATGAAAACAAGATATGATGCAGATTGGATTATAAAGACTGCGATGGGAATATACAACTTGACCGTAAAATACAACTCTCGTTTCACAATGGAAAAAGCTATTACAAGGGCAACAGAAAGAGCACAAAGATTAAATGAAGCACTTGCCGACCCGACGTGTGAAATAGATGAACATGACCATATCATCAAAGTATACGATTTCAAAAACATCCAATCACTTGACTCAATTTACGGGTACAAAATGTATTGTGGAGATTAATTTTGTAACGCATAAATAATAAGGCATGAAAGCACTGACTATTAATACGAACAACATTATTATGAACACCGTTAAATGTGTTCACAATAACATGGACATAGCAACAGCGATGAGAAAAGGGCTTATGTTAGAAATCCTGAAAAAGCGCATGATGCGAGGTGAGGTTGTTCGCTTCTGTTATCAAAAACTTAATAGCAGTATTCGCTTTGCGGTTGGAACACTACAAGCTGAAGCAGTACAATCCAAAATAACAGGAAATGGACTTTCGAAACGTTATTTCAACATGTTCGTCTATATTGATTTACAAAAAATGGCATGGCGAGGATTTAAGCCAGAAAAGCTAATCGGAATTATAGATTAAAATAATATTCACTTCCATGAAGTCTGAATATGAATTGATTATCAGTACAGTAATTTAAAATAGGCTATAAAGTATTTCAGAAATAAAGAAAAAATCTAAAAAGTGAATGTTATGAGTTTGAAAAATAGTTACACAACGAGCGATTATGTGGAGTGGAACGCAATGTTGAATCTTGTTAGAAGGCTATACAGGGATGGGAACATTCGAATGAGCCTCTTGATTTCTTGCGGCTGTTTTTTTGGTCTTAGAATTAGTGACCTTTTATCTCTAAAATGGGAACAAATACTCAATAGCAGTACTTTAGTCATTATCGAGAAGAAAACGAGAAAAAGGCGAGTAATTAAAATCAATTCTCAACTACAAGGGCATATCAAAGATTGTTATGACCAATTAAATATCTCGGACAACACCGAGCCTTGTTTTCTTAGCCGAAAGAAAACGATTTACACCATACAGAGAATTAATGTGGTATTTAAAGAAATAAAGAAGAAGTATAATTTAAAAGTAGACCATTTCTCCACACATTCAATGCGAAAGACTTTTGGACGCCAAATTGTAACAATGGCGGGAGAACAAGCAGAATTCGCATTGATAAAATTGAGTGAATTATTTAATCATAGCGATGTCATGACTACTCGACGGTATCTAGGATTAAGAACTGAGGAATTGTTAGAAACTTACGATTTGTTAAATTTCTAAAATAATCAACTCATTCATTAAATTGTTAGAGTCCGATATTACAATTTGCGGCTACCCAAAGAAGTCATATTTTGTTTGACGTTTGATATATACCGTAGCAACATAGACAAAAAAACACTCATGAACATTTTCTAATTTTATAAAACGTAAACTTTTACATGGCATCGTTTTTTCGATGCCATTTTTTAAGAAATACATAAATGCAAGATTTTACGCCTTTACGCACATTACGCATTACTTCTATTTTTCAGTGGATTTTTAGGGTCTACTACATTCCAAATTAAAGAATTGGCATTAATAATTTGACTTTCATCAAACTCCTTCAAATATGTTTCAATATTCGTAACATCACGCCCCATATTTTGGGCTATAAGACTAATTGATACACCTCCATGATAAAGCATTGAGGCATACGTATGCCTTGCAGAATAGAATGTAATATTCTCATCAATACCTATCTTCTTAGCTATTCTTTTCAAATTCACGTTTACCAAATAAGTCAAATATGCCATTCTAGAAAATTTTATCCCTTCATCTGTACAATTCTTTTCAAATATTCCAAAAACATAATTTTCTCTATTAAACTCATTTACAGAAGGTAAAAATGGAGATAAATACATAGTAAAAACATACGCATCAATGATTATACGTAAAGGCTTAGAAGTTTTTCTACGTACAATATTAATTTCATAATATGGTTGAAAAAGCTTATGATTTTCAGCATATTCATACCCTTTTTGCTGCACATCATTATAATACGTATTATTATCTGGAATTTGAAGAATCCGAATATCTTTCCATTTTAAATTTGCTAAATCAATCAATGCTAACCCTTGCATCAAATAAGAAGATAAAAAAAGAGATAAAGCTACACATTCACTATTTAAAAGTGGATGAACCTTATTAACTCCTCTTTTCTTAAAATATGCATTCCAATATTTCCTCACATCAATATCTTCATCATCATCCGTATGAATAGGTTTTACATTTTTAGGTGGTAAAATCAATCCTTCGTGTATCTCAAAATCAGAAGGATAAACAAAGGAATATTTATTTTGAAAATAAATCATAAGTTTCAAGATTTCCGCAAAGGTCAAAGCTCTTTTTTTCGTACGTCTATCAAGATGTTGCTCAAAATTTTTAAATGGATTCTTATCCTCATTTAAAAGTCCCTCTTTTATCGCAAAATTAAAAACAGCCTTTAATGTACAAAAATGCTTATAAATACTTGTTTCTCGTTTATTAGTTTTTCTAATAAAATTTTCAAAATCTTTCAACCAATCTCTATTCACTTCAAACAGTTCTATATCTCTTAAGACATATTTCTTTACTAGATTATATAATGTTCTATATCCTGTAGCTGTATTATATTTCCCTTTTTCATTTTTAAAGTACTGAACTCGTTCATCTATTAATTGTAATAATGTTTTTGTTACAAGTTGAGGTTTAGATATTTTTTCAACTAAAATTTTTGCTGAATAAGGTGTCCCAGTTCTTTCATAATCTAACACTAAAGCCTTTAATGATGAAAGTTCTTGATTTATTATAGCATTCATATTTATACTATAAGGATGTTTAGACTTCACTTCTGAAGTTTCTTCATTCCAAAACTTCATAGAACAGGATAACTTTAAACTTTTATAAGCACGCTTTCCATTATAACAAACACGTAACATTATAGGATGTTCTCCATTTGCTAATACCTTAGACTTATACAAAATTGCAGATACTGAAGCTTTCATGTACATTATATTTGGTTTACTATATAGTTTACATTTTTATTACAAAAAAAACATATAGTTTACATTACAAATATAATTAAATTTACACATAGCACTATATATCAATATAATAAAAATAATATAACATATTCTATTTGTTTCCTAAACAGATAAATAATATTCTTTTCTTCATATTTAAACACTAAAAAACGGTTATCATGACTTCATTTGCCATAATAACCGCTCTCAAAGATTATAATCTATTAATTAAATAAAGAGTCTACAAACTCTTCACGATTGAATACTTGTAAATCATCAATTTTTTCACCGATACCAATGTATTTCACCGGAATCTTGAATTGATCGGAAATACCGATTACAACCCCACCTTTTGCCGTTCCATCCAGCTTAGTAATCGCCAAGGCATTCACTTCCGTAGCCAAGGTAAATTGTTTAGCCTGTTCGTAAGCATTCTGTCCAGTAGAACCGTCAAGTACTAACAATATTTCATGTGGAGCATCCGGAATCACTTTTTGCATGACTTTCTTGATTTTTGTCAACTCATTCATCAAGTTTATCTTGTTATGTAAGCGTCCTGCCGTATCGATAAGTACCACGTCTGCATTTTCAGCCTTCGCCTTACTCAGTGTATCAAAAGCCACAGAGGCTGGGTCTGCACCCATTCCCTGTTTCACGATCGGCACACCAACTCGTTCAGCCCAAATCACCAACTGATCCACCGCAGCAGCTCTAAAGGTATCTGCAGCCCCTAAAATAACTGATTTTCCTGCTTCTTTAAATTTATGAGCTAATTTACCGATTGTTGTTGTTTTTCCCACTCCATTAACACCAACCACCATGATCACGTAGGGCCCGTGTCCCTCCGGTAAAGTCAATGCATCATAATCAGTTGAATTATTCTCTTTCAACAAATCTACGATCTCTTCTTTCAGTACCCGGTTTAACTCATCCGTACCCACGTATTTATCCCGTTGCACTCTTTCTTCTATGCGCTCAATGATACGGAGAGTTGTATCAACTCCCACGTCCGAAGAAATCAATACCTCTTCCAAATTATCCAGAACCTCGTCATCAACCTTGGATTTACCAACAATTGCCCGGGAGAGTTTCTTAAATACACTTTCTTTCGTCTTCTCTAAACCTTTATCAAGGCTTTCCTTTTTCTTTTTATTAAATAGACCGAATAATGCCATTTTCACATAAATTGATTCAGAACGCTAAGGTAGGTAAAACAATTGAAAATTAAAAGTTGAAACTTGAAAACGAGAAAATAAAAAAAGAGCGAGTCGTGTTGACTCGCTCTCCCTAAATTCGGCATCGACCTACTCTCCCACCCGGGGGCAGTACCATCGGCGCTAACGGGCTTAACTTCTCTGTTCGGGATGGGAAGAGGTGGATCACCGTAGCTATAGATACCTTTTAATAAGTTTAGAATTTAGAACGTGGAATTTGAAATGACCTCTCGTCACCCAAAAACACCTTCCAGATTCCCGTCACTTCTCGCGGCCCTCCGGCCGGCGTGACAAATACCCTTGAAGATCGTTTATTCATGCTTTTCTCGCGATTGCCGCTTGACAATCGCCGGGAACGTTAACCGGATCATCTCACCCGCCGAACGTCAACTTTCGGGTGATTAGTACCACTCGGCTTTGCCGTCACCGGCTTTACACCTGTGGCCTATCGACGTCGTCGTCTACGACGACCCTGCAAGGAGATCTCATCTCGAGGCAGGCTTCGCGCTTAGATGCTTTCAGCGCTTATCCCGTCCGCGCGTGGCTACCCTGCCGTACGACTGGCGTCATAACAGGTTCACTAGCGGCGCGTCCAACCCGGTCCTCTCGTACTAGAGTCAGGACCTCTCGAATCTCCAACGCCCACGACAGATAGGGACCGAACTGTCTCACGACGTTCTGAACCCAGCTCGCGTGCCACTTTAATCGGCGAACAGCCGAACCCTTGGGACCTTCTCCAGCCCCAGGATGTGACGAGCCGACATCGAGGTGCCAAACCGCCCCGTCGATATGAGCTCTTGGGGGCGATCAGCCTGTTATCCCCGGAGTACCTTTTATCCTTTGAGCGATGACCCTTCCACGCGGGATCACCGGATCACTATGCCCTGCTTTCGCACCCGATCGACTTGTAAGTCTCCCGGTCAAGCACCCTTGTGCCATTGCACTCCAAGGTTGATTACCAACCAACCCGAGGGTACCTTTGGAAGCCTCCGTTACGCTTTTGGAGGCGACCACCCCAGTCAAACTACCCACCACGCGGTGTCCCCATCACATGGGTTAGATCCCAGACAAGAGAAGGGTCGTATTTCAACGATGGCTCCACGATTCCTGGCGAAACCGCTTCATTGCCTCCGACCTATCCTACACGTCCCGTGCCCGGGAACAACGCGAAGCTGCAGTAAAGGTTCACGGGGTCTTTCCGTCCCGTCGCGGGTACCCGGCATCTTCACCGGAACTACAATTTCACCGAGCTCATGGTCGAGACAGTGCCCAGATCGTTACACCATTCGTGCAGGTCGGAACTTACCCGACAAGGAATTTCGCTACCTTAGGACCGTTATAGTTACGGCCGCCGTTTACCGGGGCTTCAATTTGAACCTTCGGGTCACCCCTGAGCTCTCCTCTTAACCTTCCGGCACCGGGCAGGTGTCAGGCCATATACGTCATCTTTCGATTTGGCATAGCCATGTGTTTTTGGTAAACAGTCGCCTGGGCCATTACTCTGCGGCTCTATCACTAGAGCGTCCTTTTTCCCGAGGTTACAGGACTATTTTGCCTAGTTCCTTGACCATGAATCACTCGAGCGCCTTGGTATGTTCTACCCGACCACGTGTGTCCGTTTACAGTACGGTTCCTCGTCACTTGAAGTTTAGCGGGTTTTCTCGGGGGTAAATTGCCTGGACGCTATCCCCTCGGCCGAGGCCTCGAGGTACTATCGACTTTCGCCTCCGGTGGCGTGCTTGACTACCACCGTCAAAGGGTACGGTCTTCAACGCGCTATTCCGTCAGCGCGCGGTCCATTCATCACCCCGTCACCGCGTCACGGTGACGAGAAGCACGGGAATGTTAACCCGTTTCTCGTCGGCGTCCCCCTTCGGGTTAGCCTTAGAGGCCGGCTGACCCCCGGCTGATTGACATTGCCGGGGAATCCTTGGTCTTGCGGCGTGGGGGGTTCTCGCCCCCATTATCGTTACTTATGCCTACATTTGCTTTTCATGCCGCTCCAGTCACTCTCGCGGGTGACCTTCAACGCTGGCAGGAATGCTCTCCTACCGGTCAGTTCAACACTGACCCCACGGCTTCGGTTGACAGTTTGATGCCCGTGTATTATCCACGCGGGATCGCTCGACTAGTGAGCTGTTACGCACTCTTTAAATGAATGGCTGCTTCCAAGCCAACATCCTAGCTGTCTCCGCGATCCCACCTCGTTTGATCAACTTAACTGTCCATCCGGGACCTTAGCCGGTGGTCCGGGTTCTTTCCCTCTCGTCCGCGGACCTTAGCACCCGCGGGCTCACTCCATGATTTCGTGTTCCAGCATTCGGAGTTTATCCGGATTTGATAGGCGGTGAAGCCCTCGCGTCCAACCAGTAGCTCTACCTCTGGAACAGAACATCACAGGCTGCACCGAAATGCATTTCGGAGAGTACGAGCTATTTCCCAGTTTGATTGGCCTTTCACCCCTACCCGCGAGTCATCCGAAAACTTTTCAACGTTTACCGGTTCGGTCCTCCATCACGCGTTACCGCGACTTCAACCTGCTCGTGGGTAGATCACAAGGTTTCGCGTCTAGCGCCACCAACTCGTCGCCCTGTTAAGGCTCGCTTTCACTTCGGCTAACGGGCCTGAAGCCCTTAACCTCGCTGGTGACGACTAACTCGTAGGCTCATTATGCAAAAGGCACGCCGTCACCATATTTCATGGCTCCGACCGCTTGTAGGCGCGCGGGTTCAGGGTCTATTTCACCCCCCTGCTCGGGGTACTTTTCACCTTTCCCTCGCGGTACTGGTTCACTATCGGTCTCTCGGGAGTATTTAGCCTTGCCAGGGGGTCCTGGCGAATTCAGGCAGGATTTCTCGTGTCCCGCCCTACTCGGGATTCCGCTATCTTCGATGGGGCTGTCGTGCACGGGGCTATCACCCTCCGCGGCTTACCTTTCCAGGTAATTGCACTTCGTCCATCGTCGAATGGCGCGGTCCCATGACCCCGGTGTCGCCGAAACGGCACCGGTTTGGGCTCTTCCCCGTTCGCTCGCCACTACTGGGGGAATCACTGTTGTTTTCTTCTCCTGCGGGTAATGAGATGTTTCAGTTCCCCGCGTTCGCCTCCATTGCTGGATGACCGTCATCTAGACGGCCGGGTTGCCCCATTCGGAAATCCACGGGTCAAGGGTTACTTGCACCTCGCCGTGGCCTATCGCGGCTTATCGCGTCCTTCATCGCCTCCGAGAGCCTAGGCATCCACCGCGCGCCCTTGATCGTTCACGTTCGTTAGCGTCGTGTGTCTTTAATCATTTCACCTTTGCCGTCGTCTCCCGACGACGGCGGCTCTGTGTTATTCTACTACATTCTTATACTTCGCGGATCAAATGATCCGTTAACGTTCCAGCATGTCAAAGAACTTCTCGAATTCCAGATTTAAAGATTCTAGATTCTAGATTGACTAGATTCTAAATTTTAAATTCTAAATTCATGATGTCGGGACCGGGGCAACGAGCCTCGTCGTGAAGATCCCTCGAGGGAATCCCGTTGATGATGAACTTGCTGTAGCGAGCCGCATGACTCCAGCTCCAGAAAGGAGGTGTTCCAGCCGCACCTTCCGGTACGGCTACCTTGTTACGACTTAGCCCCAGTTACCGGTATTACCCTAGCCCGTTCCTCGCGGTCACGATCTTCAGGTACTCCCGGCTTCCATGGCTTGACGGGCGGTGTGTACAAGGCCCGGGAACGTATTCACCGCGCCATGGCTGATGCGCGATTACTAGCGAATCCAACTTCGTGGAGTCGGGTTGCAGACTCCAGTCCGAACTACGACCGGCTTTAGAGATTCGCTCCGGGTCGCCCCGTGGCTGCCCTCTGTACCGGCCATTGTAACACGTGTGTCGCCCCGGGTGTAAGGGCCGTGCTGATTTGACGTCATCCCCGCCTTCCTCGCACCTTACGGTGGCAGTCTCGACAGAGTGCCCGGCCGAAACCGATGGCAACTGGCGATAGGGGTTGCGCTCGTTATGGGACTTAACCCGACACCTCACGGCACGAGCTGACGACAACCATGCAGCACCTTGCAGGTGGCCCCGAGGGGAAGAGGTGTTTCCACCTCATGCAACCTGCATTTAAACCCGGGTAAGGTTCCTCGCGTATCATCGAATTAAACCACATGTTCCTCCGCTTGTGCGGGCCCCCGTCAATTCCTTTGAGTTTCATCGTTGCCGACGTACTCCCCAGGTGGCTCACTTAATACTTTCGCTTGAACCCTGGCCGTGTATCGCCAAGATCCAGTGAGCATCGTTTACGGCGTGGACTACCAGGGTATCTAATCCTGTTCGCTACCCACGCTCTCGCGCATCAGCGTCAGATCGAGCCTGGGAAGCTGCCTTCGCTATCGGGGTTCCAAGTGATATCTATGCATTTCACCGCTACTTCACTTGTTCCGCCTCCCTCGTCTCGTCTCCAGGTCGACAGTTTCAACGGCGTGCTACAGTTTAGCTGCAGTCTTTTACCGCTGACTTGCCGTCCCGCCTACGCGCCCTTTAAACCCAATAAATCCGGATAACGCTCGCATCCCCCGTATTACCGCGGCTGCTGGCACGGAGTTAGCCGATGCTTATTCGTCAAGTACTGGCAAGGTGGCACTCGTGCCGCTTATTCTTCCTTGACAAAAGAGGTTTACAGGCCATAGACCATTCTTCCCTCACGCGACTTGGCTGGTTCAGGCTCTCGCCCATTGACCAATATTCCTCACTGCTGCCTCCCGTAGGAGTCTGGACCGTGTCTCAGTTCCAGTGTGGGGGACCTTCCTCTCAGAACCCCTAGACATCGTCGGCTTGGTGGGCCGTTACCCCGCCAACTACCTAATGTCGCGCGTGCCCGTCCCGTACCATCGGGATTTTAAACTCTCCCCCATGCGGGGGAAAGGTGTTATGGGGTGTTAGTCCACGTTTCCGCGGGTTATCTCCCGGTACGGGGTTGGTTGCACACGTGTTACTCACCCGTGCGCCGGTCGCCACCGGGGTATTGCTACCCCGTGCTGCCCCTCGACTTGCATGTGTTAAGCCTGTCGCTAGCGTTCATCCTGAGCCAGGATCAAACTCTTCATGGTAAAAGTTACTTTACAGAAATTTTATCTGGCAGGGTCATGTGTATGAATCTCGACTCCCGTCGATTCCGATTCACGCTCGCTACGTTTTGTTCATCTCAATATCTTAAAGAACTCTTGTTTTCTTGTTTTCGCATCGCTCATTTTAGGAGCGAAAGCGGATGCAAAGATAAAACCTTTTTTCGTTTCCCTCCAAATCTTTTTCAAAGTTTTTTCAAACTTTTTTCTTTAGCCTTGTAATTCAATGTTTTTCAAACTACCCGACTAATAGAAGGAAGGTTTATCTTTTCAGCATTTCAAGAACTCTACAGAAAACTACCTTTCTAGCCTCATTCCCACTTGCGTTGTTTTCTGTTTTGCGGGTGCAAAGATAAGGCAAAGATTTCCCCGTTTCCAAATATTTTCGCCATTATTTTTCAAGTTTTTTTCTCATCCTTCTACAAAGACGTGATTGGCAAAACGTTAAGGGAAAAACTTTTCTCACCTCCGCCCGATAAAAAGGGCCAAGCCTCCCCAGTTCCCCGGGATCAAGACGGGATGTAACGGAAAAAACAACCGACAAAGAGATAGTAATACCTAAATATACACCTTTCAAAGACACCCGTGAACGTCTTTGAAACGTCTTTGATACGGCAATGATTCGTCTTTAACACCTGTATGCTACAGGAAAACTACGGGTATTATCCTAGAAAAGTCACTATAATTACTTATTCACGACAAAACCGGTAAAATCATTGTGTAAAAAACTATTCAGCTCCTGAGGCGTGATACGAACTTTAAAATGTCCATCCTTCACAAAAGATATATTTCCGGTTTCCTCGCTGACTACTATGATATGAGCATCGGTTACGGCACTCATTCCTATTGCCGCACGATGTCTCAACCCCAAACTCCCGGGAATATTCGTATTGTCGGAAACCGGTAGAATACATCGCGCTGCCAAAATCTTGTTATCCGTAATAATTACTGCTCCATCATGCAACGGTGAATTTTTAAAGAAGATATTTTCAAGCAATTCCTCCGACACGATGGAACGGATCAACACGCCTGTTTGCGCGTAATTATATAACTCCGAGTTTTGTGACAACACGATCAAAGCACCTGTTTTTGTTTTAGAAAAATAATCACAGGCCTGCACGATAGCAGCGGCCACCTCATCTTTTATGGAAGTCTTGGCAAAAAGCCGCTCCAGATTAAATATATTTTGCAGATTATATTTACTACCTAATAATAATAGGAAACGTCTAACTTCTTGCTGAAACACAATCAATAAGGCGATCACTCCCATACCGATAAACTGTCCCAATATTCCAGAAACTAACTCCAGATTCAAAGCCTTCACCAGCAACCATGCCACGTAAAAAGTAAAAATACCGGCAAATATATTTATAGCAACCGTTCCTTTCACCAGCTTATAAACCTGATAAAATATAAAAGCGGCCAACAATATATCGGTTATAGTGTAAAAATTTATAGTTATAAACAACAGCATATGATATTCTTAAAAATCAATTTCACCCGCAAAAATAGCCAAAAAATAAATAGGTTGCATCATAATAATAGAAGTTTCCCCCTTATTTTTTCATCTTGCAGATCACGACAAGAACGGCAACAAGCACGACCAATAATCCCAAGTAATTCACGTAGGTCAATTGTTCATTAAAATAAAGCACCCCCACGACGATTGCTGTTATCGGCTCCAACGTTCCCAGCACGGAACTCGTCACGGAACCGATCAGTTTCACGGCCGCGACTAGCAAGCGGGCAGAAACGATCGTACTTAATACGGCCAACTGCCCCATATCCATCAAAAACCGGGGTCTCGTGATAATCTCCATCTTTCCTCGCGCCACGGCCACGATCAAATAGAACAGGGCGGTAAATAATAACACGTAACAAGTCAGCACATCCGGGTTTATCCGTTTCAACACGGGCCGGTTCAAGGCGGTAATATAACATCCGTAAGTAAGCGTTGACATCAATACAAAAAACAATCCCATCCATTTCACCTCACCGGGAGTCCAAGACAACAGGTACACCCCACATATAGCCAACACGATTCCTGCCCTTACGGCCAAGGGTAAACGTTCTTTATAAAAAATAGCCATAAGCAATGCCACTACCACGGGATAAAAGAAATGAATCGCTGTCGCGACCCCCGTGGGCATATAATGGTATGACCACATCAGGAAAAAGGCCGTAATTCCATATCCCCCCACCCCTGCAATCGTCACCTCCTGCAATTCTCCACGACTTAACCGCATATTGGTTCCTCGAAACAATAAATAGATAGCGTATAAAACTCCCGCTATCCCGTAACGATACACGAGTATTGTTTCATTATTAACCCCATCCAGTATAGCTTGGTTTGCATACAGCGGAATCAACCCGAAAGTAGCTGCAGATAATGCCGCAAACAGAATTCCTTTAAGCTTATCCATTTCCTTTTTTTAAAACGTGCGAAAGTAGCAATTTTTCCAATATTTTTTTGCTTCTGCGGGATAATCCCTATATTTGCTCTTGATTTAAAGAAAAAAGACAACATAAAACAACACATGGTATGAAGTATATTCTAACATTTATGATTCTGGCGTTATGCGGTACCTTCGCTTCCGCCCAGACCGACGAAAAAGCAAAGGCAATTCTGGATAAAACTGTTGGACAGATCAAGTCCTACCCGGCAGTAGAAATCGTTTTTGACCTTTCCATGATCAACAAGGAGGAAAATATTCAAGAAACGCACCCCGGGAAAGCGTATATGAAAGACAACATGTACCGTATCGACGTGATGGACGTGATTAATTATTTCGACGGAGAGGTGATCTACACGTATATGCCGGATCAGGAAGAAGTAAATATCAAAAACCCGGATGAGAATGAAGAAGAAATGCTAAATCCTTCCATCCTGTTCGATATTCACAATCAGAAGTTTACTCAAAAGCTAGTGGAAGACAAGGACGGCAAGGCTTACATCGAGTTAACTCCCAAAAAAGAGCACAAGCAAATCTCCAAAATCGGGGTATGGATCAACACGAAAACCAATACGGTTGAAAAAGTCTCCTCCTTCGGTAAAGACGGAAACGACGTGGTAATAACCATTAAAAGCCTAAAGAAACCGGAAAAAGAATTGGATATAAACTTTTTCCGCTTTGACAAAGAAGCCCATCCTGAAGTGGACATCGTTGACTTGCGATAGTATAAAGGTGACTTACTAGGCTTTCTTCGCCTTGTAAGTCACTTTTGTTTCCATGGCATCCATGATCGTGGCCTTCACCAAAGAATCAAGCTCCCCGTCTTTTATCGTCCCCGTGGCTGTCACTTTCATGGGCATTCCATTATACATGTAAGTGAACGAGATATTCAATTTATACACGGTTTTACCATCCTTTACTTCCGGCTTCACGGAAACACCCGTGGAACGATAATTGAACTTTTGCCCCGTGGGTAACACAAAATCTTTCACCACCACGATCACGCTATCCCGGTGAGTCCGTTGCAATTCAAGCTTCAACTTCATTTTCTGCTGCATGATCTCGACAAAAGCCTCCCCGTTATATGTTCCGGCAACGGCTGCCGCGTGATCTTTTTTATTCGTGTTATTCGCCGACATGGCCTTCATCGATCCCCCTACCGCAAGGCATAAAAAAAGAAGTAATCCTACAAATTTCATAATCCTGATGGTTTAATTGATAAAAGTTTATATTTTTAGCCGTCGAAAGTACAAAAATAAATCAATAGTTCATGAAACGGAATATTTTCTTTATCGGAATATTATTACTTATTATTCCAATCACGTCATTATTAACCTCTTGCAATAGCTGTAGTGATCGTCGGGCACATGATATTTCCTCGTTACCCGGTCTATACGAAGGCGAAGCCACGATTATTCTGCCTGACCACGTGAAAGCCATGCTCAAACCGGATGCCGAAGGTAAAACACTGGTCCCCGAAGGTCCGATTCCCTGCAAAATCAGCATCACGGCGGATACCAGCAAGAATGTCAAGTTGAATCTCGTGGACTTTACCATGCCCGTGAAAGGGATCACGGTCAACCCGGCGCTAGGCAAAGTAACCGAAACGGACTCCACTTTTAACCTAGAAGGTGACGGTAAAGTCTCTGTCGGACAACAAACGATCTCTTACACCCACAAGGGAAAAATCACAAAAGATCAACTAAACCTTGATATTACAGTTTCAATTATCCCAATGATCGTAGAACCTAAAATCGTGTTTACAGGAAAAAAGAAATAAATCATATAAGTTGCAATTTAGCTTTTTAGTAATCTTGAAGTGCAATTTCAATTACAAAATTAGAAAACAAATTAAACAATGAGAAAAACGACTTTTATGGCTGCACTGATCCTTCTTGTGGCATCCTGCGGAAAGACAGAACAAAATCCGCTATTATCGAGTTTCGATACACCCCACCAGACACCTCCTTTCGATAAAATCAAAGCAGAACATTACGAACCAGCTTTTGATGTAGCTATCGAAGAGGCTAAAAAAGAAGTAGAACAAATCGCCTCTTCTAAAGCATCCCCGACATTTGAAAACACTATCGCGGCTCTGGACAACGTGGGCGAACGAATGAGTACTATCTCCGGAATATTTTTCAATTTAAACGCCTGTCTCACGGACAGTTTGATGCAGGATATCGCTCAAAATGTGTCGCCGAAACTAACTTCATTCAGTCACGATATTTACATGAACCCGCAACTTTTCGAACGGGTAAAACAAGTTTATGCCCAGAAAGCGACATTAAACCTGAACACAGAACAAACCCAGTTGCTCGAAAACACGTGGAAAGCGTTCATTGACGGAGGCGCGAACCTAGAAGGAGCTGCCCGCGAACGTTTCAAAGAAATCTCCATCGAGCTGGGTAAATTAAGCCTAACTTTTGACAAAAACGAATTGGAAGAGACCAACGCCTTCGAATTACACGTGACAGATGAAAAAGATCTTTCCGGTTTACCCGAAGGCGCCAAGGAAATGGCAGCCATGACCGCCAAACAGCGTGGCAAGGAAGGATGGGTGTTCACCCTCCATTATCCCAGCATGGCACCACTGATGAAATATGCCGACAACCGGGCCCTGAGGGAAAAAGTATATCGTGCAAATTCTTCACGGGCATATCACGATAACGAATACAACAACGAGGGCGTGATCAAAAAGATTACTGCTTTACGTTTGGAAAAAGCAAAGCTCATGGGTTACCCGACCTATGCCGCCTACGCCCTGACCGACCGTATGGCCAACACCCCGGAAATCGTGAACAACTTCATAGCCGAACTACACGAAGCTTCTTACCCCCATTCTCTTAAAGATAAAAAAGAAGTTGAAGAATTTGCTCGTAAATCCGGGTTAAAAGGAGAACTGCAACGTTGGGACTGGAGTTATTATTCCAACAAATTGATGCAGGAAAAATACGCGCTCGACGACGAGATGCTGAAACCCTACTTCAAGCTTGAAAACGTGCAAAAGGGAGTCTTCGATTTAGCCACACGTCTTTATGGCATTACCTTCAAGGAGGTCAACAATATCCCGTTATACCATCCCGAAGTGAAAACCTACGAAGTGTACGACAATGACGGATCATTCCTTGCCATCCTATACACGGACTTCTTCCCACGGGAAAGCAAAGGAGGCGGTGCCTGGATGACTCAATTCCGCGGACAAAAGATGGTTCATGGTAAAGATCAACGGCCATTGGTATCCCTCGTGATGAATTTCACGAAACCGACGGATACGAAACCGTCTTTGTTGACCTTCAACGAAGTTACCACGTTCCTACATGAATTCGGTCATGCCCTACACGGTATGTTCAGCAAATGCACTTATGGCTCCACCTCTATGGACGGCGTGTCTCGCGATTTCGTGGAACTCCCCTCGCAATTCATGGAAAACTTCGCTCTCGAAAAGGAATGGCTCGACACATGGGCTGAACATTATCAGACCGGAGAAAAAATTCCTCAAGAATATATCGATAAAATCAAAAAGTCATCCAATTTCCAGGCCGGATATGCCAGTGATCGCCAGTTAAGTTTTGGCATGGTCGATATGGCTTGGCACACGATCACTGAGCCCGTTACCGAACCTCTTGTAGATTTCGAACAACGTGCCATGGGTAAAACCGAAATCATGCCTGTCGTGAAAGGTAGTGCCTTCTCTCCCGCTTTCGGACACATTTTTGCCGGTGGATACGCGGCCGGATACTACGGCTACAAATGGGCAGAAGTACTTGATGCGGATGCATTCTCCCTATTCAAGCAAAACGGTATTTTCGATAAGGCAACTGCCGAATCATTCCGTCGCAACGTGCTGGAAAAAGGAGCATCTGAAAAGCCGATGACCCTTTACAAGCGTTTCCGGGGCCAAGAACCGACTGTTGACGCATTGTTGGAAAGAAGCGGTTTGAAGTAATTTTACAATAACCATAGACTGTCTAACAAGTCTTATCAGTATCACAAACTACCCCTTCCAACTCCCCCTTACACAGGGGGAGGGTTGATTACCAAGCGATTTTCCCTCCCATGTAGGAGGGGGTTAGGGAAGGTGGTTGTAAAAAATAGACTTGTTAGACAGTCTCCTTCAAAGTTTGAGAGAAAGTCAGAAACTATTCTTCCAACGTTCTGCTAACATTCCTAAATATTCTATTGTCATAGGATCAGACGGACGGGTCATATTAGCATTCTCAATGCGTCCTTCTGGATTGATCAATATAAAACGAGGAATTCCCTTTACACGGAATGCATTCAAAAAATCTTCATCTCCACCAGTATGTAACTGTATTCCACCCATTTTTTCATCTTTCACTGTTTGTTTCCACTTGGCTTCATCCTGATCGGTAGAGATACTTACAAAACTGATATTCGTTCCCTGGAAAGCTTTTTCCAACATCTGCAAATGCGGGTATTCTTCTCTGCAGGGGGCACACCACGTAGCCCAAATATCAATATAGACATACCGTCCTTTGAAATCATCAAGACTCACTTCCTTACCATTTATATCCAAATATTTAAAGCCATGTGCCTTGCTTCCCTTAGCCACGGAGGATCCCTGGGCATAAAGACTATTGAAGGCAGCTTGCATTACCGAGTTCGTCACTTCTTTATTGAAGATAGCCTTCACCTCTTCGGCATCGTCAACCCCCTCGCTATCAATATAAGAAATGGAAAAACTTGCCACCAGATATTCCTTCACAGCCTGACTTTTGATATTACTCAATACATAATTCAAAACATTCAATGTTTTCTCTTTCACGGAAGCATTTTCTTGATTTTCCAACGCTTTACCAGCGAAATAAGCCACAGCCCCTTCCATAAAATTTGTATAAGAGTCTAATTGCAACAACCAATCCTCTTCTACCATCAAAGATTTCATTTTTGCAATATACTCCTCCGAACAATCACGATTTTGGGCATATTGCCACAAGATACCACACACGTCATACAGCAGTCGAGTTTTCTCTTTCTCTTGGAAAACCTTATCAAAGCCTTTGCTTTCCAAAACCTTATTATTATCAGCGATGTATTGATCTATTTTTTCCAAAAACTCATCTTCTTTCAACCCGAAGTCCCCCATTACCGGAACTCGAGTTTCTTTCCCGTTAATAAAATTATTCTTATCAGCACCATCTCCCGCGAACTCTATCTCCAATCCGGAGGGCCTCATATCCCAGATTACATCCAACCCTTTCCCCGGTTCCAAGTAAATGGCTTTTGTTTTCCACTTATATTTCACAATACCATATTGCGGTTCATCCACGGGCAAAACCACGGAGGCTTTCCCTTCGGCATTCATCTGCAACATCGTATCCATCTTCATCAGTCCAAAATATACCCCTTCAGCAATATTTTTATCTTTCACGGTTACATTCACTGACACGCTCTTTTCTTTCTGGCAAGCAAACGCCAACAAAGAAATGAATAACATTACAACTAATTTTCTCATAATCTAAATTTAATAAATACGTTTTTTTGAAACTATATTAAAAACAACTTCTGCAATCTCTCTTCCGTTTCCGGATTGGAAGGGGCCGTCATGTATGCTTCCACGATATTCCCCTCCGGATCCACCAAAATAAACCGCGGCAAGTTGCTCACCATATACGCTTTAGCAAACACAAGGTCGTCACCCATGTACAACTGGATACCATCCAACCCCTCGTTTTGCATTGCCTTCAACCAAGCCTCCTTATCCGTATCACAAGAAATACCCACGAAAACAATATTCTTCCCAGCGAATTTTTTCTCCAGACGTTTCAAAAAAGGAATCTCTCGATGACAAGGACCACACCACGATGCCCACAAATCAATATATACGAATTTTCCACGCATTGCCTCCAGTGACATCATCTTTCCGTTCGCATCCGGTAAGTTAAACACGGGGGAAGGCGTACCCGGGCACAAGCTTAGCCACGTGTTACACATCTGTTCGAAAAGCATCAACTTCGCCGCACTCTTCACGTTTTTTTTATATAACTCCACAAGATCCTCCTGCCCCTTCAGTCCATACTCCAAAATATACTCGTACACGAAATCATGCATCAATTCTTCCACGAGGATGGAATCCTTGTAATTTTCCACGATATATTTTACCTCCCGACGGATCAGATCATTCGGGGAAAGCTCCTCCACCCCCTTGCTCACCAAGGTTGCAATCGACCTACGCACGTAATTGTAATATGCCATCATCCCGACCAAATTCTTACGCTCCTTTGCCAATTCCCGCAAGGTCTTGTAATACGCCTCTCCCGGTTCAAAAGTCTCGTCCCCCGTCATCCAACGATGATTCATCCGGTAAGAATACCACGAACCATACGCCTCGTAACGCAGACGCTCCTTTTCCACCGCAACGAAATCCTCCGGCAATCCTTTTCTTTCTAGATTTTTCCAGTTTTTTTCCAATAATTTTTTCGTATTCTCGCTCAATTTTTCCTCATTATCGGAAAAATACGACGACTCGAACAAGGAAATCGATGAAGACAAATAATCGTTGATCGCCTTCGCTCCTCCCGAAAACTTACGGTTCCAATTATCCTCGTTCCCGTCAAATGCCATCTCCATGGGTTCTCCTCCTACCAAGTAAACGGGATAAACCTTCCGTCCGTACATCACCTCCGAGTACTGTGGGGCAATCCGGGATGCCTTGATCTCCACCACGCCGTTCTCCGGCACTTCAAAAACCTGCTCCTTCCCGTTGATACTTACGCGTATCACTTCATCCTCCACTGGATTCGTAATCACGCATTTAAACATCAAATCTTTCAATTCTACTTTTTTCCCTTCTTCCGGACCACATCCCCAAGCAAACAAGGTTAAAAGCAAACAACATAAACTCCCTCTCATTTTTATTCATTTAGCTTTTTACTATAATCCGTTTTTTCCATCGGAGTAGCAGGGCAACGTAATCCAGCCTCTTTCAACAACCCATCGATCAAATCAGCCTTATGATAGGGAGCAGAGAAAGGATCCACTCCATTATACCGCACATTCCCCTCAGCATCGATAATCACGATATGTGGAATATCCAGTACCCCGTACTCCATGTTCATCACATTCTGTTTCGTGAAAGCCACCCGCCAGTTTATATTCTGATCCTTCATGAAAGTTCTCATCAACTCGAACTCATATTCCGAATTTCCTTTCGTCTGGATTGTCTTTCCATTCTTCACGTCCACGTGGTAGCCCATGACGGAAGTCACTCCGATAATTTCCACGGGATACCCCACATACCTCTTCGTCAAGACTCTCATGTTCGGCATAATCCCGATACATGGACCACACTTTGTCGCCCAAAAATCGAGTATCACCACTCTTCCCTTCAAATCGTCCAAACTTTTCTCTTCCCCGCTACTCATCCACAAGAAATCCAGCTCCGGTGCTTTATTTCCAACCAATGTGCCCGTGGCATAAGGTCCTTCTAAATACTGAATAGCTAATTCTACACGTGCTCGACGACGTCCCTCACTGTAGCGTTCGGTAGATAACAAACCTGTATATTGTTTTAAAACTTTTTGTCTGATCTCCTCTTTTTCCGCGGTAGAAATTTTTTCCGCCACGAATGCCGCGTTAAACACTTCCATGGAAGCAAAAACAGCATCATCCGACAACGACATATCCAGCAAGGACTTCACGTTGTCCAAAATACCGGACTCCATCCAAGAGTCCCCCCCACACGAGCCGCACCTTTCAGCACGTCTACCAATATCTTTTCGTTACCGGACAAGACTCCGCCTATCGATGCGTTGGTAAGCATCAGCTTGTACAATTCCGCTTCTTTAGCAGCCATTTCCTCAAATCTTGTCGTCAGCACATATTTCCAACGATAATAAGAAGCAAGTGCCCCAGCTTCGCCAGATTGCTTCGATTGTGTTTCCAATATCGGGGCCAACCATTCACGTAAATAACTATCTAATGACACCCCTCCCGCATCAAATAATAACTCTACTTGCGACGGACTGATTTTTTGTATATCATAATTCTGTGCATTCTTTGTCACTACCTCTTGAAAGGCCTTACCCTTATCACCTTCCTTCAAATTGTTTATCGCAAAAGCAGCATTTCGACACAAATCCTCCAATTGCTCATCCGTCGGAGCCTTCGGACTGCAAGCAATACAAAAAAGTGCGAGTGATAAATAGTATAAGTATTTCATCATAATTTCATTTTTAATTGGATGGAGTGTCAAAATTTCACATGAAGTGTTTTGACACACCATCCACTTTTAATCGTTCACTTTTTACTCGTCGTAATAATAAATCATAGACTGCTCTTCTTTATTCTCGTCTGTCCAAGATATAACTTGTTCCAATCCCCTGTCACCCATTGTAATGTCTGAAATATTATAAGATATTAACACGGTATCACCGTTTTTCATGGAATCAAAGAAATAACGATTATAAACATATTGACTAAACGTCATTCCATACAAATCCAACGGAAGTAATGCCGGCAGATTTTCCATGTATAACGGATTTACTTTATTCTTGTCAGTAAAGTCAAAAGAATTCCCGGATAACGCTTTGTCCATATTATCTACTCGCACCATTTCACCCTCTTTCTCTGCATATTGGGGTGTGTACAACTTACCATCAATCTTGAAACTCTTGATAGAACCACTCTCGTAAACAACATCTGTTACATAATCAGTCCCATCTTTAGTTACTTTTACTACTTCTTCGCCATTATAGTCGAACACGTAAGTCTCTTTAGTTTCCTCTATATCATAAGTCTCCTCATTCACACTTTGTACTTTTTTCTCGAGTTTAACGACTCTATCATTCCCGTCATAATAAAAATCAACGATATGATACCCTTCCATCGTTTCTGGATCCAGTGCAGCTAATCGATATATCTTATCTGCATCGGAATATTTCTCAAGGGCCTCCATATCCGGGTGATACACACCATCCATATCCCCGCGATTGATCATGAGTTTATTGACATTAAGCACTTTCTTAAATGTCATTCCCTCTTTCCTCTCAACAGCAACCGATTTCGCAAACTCTTGTTTTTTCTCGTCAACCACAACAACCGTTACATCATTATTCCCAAGTACCAATTTTTCAATACGAACATTAAAATCATATTTTTCCTGTTCCGGATCCATAGACAAATCGAACTTAACATCACTTTTCCCCTCTACTTTCACGATCATCTCTTTTAATGGAATCAGCCCTCGAATAACTGTCAATTTCAAGTTACAATTTTCAGAGAAAGTTACGATCCGGTCTGCCGTAAAACGCACATCCAATTCAGAAAATTTCTTAATATTCAATGTGATATTTTGAGTCACCTTTTGTCCTTCGCGATCTTCGATTGTCAAAGACAACATCAACATCGTGTTCTCTGTGTAGGAAGTCAAATCCACGTCATAAGTATACGTGAAAGCATTCGGATCTGCAAATGAAGTTTGCTCATCCAACACTTTATTAGAAGATTTATCCATCAAAGTAATCTTAGCAACTCCCTCTTCCGAAACAATCGGCAAGCTAATCTTGTACGTATCAGCCGTGTCACGTTTCAACTCCAATGTTACATTTCCATCACCTCCGATTACCGGAGCCATCCCCGGATTATCATCAGAACAAGCTACAAAACCGGCCATCACCAACAAGGCCAATAAGTAATTCATCATCTTTTTCATAATTCATTCATTTAAAGTTTGTACTTCATTACGTTATACATATTTTGCTTATAAGAAATCTACCGCCAACGGGTTGATTTTCTCGACATCTACACCCATGGCTTTCAGGGAGCCAGCCACGTTCTGCATTTTGGTTTTCATCAACTCGTATTCCATTATCGTATCATGTGTCGCCTGATCCATCTTCACCAGATTCTCCACGAAATCTATCAAGTCATCCAATTCTAGAGGGTAACTGTACTCCTCAATATCCGTGATCGGGAAGAAACCCAATTTCAAGTAATCTTCTGCTGGCAATTGTACATTTTTATCCCGTTCCACCTCGGTACCGTAAAGTGTTTTACAAGGATCAAAGAAAGTATCCTCCACGAACATCAAACGGCGTACATTCACCACGTAGCCTGCCAAGAAAATATAGTGCAACTGCCGCACATACTCCTCCAACCGTTCTTCCGACATTGCCGTCAAGTTGGCGTTATCCAATCCCGCCACCGTGAAACTATTCATATTGGCAGCCGCATCGTGATCACCAGGATCTCCCCCTTTCGGGATTGAAATACCCAACTGACGAGCTTTTATTTTACAACACATCAGCACCTTGCGCGGTAAATAATTTACCTTCACCGAATCCCCGTAGCACGCCATAAAGCGATTTATCAAGAAATCTACCGCTCCCACGACCTCCTCCTTCTCCAGATAAGTCAACTCCGCAGCTCTCCAACTCGCCGCCTGGTCAAACTGGTAAGCGAAATCCAACAACTGATCAAATTGATACAAAATATAGGTACCGTATTTTTCCTTGAAATCCATGATCGTCTTGTTCGACTTGTCTATCAACTCTTCCAAACGATCCGTGTCCTTCAAGGACGGAGTTGTGTCCTCATCTTCACTACAAGCAAAGAAACAACATGCTCCCACTAGCATATATACAAATAACTTCTTCATTACCATCACTTTTCACTATTAATAATCTTCCTTTATCGGTAACTTATCCACTCTCTCGTTCTGTTGTATCACGTTGTTCACATTCAACTCATTTTGTGGAATAGGATAAATATAATTCGGGTCATTGGGAGCCAACATATAAATCTCCGTACCCATAGTTGTTCCTGTATTGTTCACCTCCGTAAACTTGTGATTAATCTGCTTGGCAAACAATTTGGTTCGCTTCAAGTCATACCAGCGTTGCCCTTCGAAACAGAACTCCCGACGCCGCTCGTCAAAGATAAAACGCTTCAATTCCACACCGCTCTCCGCAATATTTCCCACGCTAGCCATATCCTCCACACGATTCTCTACCACTTTCACCACATCGGCATACGCCTCTGCATCCATATTTTTGAACGCATACGCCTCTGCCCGGTTCAAATAAGCTTCTGATACCCGATAAGTGAACGCCCCCATATCCGTGAACGCATTCAACCACTTCGTCGGTACACTTGTGCCGGACACCACTTTCATGTACTTGCCGGCACGCAGATCTCCGGTCAAAAATGTTCTCAACAAATCGATAGAAACCCCGTAAGTCACCGCCCCGGTCGACGATTCATAAATACTCGGAACAGCCGTCTCGCCACTATCACCACACAATGACGATCGATCCCCGTAAGTATGCAAAATCTCCGGATTCGTCGTGTTCACGAATGTTCCTTCCCGATGTTCTTTCAAATTCCACAATCTTCCCCCATTAGCGTCAATCACCCGAGTAGCATAATCAATGCAATTATCCCAATCCGACTTATACAAATACATACGGGATAGTAGCAACATCGCCGTCTCTGCATTCGGATGCCACAAAGATTTCTTCAACCCGCTATTCGAGAACTGCCGGATAGCCTCTTTCAAATCCGCTTCAATCAAATCATAGATTACAGCCACGGAGGAACGCGTATAAGTATCCTCCACACCGGTACCCAAGTGACGAGGTACACCCGGTTCCGTGGCCGCCGTTTCCACGTCATAATGTTTAGCATACAAATTCACCAGTTCAAAATAACTACGAGCACGCACAAAATAGGCCTCTCCCCGCACAAAATCCTTTTCATTCTCCTCTCCAATAGCATCGTCAATATTCTCCATCACGTAATTACAGATCAGGATCAACCGATAGGCCAACTCCCAAGAAACATTCACGTTAGCATTATCGCCATTGGCATCCAACTCCAGATTTCGCTGCCAAGTATATAGATTTTTGTAAACATTCTTATCCTTAGATGAAGTTCTCGCCCTCTCCTCGATATCGTCCGTCATAAACTCCGTCAAATAATTCATTTTGTTCGTGATAAAAGCCTCCCGATGCATAATCTGCAAAAAATGATCAACAGTACGCGGTATCACCTTATCCTTGTCCTCCTCCTTCAAAAAATCACTGCAGGAAGAGAGCAAAGCGAAACAAAGCGATATAAATAAAAATACTTTTTTCATATTATCTAGACATTAGAAATTCACGTTCAAACTCAAATTATACGTAGGCAACGTCGGCATTCCAACTGATTGCACCTGATCCGGATCCTGTCCCTTCAGTTTCTTATCAAACACGATCACCCCGATATTTTGAACAGAGAAATCCAAACGGGCACCTCCGACTCCCAATTTCTTCAACCAGTTACCGCCCAACGAATATCCCAATGAAATAGAACGCACACGGATATTATCAGCCTTAGCTACACGCAAATTCGAGTGATCGTACATGTACCACCCCGTGTAGGTCGATGGTCCCACAATGTTACGGAAAGCCACATCCACCATCGTGTATTTGTACGCCACACTCTCGCTCGGCATCACATCGCCCTCTGGTACAGCCAACTCCTCGTTGGACAATCCCGGGATATTCGTGTAAGCCTCGTCACCCGGCTGACGCCAGCGGTTCACCATAACTTTTGTCATATTGTCCTCCGGTGCGGGCAATGCATTCTTATCATTCTGGTAAAGCCTCAACATCCGCACTTTGTAACCAAACTTATAAGAAAACTCTGCACGCAAAGAGAGTTTTTTGTACATAAACTCGGTAGAGAAACTACCATACGCCGTCGGCGTACGAGTCCCCGAGTAAGTGAAGATCGTGCTCAAAAACTCCTCGTTTGTCATGTTCGATGAATTTCCCGTCAAATTCTTGAAACGCGGCAATCCATACTCGTCCAAACGATCGAACTGGTAAGAGTAGAAACCATCCACAGAAGATCCTTCCTTGATCACCGAGCCATTGACATAATTCATATAAGTATTTACCGTCCCCTCCACCGTCTTGGCTCCTCTCGTCACTTTATTTTTCGTGTGAGAGAAAGAAAGTGACGTTCTCCACTTGAAATCTTTCGTCTCGATATTTTTAGTCGAAATATTAAAATCAATACCACTGTTGGTAAGTTTTCCGTCATTCACCTTCAAAGAAGAAATACCGTTTACCAACGACACGGGACGCTCCGTGATCAAATCCACCGATTTACTATAATAGTACTCCAATGCACCACTGATGCGTCCACCAAAAAAGGCCCAATCCAACCCGATATTCACCGTAGAAGTTTTCTCCCATTTCAAATTTGCATTCGGGAAAGCTTGCACAAGAGCTCCTAGCTCCCCGGAAACCGTTTGTTTTCTCGGGCGATCAATAATCATATACGGGCTCTCGCTCGGCACGTTTCCCCGATAACCGTAAGACATTCTCAAGGCTAGACTCTCGATCCAACCACTATTCATAAAAGCCTCATCACTCAAATTCCAACGCCCGGAAACAGACCATACGGGATTAAACTTCTCATTCTTATACTGACCGAAACGGTTGGAACCGTCATTACGGATATTGAAATTCAATGAATAAAGATTCTGGTAAGAATAGGTAAACGTTCCGTAAAACGACAATGAGTTTTCCCGTCTATCCGTGATTACCGGAAATACCCCATCACTGGAACTCAAAAACCACCTTCGGATTGCTGTCGGGTATTCGTAAATATCCCCCGGGCTGATCATTGGAAACATACTAAACGTTTTTCCCTCATCCGGCATATATCCCGGAAACACACTACCCTGTGCCCCTTTGTAAATCGTAGATTTAGCCTCTTGTCCCAAATCAATGTTAAAATTATGCACTTCGTTCAGCGTGAAATTATAATTGATTTGGTTTCGCACCGTCCAATCATACTGATTCATCATGCCGTTGGAATAAATTCCCCCGTCAAGAATCCCCTTCATGGCAATATCTCCCGCTGGCTTGTCTCCATAATCCCAACCGCGCAAATTAGCAATATAGAAACTTTTCTCACCCATCCAGCTCTCTGTCAAATTCGTCGTCGTTGTCAATCCCACTGTACCCATGTAACGCAAGTTGGGCAACAATTCCCAATTCAAAGCGGCAGTCAAATTCAAACTCTTATTTATAATACTTTGTCCTCCGTTTGCAAACTCATTCATGATGTTATATCGAGCCAACACTTTCGTCTGCGTGATATGTTCATCATTCACCTCTTTGTCCACATAATACAACGAACCATCGGCATTTCTTGCTGGGATCGTACGATTCGTGTAATACGCTTCGTCAAAAGCCGAGTAATATCCCGGGTTATAATCGGCATCCTGTAAAGAACCACTCAAACGCACGTCGAGCAAAATATTCTCTCTCAACCGGGAAGAAAGGTTCATACGAGCCGTCAAACGAGACAAATCAGCACCTTTCTCCGCACCTTTGCTATTCGTGTAACCAAAAGAAAAATAATAACGCGTCGTCTCGTTACCCCCGGAAAGACTCAAGTTATGTGACTGACTGAAAGAATTGCGGTACAACTCCTTGAACCAATCCGTATTTTGACTCTCCATCCGGGACACGCCCGCTTGAAATTCCGCAAAAGAAATCTTTTTATCCCAATAATCCATCATCAACCCCTCGTATCCCATACGTTGAGGCGTATTCTCAAAATACAAACCTCGCTCCATAATCTCCCGCGAAACATCAATACGCTCTTTGGAACTCATCAACTCGAAATCATTGTATGTCGGCCGCTGGGTCACTGAGGCATTAAAAGAATAGGAAAGCAAAGTACCACCCACTTTACCCGTTTTTGTTGTCACCACAATCACGCCATTAGCCGCACGCGTACCATAAATAGCCGTTGCCGAAGCATCTTTCAACACATCAATACGCTCTATATCCTGCGGATTCAATCCCGTGATTGCATTACCAATTAAATTCACATTATCCCAACTATTAATCTCGTCGGCAGTCAACGGCACCGGATTCTCGTAAATCACCCCGTCAATCACCCACAAAGGTTCACGCGTACCGGTAAAGGTACTTGTTCCGCGCAAACGCATCTTCGTGGCTGCACCAGGTGTAGTACTTAACGTCATCGCCAATAAACCGGGAACCTTACCTTCTAACATCTGGTCCACGGTCAACGCTCCTTTGTACGTCAAATCCTCCTCGCCCAAAGAAGATATAGAACTCGTCAACTTCCTCTTATCAATAGTTTGATAACCGGTTACCACCACCTCTTTGATATTCACGCAATCATCATTCAACAACACATCCATCGTTCTCTGCCCGTTCCACACAACCTCTTTCGTTTCTATTCCGATAAAGGAAAACTTCAACACTTGCTTCTTCTTCTCTAACAAAATCCGAAACTTTCCATTTACATCCGTTGCCACCCCGATCGTCGTCCCCTTGATCACTACCGATACTCCGGGAAGTGGTTCTCCCTGACAATCCTTCACCACTCCCGTCACTTCCATTTGCTTAGGCAGAGAATCCTGCACTTGCATTCGAATTTTTTCCAGAATAGGCTTGATCACGACCATATCCGAGAGCAATTCGTAAGAATAGGGCAATCCCCGTAACACTTCATCCATAGTCTGAACCAACGTACGATCATGTATATCCACGCTCACACGATGTGTTCGATCAATTTCTTCCTCGTTAAAAACGAAAAGATACCCCGTCTGCTGTTTCAAAGATCGAAATACCTCCCGCAAAGGCGTATTCTTACATTTCAGATTCACGATTTGGGAATTCACGGTCCCAAACACGTTCATTGTCAAAAGAATTGTTAAAACGATTGTTAATCTCATCATCAAAAAATAATTACTATCCCGCTTTTCTCTCAAAAGACAGCGGAACATGCGTTTTTTTTCCATAACTTTGCCTAATCAATTTACGTTATTCCACATCAACTTATATTTTATGGAGAGAATACAACCGTGGGGAATGCTGGTACCATTTCCCACTTTTTGTTTCTCCTCTTGTTTCTATATTTCATTTTTAAGTGACTTTACGAATACGTGCCGTCCCGAAACTTTAAAAACCACATTTGTCGTTTTCTCCAAAATATCCAACGATTGATTCAAAGGAACGTACTTCTTTATACCTCCCGTAAAACGCCGCTCGGCACAACTTTCATCTTCAAACTGGAAAGAAACACCGTACCACCGTGACAATTGCCGAGAAATTGCCAGCAACGACATATTCTCAAACTCGAAAACACCCTTTATCCACGAGGTAAAAAGTGACACATCCACCTCCTTCACCTCTATAAACCTTGCTCCTTTCCCACAAATAGCCTGCTCTCCCGGCTTCAAATACACCTTAGATACTTTATCCATTGACCTCCACTTTTCCTTCTGCCAATGTCGTTATAGTACGTTCCCCGGGATACGCAGACAAATTAAACTCCGTACCCAAAACCCGCACACAAGCCCCCTCTGCATGAACTATAAAAGGGTGTGCCGAATCCTTACACACGGAAAAGAAAGCTTCCCCTTCCACGTACACCTCCCTGTTTTTCCCGGTAAAACGAGTGGGATAACGCAACTTTGTCGCCGAATTAAGCCATACCCGCGTACCATCAGCCAATACCATGTCGAACTCTCCTCCCACAGGCACCTCCAACGTGTGCAAAACACTCTTTTTCTCCGTATTACTTGCCGCATAGACCAATCGATTCATCGTATCTTTATGAATCTCCGTTCCGTCTTTTTCCACCAGTCCTATTGTCTCGTTCTCCTTCAATGATACACTCTTTCCATCAGCCATTCGCAATATTACCGTAGCCTTTCCCGGTATTTCTGAAAACACTTGCACGGAAGAATCATTCTCCCATTCCGGTAACAACAGAATACCACCCCCGACAACCCCCGCGAGCAAAATAGAAGCCGCAACGATCCACCTCGTCCACGTCAAACGATGTCTTCTGCCCAATTTTCTCTCCAAACTCTTCCATGAACACTCCTCATCCATGGCACTCAGAAAACCGATTTCTCTCCCTTCCTTGTAAAGGCGGAGTGTTTGCTCGAACAAAACCCGATGACTAGGAGATGCTTCAATCCAGGCTTTCAATCGCTCAAAATCCTCTTTCTCGATCACCCCCAAACTATAGTCCGCAATCCATCTATATATAATTTCATCCATAATCAACGTTACTTTTTACTACATATTGCAGTTTTAACTGATATGGGTGAAAAAAAGAAAAGAAAAAATTACTTTTTGATACTAAAAAATAGTAACGCAATGATATCCAAATGCTCCCGCAACTGTTTTAACGCACGTGAATAGTGTGTTTTCACGGTATTAACAGAAACATTCAACTTTTCTGCCACCTCTTTATAAGACAAATTTTCCAATACGATCGCAACAAAAACCTCTCGACATTTTTCCGGCAATGCCTCTATTTCCCGGAATAACTTCTGCTTACGTAATGCTATATCCTCGTCACTCTCCGGCATCTCCTCTTCCATCAATTGATTAAGATGCGTTTCAAGTCCCTCAAAGACCATTCGATCAGAATTTCGTAAATGATAAAGAGCCGCCTTGTTCACCGCTCCAAAAAGAAACGATCGCAACGAACCCGAAAACTCGCACCCCTTCTTTTTCTCCCAAAAATTAACAAAAACCTCTTGTACAACATCCTCGGCATCCTCGAACGAATTCAAAAAACGTAAAGCAAACACACATAATGCCCGGTAATAGTTATCAAACAGCATCTTAACACACGCCACGTTCCCTTTTTTCAAGAGATCGATTATATCTTCTTCTTCATGTTTCATTTGCCGTTCCTTGAAATAACACCCGCGAATATAAAAAAAAGAAGCAACAATAGCTCCTTTCATACGCCCAATAAAAGTCATATATTTGCGTCCAATTCATAATCATGATATCGAAAATCATCAAACAAGCGTAGCATATGTTTAAAACACTATTGATCATCGGTTTGGGAAGCTTCTGCGGGGGAATATTTCGTTTCCTTCTGACTCGTTTTGTACAACACCACTTCCTTTCAGCATTTCCTTTCGGCACCATGGCTGTTAACATCGCGGGATGCTTGCTGATCGGAATCTTCTACGGCTTGTTCGAGCGAGGCCACCTCTTCAACGCGGACATACGCTTATTCCTAACCGTGGGTTTATGCGGAGGTTTTACCACCTTCTCCACCTTTATGAACGAGAACTTCGTTTTACTGAGAGAACAAAACTATTTATATTTTATCTCCTACACCGCCCTCAGCGTCATACTGGGATTAACAGCCATTTACGCGGGACACCTCATTGCAAAAGCACTATAACCTCATTTCAGTAACAAAAAAACGTGGTGAGCATGCTATAAACTTGCTTCTTCCACAACCTGTGGTATTATTCTACACGAAAAACACGCCGTTCGTGAAACAGGCAATGCAACAGGATTTACAAACAACACTGTATTACAACGACATGCCACATTTTTACACCATCACGCGAAAATATAGCATGCTATTTTCATAGCATAAAGAAGAATTAAGACAGAAACGTATACAAAATCAACTCATATGAAAAAATTAGGAATAGCAATTACACTCGTGTCATTCATACTCCTGTCCGGTTGTAAAGACAAGCACGAACCGGAGCGACAAGTAGTGGCCGTCGAGAAAGTAGGAGTAGAGAACATGGAAATATACGGAGAATACGTCGGGCAAATTCGAGCAAAAGGATTCGTCGAAGTGAGAGCTCGCGTCGAAGGCTACCTGGAACAGATGCTTTTCGAGGAAGGAAAGCGCGTGAAACGGAACCAGCCGCTCTTCAAAATAAATAGTGACCTTTACCAGGCTCGTGTTGACAAAGCGAAAGCACAACTGGCAAAAGATCTGGCACAAGAAGCAAAAGCCGAACGTGACGTGGAACGCCTACGCCCCCTTTACGAGCAAAAGGCTGCCAGCCAACTCGATCTCGATAACGCCGTGGCGGCTTACGAGAGTGCCAAGGCGAACGTCGCCATGAGCAAGGCAGACTTGGCACAAGCAGAACTCGAATTAAGTTACACCACCGTGCGCTCCCCCATCGACGGATACATCAGCGAACGGTACGCCGACATCGGTACCCTAGTCGGTCCCGGCGGGAAATCACAGCTAGCCACGATCGTGGAAAGTGACGAAGTACTCGTGGACTTCAGCCTTACTGCCCTCGACTACCTGCGCAGCCAACAGCGGAATGTAACCCTTGGCGAAAAAGACGCCAACCGGTCATGGCAACCCAGCGTGACCATCACCCTGGCCGACAACTCGGTTTACCCCCTGACCGGAATCGTGGACTTCGCCGACCCGCAGGTAAATCCCCAAACGGGTACATTCGGCGTACGTGCCGAACTCCCCAATCCCGACAGGAAACTATTGCCGGGACAATTCACTAAAGTAAAGTTGTTACTCGACGTGCGTGAAAACGCCATCGTCGTTCCCAGCAAGGCAGTCGCCATTGAAAAAGGCGGCGCCTACATATACGTTGTCCGCCGTGATAGTACAGCCGAGAAACGCTTTATCGAAACCGGTCCCGAAGTGAACAACCATATCGTGGTAGAGCGCGGGCTTGGTCCCGACGAGCTGGTTGTCGTTGAAGGCTACCACAAACTAACCCCGGGAGCACTCGTGAAACCCGTGAGCCCCGAAACGATTAAAGAAAAGGAGGTTACCCTATGAAACCCGGGTTCTTTATTGACAGGCCGATATTCTCGGCCGTACTATCCATCCTCATCGTACTGGTAGGATTCATCGGGTTATATTTACTCCCCGTGGACCAGTACCCGCGCATCACCCCGCCCGTCGTGAAAATATCCGCGTCCTACCCGGGAGCCAGTGCCGTTACCGTTTCACAAGCCGTAGCCACTCCCATCGAACAGGAATTAAACGGAACGCCGGGCATGCTATACATGGAATCGAGCAGTTCTAACTCGGGAGGCTTGTCGATTACCGTGACATTCGACATATCCACGAACGCCGAACTGGCCGCCGTCGATATCCAGAACCGCGTGAAACTGGCAGAATCCCGTCTTCCGGCAGAAGTCGTGCAAAACGGAATCAAGGTAGAAAAACAATCTTCCAGCCAGTTGATGACACTCACGCTGACCTCATCCGACCCTCGTTTTGACGAGATATACCTCAGTAACTTCGCCACCATCAACGTGCTCGACGTGCTGAAGCGTGTTCCCGGCGTGGGGCGAGTTTCCAACATCGGTAGCCGTTACTACGCCATGCAAATCTGGATCCTCCCCGACCGTATGGCCAACTTCGGGCTAACGATCAAAGACTTGCAGAACGTACTGAAAGACCAAAACCGGGAATCCGCGGCCGGAGTGCTCGGCCAGCAACCGATGAGCGGAACGGACATCACCATCCCCATCACGGCCCCGGGGCGTCTCTCCTCCGTGAACGAATTTGAAGAAATTGTCGTACGGGCAAATCCCGACGGTTCCATCATCCGTTTGCGCGACGTGGCCAGGGTATCGCTGGAAGCCAGCTCCTACAACACGGAGAGTGGATTGAACGGAGAGAATGCCGCCGTACTCGGCATCTACATGCTCCCCGGCGCGAATGCCATGGAAGTGGCCAAGAACGTGGTGAAAGCCATGGAAGAAATAAGTAAAGACTTTCCGGAAGGAGTAAGCTATAACATCCCTTTCGACATCACGACTTACATCTCGGAATCCATCCGCGAGGTATACAAGACCCTGTTCGAGGCCCTTTTCCTCGTCATCTTCGTCGTATTCCTCTCCCTCCAAAGTTGGCGTGCCTCCTTGATACCCTTGGTTGCCGTCCCCGTGTCCCTGATCGGAACTTTCGGGTTCATGCTGGCCTTCGGATTCTCGCTAAACATGCTGACCCTGTTGGGACTGGTACTTGCCATCGGTATAGTCGTTGATGATGCCATCGTGGTCGTCGAGGGTGTTGAACGCATCATGGAAGAAGAGGGATTGTCGCCCTACAAGGCTACCCGTAAAGCCATGAAAGAACTGACGGGAGCGCTGGTTGCCACCTCGCTCGTGCTAGGAGCCGTGTTTGTACCCGTGAGTTTCCTGCCGGGAATCACCGGTATGCTCTACCGTCAGTTTGCCATCACGATCGTGGTGTCCGTGTTAATCTCGCTGGTTGTGGCACTGACTCTAAGCCCCGCCATGTGTGCCATCCTGTTACGCCCGTCTAACGGGAAGAAGAACTTCGTGTTCCGTAAAATCAACGAGTGGCTCGCCCGCGGGAACAACAAATACGTTCATTTTCTGCAACGGGCTCTTGCCAACCCCCGACGAATCATCGCCGGGTTCGGAATGGCTATCATCTTCATCATCGTGTTGAACCGGGTAATCCCCAGTAGTTTCCTACCGGAAGAAGACCAAGGATACTTCAAAGTAGAACTGGCTTTGCCCGAGGGAGCCACGCTGGAACGCACCCGCAAAGTAACGGAACGTGCTGTCGATTACCTGAAGGAACACCCTGCCGTGGCATACGTGCAGAGCGTGGCGGGAAGTAGTCCCCGTGTCGGGACAAACCAATCCCGCTCGGAATTGACCGTTATCCTCAAACCGTGGGAAGAGCGTAAGAAAGGCGGCATGTCTCTGAAAGAAGTCATGGACGACGTTCGCGCCGAATTCAAGCAATACCCGGAGGCCCTTGTATTCCTCTCCACCCCGCCCGTAATTCCCGGGTTGGGAACGTCGGGAGGATTCGAACTACAAGTGGAAGCTCGTAACGGGGCCACCTTCGAGAACTTGGTAGATGCCGTCGACACGCTGGTAAAATACGCTGCAGGCAACAAGGCCCTTTCCGGGGTATCTTCTTCATTGCAGGCCGAGATTCCCCAATTGTACTTTGACGTGGATCGCGACAGGGCACAATTCCTGGGAATCCCTTTGGCCGACATATTCTCCACGATGAAGGCTTACACCGGCTCCGTGTATGTCAACGACTTCAACATGTTCAACCGGGTCTACAAAGTGTACATGCAGGCGGAAGCCCCCTACCGGATGCAGAAAGAAAACCTCAACCTGTTCTTCGTGAAGACATCCAAGGGAAACATGGTCCCACTGACAGCCCTCGGTAAAGCGGAAAACACCACGGGCCCCGGATCGATCAAGCGATTCAACATGTTCACGACCGCAATCATCAACGGTGAAGCCGCCCCGGGCCATAGCTCCGGTGAAGCCATGAGAGCCGTCGAAAAACTGGTTCGAGAACACCTGCCCGACAACATCGGCACCGAATGGAGCGGTCTCTCCTTTCAAGAAAAGAAAGCGAAAGGACAAACCGGGATGGTAATGTCACTCGTTTTCCTCTTCGTCTTCCTCTTCCTTGCCGCCTTGTACGAGAGTTGGTTCGTGCCCGTTGCCGTGTTACTATCCCTGCCGGTTGCCGCCCTCGGGGCTTACCTCGGCGTGTGGGTATTCGGGTTGGAAAACGACGTCTACTTCCAAATCGGACTGGTAACACTGCTCGGGCTGGCAGCCAAAAACGCCATCCTCATCGTGGAATTTGCCAAAGTAGAGGTCGACAAAGGAGTCGATGCCGTACAAGCAGCCATCACCGCCGCGCGAGCCCGCTTCCGCCCGATCTTGATGACCTCCCTGGCCTTCGTTCTCGGCATGTTGCCCTTGGTACTCGCCTCGGGTCCCGGGTCGGCCAGCCGTCACTCCATCGGTACCGGCATCTTCTTCGGAATGATTGTTGCCATCACCGTCGGCATTGTCCTTGTACCCTTCTTTTTCGTACAAATTTACAAGGTGAAAACGTGGAGGAAAAAGTAGTCTATGACCCCATTATTAAAACCTATAGTCATGAAACATTATCACATCGTATTCATCGCCGCTCTTATCGGAAGCCTATCGACTTCTTGCAAGATCGGCAAGAAATATACCCGTCCGGAACTGAATCTGCCGACAACAATAATCGACACGAACCGTACGGACACGACAACCGTGGCCGATATCCAATGGCCGGCGATCTACACGGACACCGTGTTACAGCGTTTGATCAACACGGCACTCGCTTACAACAAGAACCTGCTGGCTGCCGCGGCCCGGGTGAAAGAAAGCCGCTATGCCCACCGCATGGAAAAAGCAAATCTTTTCCCCGGAATTGACGCTGACGCCCTTGGAGCAAGAGAATACGACCGTTCTCCCGGCAATACATTCAATATCGAGGCTACCCTCTCCTGGGAACTCGATCTTTGGGGCAAACTTCGCTGGAGTTCACAAGCCAGCCTGGCAGCCTATCTCCAAACCGTGGAAGGACAAAGGGCCTTACACGTGACACTAATTTCCCAAGTGGCACAAGCCTACTTTGAATTACGCGCCCTCGACATGGAATTAAGCATTGTCAAACAAACCCACGAGGCTCGCGTAGAGAGTGTTCGCCTGGCCAAACTACGTTTCGAAGGAGGACTGACATCTGAAACGGCCTATCGTCAGGCTCAGGTGGAATTAGCTAAAACCACGACACTCGTTCCCGACCTTGAACGACAGATCCGCTTAAAAGAAAATGAAATATCCTTACTCACGGGCCAATACCCCGGGGATATCCCCCGCGGGGCAAACATTGACCAGCAAATGTTACTACCGGAACTCCCCGTGGGATTACCCTCTTCCCTGCTTGAACGCCGCCCCGACATTCGGCAAGCGGAATACAAACTGAAAGCGGCAAACGCCAAAGTCGGTGTTACCTACACCAATCTATTCCCTCAAATCACGCTAACCGCCAGATATGGACGGGAAGATAGCGAACTCGGCGACTTCCTGAAAGCCCCTTACTTTTACCTGGGAGGCAAACTCCTCGCCCCCGTGCTTAATGCCGGGAACAAGCGAGCACGTCTTAAAGCTGCCCGTGCCGCCCTGGAAGCCGAAACGTACAGCTATCAACAAACCGTGTTATCTGCCTTCAAAGAAGTCGATAACGCTTTAACCACCTTCTCGAAAGTACGGGACATGCGGGTATCAAAAGCCCGCCTGGAAGAAGCCGCCCGCTCGTACATGGAACTAGCCAACTTGCAATACATTAACGGGGTCGTCAGTTACCTGAACGTGTTGGACGCCCAAAGAGGTTACTTCGACGCTCAAATCGGACTGAACAATGCCGTGCGGGACGAACTACTTTCCATCGTTAATCTTTACAGGGCTTTGGGTGGGGGATGGCAATAAAAACAGGAGAAATATGCGTTTAATTACTCAAATCTAACCCAAATAAAGTAGTAAATAAACCCAAATAATCCCACATACCCAGAGATCATTTGAAGTTGACTCGAAGCTCAGCCGTCCCAGAACGGCTGAGCAACGGCTGAACAACGGCTGAGCAACGAATAAGTGGGATTATTTCCCTAGGATTTCAGTAGGATTTCCCATAGTTTTTAGTATAAGTTATTTCCGATGATTATATCAAATTCACATTAATTACAAAAAACTACACTCTTTTCCCACGCATTGTAATGTTGCGATATTCCAATGGCGAAAGCCCAAACTTCCGCTTGAAAGCTGTTGAGAAATGTGAATGATATTCATATCCGATGCTGTCTGCAATTTCCTGAATGGATCGGTCCGTGTCCAACAACTGCTTGCATGCCAATTCCATTCGGTAATCAAATAGATATTCAAAGACGGTTGTACCGAACAATGCTTTGAAACCCGTTTTCAGCTTACAAACATTTGTTCCGACCATCAACGCCAACTGATGCAATGACGGAGGGTCCTGATATCGTTGTTCAATAATAGCTTTTACATGGAACAGTTTATCGTTATCTTTTGCAGAATAGCAGGTACAGGCAGAACAATTCTTCTGCGAAGTTTTGCATACAATCAACGATAAAACTTCAAGAATTTTAGCATCTAAATACAAGGCTGCAGCATTACCTAACACTTTATAATCCAACATATTGTTCAATATCCGCCTTATTTCAGGGCAGAACATCACGTTTTCAGGAAACACTTTAAACGATTTTTCACCTAAGAAACGGTTAACAATATTTTCAAATAAATCGGGATACCAGCTTGCAATACGTTCCATATATTCGGATGATAACATAAAATCTATCGTCCTGATAGGTTCGTTTTTACTGAAATAATGATACCCCTTCATTTCTTCCTTTACCGAAATCAAATTGGCGTGTCCTGCCTTCCAGTTTTCTTCCTTCTTATAAAAACAAGTCACATTTCCGTGTAAGATGGCTGAAAACCAAAACACATCGCCACATTCTGATTCGGAATATAGTTTGCAGTTTTCGTGACATTGTATGTTGGATTCAGCTATACAGAAATGATGTGTCTTTAACTCTTTGGTCGTTGATTTTCCATAATGATTCTCAATGAATACCCTGTTTTCTTCCAGTTCGTTTCCCATAGAAAACGTATGGATTGGATATTCTGTTATCATTTCCTGCAAATCTTTGTTTGTTAATTTAACTGTCATCTAAAAATACCTCATATTAAAATTTAACTACTTTTCGGGTAAGCCTTAATCCTGTCAGACCCGGTAATTTCGCATTTGAAATTTAAAAGTAAACATACAATGATATATACGGTTATTCAATCCCTTAAAATAGGTATTTTAAAAGCAAAAAAAACAACTACCATATTGTGTTTCATTGTCATAAGTAGTTTGGGATATACCCAACAGATATCCAAAAATAATAGTAATACTGTACTTTACGGTATAATCACCAATAGCCAAACCCAAAAGCCTCTTTATGGTGTATCCATTTGGATAAAAGAACTTCAACGTGGCGTAATAACCGACAAAAAAGGACGATATACCTTGAAAGTTCCGTCCGGAGAATACACCATTACTGTATCCTATGTCGGTTTTTCCAAAATTACAGAAAAAATCATTTTGAAAGGAAGTTTAATCACTAAAAACTTCAAACTAGAAGAAAAAGCAATTGAATTGGGCGAGACCGTAATTACCGCAAGAAAAGGAAACGGGGCAATCATCAAAGAAATTAAAGAAAGTCCGATGGCCGTTTCTGTTATCGACGGCAGAAAGATGATGGGCAGGTCATCGGGAATTGAAGAAATCTTAAGTCGTTCATCCGGCCTGACTATCCGTAAAGAAGGCGGATTGGGAAGCAAAAGCCGGGTATCGGTTCACGGTTTGGAAGGAAAACGAGTGGCTATTTTTATTGATGGTTTTGCCTTAAACAGTCCTGACGGCTCGTTCGACATCAACGATTTACCTATTGATGTTATAGAGCGGATTGAAGTTTATAAAGGCATTGTTCCGGCAGAATATGGCGGCGATGGTTTAGGTGGCGCTATAAATATTGTGACACGGGAAGTAAATTGCGATATGGTCGGAGCTATTGCCGAAGTATCGTCGTACGGAAAGATGCGGTTTACTGGAAGCGGAAAAAAATTGTTTGAAAAACCGGGTATACAGTTGGGACTTGCTTTCATGCACAATCGAGCAAATAATAATTACCCGATGGATTTAAGGGCATTTGACCCTGATTACCCCATAGATCCTTATTCTCATGTCATCAGAAATAATGATAAATATCATTCATCCATACTTAACGGTTCTTTGGTATTTACGAAACTATGGTTTGATAAAATAGAACTGGAATGTACAGGATATAAGAATTATAAGGAATTACAGAATATTTCATTCGATTCCCGCTATGCATATACACATGGTTTCAATATTATGCCCGCCTTGAAACTGGAAAAGGAAAACTTTTTTCTAAAAGGACTTGCCTTAAAAACATCGATAGTTTATGCTATAGTGAATACTCATTTGGTGGATACCGTCGGGCATATTTACCAGTGGACAGGCGAGACAACTCCAAATCAAGGTGAAACTTCCGACATGATATTCAATTTGTCGGACGATTGGACAAGGGATGTACGCCATAAGTTAAATTTCAAATATGTAATAAACAGAAGCCACCAATTAAATCTGAACAATCAGTTTGTTTTTTCCAAACGAACCCCGAAAGATGATTATGTAAAAAGTTATATAGGCTTTGATCCAAGCGGATTCCCGAGCAAAATGACGGGAAATGTAACAGGGTTTACCTACACATTTTTTTCAAAAAATAAAAAGTTCCAAAATACTGCAGCAGTGAAAGCCTATTACCTCTATTCGCAAGTATTTCGAACGGATGACAAAAAGACGGATGACGGTAGCAGCATTAAAAAAGAACCCGACCAAACCACAAATAAGGATTTGTTTTGGGGCTATAACGAAGGAGTCAGCTATGAATTTTTGCGCGGCATACGGGTAAAAGCGTCTTTTGAACATACGTTGCGTTTGCCCGACCCCGAAGAACTGTTTGGAGACGGAATTAGCGTTAAATCGTCGGTGAATCTGAAGCCTGAAAAAAGTGACAATTTCAATTTGGGTTTGATTTTAGACAGAATGAACTTCTTGGGATTAACTCGTATGCAGGCTGAAGCCAATGGATTTTACATGAACACATCCAACTTGATACGGCTGATGCCTGCCAATATTCGTATGGCATACGTCAACTTGGGTGAAACGATAATCAAAGGAGTGGATTTGGATTTGAAAATTGATGTAACACCCGACTGGTATACTTACTTCAATCTCACTTACCAATCTTTACGCGATAATCTGCAATGGAAAACGAATGATAAAACGGTAGAAAATCCGACATACAAACTGGATATTCCCAATATCCCATCATTCTACTACAATGGCGGCGTAGAATATCACCGTAGCGGATGGCCACTGAAAGGTGAACTTTCAAGAATATATGCCGATGTATCTTATGTGGGTGATTACTGCAACGCATGGAAACTCTCATCGCAGAAAGACCAACAGATAAAATGGACAATTCCTGCCTACTATAACTTTTCGGCAGGCATACAACAATCATTTTTCAAAAACCAATTATCCGTATGCTTTTATGTAAATAATATACTGAATGAAACCATTTACAACGATTACAAGATGCCGTTACCCGGAAGAACCTTCGGCATAAAACTTCGCTACAACTGGTTTAAAGATAAATCGGAAGGTGGCGCCATGCAATTGTAACAAATTCAATACATGTATCACATAAACAATTAAAAAGATGAAAACAAACAAATTCCTATTGATGGGCTTAACGGGAATGGCCCTTCTTTTCACCGCTTGTAAGAAAAACGACCCGAATCCAGATAACCGGTCTGATACGACAACTTGTTTGCACAGTGTTACAATCGATGACCAATCGTATATTGACTTGTTCAAAGATTTGAACGTTGAAAAAACGACTACAGCCAATGCCTTGGTACACGATAAGTCAGGTTACATTTTTACGTACAAGGATTATGTTTTTGTGTTGGAAGAAGCTAAGGACCGTTTGTTCAAGTACAAGAAAAATACCAACAGACTGGAAAAATCAGGAAATACACTTATCCTTCCTGCCAAATCAACAACAAACGCGATGGCATTTTTAAATGATAATAAAGGATACATTACAGCTTCCGGAACGGGTAAAGTAATTGTGTTTAATCCTTCATCCATGACGATCTTGAAAGAAATAGATTTGTCGAAATACGCGATTGGTGAAGGCGATAATAATCCAGAACCCATGGGAGTTATTATCCGAGATAATCTGTTGTACGTCACCCTTTGGCAGACAAAATCATTATTCAATCCCAACCCGGGCTGCCACGTAGCTATTATCAATACAGAAACTGATGAACCAATAAAAATGATAAGTGATGACCGTGCCGGCATGGTTGGTTCTGACGGCCCCACGGGCGACCCTTTCATGGATGAAAATGGTGATATTTATTTCTATTGTACAGGGGGATTCGGATACAGCAGTGAAAACGACGGACTATTACGTGTCAAAAAAGGGAAAACCGAATTCGACAAATCATATTACTTCCCTGTAAAAGGTCAATCCATCAATGGTATTAGTGGAAATGCCGCAGATTATATGTATTCCAAAGTATATGCCGGAAACGGAAAACTCTACACCTACCTCAATGTCCCTGCCAATGCAAGCAATCCTCCCGATTATGTGAACGATAAATCTATGCAGCCGTTTGAGCTGGACATCTATAATAAAACGTTCCGTAAATTGGATTTACTGCCCACAACAGCTTGGTCGGCATGTGTTGGTATCTACGACAACAATATTGTTTTCGGTATGTCGGGCGAACAAGGAACAGGTTATTACCTATATGATTACAAAGCCGGGAAGGTGATCGGGAAAAAGATAAGTACACAAGGTTCGCCATTTTATTTTGCCAAGTTTTAGTGAAGAAAGGATATATTCATGAAAACACTGGTTTCGGTAATAAAAAATGCTTTTGATACGGTTCCCGAAAAAGGAATAATTCATGTGACCCATGGCAAGGAAGATTATTTCCAATCCTACAGGGAACTGTACACTAAAAGTAAAGCGACCGCATTTATTTTAAGAGAAAAGGGGCTTATACCCGGTGATATTCTCATTTTGTCAGTGGATAAATCGTATCATTTTACGCAATTATTTTGGGGGTGTATCTTTGCAGGTATCATTCCTGCACCCATGCCGGCAATAGCAGGGCAACAGAAATCGTCTGTTGCCTTTCGCCGGTTGAAGGCAGCCATGAATTACCTGAAAGCCCCGTTAGTCGTATCAACTGATAGTAATTTGCCGGAAGATTTCCCTTCTTATTTTTCTGCAGAAAATATCATAAAACAAAGCCAGATTTCAAACCATGATTTTATCGCGTATAACGCTCATGCAAATGATGTCGCGGTTATCCAATTTTCATCTGGCAGTACCGGCAATCCTAAAGGTGTAATGCTTTCCCATGCGAATATTCTAGCAAACCTTTCGCTTAAAAGTAAATTCGATCATACAACACCCGATGATATTCTTATTCATTGGATGCCTTACTTTCACGATTTCGGATTATTCGGCAATCATTTGAGCAGTGTGTATAATGCTATTACAGAAATCAGAATCGACCCGATGACTTATCTACGGAATCCGTTAATATGGTTGGAAAAAATCACACAATACAAGGCAACCATTACAGGTTCCACCCCGACTGGGATGGATATTTTATTGAAATCGTTGGAAAAAGGAGAGGCAACAAATCCAATTGACCTTTCTGGTATTAAAATCTTGTCGTTAGGAGCAGAAATGGTTCCGGCAGGCTTGTTCGACCGGACTTGTACCACTTTGTCGCAATACGGATTCAATCCGTCTGTATATTGTCCGGCCTACGGAATGGCTGAAACGACCTTGGTTGTTGCCGGAACGGAATTGGAAACAGGTTATCGAAAAATCGTGGTGGACAGGCATCAATTTACGAAAGGAAATATTGTTGAATATTCCCAATGCGAGGATTCATTTTGTGAGATAGTCAGCATTGGGAAGCCGTTAGAAGATGTCCAGATTCGGATAGCAAACGACAATTTGCCCTTGGGCACTTATTCCGTAGGTGAAATCCAGATAAAAAGTAATTGTGTCATGCTGGGTTATTACAACAACGCGGAAGCCAACCAGAATGCTTTTGCCGACGGATGGTTACGAACGGGCGATTCAGGCTTTTTTGATAAAGACGGATACCTGTATATCGTTGGCCGTAAAAAGGAAATTATTATTGTCAATGGACAAAATTATTTCCCGTTCGATTTGGAATCATGTATCCTTTCCCAGCTAAAAGATAAAATAGAACTATCTCTGTTTACATCCTATTATTCCGAAGACGAAGGACGGGAAATCGTATTACATTTCTTTGTGCCCAAAAACCGAAACAAAGACACCATTTCTCTTGTCAATAGCTGTAACGCGTTGATTGGTGAGTTGGCGGGATTGTCTGTCGATTTTTCAATACCTATACGGAAAGGCGACATCCCCAAAACATCAAGTTCCAAAACAATGAGAAAAGAGCTCGCCAACAGGTTTTTAAACGGATGGTTTGACAAATCAATACAAAACGACATACCAGTTGATATGAAAAATAAAGATACTCAAAATATAAATCACAAACAGTTATTGACGGATATATGGAAAGAAGCGCTTCAACTTGACAACAAACTTGCCGGACTTGATGTAACGGATAATTTTTTTGCTTTAGGCGGTGATTCCATACGGACAATGAAAGCGGTTGCCGAAATGGAAAGTCGGTACAAACGTAAAGTGGAAGCCAATTTTATCTATAAATATCCGACCTTAAAGGAACAAATTAATTATTTTCAATCACTTGAAACAGAAGCTGTCGTATTGCCTACCGACGAATATGAACTTCTTGTAAGGGAAATTATCGGCGAAGAACTCCATATTAATCCTGAAACGCTAGGAACAACCGATAACTTTATTTCTAAAGCGAAAAGTGTAAACAATGTGTTGACGTTGATACAACGAATTAAAAACATATTCAAACTGGATCATACTGATGAAAAGCTGCAAGAGGCAAGCAGTGTCCGGCAAATAGCCGACCTGATAAAAGCAAAATATATGTTATTGCCGGGTGAGCCTTTCCCACTGATGGACTTCCAAGAAACGTTGTTTTACCACAGCAAAAGTTTCCTGCGCAACGAGCCTACCGGATTGAGTTGCTACATCATTTGCCGGACAACTTTGTCAGGTGAATTCAAGAAAGAATATTTCGACAAGGCATTTAATCATGTTGTAAAATCACATCCTATCCTGCATTCAGTTATTTCTGAAGACTCAGAAACACCGTCAATGATAACACTTAATGATTATCCTGACTTTGCAAGTAGTTATACAGATATATCATCTCTATCAAAGCCGGAACAAGAAGCCTTTTTTGAGAAAAATGATTTAAAAGATCATGACCACCGTTTTGACCTGACACGTCATCCTTTGTATTATTCTAATATTTTCAAAACAGGCGATAACGAACATGAAATTGTAATTCACATCGACCACCAATTAATCGACGGATTCAGCTTTTTTGAATTTATCCACGAAATTCTGTCATTGTATGACAAATTTGCGGATGGGAAAACATTGGAAATCCGGACACCAGAAGGATTACAATTCTCAGATTACGTACGGATTGAAAAATCCAGGTCAGAAACCAAGGCCTATCAGGACGCCATGAAATTCGCGTTGGACGTTTTCAAAAATGTGCCGGAAAAAATAGCGATTCCGATGTGTCAAAACCCGTCGATGCTCAATGCCGTTCATTTCAGCACGTTACATACGGAAATGAAGCCCGAAGTTATGCAGGCGATAACTTCCATGGCAAAATCGGTACAAGGTATCAGCATGAATTCTTTGTTGCTGGCTTGCTATTTCAAACTGATGAATATCTGGTCAGGACAAAACGATTTAATCATCAACATGCCTGTTTATAATAGGGAACAGTATTTCCCCCATGCACGGAAAGTAATTGGTAGTTTTCTGGATATATTCCCGGTCAGGGTGCAAACCAAGCCGTCGGAACCCATATTGTCCATAGCTGGAAAAATAGAAAAATTCGTACGTACACTTTTGGAATACCCAGTTTCATCCATTGAACTGACAAGACGGATTGCTGAACAGGAAGGCTTTAAACAGGGCTCTTTGAGTTCCATTATTTTCAGTAATTCCATTAACATGATACCCGAAGGCACAAGCAAGTTTTCAAAGTATTTCAAAATGGGTGCGCCGAAAGTACAGACCGGTGCGCCGGGAACTTACATTGACTTGGTGATGTTCACCTGGGAAGGAGAATGGCATTTCGATTGGAATTATGTCAGGGAGTTATTCAGCAAAAGTTTCATGAAAACATTGGCGAACCAATATGCTTTAATGTTGGAGCAATTGGCACGAACTAAAGATGATACTGCAAAACAGTCCGAATTTACAGGAACAAATATAATACCCGAGCAATACAACCGATTGTTTGACCTGATCAATAATACGGCACACGAATATCCTATAATGACTATCAACCAATGGATAAAAAACATCGCGAAGAGATATCCGCAGAAAGAAGCAGTAAGTTTCGAAGATAAAAACTTAAACTATGAATCGTTCTACAGGAAGGCAAACCAATTCGCCTATTTATTACAACATTTGGGTGTCAAACCTGGCGAAAAGGTTGCATTATTGATGAATCGAACGTTGGATTTACCCATAGCCCAGTTGGCTATCCTTATTGCCGGAGGTGCTTATGTGCCGATAGACCCGTTATATCCTGCCGAACGGATAAAATATATGTTGGAAGATTGTGGGGCGAAAGTCCTTGTCAGCCAAAAGATGCATACAGAACTTATCGAGCAGACTTACACCGAAAAACTCAAAAACTGTATTCTGACGGATGCAGATGAAAGTTTTACCCTTCCCTGTAACTATTCCCTTTTTACACGAAAAGACATTTTGCTACAACCGGGAACCGAAATAGAATCGCCCAATACCGCCGAAGACCTGATTTATATTATCTATACCTCTGGTTCTACCGGACAACCCAAAGGAACTATGTTACGACACAGGAATGTTTGCAATTTCCTTTATTATGTACAGCAAGCGTTTGAGGTAAAACCCGAAGACCGTTTTACTTTCGTGACGTCCTATTCATTCGATATGACCATTACTTCCAACTGGCTTCCGTTCCTTACGGGCGCATCGTTACATATATTATCGGAAGAAAATACACGAAACGTGGAACTTTTGCTTCGTTTCATTGCGGATAAAGCTATATCATTTCTGAACATCACCCCGTCGCATTTTTCCATGTTGGCAAATACATTAGAGTTTACCGACGAAAAAATAACATTGCAGGAAAACATGACGGTCATGTTAGGCGCCGAAATTATCAACGCGGGTGATGTCAATAAATGGCTTTCCTATTTCCCGAAACATAAACTGATTAACGAGTACGGACCTACAGAAACCACCGTTGCATCCACCTTTTTCCCGATTCCCGTTAAGCACGGGAAATGTGAATTAAGCATCGTGCCTATCGGTAAGCCTATTTATAATACACAAGTTTATATTCTGAATGAAAACAATGAACGCTGTATGCCGGGTGTTCCGGGAATCCTTCATATTGGTGGCGCCGGAGTTGCCCTTGGTTATTTGAACAAGGAAGAAAAGACAAATAGTGTATTTATTCCGAATCCATTGACAGGAAATAAAAACGATGTTGTATATAATACGGGTGATTTGGCAAAATTCACAGAAACGGGTGATATTATTTTTATTGGCAGGAAAGACTTTCAGGTAAATGTAAGAGGTTACCGGATAGAACTCGGGGAAATAGAAAATGCTTTAAGTAAGGTTCCCGAAATTGCGAAAACCTGCGCAGATATCCAATTCGACAATAACAAGCAAGCGGTTGTAGTGGCATTTTATACGACCAGAACAAAAATCGCATTGGATGATAATTACATACTTGAAATTATTGCCAAGCTACTGCCCCAATATATGCTGCCGTCAGTGCTACTCCATGTAGAACAAATTCCGGTGACCCCCAATGGCAAAACAGATCGGAAAGCGTTGCCTTACATAGCGGGTACCAAACAAATCTCACATTCTGCATCGTACGCTCCACCAACAAATAAAGCAGAAAAGGAAATGGTTGCAATTTGGAGCCGAATTTTGGATATTCCGCAAATCGGTATCCATGACAACTTCTGGGAAATCGGTGGCGATTCCATTAAATCGGTTCGATTGGTCAGAGAACTAAAATCGGCAGGTTTTGAACATATCAAATTACGTGATATGTTTGATTCTCCTACCATATTCCAAATGGTAAATCGTATGGGCAACGTAAGCGGAAATGACAATATCCTTACCCTGAAATCAATACCTAATGCCAAAGCGATATTATTCTGCCTTCCTTATGCAGCAGGAACAGCAGGTATGTACGCACCGTTGAGTGAAGATTTTGGGCAACGGTTTAACATACAGTCAGCCCACTATCCGGGACATGGGGATAACCGCCCGCTCAAAGAAAATATTGGAGATATAAGTGCATTGTATATCGAAGAATTGAAAAAAAACAATTTACCCTTATTCCTTTTAGGATATTCTTATGGCGGGTATGTCGCATACGATATTTGTCGGAAACTGGAAGAATCAAACGTACCTGTTCAGGGAATCATAATGATAGGAACTACCCCGCCTGACATAAAAGATGAATTGATGACCTTTTATCTGAATCACGAAACCGATTATGAAAAAGGTAATAACAATTTATTCAATCAGCACTTCCTGGAAACCTTATCAAACGAAGAACAAGAAGAATACTTAGAACAATTGAAATCGGATACAAGGTCAATGCTTGATTACAATTTCCTCAAAAGACAACTGAAAACACCTTTACTTTCCATTATAGGTGAAGATGAAGAATCGGCTATCAAAGAACATCAAAATATATGGGAACAATATTTTTCGCATGTCGAATATGCTACATTGCGCGGCGGTCACTTACTAATCAAAAACTTTCACAAAAATCTGGCAACTTGTGTGGAAGCATTTATCAATCGTACTAAAACAAATAAACAACTATGAAAAATCCGCCAAAACGTGTACTGGTCGCAGGTGGTAATGGGGTTACGGGAAAACTGATTGTCCGCTACCTGACAGGTTTCAAATTACCTGTTCAGGTAGACATTGCCGCACGCACCGCCTTGCGAGCGCAAAATTTACCGGAACAAGTAAGAAAGATCGACATCGATTTCCAAAATAAAAAGGCCACAAGTGCGCTTTTTCGGCAATATGATATTATCATCTTGGCCATTGGCCCCTTCGACATTTTCAAAGCTTCGTTGCATGAAATATGTGTGTCGGAACAAAAGATATGTATTGATATAAATGATTCCTACGAAGCCGCTTCGGAAATATACAAACTCAAAAAAGACGCCGAACACCATCAAAGCATGATACTCACAGGCATGGGATTAGCACCTGGTCTGACAACCCTTCTTTTGCTGGAAGTTTTACAACAGAATAATGAAACAGCCCAAAGTGGTGGTGTTCGTATGTTTTTCAGTAATGGTATAAATTCAGGTAAAGCATCTATCTACACCATGTTGATTAACTTCATTTCGCATGTATTTATACTGTCGAATGGCAAAGCCTATAAAACATTGTCGAAAAAAATAGAAAAGGATGCATACTATACTTTTAACGAATCGCTGAAACATAAACCCCTTATTTATTACTCGTCGCCTGAAATCCAGACATTGCCTCTTAACAAAGATTGCTCAAGAATACGTCAGTTGGATTTTGCTTTTCATTTGGAAGGGATGCCCATGAATATAATACCGTTTCTGCGTGGATTGAAAATCTTTCGCAAAACGATTATCAAATTTTTATGCAAATCAACCTACAAAAAGCAAAAGAAACAACAATCAGGACAACCTGTGGAAACACTCGTAATAGCATCGGCATTCGGGCAATTCGACAATTGCATCAAACACTGTCAGGTCAGTTCAAAATCATCTTATGAATTAACGGCCTTAACAGCATCGTTAGTGGCAGAAATGGTTTTGAAAGGCGAAATAGTAGAAACGAACGGGGTGCACAGTATTGAATCTGATATTATTTCCAAGCCAATACTGAAAACCCGATTTGAAAGGGAAGGAATTAAAATAAACCCTGAAATAGTAAACCAATCATGAAAAATAAGGATACACCTATCATCGGGATTATCGGCGGGAACAGTAAAGTCGGCATAGCAGCTATTGACTACTTGATTATGGAAACCAATGCCACTTTACTTATTGGGGGCAGAAACCTTTCGAAAGGAGAAAAGCAGGCGTCGCGCTTTCCCGACAGGATAACTGCTGTTGAAGTAGATATTTTTGATACCCCTGCACTGAATAATTTTTGTCAGCAATGCCATATCATTATCAATCTGGCAGGCCCTACTCTTAAAATAATGGACAGAATTGCACTGGCAGCACTTTCAAATAATTGCCATTACATAGATATAGGCGGATACGATCTTTTGCTTGAGGCACTGATGTCCAAATCAGAGGAAATAAAAGAAAAAGGACTTGTATTTGTGGTAGGGGCAGGTTGGATGCCAGGCGTATCAGGTATTTTCCCAAAATCGGTAATAGAAAATTCCTTAAAAGAATTGGATACTATAAATACCGTGAAAATATATTACGGAGCATCGGAAGCTTGGTCTTACAACTCCTGTATGGATTTGACATGGAGCCTGTCACTGAAAAGCAACGGTATTTTTAAGCAGGGAAAATGGCAATTAGTGTCACCTTCAAAGCATACTCAAAAAGTCTTTTTCCCGCCACTTCACAAATCAAAGTACACGACCCCGTATTTCGACAACCAACTTAAACTCGTAGCCCAAGATTTGAAAGCTCCCTTTTTCGGGAACTACGTTATTATCAACAGCAAATTGTCGATGCTTTCATCGCTTTTTATTAAAATATTCCTTCATGGAAATACCCGTTGTGCGGCAAAAATAATGGAAAAAGAAGCCCGCATTTCATCTCGAAAAGGGTCGTGGGGACTTATATACTGTGTTGTGGAAGGCATGAAAAACAATCTGAAAAAACAAATTACAGCTTATATCTATGAAAACGATAATTATAAACCAACCGGAACAGTTTCTGCCATAGCAGCCAATTTTGTCCTTCAAAACAGAATCGAAAAAGGGTTAGGCTATTTATGCCACAAAATAGATCCACATCATTTTATGTCAGAATTGAAATCACAAAACATCATAGCAAGATATGAATAAGCATATACAAAACAAGGAACAGGCTAAATCAAAGCCGTTTATTATCGTCAGGATAATATTTATTATTTGTTGTTTAGGTAGTTTATCGGGCTTCCTGTGGACTTTCCTGCCATGGGAAACCGTGGCTGGCATGACCAATTCACAAGGAGGGATTTTAATTGATAATTCTCTGCCAACTATTTTCCTTTTCAGGCTTCAATGTTTGTCTTTCGGTGCTTTTTCTGGATTTTATCTTTTTATGGCATATCAGCCGATCAGGTATAAGAAATTGATTTTAATATCGTCTCTACTCATGCTACTCATGAGCGGCGCCATGGTGTATGTCAGGAACATATCCGGCTTGCATACTTCGCTAACAGCTTATGAACACTACCTTTGGCTTGGTATCGGCATTGCCATGTTCCTATCATGGTTCTTTGAACTCCACGAGTACAACGACATCCGTTCAGAAGAAAAGCACGCCAAACGAATATTCCCTAACGTGTTGAAAACACTTGGAATGATCCTGTTTGCAAATACGTTTTGGGTTATCATGCCACAAAATGTAATTGAAAAAGTATTGTCGGCTCTCCAAATACCTTCCTATTTTGGGAATCCGTATTCGGAATATGCTGCAGGACTGATATTTTTCTTCGTAGGAATCTTCGGTATCATCCTGTTTGTTTGTGCCAAGAATCCTGAACAATACAAACCTGTTTTGAAATTTATTGCTGTATACACTACCTTGACAGGCACTTGCCTGATACTATGGCTATTCAGTTACAATCGTTGTAACCTCTTTACAATTTTAATCAGCATGTTAAGTATTCTCGCGGGAATCTACATACTTACTACTACATGTACGAATAATAAAACGACCTTCAAATGAGAACACAAAACAAAAAGTATGTTACGTTCGGCATACTGGGGACAATAGCCGCATTTTTAATTATCATTTCCGATATCGCGGGCGGCATAGGCGAATACAACGGTGTTTTTTGGAAACAATTTACAGGCATGACACCAACCCGTTTATTCCTCTCATCGCACATGGCAATTTATGTTTTCCCGTTTATTACATTTGGGATTATTGCCTTGTACAAGGTATTGGAACCTTCCGGAAAGATTATATCAGCCATATTCTGCCTTTGTTTATGGTATCTCACTTACCTGATGACGGCTGCCCATGCCGGATATCCGTATATTGTTTATCTAGCGAATTACAATAGCCAGCAAGCAGAGAACCTTCAAATAAATGAAATACTCAACATGTTTTCCCACAATATCAGCATACATCTCGTAGTCTTATACGCCCTTGCCCTTGTTGCCTCTTTGGGAATACTTATACTAGTAATTACCGGAAAAACCATGCTGAAAAGGTGGATGTCCCTGTGCAACCCGATAGTCACCATTGCCTTGTCGGTTGTGATAGGTATGATTTCACCCGTATGGGGAAAATATTACGGAACCTGCTGCCCGATGGTCGGATTGTTTTTACTTTTCTTATGTACTTCAATCGTTCTTTCACGAAATGTAAAAATGAACAAATAATATGAGATATGGGAATATTTCAGAACAGTTTGGGGTAACCGGGAAAATAAATATTTCCGTAAAAGAGGATTCGGAAACAATCATGGAATCATTATTACATGCCGAAGAATTAGCGTTGATTCCCCCTACATGGTCTGAAAAACGAAAAAAGACATTTGTCATGGGGCGATTGGCAGCAAAACAGGCAATGGAAAGTTATGGAACTACAACTTATCCCGTTCTGCGTGGTTCCATGAACGAACCGCTTTGGCCTGATACATTCAAAGGCTCCATTGCCCATAAGGACAATATTGCTATTGCAGCCGTAACAAAAGACCCTTCCTACGCGGGAATTGGCATCGATATAGAAGACGCCCATTCCTTTCTTGACACGACACATGCCCGGCTTTTTTGTGTTGATGAAGAACTAACCTATGTGGAAGAAAACTCATTCAATGCCACGCTTTTCTTCTCCATAAAGGAATCCGTTGTGAAAGCAAATTATATGGCCTACGGAAAACGAACAGAAATGATAAATGTCAATTGCTGTAAATTATTGGAAAACCGTTCCTGTCCAAAAGTAAAAGTAAAATACATTTTGGAAAACCGATATATTATATCCTTGTGTATGATTTATCAAGAAAAAAATAAGAACAATGAATAAAAAAACTTCCAAAAAAACAAAGCAAGGCCTTTCTCGCTTGTTGGAAATAGCCGGAACCAAACGATGGTGGCTTATCGGGTCGGTTGTGCTAGCCATTGGCAGCACGGTAGCGCAATTTGTTCCTTACGTCACCATCATGAATATATTAAACGAACTGGCAGCCCATGCTGCCCACCCCGAAGATATCTCGCGGGAATTAGTAAAACATTGGGGAATCATCTGTCTGATAGCCTTTGGCTGTTATGGCATGTTGATGTTCATTTCATTAATGTTTTCACACATCGCCGCCTTCAACATCTTGTATGAACTGCGGGTAGCACTAACATGGAAAATGGCGAAACTACCACTGGGATTCTTCACCAAACGCACCACGGGTGATTTGAAGAAAATCATCGGAGAAGACGTGGAACGAGTTGAACTATTCGTCGCCCACCATATCCCCGATTTAACCAGTGCTATTGTTTTTCCGCTATTGATTATCGGCTGGCTTTTCACTATTGATTGGCGGTTATCACTTATTATGCTTGCAGTCATGTTGATTGCCATTGTATTCCAGTTCTCTACCACATGGTCAAAAAAGGCCACCGAAGATACAAAAAGCTATATGACTATAATGGGTAAGCTGAACGCGTCCATTATCGAATACGTGCGTGGCATGCAAGTGGTAAAGATTTTTAACCACTCATCCATCGCACTGGAAAACCTGAAAAAACAGATCTTTGGATTCCGTGATTTTTCAAATGCCATTACCACCAACTATGCTGTTACCTACCTTGGCTTCTACAATATGCTTTCAGCAACCCTATTATTCATTATTCCGGCAGCCATTTACTTTTTATTAAAAGCACCATCTTATAGTAATTACATCTCTACCGTGCTCATATTTCTTATATTAGGTGGCGGTATCTTTTTCCCTATGCACAAATTATTATGGATGACCAACATGTTACGTCAAAATACCATAGGCGTTGATTTAATAGACAAAATATTACAAAAAGAAGAAATTACTGATCCCGACGAGCCGCAAACACCTCGCGATGCTTCCATCGAATTTGCCAACGTATCATTCGCGTATGATAAAATACAAGTCCTGAACAATGTATCATTCACCGTTCCCCCCGGTACGGTAACAGCATTGGTAGGCGTTTCAGGCGCGGGGAAATCAACCATTGCCATGCTGACCGCCCGTTTCTGGGATATTGAAGACGGTGAAATCCGTATCGGTGGAAGTAATATCAAACAAATCCGTACGGAAGACTTGATGAATATCGTGTCGTTCGTCTTTCAGGATAACATGCTATTCTTCGATACCATCGAAGAAAATATCCGCATGGGAAATAAAACGGCAACGAAGGATAACGTGATTGCCGCAGCCAAAGCCGCCCAATGTCATGACTTTATCATGCAACTGGAAAAAGGCTACGATACCTTGGTAGGTGAAGGTGGAACCTACCTTTCCGGTGGCGAAGCACAACGGGTCGCGTTGGCAAGAGCTATTTTGAAAGATGCCCCGATTATTCTGCTTGATGAAGCAACGGCTTACGCCGACCCTGAAAATGAAGGCAAAATACTGGATTCATTTTCCCAACTTATCAAAGGTAAAACGGTCATGGTAATCGCGCACCGCTTATCCACAATCCGCAATGCCGAACAGATATTGGTTATCGACAAAGGAACGGTTGCCGAACTGGGTAAGCACGATGAACTGATTGCCCTTGGCGGTCTGTATAAAAATATGTGGGACATCTACTCTCGCTCACGCGAATGGAAACTTAACAGGTAATACACTATGAATATTATAAAATTAATGAATGCCGCCACGCAAGGAAAACCCCGTCGGTTGTATCCGATGCTTGGCTGGACATTATTGGAATATACTTTCCGTAGCACCCCTTATTGTATTATGCTGGGGGTGGTTTGGGAACTTTTTAAACTGCTTCAATATCCGGGAACGGAATTAAACGTAAAATTAATTGGCATTTACTGTGCCGTTCTGTTGATCTGCCTGTTACTATTGGTATTTTTCAACTATAAATCCTATATGGCATCTTACCGCGAAGGCTACAGCATTTGTGCAGACGGACGGGTAAACGTAGCGAAACACTTGCGCAAACTGTCAATGGGGTTTTATAATACCAAAGACCCCGGCACAATTGGCTCGTACATTGTAAGTGACTTCGATAATGTAGAATTATTAGTCACGCACCTACTTCCACAAATTATCGGTGGATTAATAGGCCCGTTGGTTATGATTATCAGTTTGGCATTTTTCAACTGGAAACTGGCGTTAATTGCCGCGCTGGTTATCCCGTTGGCGTGGCCAATGGTCTGGATTACCCGCAAACTGATCGCCTATTCGGGCAAGAAACAGCAAAAGTCAAAAAACGATACAGCATCACGTGTTATTGAATACATTCAGGGTATCCGGCTTATTAAAGCGTTCAATTTAAATGGAACAAAATTCGAACGCATGGAAAATTCATTCCGTAAATTAAAACAAGACTCTATCCGCTTGGAAGCCGGTTCCGGCCCCACGTTGATTTTAGCCACTTTTGTGCTGAATGCCAGTATTCCATTGATCATCCTGGTTGGATTCTATTTCTTCACACATGGTGAAATGACCTTACCCGTGTATATCCTTTTTCTTTTGCTCGGAACCAAAATATGCGAACCGCTGATGCAGGCATTGATGTTCCTCGGATTAGCAACCTATATGGGATTGAGCGTCGAACGCATCGAAACTTTGCGTAAAACACCTGTTATGCCTGATGGTGCTGACACGGGAAAAATCACAAATTATGACATCGAATTTCAGAATATAGACTTTTCATACAACCATGTACCTGTCATTAAACAATTGAATTTGAAAATTCCCTCGCACAAACTCACTGCTCTAGTTGGCCCTTCGGGTTCGGGGAAAACAACTTTGACACGATTGATTGCCCGTTTCTGGGACGTGGACAAAGGAGAAATCCGGCTGAATGGAAAAAATATTAAGAACTATCCGGTAGACAACTTGTTATCGTGCATTTCCATCGTGTTTCAGGATGTATACCTGTTTAATGATACAATTTACAACAACATCAAAATCGGTAACGCGAATGCCACGGATGCACAAATACTGGAAGCAGCCGAAAAAGCGCGGGTGATAAACTTCGCACGGGAACTGCCCGGTGGTTTGCAGGCAATGGTAGGTGAAGGCGGTTGCTCGCTTTCCGGTGGTGAAAAGCAACGCGTATCCATTGCTCGTGCCATGTTAAAAGATGCACCGATTATCTTGTTGGATGAAGCCACCGCTTCACTCGATCCCGAAAACGAACTACACATACAGGAAGCAATCAACGAACTGGTGAAAAGCAAAACCGTAATCGTGATTGCCCACCGATTGAACACGATTGTACATGCCGACAATATCGTGGTATTAAATGAGGGCAAATTATCAGAACAAGGAACCCACGAACAATTGATAACGAACAACGGATTGTACAAGCATATGTGGGATGAACAACAACGAATGAAAGGTTGGAAATTTTAAAACAGGAAAAAAATGAGAATAAACCTGACGGGCGTGCCCGAAACACTATTTATCACATTACGAATACGGGCAATTGAAACGAAACGCCCTGATGCAGCGATCATAGACCCGTACGCGACAGAAATACTGGAACAAATAGAGTTCGAGGAATCACCTAAAAATAAAGTGTCGGAAGCCTCACAAACAGGAACGATTATCCGTACCATTATTTTGGATGAAATCATTAACGACTTCTTACATCAGCACCCACAAGGCTGTGTTGTCAATTTGGGTTGCGGATTGGATGCCCGTTGTAAAAGGCTCTCTTTAAATGACTGTCAATGGTTCGATATCGACGTGGAAGAAACTATTGAAATACGCAAACACTTCTTTGAAGAAACACCTTTCTGTAAAATGATAGCCAAATCCATGTTTGATTACTCATGGATGGATACTATTCCCAAAGACCAACCGACACTGTTTATTTCGGAAGGAGTAATGATGTACTTTGAAGAAAAAGACATTAGGGCGTTGTTTTGTGAAATAGCCAAACAGTTCAAATCCGCGGAAATTGCCTTTGACACGATCAGTCGATGGGCGGTTAGGAATTACAAGTTGCATCCCGATGTAAAGAAATACAATGCCCCGTTCAAATGGGGCATTACCGACAGCAAAGAGATTGAGAACTGGCACGCGGGTATTCGGATAATCAAAGAATACTATTACGCCAATTACTTGAAAAACCGCTGGCCACTGCTGATGAAGATAATGATGAAATTGTACCCACCATTTATGAAATCATTCAGGGTGCTGCAATTGAAATTGCAGTAAATTACAAACCATAGGGATCCATTTTTTACTTAATAATTATACATCATGAATTTTTTAGAATTAACAAAATATACGGGCTTCAATTCTTCAATCAAAGAAATAGGGATGCTCCACACGGTTTGCAACACTAACATTCATCAATTGTAGATTCTAGCATCCTTAACTCTTTGTTCGGTAAGTCACCGGTAAGTCACCGGTAAGTCACCGATACATGTCGATAAATGTCGAATAATTTACCACTAATTTTTGCTTGATTTTTCGAACATAAACTTAAGGTACACAGAACGTTACAGCGACTTATCAAGACACGTAAAAGAGTATGTCAAGTTGTGGAAATAGGGTACTTCTTCGGTAAAAGTGCTTGCAACATATTGCAAATCACGAAGTTACAAACAACAAAAAAGTAACAACCATAAAACAAGAAAAGAGTCAGCCTCTCGGGATAACTCTCTGATTTTGTGTGTTTTCTAGCGGAGAGGGAGGGATTCGAACCCCCGGTACCTCGCAGTACAACGGTTTTCAAGACCGCCGCAATCGACCACTCTGCCACCTCTCCAAACGCGGGTGCAAATATAAAGGAAAATTTAAATACACAAAAGAAAGAATTTATTTTTTCTCAAAAATATCCCCCAACAAATACAATTTGATAACAAACAACAACAATACAGCGGTTAATTCAAATCCATGACTCCAAAGTTAAAGAATATTACCTATTTTTGTAGACAAGACAACGTATTATTAACATAGGCAAAATGACAGCATCATGGATGGAAAATTAAGTATCAACACGGGAACCTGTATCAAATGCGGCAAATGCGCGCGGGTATGCCCTTCACAAATCATCACGCAGGAAATAAAAGGCGCCGCGGTGAAAGTACAAAACGTGGAAAACTGTATCGCGTGTGGACATTGCGTGGCCGTGTGTCCTACCGGTTCCGTGCTCCATTCCGAATTCCCGCCGGAGAAGGTACACCCGTTCAAATACAGCGATTACCCCACTCCCGAACAGATGATGCTCATGTGTAAAGCTCGCCGTTCCAACAGGGCATTTTCTACCCGACCGATTCCCCGAGAGATGTTGGAACAGATTATCGAGGCAGCTCATCGTGCACCCACGGCAAGTAATATGCAACAAGTACACTTCACGCTGGTAACCGATCCCAAGCTACTGGACGCGATCAGTCGCTTCACGCTAAACGTGTTTAACTCGGCAGCCAAGAAATTGAGGAACCCGATACTAAAACCCGTCTTAAAACGAATTATGCCGGATGCTTACCGTTATCTACCCGCGTTTGATCGTTTAAACCGAGAGTACGCCAACGGCCATGACATGATTCTGCGAGGAGCTACAGCCGCCCTGTTTATCCACACACCGAAAAGCAGTCGTTTCGGGAGTGCCGACGCGAACCTGGCTTACCAGAATGGATCGCTCATGGCAGAATGTCTAGGGGTAAACCAATTCTACATGGGATTTGTCTGTTCCGCTATCCACCAAGAAAACAAGGGAACACTCGCTAATATGCTGGGAATAAACGGCACGATCCATGCAGCCATGGCCCTCGGTATGCCGGAGTTTCGTTTCTCCAGCTATATTGATAAAAAGGACAGGGTGGAGACAGACCTGTGATTACCGTGCTTGCCCCTAGTCGGAAGCTATTGCTTTTCCAGTAGCTTCTGTAACTTTGCCGGGGTAAGAACCTCGCGGGTATAAAACTTCCCGTCCACGAACACGCAGTACGTGGTGTGTGGTGCCCGATGCTCCCGTGCCATTTCACGAGTCGTTATCGGGTGTACCCGAACGGGGACGCTTGCAGCTTGAATAACCGGTTCCAATAGTTTAATATACGGCATCGTGAAGGGGCATTGTACCGTATAAAATATATCAATTCCCTTGACATCATCGCCCAGTCCGGCAGAGGCACAAGCCTTGAAACGGGGAAGCGGAGCATCCTGCCTGAATCGTTTTACCAACAATTCAATGTTCGGGGCACACGCGTCACAAACCTCGTATCCATGTTTGATGAAAAAAGCCTTATCTGAAAGATACGGTAACTTTTTCTTCCCTACCATCACCACCACCCCGTTCGTTGCCGCGACATCCTCTTCGCAGGTCTCCAATAATTCCCGACCATACCCGTGTCCTTTAAACGACCCGGCTACCCATAAACAATTAATGAAGGTGTAGCCGTCTGCCTCTACAGGTACCCAAGCATATTCAGCCGGTAAATACTCGATAAATACTTTTCCCCGAACATCCAATTTAATAAATTTCAACCCTTCTTTCATGCGACACGTTAACCACTCTTTCTTGGCCTCCACGCCATCAGCGCTTTTCTTGTCGGACATGGCACAACAAATATGCTCCCGCCCTATATTCTCGGGTGTTAAAATCACTTTATCCATATTCTTCATTTTGTGGATAAAAATACAACATTTTTATGAACAATGCCCCATGAAGGTACACCTTAATATCATCTTCTCTACAGGCAAATTCCTATACAGCAATACGAACAACAAAAAAACATGGCAAGAGCGTGTTATTTACAACAGAATATTTTTTCAGAAAAATATGGAAATTTATAATTCTATTCTTTGGAACATCCATAAAATTTAACAACTTTGTAGAGAATTACAAGAGGCGTGTAGCATGAAATATTACATCATAATTGCGGTACTAATAGGTGTGATCCTGTTTATTTTATACAAGTATAGACAGGCAAAACAAGCTATTAGTAACAAAAAAGGAGAAATCAAAACTTCTGAGGCTCTATTGGATTTCATTTTACAACACATAAAGTCCTATATTCTTTTCATTGACAAGGACTTTATCGTGATGAAAACGAACTATTACGCGATTACAAATACCCAGGACTCCGGACAAGCGAAAAGAGTTGGGGAACTACTTCATTGCGTCAATTCCCTGAGTAAAGGGTGTGGCAACGGAGAACTTTGCAAGGTATGCCCCATCAGACAAGCAATAACGGAAACCTTTAAAACAAAGAAAGACTTTTCTAACTTGGAAGCCACCGTGAGCCTGTGCCTATCAGACCAAGAAACTCTCAAATGCAATGTCACTGTTTCCGGTTCATACATGAATCTTCACAACCGTCCGGAAATGTTAATTACCATTCATGACATCACGGAACTCAAACAGACACAAATTCGCTTACAAGATGCTTTGGACAAAACAGAACGGATTGAAAAGTCAAAATTCATGTTTCTCGAAAAATTGAGTAACGAAATTAACGACCAATTAAACTGCATATTAGGCTGGACTAACTTGGTAAGCACGGATAAAACACTGACACCTGACCAGCAGAGCGAGTACATGAATCTTATATACGAACATTCCGACCACCTCTCACACTTGGCAAATGACGTGTTGCGGCTGGCCCGGATCGACGCGCACAAGATCGACTTACAGATGGTAACTTTCTGCCTGCACGAGTTCTGTCAGGATATCATCCTTCTTCGAACGAACAACTCCCACCCGAACGTGGAATTGTACCTGGAAGGAGATTCCCCGAATCTCCTGGTATACACGGATCAACAAAAATTATATCAGGTAATTCTCAACCTCCTGTCCAACGCACAGAAGTTTACTGACAAAGGACACATTAAACTGGCCTATTCCGTGGATGAAGAACAAAACACGATCAACTTTCTCGTGGAAGACACCGGATTAGGCATGTCGCCTAAAATACACTCGTATCTTTTCGAGAGGTTCTATAAGGCAAACACCTTTACCGATGGCCCCGGGCTGGGATTGTCCATCTGCAAGGCATACATTGAGGCTATGGGTGGAACCATTCAATTTACCTCTTCAGAAGGACACGGTACTTGTTTTCAGTTCTCTATAAAAAAAGAACCGATTCCGGAAGGCGATATTACACTAGATATACCCAAGTAATACATCATCTCGACACGAGTGTCTGAGTTTTTAATATAATTTACAAGGCCGGCTCAAACCTTACCGGGGAAATTTCCGTTTATCTCGAAAAACAACGACACGAATGGAAACAACTCAAAAGCCCAAAGAGATTATTGGCCATCTCATGGTCTTGTCAACAATTATCATATATAGCTTTAACACGAACTTCATGAAGATCCTCATGCCAGAATGGATCGCACCCCATGGCCTCGCGTTAATTCGTTGTACGGTCATGGTTCTCGGTTTCTGGATTATCTCCTTTTTCATCCCGGCGAGTAAACAACAGGCAAAACCCAAAAGAAAAGATATTCTCATGATGATGCTAGGCGGGCTACTCGGCATCGGAGGCAACTTGCTACTATATCTCAACGGATTGAATATCACGGGACCCGTGGATGCTTTCGTTATCCGTACCGTGCAACCCATCGTTGTGATTGCACTCGCCGTACTGATTCTTCATGTGGACTTCAATCGTTACAAGGCCATCGGTATTGTCTTGGGACTCGCGGGCACTCTTTACGTTTCAATCACCCCACATGCCGGAACGATGAAGGATTCGTTCACGGGTGACATTCTAGTCTTCGTCTCCTCGATTTTCAACGGACTCTATCTTATATTAATCAAACCCTACACCCAGAAATTCAATTCGATTATCGTGATGCGCTGGATGAGCTTGGCAGCCTTTATTCTCGTACTTCCTTTCGGTTTGTATCAAACCTTCAAAGCTCCGCTATTCACGTCAGAGGCCCCCGTGCATATTTGGCTAGAACTTGGTTTTATGCTTGTTTTCGCCACGATGATAGCTTACTTTCTCAACTTGAAAGCACTGCAATACATAACACCTTTCGTGGAAAGCGTGTATATCTACCTTCTTCCCATTACCGGGGCCATCGTGTCAATATCACTCGGTCTCCAGAAATTCTCATGGCACGACCCGATCGCCTTAGTATTAATCATTGCAGGATTTGCACTGATAAACAAAAAGAAAAAAGCAACAATAGTTACAAACCAATCTTGAAATCAAGCTATAGAAACGGTTCCATCCTCTTTGACAAACCGGCAATAATGTCCTTGTGTCTCTTCAGGAATTCACATATTTTCATTTTGGACTCAGGATTCTGCAATATTTCCGGAGATTCCAGCATTAGAGTCACCATATTCAGCAACTCGCTTGTCTCCTTGATACTCGTTGCCAACATCTGCATGAAAAACTCTCTTCTCTCCTTATCCTCGAACAAAACTTCTACCTCTTTTCGAAATCCTTCTGTATCAATACCTTCCAATTCGTCCTCTCGCATCATTATTTTATCTTTTTTGATTTTCAAATTTTACCACAATCAAAACACTTATTTGTCGACCGGGAAAATATGCGGACACAAGTTAATACATTTTTGTCAAAATTCCAAATATGTATCAACAATATTCCATCTATTCCAAAAACATAATAGCTAATATTGTATCATTACACGACAATTGTTCAATTTATATAACAATAAAAATGCTTCAGCAAATGATTTCTTTTTTATAATTTCGCATCCTCTTTAATTATTGTAGTTGCAAAACACTTATGTATATTCGAATGGGTAGAGATCATCTAAATACCAAATAAATAAACATCATGAAAATTACCGTTGAGGATTTTAACAAAATCGAAATGCGTGCAGGAACCGTAGTTCATGTAGAGATTAACAAACGAGCCCGCAAACCAGCCTATAAAGTAGACATTGATTTCGGTAACGAGATTGGAATTAAATCAACATCCGCCCAAATTACAGACTTATATAATGAAGAAAATCTTGTAGGAAAACAAGTTATTTGCTGTGTTAACCTTCCCGCCATTCATATTGGTTCTGTAAAAAGTGAGGTTCGTATTCTCGGCACGAATTCAACGCAAGGATGTGTCTTACTACAGCCCTCGCAAAAAGTAGAAAATGGAGATATAGTCTTTTAACTTTCTTAGGTAACCGGCTTTAACACGATCGAATATGCCATTAAATCCCAACATATCCCGATTTATCCGGGAACATTTGGACGACAATCCGGATCAACTACTATGGAAGAAAAACGATTACCCGGACAATCGTGTCGTGATAGCCGTGGAACAAATTCAAGCACGGGAGAATATCAAAGACAAACTTCCCTCATGGTACGCCTGCCGGGATATTTTCTACCCGTCCAAGTTATCGACCGAACAATGTTCTTCCGAAACAACAGCTCTCTACAAGTCACGACTTGCCACGGGGGACTCTCTTTGTGATCTCACGGGTGGCTTGGGTGTCGACACGTACTTCTTTTCCCGGCAAGTCGGTAAAGTGACATACGTGGAGCGTGATGAATTGTACTGCGAGTCAGCCCGTTCCAATTTCCGGGCATTAGGAGCTACCAACATCGAGGTCGTTCACGCGGATGCAACTACCGTGGCCAACAACGTGTTTGCCGACACGTACTACATTGATCCCGCTCGTCGGACAACGGACAACAAGCGAGTGTTTGCCCTGACCGATTACGCCCCGAACGTACTGGAGATCAAGGAAACACTTTTACGACAAGGTCAACGCCTGATCATCAAAATCTCCCCCATGGCCGATCTCTCCGCGGTACTGCAACTCTTGCCCGAAACCACCGATGTACACGTAATTTCCGTCCGCAACGAATGCAAAGAACTTTTATTCGTATTGGGTAAAACCCCGGCCAATCAAACCGTGAACATTCACACCGTGAATTTCGCCACCGACTCGGAACAACGCTTCTCCTTTCCCTTGGAAGAGGAAAAAGACGCGCAACCTCACTACACGAGCCATGTCGGCACTTACCTTTACGAACCGAATAGTTCCATTCTCAAAAGCGGGGCATTCAAACTCGTTGCCGCCCGTTACGGGGTAGAAAAACTCCATCCTCACAGCCACCTTTACACCTCAGATCACCTCGTTGAAGACTTCCCCGGTCGTTCATTTCATGTCAAGGAGATACTGGACTTTTCAAGCAAACTACTGAAACAAATCTCCCACACCATCCCCAAGGCCAACATCACTACCCGTAACTTTAAATTATCCGTCAACGAACTTCGTTCCCGAAGCAAAATAAAAGACGGCGGCACCGTTTACCTCTTCGCCACCACCCTCAATGACGGACGGGCTGTACTCGTGAGGGCAGAAAAATAAATTATCTTGAATCTTTTCTTTCACCTCTTCCGTATAGGGCAGAAAACTAAACTGCACCAACATGAAAATACAAACCGGCCATGGCACGATCACGCTCACGGCACTTCTTGCCATCTATTCCATATCGATGGTAACTTCATTACCCGGCTTGGCTATCTCGCCGATTCTCGGTGATCTCAAGAACATTTTCAAGAACGCCAGCGATTTGGAACTGCAAATGCTTGAATCGTTGCCGTCGTTTATCATCGTCCCGTTCATCTTACTGGCAGGACGACTATCGCTAAGGATTAACAAAAAAAGGATCCTCATTATCGGGCTATCCATATTCTTCGGGTGTAGCGTGATTTACCCTTTCAGTAATTCCCTGTGGCTACTGCTATTGGTCAGCGCCTTGTTGGGCGTTGGAGCCGGAATGGTCATCCCGTTTTCCACGGGACTTATCGCTGACAACTTCACGAAACGTTACAGGACTCGTCAATTGGGTATTGCCTCGGCGATTACCAATATCTCACTGGTTTTCGCAACCTTTCTGGCTGGTGTTCTCGCCTCCATCAACTGGCGCTACGCATTCCTCGTGTATTGCCTGTCAGGAATCTCGCTGCTGTTCGCTTTTAAACTGAACTCCACCCCTCCCGCGGTACCACAAAGTGACAAACACTCGAACGATACCCCGGTGACAACAAACCACAACTGGCCGATAGCACTCATGTTTCTTTACTACTTTATCACGTTTATTGTACTAACAGTACCCTTTAACCTGTCGATCTACATGGAAACGCTGAAATTCAAGGATCCGGACATTTCCGGCACATTTATTTCCATATTTTTCCTTGCCATGACAATCCCCGGTCTTTTTATCAACAACATCATCAGCTGGTTACGAGGTTACACGAACGTGTATTCCGCCGCAGCCATTGCCCTTGGCTTTGTGCTTTTTATCGTGAAAGGCGGACCGATACTGTTAACCATTGGCGTTCTCCTTATCGGGATTGGGTACGGGTGTATGCAGCCCATTATATACGACAAAACATCCACGAGTACCACCGAGTCACACGCGACATTCGCGCTGGCTCTCGTGATGGCCATGAATTACATAGCGATTATCACCTACCCTTTCATCCTCGAAATATTACAAGAAATATTCTCCACGGATGCCTCTTATTTCCCGTTTTTACTCAGCACGATACTGGCCTGCATATTTGCCGTGTTCACCTATCTTAAACGAAATACGAACACATTGGGAATGCAAATTCAACGTTAAATATGGTATGGAGAAAAACCTTCTCGTCTTTTTCCCCGTATTTACTCCATCAAACAAGACAGATACAACGAATCAAAATTTCTAGATTATAAATTCTAAACTAAATTAATTCAAGATGACAACAAATTCAAACACAAAAGGGACCGCGATGAAACTCGGCGTGATGACCCTCGCGATTATGAACGTCGCGGCGGTCGTGAGTCTTCGTGGCCTACCGGCAGAAGCCGTTTATGGATTGAGTTCTGCATTCTACTATTTATTCGCGGCCATCGTATTCCTAGTTCCCACGGCTCTCGTGGCAGCCGAACTAGCCGCCATGTTTGCACAAAAAGAGGGTGGAGTTTTTCGCTGGGTCGGAGAGGCATACGGCAAACGGTTCGGATTCCTGGCGATATTCCTGCAATGGATTGAGAGTACGATCTGGTACCCGACAGTTCTGACATTCGGGGCCGTGTCCATCGCATACATCGGATTGAACACCTCTGAAGATGCCTTGTTGGCATCCAACAAAATCTTCACGCTGGTTACCGTGCTGGCCATTTACTGGGTAGCTACTTTTATCTCGCTGAAAGGACTGGGATGGGTAGGTAAAGTTTCCAAGATCGGGGCCATGGTCGGGACAATCATTCCCGCTGCACTTCTAATCATCTTCGGGATCATCTACCTTTCCACGGGCGGACATAACAACATGGACATGAGCCAAGGCTTCTTCCCCGACTTGAGCAAGTTTGACAACCTCGTGCTAGCCTCGGGAATCTTCCTTTTCTACGCCGGAATGGAAATGATGGGTATTCACGTGATGGACGTGAAGGAGCCCGCATCGAAGAATTACCCGAAAGCAATCTTTATCGGTGCCGGGATTACCGTGGTGATCTTCGTGCTAGGTACGTTCGCACTAGGCTTGATTATCCCGGCAAAAGACATCAACCTGACACAAAGTCTACTTGTCGGGTTCGACGGATATCTCAAATACCTACACATCAGTTGGGCCTCTCCGGTAATAGCCATCGCCTTGATGTTCGGAGTACTTGCCGGAGTATTGACTTGGGTTGCAGGTCCGTCAAAAGGTATTTTCACCGTGGGTAAAGCCGGGTATTTACCTCCTTTCTTCCAAAAAACCAATAAAATAGGCGTTCAAAAGAATATCCTGTTCGTGCAAGGGGGAGTGGTTACAATCCTGGCGTTACTGTTCGTGGTCATGCCTTCTGTACAATCGTTCTACCAGATTCTATCGCAGTTAACCGTATTACTGTATCTAATCATGTACCTGCTAATGTTCTCCGCGGCAATCGTCTTGCGTTACAAGATGAAAAAAACTGCTCGACCATTTGCTGTGGGCCGGAAGAGCAACATCGGGATATGGATTATCGCCGGATTGGGATTCTGCGGGGCCTTGCTGGCTTTCGTGTTGAGTTTCATCCCGCCTTCACAAATCAACGTGGGTAGTAACACCGTTTGGTTTGCCGTGCTGATTATCGGGTGCGTTGTGGTTGTTGCCACGCCGTTCATCATCTATTCCTTGCGCAAACCGTCATGGAAAGACCCGAAAGCACAAATTGCCCCATTCCACTGGGAAGAACAACCGGTTGCTCCAGCGACTTCAGCTGCTTCAACCACAGCGGAAACGAAAAAATAAAAAGGGAAAAACTACAATTAACCAATATGAAAAAAACAATTACAAGCCATGACCTCAAGAACTTAGTGAACGAGGCTCATGCACAAGTGAAGGATTTGAAGGGTGGGAAAAATGCAAATTATATTCCATTCTTGGACAAGATCGATTCTAACTTATTTGGTATATCCGTTTGTCTCCCGTCGGGAGAAATCATCGAAGCCGGTGACACGAATTACGTTTTCGGTATCGAATCCGTATCCAAGGTGTACACCGCAATCCTGGTGTTACGCCAATACGGGGCTCAAGCTGTGTTGGACAAAATCGGGGCAGATGCCACGGGACTGCCATTCAACTCGATCATGGCAATCCTGTTGGAAAACGACCACCCGAGTACCCCGCTCGTGAACGCCGGAGCCATCAGTGCCGACAGCATGGTAAAACCCGTGGGCAACAGTGATGCCAAATGGAAGGCTATCACCGACAACATGCGGGAATTGAGCGGTAGCGACCTAACATTACTGGATGAACTTTACAAGTCAGAATCCGAGACAAACTTCAACAACCGCTCCATCGCATGGTTATTGAAAAATTTCAACCGGATTTACGATGATCCGGATATGTCACTGGATCTATACACGCGGCAATGCTCGATGGGTGTGACGGCCAAACAATTATCCATCGCAGCCTGCACGATTGCCAACAACGGTTTGAATCCCGTGACAAAACAACAAGTATTCGACCCGTCATTATCTCCTAAAATCACCTCCTTAATTGCCACCGTGGGATTCTACGAACACACGGGTGATTGGTTGTACACCAGCGGTGTCCCTGCCAAATCGGGAGTTGGTGGCGGTGTACTCGGGGTAATTCCCGGTCTGTTCGGTATCGCCGCTTTCGCTCCTCCTCTGGACGAGGCTGGCAACTCGGTGAAAGCACAGGCTGCCATCAAGTATATCGCGCAGAGATTAAACGTGAATGTCTTTGGGGGAGACTACGTGGAAGTAATCAATTAGTTCATAACGAGGGTACATTCTATGTTTTTGGGGTAAAAACATAGAATGTACACCCTCTTTTCACTCATTCTATGAAATGAAAAGAAGTAAAATTTTCGAGCAAATACTCAACGGACTCGTATTATTGGGCAGTTTGGCTATTATCATTGTTGCCTCTATCGAGTTGCTGAATGGGAATAATGCGCTCAGCGAGACTTTTATATTGAAATTTCATCTCTGGGTGTGTGGACTTTTTCTAGCCGACTTCTTCGTTCGATGGTACACGGATAGATGGAGCGGACATTTCTTCATTCATAACCTATTTTTCTTGTTGGTCTCGATTCCTTATCTCAATATCGTGTACGGTTTATCAACGACCATATCCCATCCCCTGTGGCTGATCCTACGGTTAATCCCACTGGCACGAGGCATTTACGGGGTATCGCTCATCGTGAGCTGGATGACGCGCAGCCGGATCACCAACTTATTTGCCACGTACCTGACAATTCTTTTCACGACTATTTATTTTTGCAGCATCATTTTCTACTACATGGAACACGGTGTCAACCCACCCGTGAAAACGTATTGGGACGCTTTCGACTGGGCGCTGATGAACGTCACCACGGTCGGATCAAATATTTTCGGGGTCACGAAGATCGGGCAAATCCTTGCCGTCATTCTCGCTGCTGCAGGTATGATTTTCTTCCCGATATTCACCGCTTACGTCACGACGATATTCCAGCGAAAAAGAAAAGAAACAAACGGAACATCCGATGAATAAACACCCCTCCTTCAGACTAACGGCTTATGTCGTTTTTTATAATTTTCGATGCGAATCTCCCTCTCCTCTTTTGATAAGCTGGCCGGGAATTCGAAAGTCGTGCGCTCGTTGATGGCGACGTACTCGACCTCACCGACTCTTTTTTTATGTTCCTTCAACGCATTCTCCGCCTGTTGTGCTTGTGATAATCTTTCAAAATGATTTGTATTCTTTTTCATGTGATCCAATTTAGACTACCAATTAATTATTTATTGTACAAACATTTACGGCATTCATTCCACGTTTCCCTCGTTCCAAATCAAACGTCACGATGTCATTCTCCTCGACATCAACAAGAACATTATTGACATGAAAAAAGTACTTGTCCGTACCTACCAGATTCTTAATGAAACCATACCCTTTCTGCGTGTCAAAATACTCCACCCGTCCTTTCAAAATGGCGGGAGCTTCCTGCCTAGGAATTGAAATCTGTATATCTTCTTGCACAATCTCCTCCTCGTTCTGCCTCTCTTCGGGCGGTATCGAAGTGATCATTCCATGTTCATCAACATAAGCGATCATCTCATCGAAACTGCTCGCTTTGCCGGATAGTTTTCTCTCTTCTTTCCGATTTTGTTTTGCCTGTCTCCGGGCTTGTTTTTTCTTCTCGTTTTCTTTTTTACCAAATGTAGTAGGTTTTGCCATGCAATCTATTTTAATTTATAAAATGACAAATTAGAGATAAGGGGAATTAAAGGAGAAACCTGATTAACTTGTAAAAACGTTCCGATCAATAATATTCTAGATCCTAATTGAAACAAAGATAATACAATTTACCGGAAAAACAATTTTTATTCCCCGATTATCACCCGGTCATCACTTCAGACATCGAGCAAACAGAAAAGAGGACCGCCAAAGCGATCCTCCATATAGCAAATAGTTGACAAACAGTATATTTACCTGGAATGATTAAAACCTCTCGGTTTTTGCGGCTCTTTCTTCGCCCACATCAAGGCGCTATTCGTCGGCTCCTTCAGGGTATCCAACTGTTTCACGCAGTGTTTGATATCCTCCATCAACAGGTCGGCCAAATCAAATCCCGTCCCTTGACGAACAACGACACGCATGATTAGCACATCCTCCATCGCTTTCGGCATCGTGTAAGCGGGCACCTGCCAACCTTGCACGTGCAAAGCATCCGACAAATCGTACAAAGTCCACTTCCGGTTTGGATCATCTTTCAATTTCCAGATGAACAACGGGTTCGGCATATCATCACTGAAGAACTCGAAAATACCCATCTTTTTCAGTTGCTCTTTCAGGTAAAGACAAACGTTAAGGCAATTTTGCTGCACCTTCTTGTACCCCTCCTTACCCAAGCGCATGAATTGGTAATACTGGGCCAGAACCTGGTTACCCGGACGAGAGAAGTTGATGGAAATACTCGGTATATTGGCACCCAAATAATTCACGGCAAAGTTCATCTCCTCGGGCAAATATTGCTTGTCTTTCCAAACCACCCAGCCCACACCGGGATATACCAGACCATACTTGTGGCCGGAAGTGCTGATGGAAAGTACCCATTTCAAGCGGAAATCCCAAACCGTTTCAGGATCAATGAACGGGTGAATAAAACCACCGGTAGCGGCATCCACGTGGATGCAAATCTCCCAACCTTTCTCGGCATTCAACTTGTCGAGGGCATCGTTAATCTCCTTCACGTTATCGTTCAACCCGGTAATCGTCACGCCTTGAATCGGCACCACGCAAATGGTGTTCTCGTCGCAAGCCTTGACAACGTCCTGCGGGTCAAGCGTGATCTTCTCCGCCGTCACGGGAATCATACGCATTTCCACATCCCAGTAGATAGCGAACTTCTCCCACACCACCTGCATACAGGTCGAGATAATGAAATTCGGTTTATCGATCGGAAGACCTTTCGCTTTACGTCTCTTTTGCCAGCGTTTCAGGGCTGCAATACCCCCCAGCATACAAGCCTCGGAAGAACCCACGGTACTCGTACCCGTGCAATACGGTTTCTCCGGCGAATTCCACAACTTGGCAAGGATATTCACACATCGACGCTCGATCTCCGCCGTTTGCGGGTACTCGGTCTTGTCGATCATGTTCTTATCCATGTTCTCGGTCATCACTTTTCTAGCGTAATCATCCATCCATGTAGTCACGAAAGTCGCCAAATTCAAACGTGAATTACCATCCAACATGGCCTCGTCGTGCACGATTTGATAGGCAACTTCGCCCGGCATCATACCCGCCGGCATCTCGTATTTCGGTGCCACCCGGGCCTCTTCATCCGTCCCAAAAACCGGTGTGATAGGATTTTCTGTCTTCATAATTAATTAGTTTAGTTTATTTAAAATTTTCAAAGGTCGTGCCAGTCAAGACACTCGTGAATAATTACGGCATCACGGGACGAAAGTTTCAACTTCTCGTCACATTTAACAATCCTTGTACTTTGCTGATATCGCTTCAACGGAGTTCGGGAGAACTCCACCTCCGTCAAGCCTCTTCCCGGATAAAAATAACCTGATAGAAAAACATTTCAAGTTAATTCTCAGTATAAATAAGAGAACATTAATTACATAACATCATGGAAACGAGCTTCTTGAAACTTATAGAATACAGTATAAAAGAACACTGGAACCTTCCCTCCCTCACGGATTACGAGGGTGCGGAGCATCATTATAAAGACGTGGCGCGATGGATCGAAAAACTACATATCCTTTTCGAAAAAAGCGGCATTCGGCCGGGAGACAAAGTGGCACTATGCAGCCGCAACACGTCCAACTGGGGAATAGCCTTCCTTGCCACCGTCACGTACGGGGCCGTGGCCGTCCCTATCCTCAACGAATTCAAACCCGACACGATCCATCACATCATCAACCACTCCGGAGCCCGGCTTCTCTTCGTGGGAAAATCCGTGTGGGACAAAATAGACCACGCAAACATGCCCGCCTTAGACGGGATTATCGCCATGGCAGACTATTCCGTGCTCTCCTCCCGTAACGCGAAACTTGCTGAAACCGCACCCCGACTGGAAACGCTGTTCAAAACACGACACCCCGAAGAACTACAAATTGACGACATCCACTATCGCACCGAACAACCGGAAGAACTAGCCATGATCAACTACACGTCGGGAACCACCAGTTCTCCCAAAGGCGTGATGCTCCCCTACCGCAGCATGTGGTCCAACCTCCGCTACGCCCTCGACCAAATGGGGTTCACGCCGGGCGAAAAACTCGTTTCCATCCTTACCATGGCCCACATGTACGGGCTGGCCTTCGAATTCATTTATCCTTTCGCCAGCGGAATACATATCTACTTCTTACAAAAAATGCCCACCCCCAAAATACTGAAGGACGTTTTCGCCGACATTCATCCGCACCTGATCGTTGCCGTACCCCTGATTATCGAGAAGATCATCAAAAGCCGGGTATTCCCGCAACTGGAAAAATTTCACATCAAACTGATGTTAAAAATGCCCATCATCGGGGGAAGAATCCGCCACAAAATCAAACGGCAGATTCTTGACGCCTTCGGGGGACGTTTCAAACTACTCGTCGTCGGGGGTGCCGCCCTCAACAAAGAAGTCGAGGCCTTCCTCCATTCCGTGAAATTTCCCTACACCGTGGGTTACGGCATGACCGAATGCGGACCTGCCATCGCTTTCGACCACTGGCAGACATTCCGTTCCACCTCCTGCGGAAGAGCCGTGGACCGCATGGAAATCCGCATCGATTCACCTGCCCCCTTTAACCAAGTCGGGGAAATCCTCACCAAAGGCATGAACGTCATGGACGGGTACTACAACAACCCGGAAGCATCGAACGCCGTGCTTTCCCCCGACGGGTGGCTCCACACGGGGGATCTCGGCATACTGGACCCGGACGGATACCTTTACATCAAAGGCCGTAGCAAAAGCCTCATCCTCGGTCCCAGCGGGCAGAACATCTATCCCGAAGAAATCGAAGACCTGCTCAACGCCCAACCCTACATCGCCGAATCACTCGTGATCGAACGGGAAGGTAAACTCGTGGCCCTAGTCTATCCGGACTCCGAAGCCATGAAACAACATAAAATATCCCGTGACACGCTTCTCAAAATCATACACGAGACCCGTAAACAGATCAACCAGCAGATCCCGGCATACAGCCAAATTGCCCGGATAGAAATTCATGACGAGGAATTCGAGAAAACCCCGAAACGAAGTATCAAACGGTTCTTGTACCAGTAGCGAGGGTGTAAAATTTGCAAATGTCCCTTATTTTTACTATATTGTGAATTCATTCGGCAAACGATGGCACGTGGTACATGATTTGCTATACATTAAAATAATATTTATATTCACGAAAAAACAACAAGGACATGAAAACACTGAAAACAATCATTCCAATAGGAATACTCCTTTTTACCTGCCTCTTCGCGATGGGTGAAAAGAAACAGAAAAGCGACACCGCGGGTATCACCAAAATCGAACAACTCATGAAAAGCCGCGAATTCTACATCGAGGTCGATCAAGCCTTCCCGACAGGCAACAGCAGCATCACCATCGACTCCAAATACGGGCAGAAACGCATTGGTGGCGAAGGCTACATTTCACTAGCCACCAACGAGGGGCAACTCTTCATTCTTGACTCCGTGGCCACGGGACACCTACCATTCTTCGGACGGGCTTACTCCACGGAATACGGCCAGGGCGGCGGAATAGAATTCGAGAATGCAAAGATCGAAAACGAATCATTCAAGGTGATCCACAAACGCAAAAAACATTACATCGAATACAAATTCAACGTGAGAAACCGCAACGATGTCTTCAACTTCTACGTGGAAATCTACGGCAACGGGAAATGCAGTGTCAACGTGACCAGCAACAACCGGGCAAGCATCTCCTATGGCGGCGATCTTACCCCGATCCCGGAGGACAAGAGAAAAGCTTTGGGAATATAAACGAAATCATAAAGTTGGGACATGTCAAAATTCCACATTCACGTTTATTAAAGCCTATTGTATCAGACAACCACCCCGAGTTTTCCCTCCCGTGTAAGGAGAAATCGTTTGGAAATCAACCCTCCCCCTGTGCAAGGGGGAGATAGAGGGGGTAGTGATTCTTCTCCTAAAGGAACTTTTCCTATTTTTTTCATAAAAAATTGCATTGGCGAATTGCCCCTCCCGACTTCACGAACTTTCCCCTTCAACTCGAAATATCAAAAAATATTTGTAACTTTGTCATTTGTTTGATAGTATACTGACAAATGGAAAAAAGTTTTATATATTATATCGAGAGTAGTATCAAGGAAAATTGGGATCGTCCGGCACTGACCGACTATCACGGAATAAATTGTAACTACAAAGACGTGGCCCGCAAAATAGAGAAATTACATATTCTTTTCGAAAACGCGGGCATTAAAAAAGGAGATAAAATTGCGTTATGCGGGAGAAATTCCACGAATTGGGGAATAGCATTTCTTGCCACACTAACCTATGGGGCTGTTGCCGTTCCCATCTTGAATGAATTCAAACCGGATAACATACACAACATCGTGAACCATTCCGAGGCACGCCTGCTCTTCGTGGGAAGTGTCGTGTGGGAAGGATTGAACGAAGCCTCGATGGAAGCGTTGGAAGGCATCATAAGCCTGGAAGACAATTCGATACTCGTATCGCGTAGCCAAATGTTAACACACGCGCGGGAACGCCTGAACGAGCTATTCGGGAAGAAATATCCCGATCGTTTCCGCCCGGAAGACGTAAGCTACACGTATGACAAACCGGAAGAACTTGCTATTATTAATTACACGTCGGGAACCACCAGTTTCTCGAAAGGAGTAATGCTCCCCTATCGCAGCCTTTGGTCCAACCTCGCGTTTGCCTTCGGAGTATTCGGGAAACTCCCCGGAGAACAGGTTATATCCATGCTCCCCATGGCACACATGTACGGGTTGGCTTTCGAGTTCATCTACGAGTTTGCCAGCGGGGCACATGTATTCTTCTTGACGAGAATCCCATCCCCAAAGATCATCGCGGATGCCTTCTCCACGGTAAGACCCAACTTGATTGTTTCCGTGCCCTTGATTATCGAAAAAATCATTCGGAAAAAAGTATTCCCCGCGCTGGAAAAACCATTGATAAAACTCATGTTAAACCTGCCGTTACTCGACAAAAAAGTAAAGAACTCCATCCGCCAGAAAGTCATCGATGCCTTCGGCGGTAATTTCAAGGAACTCATCGTCGGCGGGGCAGCCCTGAATAAAGAAGTTGAAGAGTTTTTACACTCGATAAACTTTCCCTATACCGTGGGTTACGGGATGACCGAATGCGGACCGATTCTCTCGTATGCCGGATGGGAAACTTTCAAAAAAGGTTCCTGCGGAAAAGCGGCACCTCGCATGCAACTAAAAATAGACTCCCCGGATCCGGCGCACATCGTTGGTGAAATCCTTGCCAAAGGAGACAACCTCATGATCGGGTATTACAAAAACGAAGCCGCCACACAAGCCGCTTTCACGCCCGATGGATGGCTCCGCACGGGAGACCTCGGCCTGATTGACGAGGAAGGTAATCTTTTCATCAAGGGACGCAGTAAAAACATGATTCTCGGTCCCAGTGGCCAGAACATTTACCCGGAAGAAATCGAGGATCATCTGAATAACCTTCCCTACGTATGCGAATCCATCGTTGTCGAGAAAGAAGGCAAACTCACCGCCTTAATCTATCCCGACTTCGAGGCCATCAATGCCGACAATAAAAACTCGGACGAGGCCATTACCGCCATCATGGAAGAAAACCGGAAACAAGTGAACGAAACCCTTCCGGCATACAGCCAGATCGCGAAAATCACGATATACAACGAAGAATTCGAAAAAACACCCAAGAAAAGTATTAAACGGTTTTTATATCAATAACGGTTAGCCGTTATTGATATAAAAATTTTTAACGGTGTTCCATAAACATGGACATCGAATTAATGTGAAATAACGTTATCAAAATGCTATCATCTTGGCATTATATTGCCATCATATTGCGAGCCGCTCCCATTCCCCTCCCATTCCGCTCCTATTCCCCTCCCATTAAAATACGAAATTATTGTAGTACGATAGCAATTATTAACAGGGTGATAGGTTTATGGTAGCAATTTGATCACAGCATAATAGCTCTATCGGATAGAAACTCCAATAGAGAGCCCGCGTTACAGGAATACAGCTTCACAAGAATTGTTATAACAACAAACAAACGTTTTATCATATAACCACTCCAATTCCCCCTTCCTACTTTACCAAACAATCAGATACAATGTATAAGCGACATAAATAACAAATAATACCACACCTTCCCCCCGCCCGATCTTGAATCCCGTGCGCATGAAAGGCAAAAGCAGTAAAGAAGTTCCGAGCATCACCAGCATATCCGTCCAGTTAATCTGGTTGGTCTCCACGGGCGCAATCGTCGCGGTTAATCCCAAAACAGCCAAAAGATTGAATATATTCGAACCGATCACGTTACCGATAGCAATATCCGTACGTTTCTTCAACGCGGCCACCACGGAGGTTGCCAGTTCCGGCATACTCGTTCCTGCCGCCACGATCGTCAGCCCGATCACCGCCTCGCTCCATCCCAGGGCTTTCGCGATAATCACGGCATTATCGACAAGCAAGCCCGATCCCCATACCAACAAAGCAAGTCCCGCAATCACCAACACGACATCCAACATCCAACTCTTCGTGGGTTTGATTTCCTCGTCCCCTTCAACAGCCTCTCCCCGCTTGGCCTTGTACACGCAGTAAATCGTATAAGCACATATCCCGGCAAAAAACAAGATTCCGGCCCATCTTCCGAAACTCCCGTTACGAAATATCCCCACGAACAGCAACGTGGCCACCAGCATCACGGGCGCATCCAAACGAATCAACCGGGAATTCACTCGCAACGGGTAAATCATAGCCGAAATACCAAGAATAGCGCAAACATTGAATATATTGGATCCCATCACGTTCCCCACGGCAATACCCGGATTACCCTCCAACGCCGACTGCACGCTAACCAACAACTCCGGTGCACTTGTTCCGAAAGCCACCACGGTCAAACCGACAACTAAAGGAGATATTCCAAAACGCACGGCCAAAGACGCGCTACCTTTTACCAAAAAATCAGCCCCGAAATAAAGTACAACCAAAGAGGCTGCCACGAGAAGTACAGGAATCAGCATGAAGATCAAAAGTTAAAAGTTAATACTAAAAGTTCACGATCGCGAGAACAAATATTCATCGTTATTCGTACTTTTGAGACCTCAAAAATAAGAATAAAATTACACGATCGTTTTTTAACCTTTAGTTTTTAGCTTTTAACTTGAACAATATGTTTAAACAATTCAAGGAACTACTGAACACGGCAAAACATACTCCCAAGCTCGGGGGATTGGAAATATTCAAATACATCGGTCCCGGTCTATTAGTCACCGTGGGCTTTATTGATCCGGGAAACTGGGCCTCCAACCTGGCCGCCGGAGCAGAATTCGGTTATTCACTATTATGGATGGTCACCCTGTCCACGATCATGCTGATCGTGTTGCAGCACAACGTGGCACACTTGGGGATTGCCTCCGGCTTGTGCCTTTCGGAAGCCGCCAGCGAGTACCTGAAACCCCGTTATGCCAAAGGGATCCTCTACTCGGCCATGCTCGCCTCCATCTCCACCTCGCTGGCCGAGATTCTGGGTGGAGCCATTGCCCTGCAAATGTTATTCAACATCCCGATCCGGGCCGGGGCAATACTCGTGTTGCTTTTCGTGGTCATCATGTTGTTCACTAATACCTATCGGGTGATCGAGAAATGGATTATCGCCTTCGTTTCCATCATCGGTTTATCGTTCATCTACGAGCTTTCCCTGGTGGAAATCGATTGGAACACAGCTCTACCCGCGTGGGTTACCCCCGCTTTTCCCGATGGTTCCATGGTCGTTATCATGAGCGTGCTCGGGGCCGTGGTGATGCCCCACAATCTATTTCTCCATTCCGAGGTCATCCAAAGCCGCCAATGGAATATACAGGACGACAAAATCATCAAGAAGCAACTACGCTACGAGTATGCCGACACGATTCTTTCCATGTTGATCGGTTGGGCCATCAACAGCGCCATGATCCTGTTGGCCGCCGCCGCATTTTTCGGGACTAGAACTCCCGTCACGGAATTGGAACAAGCCAATTCCCTGTTGGCACCGTTACTCGGGAATAATGCCTCCGTGATTTTCGCCGTGGCTCTCTTGTTTGCCGGCATTTCCTCTACTATTACTTCGGGCATGGCAGCCGGCTCTATTTTTGCCGGGATATACAAGGAACCCTACGATATCAAGGATAACCACTCCCGCATCGGTGTACTAACTTCCCTGATTATCGCTTTCGCCTTGATCATGGTGGTATCGAATCCTTTCCAAGGGTTGATTTACTCGCAGATGGCCCTAAGCGTACAGTTGCCGATCACGATTTTCACGCAGGTTTACCTCACCTCGTCTTCCAAGGTCATGGGAAAATACAAAAACTCAACTTACACGAAATGGCTCCTGTACGTGATCGGTGGAATTGTCACGTTATTAAATATTATGCTATTAATTAGTTTTTTATAACCTTGATAGGAATATATAAATGCTCAAAAAAAGAGGTAAAGACGACTTCACTTAATTTTAAGTCGTCTTTACCGGTATCATCCATTCCCGAAATATTTACAAGATATTCACGATTGAATTCAAATGATTCATTTACTTCACAAATTTATCCGGAACATCTATTAAATCCTGCCCCCTCAACTCTTTTGCCAAAATTTTCCCGTCCGGGCCGATTAACACAATATATGGAACAGCTCTAACACAATATAAGCGTGAAGCCGGATTACCTCGTCCTAAAATCATGTGCTCCCAAAAGCTCCCATCTTCCCGAATAATTTTTTTCCATCTCTCCTCATAGAAATCAGAAGAAACGCCTAATATTTTAAAATTTTTTCCTTCAAAATGCTTCAACGCTTTCTTTAATGCTGGAACTTCTTTCCGACACCAATGACAATATGAATGCCAAAAGTCAATCAACACATAATTACCCCGTAAATCACTCAAACGTATTATATTACCTAAAGTATCTTTTCCTACAATTTCGGGAGCCTCATGACCAATAGAACAATTCTCGTAAATCATCAATTGTTCTCCCATCCAAGTCATGTAACGGGTTTTCTTTGCTTTGGACCCGAAAGTCTTAATATAGGCTCTCTCTTTATCAACATCGTTTAATGTTGGAAAATTTTTAAACTGAAATATTTTAGAATAATAGAGGTATATCCCGAAAGGGTTATTCCTGTTTTTCTCCAAATATTTGTTTACCAATGCCTGTTCTATCTCTTTTTCTTTTGTGTAATAAGGGATTGACTCTTTTTTAATTCTTGCCATTTCAGCCTCATCGCCCATATCACGTGCCCGAAAGAAACAACGATCCAAAGAATCTTGAATATGTTTATTCGTGGCAACATATAGTTCATTAGCAAATTCACGATACAATTTATCCAACGGAGAGCCTTTTACACTCCATGTTATTCCTTCCTCCGTCACTCGTTCTGCTGTCAATTTTACATTTTTTCCATCTAGAAAAAAATAACCACCATGTTTAAGATTATCTCCCACGAAATAAAGCTCCGGCGTCATTTCATTCAAAACAAACTCAAAATTTCCTTTATGAACTTCAGCGGAATCAATCACACGATATATTTCTCTAAACTCATTTACAACTTCAAACAAATAAATTTTATTGATTTGAGCATCTCCGACATTACCCTCTATTCTTTGTTGACTATAACTTTCAAAAAATACAACATAAAAAAGAAGGAAAAGAATACCTTTTTTCATAACGAATAAATTACTTCCATTCATTTAATAACAAAAAGAACGAGAGAGAGATACACAATTTTTTTAGACTCTCTCTCTGTAACATTTTAATTCAATCTGAACATGGATAGAGAATGTAAAATTTAACACATCCTCTATCTGTCATTCGATTAATTCAACTTTTCTACGGTATAAAGTACCTCATCACAGAATCCAGTTTTTGCATAGATCTTTTCCGCGGAAAGACCACCAACGTTGTTCAAACGATAAACGGCAATTCCTCCAGGTTTATCACTCAAACCACGATCTTTTACAGCTACAGTAAGTTGCACATATGTGTCTTCTATACCCTGTGGATCTTTTATCTCGGTGCAATCCATCCCCGTTATGGTGTAATTCTCAACATCACCATCAATTAATACCGCCTCGGAAAGCGTTCCAATATTAAACGCATATATCTTATTATTGCTCAAGAAGAAGAAAATATTAGGCTGCCCTAAAACATAATCTTTCCAAGGATAGGAATTAGCAAAAAACAACTTCGTTCCAGCAATAAAACTCGACGCTTCATACAAATGGGGAAATTCACTTTTCGAGAGAACTTTTTTATCTTCAGCAACAAATATCGTTTGCCAAGATGAATTAAAGCCCGTTTTACTTTTAAGCAGTATATATTCACCCGTTTTCGTATTTTTCATCAATTCCCACATAAAATCCTTACGAGAACTTTGATTTCCCATAACAATCAACTCAATTCCCTCTCCTATATCATTCGGATCATAATTGGAAAAATCATAATCTTTCCCGGTAATAAAACTAAAATACCCGACCCCATCTTTATTTACCATAAACCGATTATGCAGGTTATCATAAAACATAAGTCCCACAGAATAACCAATTGAAGAAGCCGCATAATAATCTCTAGGTTCTGCAAGAAATACTAGTTCCGGATTCCAATCTGCTTTTGCTTTATCTCCATTTACCCTGTTATACACCTTACCGTTCACTACCAAATAATCTCCTTCCGCAGTCGCAATATAACCCGTAATAACCAAACTTCCTTCCATCTCCTCCCCCAACACAAATTTTTCTTTCATATAATTTTGTCTTGTAAAAATTACTGGATCAAGGTAAACCCCACCAGTTTCATCATCACAAGTGACAATTACAGATTTATGACCGAGAGGGTTGTACTCGTATGAATCAGTCAAAATTATACGTTTAGACTCTTTTCCCAATCGATTTCCATCGTTCGCATAAGAATATATATTTTCATACAATGTTTTACCATCTTTCTTTAACATGGCCAGATCATTTTCTCCATCCACCCGACACAACATCAATGTACCTCCGGAATACTTACCTACTGTTACAAAAGAAGATTTATTCATGGCAAAAATTCCTGTCTGCTGGTCAATCACTTTGAACACCAAGGTGGTTGTAACACCAGGAAGTACATCACCAATTACAACATCCAAATCCTTTTCATATGACAATGTATCGGGCACCGCTTGTTCTTTATTATATTTATACCAAACATAAGAAAGTTGGGACTTATCACCAAATTTCGTGATCACGGTAGGTTTTATTTCAAGTTTTGTGCCTATTTCTATTTCTTTATACTCTTCGATATCTTCAATCGTAATCGAATCTATCTCATCGCCACCAAATTTTGATTTATCATCAATGCATGAAAACTGAAGTGACAAAAATAGAATGAATATGTATTTCAAATTTTTCATAACGATCTCTACATTTTTAAATTATATATTAAAATTCTTAGGGTACCATCCATCCCTGCATAACATTTCCATTCTCATCCTCAATCTCATCCTCCGTAATAATCTTATACAATTTTCTCGCGAAAGAAATATAATAATCCTTCTCATAGTAGATTCCACGTGAACCACCATAATTACCATAATTCCCATCCCAAAAATCATGTCCCGTTAATTCGATAATCATCGTGTGCTTTTTCCTAGAATAATCACCAAATAGACTTTTAAATGCAGTCATATCTCCATAATACCCCGTTCCTTCTGGCATTTTTAGCATATCAGCTATGACCAAACGAATTTCTGATCGATCTTTATATGCAATTCCCAAATCAGATGTCCCTACAAGTCGTAATGTCAATGACACCGGTTTTTCCGTAATTCCCTCATCGCCTTTCAATAAATTAATTGGCATTTTATATACAAATTCTCCCGCCGGAAAATCATAATAATCCGGCAATTTTTCATAATGAACTCCCTCAACCGCATTCGTTTTTTCTTTTACAACCTCAACTTTGAATCTTGCCGGAGATCGTAAAACATCACCCAATAACTTAACATCCACTGTCGTGGTTAAAATTTTATCCGCAGTTAGTAATGAGACAAATAGACTATCTCGAGTTTCTGTCACGATAGGATAATATATATCATGCATATCCAGATCATAAACCAATCTTTCATTCTTACTACAAGAACAAAGTACAGCTAAAACAAAAAGTATAAATATTCTTCTCATCTCAATCAGTTTTTTATGTTACCAAAATCAATTTCCGATGTAGGTATCGGTAAATTATAAACTGCTTTCAAATCCTCAATCCCGACGTTATCTTCCGCACCGACAGTATCATACAATTTGCGTTTATAATAAAAAAACAATTGCCCTTCTCCCAAAAATTCTCTTCTGTACTCTTGATAAATGTAACTCTCTATGTCTTTTGTATGTTCGATACTCGATAATCCCCGATGATTTCTTAATTGATTCAAATACCAATACGCATCCTCACCGTCTGCACATTCCGCCGCAATCAAATAAAGTTCGGACAATTTAAACAACGGTATATAATTCATATTATTATACTTTGTCAAAACATACTCCTTACCATTTGAGGTTGCCGTTAACCATGAAGATCTGAAATCACTCTCTAGGCCACTTGCAGTAAAAATAGTTTGTTTACCTTTTTCAGACACCAACAAAACATCTGAAAGTGAAGTTTCGGAAAAACTATTCTCACTCAAATCTTTCAACTTTTGAACATCCAAAGTAAATATTAATTCGGATTGAAACATCGGGTTAGTTGCAGTCGCACCACTAGTTGCCAAGGTGTAAGATGTAGGATTTTCCCCATCTACTTCACCAATAATTTTTTTCACTTCAGTCAAAGCTGCTTCCTTTTCATTTTCATAAAGATAAACCCGAGCCAAAAGAGCTGTAACAGCGTAATAATTCATTCTTTGATTTCTCTTGTACATCGGGGAGGATGAGTCAAATTCATTAAAAATTTCCCGTTCTTTCATCAAATCCTTAGCCGCAAGCAAATCTTTTACGACTTTTTCTAAGACCTCTTTCACGGTTAACTGAGGTTGAGCAATATTCGTATATTGTTCCACATAAGGAATTGCGAGAGCATTCAGTCCATTCTGATTATCCATCATCGGAGATGGTGCAAAAAGACGAAGAATATTAAAATGAAGTAAAGCACGAAGTGCTAAAAATTCTCCCTTATAAATATGATGAATATCCTCTGATGTAAACACTTCTCGATTTTCATCTATAAATAATAAAGCCTGATTTATATTGGCTATTGCAGAAAAATGGCTCGACCAAATGGATAATATTCTTGATTCTTCATCACTTTCCGTATAATTGTAGGCGGCTGCATTTTTTAAATTATGCTCGTATCCTGTAGATGTGTTACTACGAGGACTGGTATAATACTGGGCCAAAACATCCAAATAACCATAAGATAAATTTTTTCCGTAAAGATTACTCGTTGCCATTAAAGCGTAAACCCCAATCAAAGCATCCCGAAAGCCCGCTTCAGTCGAAAACAAATCTTCGGCTTTCATGTCTGTTTTAGGAGAAACATTCAACCAATCATTGCATGCGGTCAATGCCACGACTAGTGAAAGAATTATAGATTTATTTATTAATTTTTTCATACAACAATCAAATTAAAAAGTTACTTGAGCGGATAAAGAAAATGTTCTTGCATAAGGATAAGAAGTTCCCCTTTCCATTTTTACAGTAGATGACTTAAATATATCATTACCGATAGCCGACACTTTCAATCGTTGAATACCTACTTTTCGAAGTTTATCATTACTGAAATCATACCCTAGCGACAAGGATTGAAGCTGTATGTAATTTTCTTTCTCTACAAAACGTGATGTGGGCTTAGTCTCTGAAACATCACTAACTTTTTTGAATTTAGCAATATCACCTGGAGCATTCCAACGATCATATAAAATTCGTTTATCACCATTTTCATTAGGATTTACATTCTCCACTTTATCTACCAAGGTCGAATTGTACAAATAACCACCATATTTGTAATACAAATGTGCATTCAATTCCCATTTTTTATAAACGAACATTGTTCCTATTGTCCCGTAAACTTTAGGATCCGTGGAACCAAAAGGTTTATAATTGGCCGTACTCCATTCATTCACTTTATTTCCATTCATATCTAAAAAGATTTCCTCTCCCGTAGCAGGGTCAATCCCTAGAGATTCATTCACCCAGATCGTATTTTGAGACAATCCTTCTTTATACCTAATCGTCGGTTTATTCTTCACCTCCGCATCTTGTGATTCATTAAAAGCCGTCAAAGCTCGATTAATCTTCATCACTTTATTTTTATTATGCGCCAGATTAAAGATTAAATCCCAAATTATATCTCGATCCATATCACGAATTACGGTTCCTTTTAATGTCAATTCGACGCCACTATTTTTCACTTCTCCCAAATTTTCTTTATAAGAAGAAAAACCTAATGACGGAGCAACAGTAACATCGATAAGCACATCCTTAGAAAGATCGCTATACACGTTAAACGAGCCTCTTAATCGTCGATCAAGTAATTCAAAATCCAATCCCACATTCCGTTTCTCTACTTTTTGCCATTTCAAATTCTTGTTTCCGAATGCCTTCAGTAGTACACCCATATAACCCGTATAAGAAATACCGCTTATTCGACTATCGTTATAAGAATACATCGTCATTGACTGATACGGATTGAAATTTTGTCCTCCCGTTGTTCCAATGGATCCTCGTATTTTTAACAAATCAACAAACGAAACTCCCTCCATAAATTTTTCGTTATGCAAGTTATAACCAACTCCTAAAGACCAGAATGTACTCCAGCGGTTATTAGCTCCATATAAAGACGAACCATCACTTCTCAAAGAAAAATCGAGTAAAAATCTATTGTCATACGTATAACCGAGGTTAGCAACAAAACCGATCAAGCGGGATATATTATAACTTCCTCCCGGTCTCCCTCCTTCCGTAAAACTAGTTCCCATAGAAATATGATCCATATTTTCATTAGGAAAACCAACCGCAGACAAACTCGTTGCGTCTGTATTACTCTCTCGCAAATTATAAATCAATCCTACATTCAAAAAATGTTTTTTCCAATTTCGAACATAAGTTAATACAACATTTATATCATAACTAAAACTGTTTGACCAAGATTGCGAATAACTCCCTCTCAGCTCTTTACCAATAAAATTAGTATTTTCATTTGACACGTAAGCATCCGATTTATTATTATCGACACTCAAAGACAGATTCGCTTTCAATTTCAATCCTTGAACAACATCATACTCAACGGAAAAATTATTCATAAAGTAGTTTCCTATTGATTGATTCTTTGATGGCAACGTAGCATTATACAACTCGTTATACATCGGTTTTGTCTTTACTCCTTCATCATAATACTGATAAGAATAGAGTATTTTCTTTATATTACCCTCCTCATCATAAGGATTATAATAGGGATTATAATAGGTATACGAACTAAAACTGCCATAGGGAGAATTCACTGACTTCAAATGACTGAAAGATGTATAGTTCATAAATTTCAATTTCTTCAAATTATATTGAAGACGAACTCCTCCTCCATAATTATCGCGCTTTGAACCTTTCATTACCCCTACCGTATTTGAATAAGAAATATCTAAAGCATAACGAAATGTTTCATTTCCTCCTTCAGCCATAACAGAGTGTTTATGACCAATCCCCACATCCCTAACAGGAATAGCTAACCAATCCACATCATTGCCCTCTTTAACCAATTTCAATATTTGATTATAAGAAGTTAAATTGTCATCAGCATATTCAGGACTTTGATCTTTTGTTTCATACAACCCCGAACGTACTTCATATTCCAATTTCTCTTCAGCATTCATCAAATTATAATCAGAAAGATCTGCCACCTCAAAATTGGCGCTTCCATTATACGAAAACTGTAATTTTCCCGCTTTGGGTAGTTCAGTTTCGATAACAACCACTCCATTGGCTGCACGGGAACCATAAATTGCCGTAGCTGCAGCATCTTTCAATATCGTTATGAAACGGACACGAGTTGGATCTAAATCAAATACTTTTTGTGCAGAAACCTCAAAACCGTCCATAATAAACGTAGGCATATTGGGATTACCTTCAAATGTTGATTTTAAACTGCTGGAACCACGTATCTCAAAACTCGGAATAGTATTCGGGTCACTCCCCATTTCGTTGTTTACAACTTTCACAAAAGAAGGATCCAACATAGATAAGGTATTCAAAATACTCCCCGTTGACACTTTACGAAGTTCACTCCCTGAAAAAGTCGTCGATACGCCCGTATAACTTTCCTTCTTCCGTGTAAAGTAACCATTCACAACTACTTCATCGATCTTTTCTACATCCTCTTTCAATACCACATTAATAGTATCCTGTCCCGTGTATTTAACTTCAACCGGTAACATTCCGACAAATGAAAATAATATAACCAAATTCTTTTGATCCAAAAAAGAAAGTGAATAATTACCATTAACATCTGTAGCAACACCCAAGTTTTCACCTTTTAACACCACCGTCACTCCCGGCAAAGGAGTTCCTTTCTCGTCTTTCACGCACCCTCTCACGGTTCTTTGTAATTGTTCGCTTTTCTTTTCATCTTTTGCTCGAATCAAGATCACGTTATTAAAAAACTCGTATTCCAAGTTGACTTGCCCCAACACCATACCTAGCACATCTTTCAACTCTTTGTTTTCAACTTTCACCGAGATATTCCCTGCCTGACGAACAATAGACGAATTATACATGAACTTAAGGGATGTCTGCTGTTTAACCGCTTTCACAAATTGTCCAATGGACACATCAGATAAGTCCAGCGACACGATATTCTTTTGAGAATACACATCCGCAGACAAGTTCAAAGTAAACAAGCAGATAAAAACAACACACCATTTCATAATCATTAAATTTTTCTTACACCTTTTTAATCGGTCAGGAAACCTAATTAATCGATTTTTTTTCATATCATTGTAATTTATATTTAATTATATAAATCGAGAAGGGACAGACGCCGAACCTGAGAAATTTGTTGCCTGTCTCTCTCTTTTATTTAAATAGAACTATCGTATTTCCCTTTATTTCATATTGGATTTCTTCCAATTTTTCCAATAATTGCAAAAATGTATTAATAGAATCATATCTTTCGAGACTACCTGTGTATTCCAATTCTTTCAAACTATTATCTTGAAAAATCACGTGTACCCCATACCAACGCTCCAATATTTCCATGATTTCAGCCAATGGTTTATCCTTGAAAATGAACACGCCATCCTTCCAACCGACAAATTCTTCTACATCCACGTTCCGTTTCTTCAGAGACCCGAAAATATCAACCACTGCCTGTTCCCCGGGAGTTAAAACAATCTGCTCCCGTCGAAGGGATGTAAAACGAACACTTCCCCTGACCAAGGTTGTATAATTCGGATAACCCGGGTAAGCGCTCACGCCAAAAGAAGTTCCAAGTACAGTTATATCACCACTTTCCAGATTTACAATAAAGGGGCGGTTATCCTTTTTCACTTCGAAATAAGCCTCCCCCGACAATACGACTTCACGACTTTCCCCGTTAAACACTATGGGATATTTCAATTTTGAATCCGCATTTAGCCAAACGTCCGTACCATCCTCCAAAAGAACATGACATTCGCCACCAACAGGTACAACCAATTCATTGTAAGCCTCTGTTATCGTAGTTTCTTTTCCAGAAGAGTAAGAAAGACGTCCATTTTCATATTTTACCATGCTTCCTTGAGTATCTTTAAGTTTCAATGGCTGCTTCCCGATTTCGATCATTCTTCCGTCTGCCAACTTCAAAATGGCCATACTACTTCCAGGTGGTATAATATGTTGTGTTTCCTTAACGAACTCCTGCATATTACCATTATATTTCCAAGGACGAACCAAAACAAACACAAGGATCAAGACTGCAGCTATAGACGATCCCCATATTGTCCATCGACGAATCCGAATTCGATGCTGGTAAACTTTTAATTTATTAAAAGCAGGCTTGTACTTGTATTCTTCAAACTCCCGGAATTTATCCAGTACAAAAGTTTCATCTGATAATTGGTCATATGCTTTTTTCAAATAATTATCTCGCAAAACATCATCCAACTCCTCCTTTTCCTCATCAGAAAGTGAGGTCGAGAAAGATTTTCGAAATAATTCCACCACGCTATATAAATCTAATTTCATCTACTGTTATCTTATATTAATCAAGCAGTTACTACTATTACAGCCTCAAATATTTAATATCGATAATGGATCGTTTATTATATAATACATGAAACCACAAAGAGTATGACAAAAACGATAAAAAGTTTTGATTAAATTAAAAATAACAGAACTGAATCTTTCAATTTTTCTCGTAAATACTTGAAACTCCTATTCTTTTGAGTTTTCACCGTGTGAATCGTGATCCCCAATTTTTCTGCAATTTCGGGCCCGGAGAATCCCAAAACACTTAATTCCATTATTTCCCTGGCACCATCCGGCAACTCCTTGATATAACAATACAATTGTCTCAATAACTCATCCCTCACGGTAATAGCAAAAATTTCATCCGAGAACTCGACTTCCGTTTCCAAAACAATTTTTTGCTCTATATCTTTACGAATTTGAACATTGCGCTTATAAATCAAGGCGTTATTATAACAAGCCCGGTATAAATAAGACGTCAATTCCTTCATATCTCCAAACTGTTTGGAAGACTTCCAGACAGCCACCAAAACATCCTGCACGATATCCTGGGCTTGATCTCGATCCCGCAAAATATTGTTCACGTAAGAACACAACACGGCATAATACCCTGCATAAAGCTCCTCCCACGCCCGCATATCTTTTTTATTAATGCCTTCCAATAATGAATCAAAATCTATTGACATAAAGGGATATTTAATCAAACAAATATACACAGAAAAATAAATTTTCCGCCATATCAAGAAATAATAAAAAGAATCTTTTCAAGATTAACCGTACAATCCCGAAAAGACTCTTTGAAATAGATTTAACTAAAATTACTCGAACTCCTTTAACGTTTTCTCGATAATACCTATTGCTTCAAGCAATTGCTCTTCATTGATTACCAAAGGCGGAGCAAAACGGATGATATGTTCGTGAGTCGGTTTAGCTAACAAACCGTTGTCGCGCAATTTCAAACATACATCCCAAGCCGTTTTGCCATTCTTCGGAGTAATTACCACCGCGTTCAGCAAACCTTTACCGCGGACAAGTTCCATCATATCAGATTTAATTGCTTTCACTCTTTCCCGGAAAATCTTACCCAGTCTTTCGGCATTTTCTTCCAGTTTCTCATCTTTGATCACCTGTAACGCCGCCATAGATACTTTAGCCGCAATGGGATTTCCCCCGTAAGTAGAACCGTGTTCTCCCGGCTTAATGGTCAACATAATCTCGTCATCTGCCAACACGCAGGAAACAGGCATCAATCCGCCGGAAATGGCTTTACCCAGAATCAAAATGTCCGGCCGAACCCCCTCGTGGTCACACGCCAACATTTTACCCGTACGGGCAATACCGGTCTGCACCTCGTCGGCCATAAACAACACGTTATGAGCCTTACACAAGTCGTATGCTTTCTTTAAATAGCCTTCATGCGGCACGTAAACACCGGCCTCTCCTTGAATCGGTTCCAAAAGGAATCCGGCCACGTTCGGATCCTTCAACGCCTCTTCCAAAGCAGGTATATCATCATACGGTATTCTCTCAAATCCGGGAGTAAAAGGTCCGAATCCGGCATAAGAAGAAGGATCGTTAGAAAGCGTAATGATCGTGATTGTACGACCGTGGAAATTATTATCGCAAACAATAATCTTGGCTTGATCCGCAGGTATTCCCTTCACGTCATATCCCCAACGACGGCATAATTTCAAAGCCGTCTCGTCAGCCTCGGCACCACTATTCATCGGTAGTACCTTATCGTACCCGAAATATTTCGTAATGTATTCTTCCCATTCACCCAACACGTTGTTATAGAAAGCCCGGGAAGTTAAAGCCAATTTCTTGGCCTGCTCCGTCATAGCTTCTACAATCTTCGGGTGGCAGTGTCCCTGGTTCACGGCAGAATAAGCCGACAGAAAGTCGAAATAACGTTTTCCGTTAACATCCCACACGTAAATACCTTCTCCTTTTTCTAAGACCACGGGAAGTGGATGGTAATTGTGAGCACCGTATTTGGCCTCACGGTCCATGTACTCTTGTTCAGTCATTTTTTTCATAATGCAATTTAGTTAGGTTCGACGTTTTCACGTAACGAGTACAATTTGATGAAAAAAAATCAAAAAAACAATGACAAAGACATGAAAAACGGGAAATAGAAAGTTAAAACATGAATTATTTCTTATTATCAGCGGATTGTGCGGTGGCTGTCGATCGTTTTTTCCGTTTAAATATAGCCAGGTATTTACGGAATAATTCCCGGAAGGTATCGAACGTCTCTTGATAAAAGACACCGACACCCTGCACGGTCTCCGTCGCGTTGTAGGTAATCTTCTCATCTGTGTGCGAATAAGCCTTCAAATGTAGTGAACCTTGACGATTCAATTTCACGTCGACGTCAAAATCACCCGTAATCGACGTGTTGGAATTGGTCTTTGCTTTCTCCATCATATTACCGTTGGCAGAAATTGTCACCCGGTTATTCCAAATTTGGGTCGACAAAGCCAACTCGAACTCGTTCGTAGTGACCTGATCACCCGGGCGATAAGAAAAGCCGATATCAAAATTATTACTGATCTGTGATAACCAACGGGATAATTGATTGGACAATAACTCACTCGCCGTTGTCACCCCCATCTGGTATCCCGTGTTCCGTTCTTCCAACTCGGCATCCTTATCAACATAATCCGGAGTATAGAATTTATTCAATATCAGCAAAGAAAACATCTGTTTATTAATCTCATCCTGACTGGAGAAAAAGCTCTGCATCAAACTCCGCATTTGCATATCGAGAGAGGGGAAATTAATGCCGAACTGCACGTTGGGGTTCATCAGATTTTCTCCCAACTTCAACTCGCACTCAACGGGTACTTTCGTCGTCTTATCCACCGTCGTCGTGGTTCCGGCAAGCAAATCGCTCAAAGAGGTACGCAAATTATATATGGCGCTCACGTCAATCGTGGCATCATACGGCGAGCCATTCCACCTGATACTTCCTCCGGGGTTCAGCACGAATTTTTTATTAATCAAGTTACTTAACGTGAACAAGTAATCTCCCTTCTCGATCTTATACTCCCCGAACATATTCAACTCGTTATCTTTTCCCAAACCGAAACGCAAGTTACCACTTCCCACCGTTTTCAAAATATCCCCGATAGTGGGATCAAATATAATTTGTACTTCCAGATTGTTATTGATCTCGATATTAGCATTCAAATCAAAATTGGAAACCAACGAAACACGTTCTTCTTCCGGACGACGCTCCCCATCCGGCTGACGTTTGTTTATAAAATGCAGGAAACTCCCGTCTTCCTCCGTCAACGCGGAAGTTAAAGGGATATAGAGTACGGAATGAGCCTCCGGTTTCAAATTCACGGATAAAGCCCCGCCCCCGGACAAATTATTCATCCGGGATTGTCCCGTGATATACAGTTGCCCGTAAAACACATCATTCTGGTTCGCTTTGGTATTTAGCACTCGGAAATTATCAAATTTAAGCGACACGTCGTATAAATTTGAATTCAAATCGTAATATCCCGAGCAAACCGATGTGTGTCCATTGGCATCGTATATCTTAAAATTATCCAGCACAACCCGATTATTCTTCACGGGTAAACGATCATCGACTTTAAAAGCGGTGTTTAACCCGGCTACCGTAAGCGATACCGAATCCATTTCCAGAAAACCGTCAATCGAGGCCTTTTGTGTTGTTCCTTTCATAACCAGATTACCCGAAATTGTACCCTCGCCACCTTTCAAGATATCGGGGAAATAACCGGCCAGATAATTCACCTCGATCCGGGAAAGTTCCAGATTCACATTCAAACTGTCTGTCGAAGGCTTATAATACCCCCACATCCCGATCGGGGTTCTCTCTTTCATCCGGTTTACCATGCTTATTTCCAAAGCACTATTCGGTGCATCCCAACGAGAATTCAAATCCAACACACCTAACGTATCCCGGTTAACACCCCATTGGTCCACACTCACGTTTGCATATATCAAATTGTCTTTGTACAAATCTTGAATTCTGACCTCCCCGTTCACTTGGCCGAATAGTTGCAATTTATTATCAAAAAGGATCTTGTTAAACTCGGTCAAACTGAAATCACGAAACTCCAAAGCAAGAACATCACGAGGATTCTCCGTCACCCGTCCCCGCAAACGGAAACGCTGTTTCCCCCGGCTAATTTCAAAATTATTCACGAAAATATCATTATCCTCTTTCAAGATCATGGAACGCGCCACGTACCATGTGCTATCCGCCATGACGAACGTGCTCGGATGAATAAACACCTGGGTCAAGTGACGCTCCCCGTATTTCAACAAACGCAAGTTAGCCGCAAATGAGCCGCTATAACTCTCTCTTTCCCAATTACACCAAGTCAGCCGCTCGTTCACGTTATTCGTGTTTACCTCGATCACGTTCCGCACGTTATACAACCTGCCGAGATTCATATATCTCAATTCATCAGCCGTGTACGTGCAGAGCAAGTTTATACCGTCCCCACTCAGTTTCATCCGGGAATCACGTAATTTAAAATCACCATAGGAGATTGTATCTGCCATCAAAGACAACTCAACTTGACGGTCGACATAATTATATTCGCAGCTCAAATTCCCTCCCCGGGACAGCTTCAGTCGCGGATAAGCCACTTTCAAAAAAGGGTTAATGTCATTTAAATGCACGTCCAGCATCAGGCTCGTACCTTCCGGCAAAGTCTTGTCAACGGCATACTTGTAGTCGGGCAAATAGCTTACCAAAAAACTATTCCACAAATCCGTCATTTCTAATGAATGGAAAAAACCTTCCACCGTCACGTCCGCCACATCAGATTGCAATTGAGAGAAACTGTACTCACCCAGTATCGTCGTGGAGAATTTCAAGGAATCGGTACTCCATGTTCCCCTACTATTCTCGTATTTCATCTCCGGTACCAGTAATTCCACCCAACGATTATCCTCGCTTTGTTTCAGAGTACCGCTAAAATCAAATTCAACAGACTCTCGTTCTCCAAAAACAGAGGGAGCCCACGAATCCCACTGACGCACGTTCACGTAACCTTCGGTTTTCGCCAGACTCAACGTGTCGCCCATAATATAATCTAAAAGAACATCCGCCTGCAAACTATCGTTTCTCACGGAAGAGAGCAGATATAAATGATCGTTTTTCGTCCCCAATGTCAGGCGAACATTCCGAATTTCCCTGTCAAATAGCTGTAAACGGCGTATATCACTCGATAAATTAAATAACGAAGTCGAATCGCCCAGCACACCATCAAACTTCCCGAAAAACGACCCTCTCCCCAAAAAGGATTGCCCCGTGAGGAATCCCAATTGCACCTGTCCCAAACCGACCCAACCATCATAACGAATATCCCCGATACTGTCCATCACGCAATTAAAAAGCACACTCCCCACCATTCCGGGAGTCGTGGTACGAGCTTTAATGGCAAAGTCTTCAATCTTTCCTTGAAAATTCCCGTCGAAAGTAAAGACATCATATTTATGCAATATTTCTGGTATCTTCACGTAATGACTCCCAAGCCAAGGCATGTAAATAGCCTCTAATTCAGGAGGTGACACCTTCGTATTTGTAAAATCAATATTAAAATCCGTCTCGAAAAAAGCAGGTAACCCGTGCGATGCAAATGAACCATGCAGCACACTCTTATTGCCCAGATAAACCTCTAAATCACGCCCTTCCAGATTGTTTATCGTGTTAAAAACCACCCCGCTACCGAAAACGGTATTATGCATCCCCAACAACTTCCCGTTAAAATACGCCAGATCGTCAAAACTTACCCGAGAATCGGTAAACACGTAACGTTGTTGCATCCTCGTGGTAAAATTACGCCAGTAATCGTGTTCCGGAACCCAGTTATACTCCAACGTGTCCAAGTAAACCTTACTCCGTTCCGTTTGTATAAACGTGTTTGTTATCAATAAATTATCATCACTTGCCACGACCTCCCCTCCCATGTTGGTCACCTCGAAACCGGACTTTTCCCTGAAACGAAGTCCATCAACTTTAGCCCTGTATTGCTTGTTCGAAAAATCAATACCGAAAATACGCACATTCAGATTCTGGCACTCCACGTCCGTCCAATTGATCCCGTAATCTATCGGTTCATGATCACTCTCGATATACCGGAAACGACACTCTTTCAATATTACCTGAGCCAGATTCACGTTCCACTCCGAAGAAGTCTGAGGCACGGAATCGGCCTTGGAAAACGAAAAAGAATTGATGAGCCGTTCCACGTTTGTAAGACTCTCACCCCCATCTTTTCTACGTTCGATCCATACATTAAACTTCGCTTTTTCGAAAGCAGCTTCCGTAATCGTGAATCGTCTTTTCACGAAACTCACGGAATCCACCTTCATCATCAACCGCTCGCAAAATACAAGCGTATCTTGGCGACAATCCCGAACAAATACATCATTTAGTATCAGTGACTCTATCGGGCGGAATTCCACTCGTCCGATAGAAATCGTGGTCCCCGTCCGTTCCTCCAAAATGCGGGTAAAATAATCCACTAACCTCGTCTGCACAAACGGGGTCATCAAAGCCAT